>CAWECN010000001.1:0-52240 GCA_963807625.1 uncultured Gammaproteobacteria bacterium
AGGGCTGGCTTGTTGTTTGGGCAGTCAATCCTTGCGTGCCAGTTTATTAGGTACATACCATTTAGGATTGAGTACAACATGCGTCATCAGACTGCTAAAGCTGGGCGTTGAACGTTTTGTTTTACCGACGATTACACGCATGTCCAGTTTTACGTCATCATCTTCTATGGCGGTCAAGCGATAGTTCGCCAGATTCACCATAATATAACGATCACCGAGGTCATCGGGTAACCAGCGTAGTCGCTCCAGGTTGATGTTTATTTGTTGTAAACGATCTGCTGCCGAGACATTCATAGCACGAATGGTTGCGGGGCCAATAATGCCGTCGAGCGTTCAAACCGTGGCGTCGCTGGAACTGCTTTATAAGCTGTTGCAGTTCCTTATCATAATAATCACGTTTACTGGGCCGGGGCGGGTTAATGCTTTCGTCCTCAAAAGACAGCCTGTCGCGAATAGCGGATATATTGATATGCTCATCGCCTGCTCGCAGCTCGGGTGTGGCAGGGATTTTGCGCCAGCCACCGAGCTCAACATAATTTTGATAACGTACCGCAGCTGCTTTTAATTGCAGGTATAGCTGCGAACCGGGAATAAGTGAACTCAAGCTGGCTTTAAAGTTATTTGTTGACAATGCCTGTTCCAGAAATGCGGTGGCATTAAATGATACACGAGGAATCGACCATTTAGGATCAACAACATTAGGGTCCAGTCTTCCTGCCGACATATCACGTATTAGTTTTAACAGGCCATCACTCAATATAAGGTCGAACAGGTGTGCTTCAGATTCGTTGAGTTCCGGTTCAAGTTGCTGGATGAATTTGAGGTGATAATCGTTGGGATTTAAACCATGGCTGGCTGGAATCGGCAATAAATTCCAGCGCAACTATTGCCTGAGCTGTAGGTTGCTGCTTGTCTATCCAGAGATAATCAGAAATATGAGGGTATAAGCTGGCGAGAGAGGCGGTATCAATATCGTGATCACTATAGGGTTGTATACCGTTGCCGTGCTGATTTGCCATGATCAATCCGGAAAAACAGAGGCAGACCAGGTTTATAACAACGGCGATAATTAAAGTTATCTTAGTTTTCACGATAATCTATAGTGTTATTTTGTCTCATTTAAAATACATATATAGGCTGCTTATAAATACCCACTTACTCCATTATCCTGATATTAGGCAAAAGGTCTATTTTTAAATGTTAAACATTGTTAACAGAATTGAAGGGCTCTGACCCCTTTAATTTATGGACTGACCCCGATTATTCATTGGTCTCTTATTGCCAACTGCATCACAACTTCAACATGTTTATTGCAATGTTTTACCTTTAAGCATGTAAAAATCAATTTTTTTATATGGTTAATTCCATTGTTTTCATAACCTTACCCATCGCACTAACGATAAGTGTGATACGTTTCTCATTTGTCGAAATCTAGACAGTTTCAAGCAAGACTTTGCTTATCCTGGTGTTACACTGAACTCAATCATTCTGATTACCAATTGTCCTAAATAAAAAATTAACCTGACCATCTGGTCTTCTCCATCTATTTAACCGGTTCAAAACCGGCTCGGAGGTTATATGTCTATTTCAGAACTTTTTTTAATTGTGCCCAATCCGGTGTTTGCCGGTTTGATCTGGTTTTTTGTCATCTCTGCAATCTTCTGTCTTTTGCACGTTTTGCCTATGCGTAAATACATACTGGCTTTCAGTGAAGTGATTCATAATGCGATGCGCCTGGCGGCTAATTCTGTTAAAACGGCAGAACAACATCTACAGGCACGCAATCGTGAAGTATTACTGGAAGCTGGCCGCGAAGCCAGCGAACGCCTGATCGACAACGTGAATTTGTTGCGCGTCGAGAATACGGTGGTAAATGACCTGGCACAGTACCCTGCTCTACAACGCAAACTGAGCGAACGCATCGTACTTATCGATGAGAATTACAAGCAGAGCACCGAAGTACCACCAGACCCACCAGGCTGGAAGCAAGGCAGTCGAGTCTGTAGCGAAGATCGACGGCGACGGTGACGCCATGGTGGCCAGTATCCTCAAGGATATCCACAAGTCGATGCTAAAAGCACAGGACAAGGCGATAAAAGCACACCGTCGTGCCTGTATGGAACGCCACGGCGTACTCAAACACATGATGCCACACTGGCGCTCGGTGAAGAAAGTGCTGGGAGATGTCGATCAAAACATCTCCAGCGTCATCGAACGTGCTAGCAAGATCAGTCGTTATATGGACGAGTACGAACAGATCAACAAAGGCAGCGACAGAGCTTTGCGTGTACTGTCTTCGTCTCTATCAGCCGTTTATATCGGCATTTGTACTGAGCATTGCTATCGGTGGCGCCATGGTTAACTTTACCCTTATCGCTCGCCCGATGGCAGAGATGGTAGGTGGACAGAACTTTATCGCTGGTTTTAAAGTATCTGAGATATCGGCGATCGTTATCATTCTGGTGGAGTTATGATGGGACTGTTCCTGATGGAGTCGCTGCGTATCACACGTTTGTTTCCGGTAATAGGCGCACTGAATGACAAGCTGCGCGTACGTATGATCTGGATCACCTTCGGTTTCTGTTCGTATTAGCCAGTGTCGAAGCCGGCCTCGCCTTCATGCGTGAGATCTTGATGCAGAACGAACTGGCCACCAGTGCCATGTTACGTGGCGATGCAGCAAGTATGATCGCTGGCTCGGATGTCGCCTGGATAACAACAGCAGCGCAGATGGGTATGGGATTTATCCTGCCGTTTGCCCTGGTTTTTGTTGCTATTCCACTAGAGACCTCGTCCATTCCACACGTACCGTACTGGGTATCCTGGCAGCAGGTGTACTGCGCACGCTCACGTTCTTTTGCGCCTGACAGGTAATGTAATGCGCTATGCCGGTAAAACGCTGGTCAACCTCTATGACCTGCTCATCTTTGGCCCACTGTGGCTGGAGAACACCCATCATCAAACGTTTGCCTTCAAACGGGCACAAAAACAAAACAGCCTCACACCATATCCATGGTGCTTTCACGGAGACCGTATCATGAAAACATTAAATAAAATATTACTGGCACCCGTTGTAGCCAGCCTGGCCATGCTCTCTGCCTGTTCAGATAGTGGGCCAACGAACAGCGGTGTTTACCTGTTGCTTGATACCTCGGGCACCTATACTGAAGAACTGAGCAGCGCTGAACAGTCGTCAATGTATTACTGGTCAAGATGGAACCCAGTGACTCACTGGCCGTTGCCCGTATAGATACCGGCAGTTTCAGCGAGAAAGATATCATTGCCAAGGTAACCTTTAATGATCGCCCCCAGTGAAGCCAACAAACAAAAACGGCACTTCCGTGATGACATGGATGCGTTTGTAAAAGAGGTGAAACCCGCACGCTTCGCTGACATCACCGGCGGTCTGTTACAGGCAGTTGAATACCTGAATGAAAAAGGCTCCGGCAATAAAACCATCCTGATCTACTCTGACCTGAAAGAGAGTTGCCGAAAGGTTATGTGCGTGATATACCATTTTCAACTGCAGGGCGTCAACGTGGTTGCGCTAAATGTGACCAAGCTGCCAGTAACGACAACGTCGATCCACGCGAATATATGAACGAGTGGAAGACTGGCAACGTCGTATCGAAGAAGGTGGCGGCAGCTGGCGTGTGATCGATGGCATGGACAGACTGGAACAGATTCTGGATTAGTCGATAGGAAGTTAGGTTGATAAAGGGTTCGGTGACATATGACGAATGATTCCCCATTTGTTGCGCGACGCGTTTAATTTTACTCTGACGCTAAATATCTGACCCTGAATATTCCTGTTATTTCAGATTCTAAATACTATCGATCGGGTCCGGGCAATACTGCCTGCGCCGGCAAGACTGGCAATATTCACCCGGTCATCGTCCACCAGCTTACCAGCTTCTGGATATCCGCCGGCTCATCGAACAGGAAGCCAGCCTCGAAATTGCGCTTGTCTTCATGCTTGCTGCGAGTCCGGCGCCGGTGGCGAGCCGACGAAGGCCATGACGTTGTCGATGATGATGGCCTTGGTATGTACCCTCGGGCACAAGATACGCTCGAACAGCTCACTCTCCACCAGTTCGTCGAAGCGATCGAAATCTTCACGGAATCGTGGCCCCGGCTCCTTGGCATGGATGAGACGCACCGCGACACCCTGCGAAACCTTGTCCGCCAGCAGTTCCAGCAGCGGCACGAAACCGCCCCAGGCTTCGACGTACATATCCTTGATATCGGCGGTGACGATCCAGATGAACTGCCGGGCCTGTGGCAGGCGCACCTGGATCACTTCTTCATAGATTTCGCGATTGAGCAATAACCTATGCATTAAGGGTCTCTGTGATAGCGAGCAAAACGTGGTAATCCATTCTCATTCATATCAATCAATATTACCCTACATGGCATAGATTGTTGCCTACATGGATGTAGGTAAGGGGCATGAGCAGGATGCGGAAGCTTTCCCAACAATCTTTATGCATTTCCTCCATCCATGGAGGTCAGTGTAGGCAGTACGATTCCAAGGATGGAATCGGTAGAGTCGAGTCTGGAACAAAGACCGAGAGCAACGCATATGTCCATGGATGGACGGTATTAGGGCAATGCATATGTACAGGACGTACGGTATTAGGGTAACGCAGGACGCAGTTACCGAGGAGCAATTGCCGAGGAGCAGTTGCCGAAAAATCCCTCCGTCCCCTTTTATTATTCAGCATCAGTTGTATCTTGAGTGAAATAACTTAAAACATAAAGGGCTCTGAGTGCTTTAATTGGCTTTAAATAAAGCGGTCGATGACAAACAAGAATTGTTTAGTATTATAATTTGACACCGACTCCTTTTATTCTTTACCTTCTAATATTGAATTCATCGGGAATTAATTGGGGTCTGTCCCCTATTATTTTATTATACTGACCTGGTCGTGAGTATTTACAAAAATAAACAAATCCTTTCCTGGGCGATCTACGACTGGGCCAATTCAGCTTTTGCCACCATAGTGTTAGCTGGCTTTTTCCCGTTATTTTTCAAGCAGTTTTGGTCAGCACAGAATACGGTTACCGAAAGTACCTTTCAACTTGGCGCAGCCAATGCGCTAGCCAGTATGGTTATCGTTATGCTGGCACCAGCATTAGGCGCTATTGCGGATGCAGGTAACCTGAAAAAACGTTTGCTTGTTGTGTTTTCATTTCTGGGCATTTCGATGACGCTCGGCCTGTATTTTGTTGAACAGAATTCATGGTTATTAGCGATTAGCTTTTTTGTATTAGCCTCTATCGGATTTTCAGGCAGCATCGTATTCAATGACGCATTGCTGACTGATATCACTGAAGAAAAAAATTATGACCGTGTTTCAGCATTTGGTTACGCCATGGGTTATCTGGGGGGAGGAATATTATTCGCAATGAACATTGCCATGGTAAGCAGGCCAGAGTGGTTTGGTTTCGCTTCAGTGAATGATGCAGTTCGCTTCTCTTTTATTACCGTCTCTATCTGGTGGTTAGTATTTTCGATTCCTCTGTGGCTATTTGTGCATGAAGATAAGCCCAGTAAAAAATACTCAACGACACAAGTTATGTATTCAGGAATAACACAACTGATTAATACCTTCAAAAAAATACATAAACTCAAAACGGTCGTACTTTTTCTACTGGCATATTGGTTATACATAGATGGCGTCGGTACCATCGTCAGGATGGCGGTGGACTATGGCCTTGCTATTGGTCTTGAAGGTTCAGACCTGTTGCTGGCGTTGCTCTTGACGCAATTTATTGGTTTTCCTGCCGCTTTGGGATTTGGTTACGCAGGCGAACGTATCGGGGCAAAGACCGCCATCATGTTGGCGATAGCGGTATATTTAGCCGTCACTATTGTTGCTTACAGAATGAAGACCGTTGAAGAATTTTATGCCCTGGCGATAGCCATCGGCCTGGTACAGGGTGGCATTCAAAGTCTTAGTCGTTCTCTTTATGCACGGATAATCCCCAAATCTCAATCAGGTGAATTTTTTGGTTTTTACAATATGCTAGGTAAATTTGCAGCAGTTCTAGGACCGTTATTGATCGGTATTATTGCCGCGCTGTCAGGCAGTTCCCGGTTGGCCATGTTTTCCGTCAGCATCCTGTTTATCAGCGGTGGAATCCTGTTATATTTCGTTGACGAGAAAAAGGCAGTACAGGTTGCTGCAGATATAGATGCCCAATAGGCTGAGAGCTCGATAGATGATTTTGCAAACGCCAGGCAGCTCAATATAGGCAATATCAATATAGGGGACGGAGGGATTATTATTTAACCAGTAGGCAACAATCGTTGCCATGTAGTCGTGTCCCCTATTATTTATTATTCTATATACATGTTAGTCATTTTTGTATTTTATAATCTCGCAAAGCCGCAGAGCACGCAAAGCAATACCCATATATTTTATTTTGCGTGCTCTGCGGCTTTGCGAGAAAATAATAATTAGAAACGGTAACCTGCAGACAGCGACAAATAATTAAACCAGGCAAAATTATAAACTTCGCTGTTATCCGCGCCGCCCTCAAGCGTCCGATAGCCACCACCTGCATACCATCGCTCGTTGATGTCATAGCGGGCAAGCAGACCAAGATCAAGTGCGCGACCCTGGGGGCTTGCCAGGCCATCAAAATCAATGATGAAACGCCAACGGTCCGCCAATTGATACTCGCCATAAAGATACAATAACGGCACTATACCTACGTTCGAATCGCTCGAAGTGGTGCCGCTCTGTTTGAGCGAGATTTCTGCATCTCTTATCTTGGTGGTAATACCGACACGCCAATCCCACTTTTCATTCTGGAAAAACAGGTAGCGCCAGGTCGCACGATAGGAATTGAAACGGTAACTTGCTTCCGTTGTCTGGCCAGCGTTGAAAGTCTGATCAACAAAAAATACATCTTTACTGAGAACGCCTGACTCGCTGTATTCAAACGGCGCCAGCAGGAAGCGCAGGCTGTGGCGTGTATTGATATCATAAACAAGTTCCAGACGAACAAACGGAAACGGGCCTTCACCCGCCAGATCAGCCAGTGAAAAACGCGTACCGGTGTCACCCGGTATCTGCACATCGTTACTGCTCTGCCAGACAGGACCTGCTTCCACGCTAAAACGCCAACGCAGGTCTTCACCAGAGGCATCTGATACAACAGGAAATAATTGGGTCAGAACAATGAAGCCTGCCATAATAAATTTAATCATAGATATCCTGTTTAGAGTTAATTGCGGACTATCCCCTATTACTTTCATGCTGTAATTGATCAAAATTTGCCTACATGGACGTAGGTAGTAGAGCAACGCAGGAGCAGTTGCCGAAAAATCCCTCCGTCACCTTTAATTTGTTTTATTCTTTTTTAATTTTCGCAAGTAATACCGTCGCCAGAATACCCACTACTGCAAAAGCCGCCAGCATCAGGAAAACATGCTGATGCCCTGCAATGCCTGGTGCTGCATCAATCAGGCGTCCTGCAATAGATGCAAAATAGATTTCCGGTGTAAAACCAATCACTGAAATAAGTCCGACTGCAGTACCGGTGATATTGCCTTTGATTTTAGTTTCTTCTATCAAAGCAAAATAAACGCCACGAATCCCGAACACTGTGACAAAGGTTATAATAATATTTGTGTACAGATAAACAATAGCAAAACCAGGCACAGATGCAAAACCGAGCAAAGCATAACTCACCGCCAATATGGCAAAGAAAATGGCGATGACCCGGCTAGCAACAAAGCGATCAACAATAAAGCCAGTAATAATCGCTGCAACCGGGCGCAGGTAAGCGCCGTTTTTTACAAATTCCGCTGCTTCGAGCTCATTC
Organism: uncultured Gammaproteobacteria bacterium; assembly: GCA_963807625.1. GTDB lineage: Bacteria > Pseudomonadota > Gammaproteobacteria > SZUA-229 > SZUA-229. Next base: position 7,837 of record CAWECN010000001.1, read on the forward strand.
ATATTAAATGCAACTTGCGCATACAGCCCGTAATTATCCAGCGCCTTATAAGCGGAATAGGCGCAAATGATAATGATGGCCTGCAACCATACCACTGGTTTTTTTATCACCGTAGTCATACCCAACAATACTGGTACGCGTTCTTCTACATTCGTTTTGTGATCTGGAATAATTAACCAGACCAGTAACGCAGCTAACAAAGTCATAAAACTATAAAAATAAATCACCGACTGCAGTGCATATTCGCGTTCGGCAGGCGCGAGTGTTTCAAGGTCAGCTGGTAACAATATAGCCAATAACCATACAGCAACGGATGCTGTCATAGCAGCGATAAAACCACGTCCACCATCCAGAATACCAAACGCACTACCCTGATTGAGCGCACCACCCCATTCTCTAGTGACCTTGATGAGCGCCGCCCAGAACAGAAGTATTGTTGTCAAACCCCAGTAACCGAACAGCATAGCCATGGCCCAGAAACCCGGCACCTGTGCCATCACCACGCCACCAGCCGCAGTTGCAAGCAGTGACAACGACATTAATTTCCTGGCAGAAAAATGATCGGCAATAGCGCCACCTGGAAAATACGCCAGCAACGCCAGAACACCGTAGACCGCAAAAACATCACCCAATTCGGCATTGCTAAAGCCAAACACTTCGAGAAAAGTGGGGCGAAAAAAACGTGTAATATGAAACGGTAAACTAAAAATAAGCTCGCCAGCAAACACCAGGCAAAAAAGATATAACCAACGGTATCCTGCTGTCATGTTCAATTATGATGTCGGTATCTTTATCAAATACGGATGACTATCTTACACCCTGGATAAGCATAACCAAAGATCAATGGGGTCAGACTCGACAACTGCTCCTCGGTAACTGCGTCCTGCGTTACCCTAATACCGTACTTCCTGGACATATGCGTTGGTCTATCTACGCCCATCCCTGGGCTAGTCGATTGCTTTTCAATATAAGCGCTCTCGAGCACGAAATTGGCGACAGACCACGATTATTCTTTCTTGAATGACATGCCCACCTGATTAATCGTGGTCTGTCCCCTATTATTTCCTAAAGGGCTCCATCCCCTTTTTATAATCATTAATTGCCCGTTGGATAAGCAGGACGGAAAGTCCGTGGCAGTAACATAGGCACCTTTGCCTGGTAGTCACGATAATCATCCCCAAAGTCATCGATAAGTTCACGTTCTTCAAGCATGGTTCCGATGACGATCCAGATAGTCCATATAACATTTAACAACAACCGGTCAGTGGTGATGATAGGACAGGACCAGAAGATGACAATGGTGAATAAATAAAGAGGATGCCGTACCCAGCGGTAAGGTCCCAGAACAGTAAACGGCTTGGATGCAGATTGTTGGCCCCTCTGATTTTTAATAACTGCGTCCATGCCAAACATATCAACAGAACGCAAAGCCCACATCCCCCAGCATGTTCCCAGGATAGAGAGGAAGAAAAAACTTCGCATTATAATGCCAGGCACACCCTGCACATCTAACAGTATTGTTTCCGAACCCTGCCAGAAGACCAGCAAAACAAATAGAACAAAACCTGAAGCCAGGGTGTACACGGACCCCTGGTAATGAGGAGGAATGAAATTTTCCAGACGGCGACGAAACGCTCTTCGTACCATACCACTGTGCTGCAGGAAAAAAGCCAGGGAAAGCAGTGTATTAAGTATTAACCCCTGTGCTTCACTAATATCCAGCTTTACCCAGTTGAAAGGCCCCATATAGAGAAAGATTATAAAAGCTGATAACGAGCCTATACCAATGATAGCCGTTAAAGGCAGTACGAACATAGCGATGGAATTACGTAAGGTGATGGACATGACGAATAATTGGGGTTAGATCACAGTTTTAAAAATATTAGAAACATAGCGCCCTGAGTATTGTTGATTAAACAATATGATGAAGTACCCTTGGGGTGCTCTCTGACCCCTATTTTTTGCAATAAAATAAAGATGGTGGACCATATGAGGAGCAATAGCAATATTTATCTATTTACTACCCATTCCGTTGCCCATCGCAATTTCCCAATGACATACCCAATGCTGCTTAAGTCAATCAACGAACTGGTAAGATCAATAACCATAGAGAACCGCCCACCTGCTGTGGGAGCTGTATTTAATCGTGGTCTGTCCCCTATTGTTTTTTTAAAGTCACAGTTAACAATTGCTAACAGTTGAGTTGTATATAAAAAAGCCTTGTTGCCGTATATTGTTCTTTATCAACAATATATTACTTAGGGGAAAACGATTAGGGACAGACCACTATTTAGAAACCACATTGTTTTTTACAAAATGTTAATATCGTGGTCTGTCCCCGATTGTTTTGTGGCTTGCAAAAATTAACAGGAGTTAAAAATGGCTATTTTGTCATGGTTGAAATCCAAAAAACGTTTTACACGTAAAAGCGCTATTGATGTGTTTCAGGAATTTTCAAAATCAGAAGAAAAACGCCTGCGCGGTACAGACACTAACTTTGACAAAGATGTCTATCAACAGGCAGTCAAACTTGTATTACACAAGCTTGCTCCTTCGAACGAGAATTACAAATCATGATTATTAATTCCATTCATGCCATCAACGTCCTTAAATATGCCAGACTCGATCTAGATAATCTTCCGGAAAAAGGAAAAATTGCAGTCAGCGGTGCTAATGAGTCAGGCAAAACCGCAATAGTCGAAACCATCGCATTTGCCCTGTTTGGTCGTACATTCACCAGCGATCATAGCAATATTACCCGTACCATAAGATGGGGTGAGTCGAGTTGTTCAGTCGAAATGACTTTTACCGCAATCAACAATAATAGCTTCACCATTAATCGTTCGGTCGATAAACAGGGTACACATTCAGCTGAACTATTCATCACCGGTGAAGATACGCCATTCACCACCGGCCCTCAGGCGGTTGAAGAACAGGTCATTAATGCATGCGGTTTTGATTTTGAACAGTACCTTGACTCACTGTATCTTGCGCAGGTGGAAATCACCTCCTCCTCTTCACAGGAACATACAATCAAAGCGATTGCCGGCTCAGCGCAAATAGAGGCAGTAAGCGAAGACCTCAGAAAAGAGATCAACGCTGAAAACGAAAACCTTTTAGCTAAGGAAGAGGTGCAAACCCGCACTCGTGAAAAAATTGAATCTCTGGATGCACAACCAGAAAAACTTTCAATCATCGAAAACGATAAAAAACAATGTACTGACCAGATCGATGCCTACAACAATGAAGTCAGTACCTTGCAAACGCTTTCTACTGGTATTCGGGAAACCGGTTCGGTCATTCAAGATGCAGTACATTCTTTTTCAGCTGCAGGCCGTACTATTTCGATACAGCAATGGCAAGGACATTTGTCTTCGGTAACAGACGCAATAACAACGATGGGTGATTCAGTAAGTGGGCTGGAGATGGAGTCCGAACTGCGTTCAGGTGGCGAGCTGAAACAATATACCGAAAAACTGCATTCACGTCTGCTGGCGTTTGAACCGGTGCAGCAACAGGCAGATATCTGCAGAGCAGAACTGGCTGCCTTACTGGGTGAACGTGGCACTAAACTAGATGCGGGAGTCGTGCCACTAAACAAACAGCATTCAAGACTAAAACGCCACCTCTTCCTGCAGCGATCATATCGTCGCATCATGCAGGCACTGGTGCTGACTCTGATCGTTACCACCGTACTACTCGGTGCTGGCTGGTGGTTACTCATAGAAACGCCAGACAGTAACATGTCTATCCAGCTTTCTAACTGGCTGAACCAACAAACCCTGTGGAATGCATCATACCTTGGGTCGCTTAAAAATGCCGCGATTGCATCATTGCTGATCACAATGCTGGTCTTCTTCATGTCAACGCGCGTCAACTCACGTATTAACAAAGGCCGTAAGAAACTGAGTCAAATCAGTGAGCGTTTAAAACATGTGCGTAATCAGGTCAACCTGCTCGACCACATTACTGACCTGCCTTTACCCGAAGTAATGAATGGCCTAAGAGACATTGATAGTAAACCATTAAAGGTAGCACTCGACAGTTACAGCAAAAACGATGGCAGTATATTTCTGTCGGAAGATGTTTTTGCCGACCACCAACACCAGCTGAATGCTCTACTAGATGATAATGCCAGTCATGCGGCGGGCATACGTGAATCGATTGCAACGCAGGTCGGAAAACTGACCAGTCACAGTGACGAACAACACAACAAAATCAACAACCTCGATCGCGAGATTGAAGACATTCATAAACGCCAGAAGGAAAAGGCCGAACTGGAAACAGCAATAGAAAATATGCAACCAGCAATGGATGAACTTCGCCATCGCATTCAGGTGCAAGAAACCGCACTTAAACTAACAAAAGGTGCCTGCAGCGAAATTTATACCCAGTTCAATAAAGTATTAAGTAAGTACACGGCAATAGTGATGCCTAAACTAACGGAAAACCGTTACAAACAAATTCAGATCGATGACAGCTTGCGCTTACGCGTATTTTCCACAGAAAAAAACGACTTTGCTGACCTTGACGAATTATCCAGCGGCACACAACGCCAGATCATGCTCGCCCTGCGTCTGGCCATTTCCAGAGCACTGGTCGAAGCCGGACAACAGGGTAAACAATTTATTATCCTGGATGAGCCCTTTGCCTTTTTTGATCGTGAACGTATACGTAATACCATCACCTCATTAAATGACATGGACAAAAACATTACACAATTCTGGATAATTACACAGGAATTCGAATCACCAGAACAATTTGAATTAAACATTCAATGTTCTCGTGACATTGATGAGCTAAAGCTTGATGGAAAACAGAGTTCGTTAGCGACATCTGTTGATGCCCTTTCAACAGTATAGAAAAGTTATTCGAACACTTTTCCCCTGATCAATTTTTCCCTTGATCAATGTTGCGCCAGTTCAATAATGAATAGCCATCAACCAGTATGTTAGCTGCGCCATTTGAAGATGGTAAATAATCTCTCCGTCACCTTTAGTTAGAAACAAATAGGTTCCTAGGGGTAATAGGGTCTGCCCCGTTTGTGCAGAATGTAGATAAATTAGTAAATTTACTCGGATCTTAAAGCTTCGACAGGGTTCAGCAATGCTGCACGTCTTGCCGGCAACACACCTGCTGCCAGACCAATCACGACAACGATCACCTCCGCAAAATTAAAGAGATTAGCAGTAGGCATTCACTTTCTACCGACAGGCATTAAGCTCAGCGGCTGCATATCACCATCTAAATTCAGAACTTTTCTTACCTCGTCATCATCGAATGCGCCAACCACCACCGTTCCAAGACGCAGTGCTTGAGCTTGCAAAAAAAGATTCTGGCCTGCATGACCCACTTCCATATGCACATAACGCACGCCCCGCTCGCCATACTTCCAGGTAGTACGCTGATAAATTGCAGTAAACACAAATATAATGGCGGCATCGCTAATACATGACTGATCAAGCGCTGCTTTCTGCAACAATTTTCGTGAATCCCCATTGGCGGTTTTCAGCAAACTGTGTTGTTCCGGGTTATATTGATATATTCCAGGTGGTAAATCATTAACCTCACCGACAACAACAAAAAGTTTTAGTGGATACAAAGCCCCTGCTGAAGGCGCAGTACGTAAACCCTGTGCACTTGTTACTCCCTGAGCACTCCACAGCAGCTGCCCTACCTCAGCTAAATTCAATGATGATTTTTGGTATGAGCGAACAGAGCGGCGCTGCTGCAAAAGCAGCTCAACTGACTGTTCGCCTGTTAAATCAGGCTTTGGCAGCTTGATAGGTTCATTTAGTTCAGCCATTACACCACCCCACGCCGTAAAACATACACACAAGACAAGTACTTTACCTGACCAGTATCTAGTCAATATCATCATATTGATAATTTATCTTGCCTATTGTTTATTTATGTTGATCTCGGGCAAGTAATCTTGCTTACTAAAGCATTATTATTTTTTAATAATCACTTAATTAATAAAACAGGCTCACCTAATGATCACCCCTCACTGGGAACATTTTGAGCACCAGGCCGATATGGGTGTTCGCGGTTATGGCAATACGCCTGCCGAAGCATTTGAACAGGCGGCCCTTGCCATGAGCGCGATCATCACTGATCTGTCACGTATCGACCCCAGCGATGAAGTAACAATTATTTGTCAGGAAGCAGATCAGGAACTGTTATTTGCCGACTGGTTAAATGCTTTGATTTTCGAAATGTCTACGCGCAATATGTTGTTTAGCCAGTTTGATGTCTTTATCGAGAGCGGACATCTCAAAGCCAGGGCACGGGGTGAACCGATAGATGTAAAACGGCATCAGCCGGCTGTTGAAATTAAAGGCGCCACGTATACCGAGTTGGCAGTGCACATGTCGCAGGACCAATGGCTGGCACAATGTGTTGTTGATGTTTAAACCAGGAAAAACAGGCAAGCTTTATGGACATAAACAAGTTACATCGTATATCGGACTACCAGTGGCGCATTGATCCAGTCAATGGAATGCATGTTCCGGGAATCATCTTTGCCAGTAAAGATTTGATCCTGGACATGGATGAAAAAGTTTACGAACAGGTCAGTAATGTAGCCAGATTACCCGGCATAATAAATGCGTCCTATGCCATGCCAGATGCACACTGGGGTTACGGTTTTCCGATCGGTGGCGTTGCTGCCTTCGATCCTCAACAGGGCGGTGTCATTTCAGCTGGTGGTGTCGGCTTTGATATTTCCTGCGGGGTGCGCACATTACACACTGGCTTAACTGTGCAACAAGTCTTATCAAAACAAAAAGAACTTGCAGACGTTCTATGCAAAAATATACCTGCAGGTCTTGGCAGTACGGGCCTTATTCATCTTAATAAAAAAGAGATGAATGCAATGCTTAATGGTGGCGCACGCTGGGCCGTGGAAAGAGGACTTGGCGATCATGCGGATCTCGAACGCATAGAGGAACATGGCTGTATGCAAGGCGCAGATCCAGATCAAATATCCGAACATGCCAAGGAACGACAAAAAAATGAAATGGGAACCTTAGGCTCGGGCAACCACTATCTAGAAGTACAAAAAGTTGTCGAGATATACGATACGAATATTGCTAAAACCTTCGGCATTGAATTGAATGACATAAAAATCAGCATTCATTGTGGTTCACGCGGACTGGGTCATCAGATTGGAACAGAATTCCTTAAAAGCATGGCAGTTAGTGCAAAGGACTATGGCATTACTCTGCCTGATCGTGAACTGGCCTGCGCACCTATTGATTCCAAAATAGGTCAGCGTTATTTAGGTGCCATGCGAGGAGCTATTAACTGCGCACTGGCTAACCGGGAGATAGTCACCCATTTAACACGTCAGGCAGTAAAACATATTTTTCCGGATGCTCATCTTGATCTGTTTTACGATGTTTCACATAACACCTGCAAGCTTGAGCAGCACGAAATAAATGGTGAAACAAAAAATCTTTTCGTGCATCGTAAAGGCGCAACCCGTGCATTTGGACCGGGCCACCCGAGCCTGCCGGCTGCTCTTCGTGAATCAGGCCAGCCGGTACTGATCGGTGGCACCATGGGTACAGCTTCATATATCCTGGCGGGTACAAAGGAAAGTATGCAATTAGCTTATGGCTCAGCCTGCCATGGTGCAGGACGTAATATGAGTCGTCGTAAAGCAAGCAAACTATGGCGTGGTGGCAACATCGTGCAGCAACTTGCTGATCGGGGTATCTTGATTCGCAGCCCATCGATGCGTGGCATTGCTGAAGAAGCACCGGCTGCATATAAAGATGTCAGCGCTGTAGTTAAAGCCGCTGATCAAGCGGGACTTTCACGAATGGTAGCAAAGCTCGAACCTCTGGTATGTATAAAAGGCTGAGAATAATGCATAGTTGTTAATATTTTGATTCTAATCAATAAAACATACAAATCAAAACTAATCATGAATAGCATGAATTAACGTACTCTATTAGTATCACTGTATATAACTTCAATTTTCAAAAAGTATGAATATAACTGGGAGAAAATAATGACTGATTTAAAACATGCTGAAGATGTCGGCGCACCTGACCCCGAATTAAACACCTCACCCATCGCAGAAGAAGGCAGCGATGAAACTGAAATATTACGTCAGGAAGAACCCGGTGAACCTGTTTGTTATTTTAATAACCAAAGTTTTCCAACCGGCGCATATATTAAAAGCGGAACATCTATATTTAAATGTGATTATGGCATTTGGATACCAGCGGGTCCTGCCGATCCTGACAACCCTTAAGACATTAGAAGATAAACCCCATAAGGGAAGGCAACTGATAGTTTCAGGACTTACCGTAAAGTTTTCGTAATTCATCCTTTGAAGGTCATTTATTTTCGAATTACCCGGGAGGATGACGGCGCCAGTACATAAGCAGCAGGAAACCAAACAGCATACCACCCAGATGCGCGAAATGGGCAACACCCGCCTGAGTACCAGTGACACCCGCCCATAACTCGATGGCACCGTAGATCAGCACAAACCATTTCGCCGGCAATGCCACGGGGGGAAATATCAACAACAGCCTTTCATTGGGGAAGGTCAAACCGAAGCCCAGCAACAGTCCAAAGACACCGCCTGAGGCACCAACCGTTGGGTAAATACTCCCCTCGTACGCACCCTCGGTGGCAAAATATAACTGCACCAGTCCCGCACCGATGACACAGACAAAATAGTAGAAAGTGAAAGACCTGGAGCCCCAAACGTTCTCCATCCGTGTACCAAACAACCACAACGCGTACATGTTCAGCAGCAGGTGCATGACGCTGCCATGCAGGAATGAATAGCTCACCAGTTGCCAGATCTCGAACGGCGGCGCCGCTTGCATGAATAACGTCGAACCGGGCGACTCAAGAGGCCACAGCGCCAGCGCATAGATCACCTGGCCACCACTGACAATTTCCAGCATAAACATACCGACATTGACGACCAGCAGTGCCCTGACTACTGGTGGGAGAAGTGAATAGCGCCTGACCATATCAGATTTTGTTCTAGCTCACTTCCCGCGCTGTCTTAACCTGGCAGAGCATGGTTCATAATACCATTGGCAGAAGCCCCACCAGCCCGAACAGTATCAGGTAAAACGCGACGATATAGTTCAGCAGCCGCGGCCAGATAAGAATCGAAATACCCGCCAGTAACGAAATCAGAGGCGGACCCACCATTACAAAACTCATATCCATTTCAGTACTCCTACTGCTAATATTTAATGGTGACTCATATTAGCAAAAACTGTGTTCTGACCCCAGTAACTGCCAGTAACTGAAACAAAGAATAATAGGTACCAGAGAGCAATTGTTTCTAATATTAGCGTTGTCGTATATTAGAAACAATTGCTCTCTGACCCCTGTTTTTGCTCGCCGGCGAAGGCACCGAGCTTTATCGTGGTGTAGGTGTAATCGTGATGTTTGGCCTGCTGGGAACAGCCATCGTTAGCCTGACTTTTTTACCTGCATTGACCGTGATGGTTTTAAAATTATCAAAACCGGAGTAGATCATTAAAGGGCTCGGACCTCTTTAATTACATAATTCTTATTATTGAGTTTTTACCCTGACCCCAAATATCTTTTATTGTATTGCCTAATGAGAGATCCAATAATTTCCAGGTTTTGCTCCAATTCCTCAATAACTCCAATTTCTCCCTAAAACACCTATTTCTCCTGAATCCTCAATATCTAAAATAATAGATATTATCTACAATTTTATATATAATTGTTTACATGGCGAAACAAAAGGAATTGCATTGGGTTGGAACATCACTAAAGGATCTAAAGGGATTCCCTACCAGTGTTAAGCAAATGGCAGGATACCAGATCAGACGTGTTCAAGGTGGTTTGGAGCCGTCAGACTGGAAACCCATGTCTACGGTAGGCACTGGAGTAAAGGAAATTCGTATCAAGGAAGACAGAAACGCCTACAGGGTTTTCTACTATGTTGAAACAAAAACAGGTGTTTATATCTTGCACGCGTTTCAAAAGAAAACCCAAAAGACGGAACAGAAAGATATCACATTAGCGAAAAGGCGCTATAAAGAAGTACAGAGGGCAATATAATGGCTATTCAAAAATCATCCGGCAATGTATTTGCAGATTTAGGCTTTGATGAAATCGAAGCTCAAAACTTACGCCTGCGCTCTTTTTTAATGGATAAAATAGCTTTCTGGATTCAAGAGAACGCGCTTACTCAAAAACAGGCGGCTAAGGCGCTGGGTGTTACTCAATCAAGAGTCAGCGATATTACGACCGGTAAGATTCATAAATTTACCGTTGATAACTTAATGTACCTGCTAGGTACGACAGGCGTATCATTCCAACCAAAAGAAACCAAAACCCGCACCACATTAGAGGTAGTTATACCTGGTCACTGGTATAGTAACCCTTGCTAAAATAGCCGAATCTGCCTATGCCATGATATCAACTGGCCTGAGATCGTTGCTTATACGGAGTAGATAATTAGATTCTGGCAAAAAATAGCAGGTATAAAAAAACCGGCATATTCAATACCAGTTTTTTGGTAATGCAGCATGCAGCTGCACAATATTATTGCTAATTAGCTAGCGACAGTGCTTGCCAGGTATATAAGACCAAAGAAAATACTGAACAGTCCAACCATCAGCCAGGTCATTGTTTTCTTTAAAGCCTGATCTTCATTATCTATCGTAGTTTCATTATCCATCACATTACACCTCAAGTTATTAATTTAACTTAAGCCCGTTAAAGGCCCCAAATAATTGCAGGTGTCGAGTCTATCGGTAAAAGTCCAGAAAGAATAAAAGAAATCATTGATGCGGGGATAAGCAGAATTTTACGTGATATATTTTAGGGTTATTAAACCTATAGATCTGTGTGGATACTTTTAGTAAGTGGGATCAGATGAAGGCAATTCTGCGAATTCTGCTTGTAGATCAATCGAGTCTGACCCCATTGATTCCACCCCGATTTTTCAAATAATACTCTAATGGGTGTCTCTTATTCTATATAGGGATCGCCCGGTATGCCACTGACATGGCCAGTGCGGTTAATATCTTGAAAACGTTACAGTAATTTATATAGGCAGGAAAAAGATCATGAATAAACTGATGATATTGTTCATAGCGGCATGGATGTTAGTGGGTTGTGTAAGTGAAGATTCGGCTGATGTTAATCAGGACAGAATCTATACAGATTATGAATTGTTTTATAACGCCAACGATGATGTAACCCATGCGATTGCTCGCTTTCGTTTCGGTGGCGCTCTGGGTACTATTCTTGAGTTAACCAGCGCTTCTGGTGCCAATGTCACCTTTAATGGTGACACGCTGACTTACTCCGCTATCTGGGGAGGACATACACGGCAATACGCTGGCAATGTCACCAGTGGTACGTTCCGCTACACCAACTCAGAAGGTGGTGTGTTTATCAATAGTGTGCCCACAGGTGCCAGTATTGCCTTTCCGACAGGTTTTGATGGCGCCGATCTGAGTAAATCGTCGGCCTACGCCCTGGCATGGGATGGCACGCCTCTGGCACCGAATGACCAGGTGGGGATTTTTATCGGTTCCTGGGCATGGGGTGACGATGCGCTGTTCTGGACCGATGCCGATGGGGCAACCGAAATCGTCATGGGTGTAAACGCTCTACAGAACCTCGTTAATGGCACCGCAGTCGTCTACATGGATCGCTGGAATGCAGTGAATGTGGCCGAAGGTACATCGGAGGGCGGACGTATTCGATACAAGTATCGGGCAATCAATGCGACAGTTACTGTAGTCGATTAATTACAGTGGATTTTAAGAGGGCGCAGCGATAATGTTTAATCGCTACGCCCTCTTTTTCTATGATCGATTACGCCATCACCTATAAACATTCTCCTTAAACTGCTGCTGAATCTCCAGCACTTTCTCCATATTATCAATCAAGGTATTTAGTTGTAAGTCACGAAATAAAGGGTACTGACTGAACCACTTATTTCAAATAGGTATACTGTCCGCGGAATTTAACCTGACCCCGTTCCCCGTCTTTAGGGCTTTTTCATCATAACGATGGCAGACAGCCTGGCGAGGGTAGCAGCAGAAAGAATCATGATGCCATATGGATAAGGAAAATAGCCCAGCACGAACAAGGTCAAGGTGACCAGCAGCAATAGCACAAACAAGATTAACCACTTATCTACAATGGCCAGTTTGCCAGATTCATACTCAGTTTTTCGCATGGCTTTTATTACTTTCGCTGTTCTTTCTATCAATAGACTTGATAAAACAGTGGTTCAAATATTTCTCGAAATGTATGTCCATCGATATTTGTGGACTGCCCCTTTAATTTTGCTCTTGCATCAATTTATCTCGAACCGCCATCAGCACTTTTCCGAAAACGTTGTGGCCTCGTCCATCACGACCGACACCCCAGTAGTAATCATACATAGTGGACTCGACGATGTGTTTACCCCCGGTTGACAGCAACAAATCTGCTATCTCCTGATGGGTGCGACATTTCGTATAAACAGCACGCGTTATCATCACCTGGCGAACCTGCGACCAGTCTTTGCGAACCAGCTTCTTGTTGGCTTTAGCCAACTTTGATGCCGTTGCGGGGTGATCCGCAGAACGAATCGACTCACGTATCTCCCCCTCTTCGAACTTCATTCCCTGATAATAGTGCTCAACGGATGGCCACTCGACTCCGTCCAGCTCAAACCCGAACCTCGAGTAGGCGGAAAGTGGATGATTCACATCCGTGCGGGCCACTAAATATCTATTTCCGGCAACTCCGGCATTAGAAGAGAACATCTCATGCTCCTGAAAAGCTAGGCTGAAGAATCTTGATTATCTGCTACTTAGGTATTTATAAGGGCATTCTATGGACGGATCAGGAATTGGTCAAAAAAAAATCCCTCCGTCCCCTTTAACTACTCTGCCCCCTATTTTTTGATTCCAGTTAATTTTTACTCTGACCCCAAATTTTATCTATGTAATCGCTCGAGAGGATCCTGGTGATAATACTGACAGAACTGTTGGTAAATATCGGGATAACGCTGCTTAACCACATCGGGCCGCTCGAAGAATACTTCACTCAGCACCGCAAAGAACTCGGCCGGCGAACTCGCAGCATAACAATCGATACCGATATGTTTTCCACGATCACATTTGCGTTTAGAAAATTCAAAACCTGCAGATAAGGCCTTCGTCCATGCCGATACGCTCATATTCTTGTGCAGCGGCGGAAACCCGTTAGCCGCTCCATTCTGCATATCAAGCTTGTGCGCGAACTCATGGATCACCAGGTTTTGGCCGTCGATTACTCCTGCATGTTCGGTCTGGCTCCAGGCTAATACCACGGGCCCGCGCTGCCATGCCTCGCCAGATAAGCTCGATTGCACATGATGCTCCACACCATATTCATCCCTGACCACACGGCTGGGTGAAAAACCAGTCGGATACACGATGACCGTAATCCAGCCATCATAACCGCCCCACCCCAACTTCAATATAGGAAGGCAGGCCTGTAAGGCAATGATCAGTTTCATGGTATCCGTCACCTCAAGGTCATGCGAGCCTTCAAATTCTTTATAATTCAAAAATAGAATTGCTAATTCCTTTAGTTTATCTATTTCACTGGACGTTAAACCTTTCAGTAGAGGCAATGAGGAAAAAGCTTGTTCCCACTGCGAGGCGGTAACTGAAGAACGCTGGATGATACGTCGGTATTGCCATTTTCGAAGGAATTGAAACATTGGAGTATGAATAAATACTTAATTTATTCCCACATTACGTTGCATTCAGCTTTTGCTGCTGCAGTAAGTAGATCAATTAGAGGCATCGGTAGTAAATGTAAGCAGCATGGTTTTCTCCTGGTATCGTTATCGTCATTGCGGTCTCTACATGGATGTAGTTTATTGGAATTTAAGAATTAATAGGGGTCAGAGAGCAATATTCTCTAATATTAGAAACAATTGCTCTCTGACCCCTATTATTTAAGAGCCCAGCTATGCCGCCATCATTGAGAGAACATTTCCGAGTGCGTGATCAAAGGTTGAATGATCAGCAATAAGCTGTGATTTCTTATTTTCAAGCTCTTCAGCAAATTCACCGGCATCTTTTTCAATACCCTTTATACCTTTGCGATCAACAAAAACAATATTTCCTGTTTCGATAAGAATGACTGACATTTTAAGACGTCTTACAGGATTATCTTCACCATTATATATCTCGAACCACGTACCAGGTTTAACATACGTTGGTAATCGAGCGACCTTATCTACTACGCTTTCCTCTTCTTCCCTGATCCGGGCCATCTGCGCATCGTATTTAGCCATTTCCTGCTGAACGACATAATCTATTTGCTCACTGGATAAATCTTTTTCATCGATCAGCAGGTGCGCGTTTTCATCGATCATGTTTTCGAAAATATTCTTCAGAGTCACTAACTGAGCATCTATAGCAGTCCTGTCTTGCCTGGTTTCATGAAGCTCATCACTCACCACTTCTAGCAACGCTTCATACTGGTTACTCAGCTGCTCCAACTGAAACTTGTGTTTGACAGGTTGCAGCAATTCAAATATTAGCTTACACAGCATTGAAGACTGCCTCCATAACTCGCTCTCATTACCATGCATGACGTATCGGTTAATCATCAATGTTGGCCAGTGCTTTAAGATTAGTGGCTGCACATCTTTCGGAATACGCTTACCTATGGAATACTTCCTGAGTTCAGCCACAACAACAGTACGAGCATGCGCCTTGATAATGCTCCTTTTCTCCTCGCTTTCATTGTTGACTGAAGCCTGTTCTTCAACATGGATTATTTTGTGGAGTGCATCGACAGCTTTATAGAAGCTGTCGACATCAACATCATGTTCAGCAAGAATATCTTTGACGACATGTTCGATTTTTCCGTACAGCTTGTCTTTTGTATCGGTAACACCTTGACCAGCTTTCGGTATCAGATTGAGAACTTTACGTGTCGGGTGCGCTTGATCCTGAAACAGCTTGTCATCGTCCAGAGCAACTTTAATTACAGGGACATGTAACAGAGCTACCAGTTCGGAAATCACTTCTGATATATTCCTGTCACCCGTAATGGCATTGAATAACATGCCGACAAAATCTATGTTACGTTCATCGAGAACTGAAACTTCTTTTGCTATGCCATCACTGTTGGCATTACCAATATCCTCCATCAATGAACGCTTGATTTCCTCACTGGTATTTAGCCCGGTATTCTTACCTTGCTGCAGAATTTTTTTCTGTAAACGATTCAAAGAGCGAACGACATCTTTACGTTGATAGTATTTCTTACCATCAATATTCTGTACTGAGGGATCTTTATAAAACGAAGCAGGTAACTCCTGCGCTTTTCCGGAAATACTTTCCTGTGCTTCTCCGGGGATACTTATATCGCCTCTGGTAAACTGGCTGACGATATTATTTAATTCTGACTGAGATCGTGGAATAAAATCAGTATGTAAATTTTCCTGTGCATCATAATAATCTACTGATTCCGCAGATATTTCTTCTTCCCCGTATTCCTCCCCATATTCTTCATCGTACGATTCATTATCATGCGAGCTGTGAATAATCTCAGGCATAATATCGGCATCAATAAATATCTGATTCAAGCTGCCGTAAATATCCTCTAGTTTCTTGATAACTTCTTCATCGAACAGCTTAAATAGTTGGAGCGTAACGTCAGTACCCATGTTAAGTTCATTGAGTGTTTTCTGGTACGCCTCACTAATTCCTTTAGGGCTAACTGCTTTACAGTCAAATATCGACGCATTCTTGATTTCGAGGTATTCGATACGAGTATTCAGATCACTGAGAGATTGACCAAGATCGATAAGTGCATTGGCGTGCATGGTAGTAATTGCTACCATTTCTTCCATTTCTTCGTGACTGACTAGCGATAACTCATCTGTCTCAGGAGAATCAGAATTATCACTGTTGGGCTTGAGCTGCTCGTTGAAGGCTATGAAGAATGCGCTACTTATATTATTCGAATTATTCAGCAGATAGCGTATAGACTCTCGCTCATGTGATTGTCTTTCACGCTCTTCCTGGCTAACACAGTTATATTGCTGGCTTTCCAGCACGACCAGCTTGCTAGTAGCACTCTTAAGCATGCCATCAAACAACTGCATGAGCTGCTCATTCAGTGATGTATAGGCTCTCTCAATGGCCGGATCATATTCAGTGGCTTTTGGCTGTTCGTAACTAAAGTCACTAGTATTTAGTGCATGTCTATCTTTAGCCATTTGATTACCACCCCGCCTAAAGCAATTGATATAAATAGCGCATTTAAATGTGCATTTTTTATAAAATTTGAGCGTATCCAGAAGAAAAACCTGTGTGGATACCGTGCTATTTAGTCAATTTTGGCAGTCATCATCAGCTGTAAGCTATATATGACAGATTTGAGGATTTAGTTAAATATATAAGATATTGATAAATATATATTTATTGAAGCATCATATTATTCATTGAAGCTAGTTAAACTATAGGCTGTTTTGTCGAAATTTCAACAATTAGGCCTGGAATTACCACGCATCAATCAGCTTATCGATAAAACTCCGGCAAAGACTGTCCCTATTAATGGATTAACGTAGCGATGACCGTGAGCTAGAGAGGACGGAGGGATTATTATTTAACCACATGCTGTAATTGATCATTGTTAATCCCTCCGGCACCTTTTATTGGGATTTTTATCGGTTCCTGGGCATGGGGTGACGATGCGCTGTTCTGGACCGATGCCGATGGGGCAACCGAAATCGTCATGGGTGTAAACGCTCTACAGAACCTCGTTAATGGCACCGCAGTCGTCTACATGGATCGCTGGAATGCAGTGAATGTGGCCGAAGGTACATCGGAGGGCGGGCGTATTCGCTACAAGTATCGGGCAATCAATGCGACAGTTACTGTAGTCGATTAATTACAGTGGATTTTAAGAGGGCGTAGCGATAATGTTTAATCGCTACGCCCTCTTTTTCTATGATCGATTACGCCATCACCTATAAACATTCTCCTTAAACTGCTGCTGAATCTCCAGCACTTTCTCCATATTATCAATCAAGGTATTTAGTTGTAAGTCACGAAATAAAGGGTACTGACTGAACCACTTATTTCAAATAGGTATACTGTCCCCGGAATTTCATTGTTTCCCATCTATTCTTTTGTTACCGTGGCACCTTCCATAATAACGGGATAAAAATAATTGGAACCGTAATTCTTGTCCTGTTCCAGTTTGCCCTCTGCGATAACAATATCACCAACCACAGCAGTGTTACTGGTGGTGACAGTCAGATCGTCAAGGGTGCTGCTATCTTTAATATGGAGCCAGTTTTTGCCCATGATATTGGGAGTGTATTTGGTTACCTTACCGCGTACACGTATGGTCTTGCCGTTTAGATTTTGTTTATCGTCATAGATTTCAGCGATTGTATAACCGCCTGCAACTTTATTAATGCCCTCAACGGGTTTGCTTGTCTGCTGTTGTTTCATTTGATTATGTGATGTAGCAGTTGCTTTGCCTTCCGTACCGGTATCATACTGGGTTATAAAATAGATAAGGGGGAAATCACGGCCCAGGGATTTGCTATGAAAGTTTTGCATGGGCATCTGTGAAGAAAAAGTGATGGTGTCACCCGTTTTTAGTGCAGTAGGTGGGCCGGCTGCCCAGACTTTCTTGTTACCGGTGTTAACCTCGGCGTAAGTGTAACCGGTAACGTCGATCACCTCTGTTACCTTACCGCTAATTTTTCCTGTACTTTTTTGTTTAGTATCTTTAGCAATGTCAGGTTCTGCATGAACAGTGCTTATTACGGCTGCATTAAGCAGGGTTAAAGAAAAGCAGGCCAGCAGTATTAATGAAAAATTTGTGCGATGTATCATTTTTGATTACTCTCGGATTGAATTAAATTATTATAGAGGGCTCTGTCCCCTACTATTCGCCCTATTATTCAATAGGGTACTAAATACTGAGTTGGATTACCCGAGAAATCGCTCAAGAATTAATAGGGGTCAGAGAGCAATTGTTTCTAATATTAGCGTTGTCGTATATTAGAAACAATTGCTCTCTGACCCCTGTTTTCCTGACTGAACCACTTATTTCAAACAGGTATACTGTCCCCGGAATTTCCAAATAGGTATACTGTCCCCGGAATTTCACGGAATTTCATGGCCTGTGCCCTATTATTTTAGGCACATGTTCATCGGCATCAAAAACATCTGAGCCCAAAAGCTGATTGACTGACGATACGAATTTAGGGTTGATCGACGAAGTTAATTTGGGGTCTGTCCCCTTTTACTCTTTTACTGTCCTTTTACTGAGAAAGCAATATCCTCGACTATTAGAAACAATTGTTCTCTGCCCCTGCTTTCAATCGATAATGACTAAATGCTGAAAAAAATCTACCACTGGATCGACCGCAATATCCTGGAACTGAGGCGCGAGATGCGCCTGTCATACCTGCCGCCACTGATGGTGTACATGGCCTATGGCATCTCTGGCCTGACCAGTATCGTCGGTGTTTTTTTTGTTAAGGAATACCTGGATCTGTCCGCCGAATTCCTTGCCGCCCTGATGTTCTGGGCCAATATTCCCTGGGCGTTGAAAATGCCCATGGGACATATCGTGGATCTGATCTGGCGTTTCAAGTCCATCCTGGTCTATATCGGCGCAAGTCTCATCGCTGCCAGCCTGTTGATTATGATTGGCCTGCTCAGTCAACCCGATGACATGCGCGTGGTGATGCCACTCTCTGCCTGGTATGTATTGAGCGCCCTGCTGGCCCCCGTCGGTTATGTCATCCAGGATGTGGTCGCCGATGCCATGACCGTGGAAGCCGTGCCGCGTGTTGATCAACAGGGTAAGCCGATCGATCCGGCCAGGATCCGCCTCATGCATACCACCATGCAGACCCTGGGGCGGGTCGCCGTGGTCGGCGGCGGTATCTTCGTTGCCATGCTGAACATCTACAAGTTCAGTGGTGTCGATGTCATGAACGAAGCGGACAAGGTACGCGTGTACATCGATATCTTCCAGCTGGCACTGCTGATCCCGTTGGTGTCGGTAATCGGCGTGGGACTCGGTGGCTACCTGAAGATACGTGATGCCCGGCGCCTGCAGGCACAGGGGCACAGCTGGCAACAGGCCTGGCATCTGTTGCATGGCCAGGTGGAAAAAACCTCGCCCAACTGGTTCATCCTGATCGGCAGCCTGGTGTTCGTCGCCTTCAGTATCAGCATCGGCCTGAGTGAACTGCCGTTTCGTGAAGAAATTATTTTTACCGGTTCCATGGCGATCGTCGTGTTCCTGATGATACGGCTGCTCAAGGTACTGGACGATGACGCCAGGCGTGTACTGGTGGGCACGGCCATTATCATTTTTGTCTATCGCGCCATGCCGTCGACCGGCGCCGGTGAGACCTGGTGGATGAACGACGTGCTCAAGTTCGATCAGCAATTTTTTTCCATCCTGTCACTGGTGGCAGGCGGACTGGCGCTGTTTGGCATGTTTATCTTTCGGCGATTCATGGCAGAAAAATCCATCGCCTACATCATAGGTTTTCTAACCATCTTCGGCGGCCTGCTATTTTTACCCAACATCGGCATGTACTACGGCGTGCATGAGTGGACCGGTGCGCATACCAACGGCGTCGTGGATGCACACTTTATCGCCGTGGTGAGCACCGCCGTGGAATCACCCTTACAACAGGTGGCGATGATCCCGATGCTGGCCTGGATTGCTAACTCCGCACCGGCGAACCTGAAGGCAACCTTCTTCGCCGTGATGGCCTCTTTCACCAACCTTGCCCTGTCGCTGGGCCAACTGGGCACCAGGTATGTCAACCAGTTATACGAAGTAACACGTGAGGTTAAAGACCAGGTCACCGGTGAAATCACGACCCCCGCTGACTATAGCGAACTGGGGCTTCTGTTTATTACCGTTGCGATGGTGAGCGTCTGCCTGCCACTACTGGCCATCGTGATCGTGAAGAAATCACCATTGCGCAGTGCTTAAAACACGTAGCTGGCCTAATAAAGGGGGATGGACAAAATTAAATCCCTCCGGCCCCTTTTATTCTTTTACCTTAAAGCGTCGATTTTGACCTTAAAAAACGGTGTTTAAGCCTATATACAGGCTATATCCTAATCCTTTTTTCTGTTAATTCATAAGGATGCACAGGTCCGACCCCGTGCATTGCAACCCCGTGCATTGCATCTATTTTCAGCCCAGTCCTCAACAACCTAGTCCTCAAGATTAGTCTGACACAACACTGAGCGCATGTTTGCAATCAGCGCCAACAATTGATCATTGCTAATACTGTAGTACACCTTGTTGGCATCTCTGCGGGACTTGATGATTTTTTTACTCCTTAGCTGATCCAAATGCTGGGAGGCATTGCTTTGTGATGTGCCTATCTTCTCCGCGATATCACCCACTGAAAGTTCTTCACTACCCAGGGCACAGATGATGCGCCAGCGTAGCGGGTTGGCCATAGCCTTCAGTGCGTTCGCCGTGAGAGTAGCATCTTCTACTGATTGCTCCTCTGGTGAAGCAGGTTGATCTTTACTCATACAGAATCTCCCGTATTTGTTGCAGACAGGTCAGATCCAGACAGGCCATCGTCATCTATCTTTACATAACCGGTCATATTTTTCGCAATACAGATAATATCCGTGACTACTCCTGCCTTGTCAACCATCGCGGTACGTGAGAACAGAATTGGCACAAGTGTACCGTTCTTGGCAATAAATCGCGCTTCGACATCCCTGACCACGCCAGTACGAATCATCGCGTCTAACCAGGTTCCCATGAAGGCACCAGCCTGCTCATCCTCGGCTTCTTCAAAGACATCACCGATGCTCAGGCCGACCAGCTCAGTTTCCTTGTAACCCAGCATCTTCTGCGCTGCAGGATTGGTTGACTTGATCTGTCCGTCAGGAGAGAGCACCAGCAGCGCCTCACCCATGGTATTCAATAGCCGCTCCTGGTACCGCCTGATCTGCTCCAGCTCGGCCGTGCGTTGTGCTACTTTTTCCTCAAGCAGCACGTTCAGCGCGCGTTCTTTTTCGATCAGGCGGAAATATGCCGTCAGTTTGTTCAGCAACAGGTTGTCATCGATGGGCTTCAACAGGTAATCGGCAGCTCCCACATCGTACCCCTTCTGCTGGAACTCGTCTGTCTTGTAGGCAGCGGTGAGGAATATCACCGGAATATCGCGCGTCTTCTTACGCACCTTGAGCATTGAAGCAGTTTGAAAACCGTCCATCTCTGGCATCTGCACATCAAGGATAATCAGATCGACATCATTCTCGGTGAGCGCAAGATTGACCGCCTTCTCCCCGCCATCGGCCTCGATGACATTTACGTCAGTATACTTCTCGATCAGACTACGCAGGGTAAATAGATTGTTTGGATTGTCGTCGACGATCAGCACCTTGAAACCGGCGTAACGTTTTTGCTCCGTCATAGCTTAACTGCCTCCTCATTAAGGAACCTCTGATCAATTATATAATATCTCTGGCTTACAGGCGGTTTGGCAATCGAGGCACAAGCTTGAGAGCATACTCATTGTATGGTGAAAGTTTGTAACGAAGAGTGCCAAACCGCCTGTAAGCCCCGCAGGGCGAGATCTGAAGTGCACATCTATTTCGTTGCACTTCTTGCAAAGGACTAAGGCCATTTGCTGCAAAGCGCGCCTCACCAAAATTATAATAATTATGGGCACACCTCAGGTCTCGCAGAGATAATATATAATTAATCAGAGGCTCCTTAAGACCTTGCTCAGCACGCTGTGCAGCTCATGGACATCGACCGGCTTGACCAGATAATCACCGACACCGAGTGCAAGCCAGCGCTCTCGATCATCATCGCCCGCTTTGGCAGAGAGACCGATACAGGGCAATGTGGCAAACCGGGGCTGCTCACGAATGGCGCCAGCCAGTTCCAGACCGTCCAACCCGGGCATCATGACATCGAGCAGGGCGACTGCTACATCGGACTCCTCTGCCAGAGTTTCCAGCGCTTCTTCACCATCACCCGCGGCGATCACATCCAGTCCCCAGCCTTCGAGTACCGGTGTTAAAGCCAGCAGGTTGCGCATATCATCATCCACCAACAGGATCCGTGCGCCGTTAAAGTTCGCCACAGGAATAGCTTCAGATCGTTCCGCCTGAGAGTCAGCATACTCTTTTACAACCTGTTTATCGTTCTGATCACTCGGCTTTAATCGCTCAGGCAACATCAGCGTGAAGGTTGCACCATGCCCTGACTGACTGTCAACCGCGATGTGCCCGCCCAGCAGGTCCGCGAGATTTCGACAGATCGAAAGTCCGAGCCCGGTGCCGCCGTATCGACGGTTGGTCGAACCATCTGCCTGTTGAAAGGCTTCGAAGATCAGCTCGTGCTTGTCTTCAGGTATACCGATACCTGTATCCGTGACACTGATCCTGACGGGCCACCGGCTATCCGACGCATCATGTTCGAGGCGCAAGGTAATCTGCCCCTGCGCCGTGAATTTTATCGCATTAGCTATGAAGTTTTTCAAAATCTGTGCGAGTTTGTCGGCATCCGTCAGCAATGTCTCTGGCGCCGACGGTTGGCGCTCCACCACCAGCATCAGGCCTTTTTCATCTGTAACCGGCTTGAACAGGTCGTAGATATCATTTAACAGATCCGCAATCGTTACTTCGCGCAGATGCAGATCCAGTCGCCCGGCTTCGATCTTTGATAGATCAAGTATATCGTTGATCAGTCGCAACAGATCCTGTCCAGCCTTGTTGATCACCTGCGCCTGCTGCTTATGTTTGTCATCCAGACCCTGGTCTTCTGATACCAGCAGCTTCGACAGCAATAAAATCGAATTCAGCGGAGTACGCAGCTCATGACTTACATTGGCAAGAAACTCTGACTTGTAACGGTTAGTCCTTTCCAGTTCCGCAGCATAATCGCGAAGGTCACCACGGTTCTTCGCATGCGTTTCTGACAGGGTAGTAAGCTTGTCTCCCAACGCACGCACCTCCTGAGGACCTGTCCAGTCAAATTTCACAGGCTTGTCTTCTTCAAGCATATGCGCGATACCATCGGTGAGCGACGCCTGGATTTTTTCGGCACGATTCGCAAAGCGATGGGCCACGATGAATACCAGTAAGACCATGGCGAACAGAATACCCACAGTTCGCAGTACCAGATTTTTACGGAAGCTATCCAGAGGCGATGAATCGACAAAGCGCCCCACCCAGAGAGGACCAGAATCGGTAGTCGCAAGTAAAGGTACCCAGATCGCCTGACGTCCATCTTCCCCTTTCCAGAGATTCAGGTTACCCGTTTTGAACAAACCATCCAGACCGGGAAAATCAGCGAAAGCAGTGGATGCCACTTCGTCAGTACCCACCTCTGTTAAATACCTGCCATCGTCATGCACCCAGAGGAGGCCCTGGAAGACTCGCGCCAGGCCGCCAATGTCGAGATTGATCACAACGGCACCGATAGGCGGCACCGGGGCAGTAACCCCTGAACGCAAAGCCTCCTGCTCAAACACGGGGGTGATCAACTGCAGATTCATATAACGGGTAGGATTTTCCCGGCCAGCCCGCTCGTCAATATTGATGTTACTGGTTATTACTTGCCCCCGTAGCGATCTGATACCCTCATCAAAAAAAGACTGATCGAGATCGACCTCATGGCGTTTCTCGATATGCATCTCAGGGGTATTCAGCTCATTCTGCATCAACAGGCGTTGGTTACCGTTTCGGTCTACGAATAAGACCTGCACGACATCAAGCCGATCAGACACCAGACGATTCATCCAGTCGACATAACGTCCCTGCACCACCTCCAGTTCCGGTCCATCCTGACCGGACAGCAGCTGCTTAATGTGTGGAAACCGAGATATGATGCGCACCGTCTCTCGCCGACTGGCAATGTGCTCGTCAAGCTCATGAAAGTCAGCACGAAGATTCTGCAGGTGAGCGTCATTGTAGAGCCGGGTTAACCAGTCAAACATCAGCGGCTGATTGATCAGTTGATGAGCGATCAGAGGGGCCAGACCAAATAGAAAGAGTATTAGCAGGACCTGTGTGCGAAGTTTGATACGCATAATTAGCGGGTTATCGTTCTGATAGGAAGAAAGCAGTGAGCTGACTCAATTATAGCTCAGGGGTAAAAAATAATCCTTCCGTCAGTTTTTTCTACATGGCAAGAAAACCGTGGTTTGTCCCTGGTTGTCCGATCTGACTTTTGTCTCCCAGGTTTCAATAACTATAGAGTACTTATTCGCTACCTTATGGGCATGGATGCGGTATGCACCAGACGCTATCGGCAGCCAGTTAATACTGCTCGAAGAACTGCTTGAGCACACTAAATCCATAAAAGCTTAAACTCACTCAACAAAACAAACCTAATAAATTCATCTGGTTACAATATCATCCTTAATAAATGTAATTTAGAGATTGCTAATATTAGATATTTATAATATAGTTACGCCACTGGTCGACAACGGCCACAAGCGCATGAGCTTAATTTTACTATTGCTGTTAAACAAAACTTGAGGTTTTATAAATGAAAACATTACAAACTATTGCTGCTGCAACTATCTTAGCAACTTCTACTGCTGTTTCTGCTGATTGGGATATGCCTTTCTTCGGTGACGACAACAACGGTTACAACTCTAACAACTCTAACTGGAACAACAACAGTAACGGTAACGGTTCTGGCGACGGCGAATTTGACGGTGACGGCGAATTCGATAGCTCTTTCTCTTTCGGTATGAAAGCTAAAGGTAAAGGTCGTGGACAAGGTCGTGGTAACGGTAACTACGATGGTTACTACAACGGTCAGAATGGTTATAACGGTTACAACGGTTACAACAACGCTCCTTACGGTTACGCTCCGGCTCCTTATGGTTATGCACCACAAGCTGCTCCAGCTGCACCTGCACAAGAAGCTCCAGCTACAGTAGCTAAATAAGTTTAGCCACATAAGCTTAGAAGCCCGGTTTCTGAATCCCAGATGCCGGGCTTCTTTAGTTAATAGTTGCTAAAAAGGTCTACGCTGATCAAACACGAAAAGATATTCAATCGGGTTTAATTAGGGATAGATAAAAAAATCTGTTAATTTCTACCACCAGCGATTTCAATCATAGCCGCCAGGTGTAAAAATAAACAGACTAAGTAGAAAGGCCGGCACATATGAAATGCCGGCCTTTCTACGTTCTATGGAAAAATAATAAAAGTACAGGAAATATAAACACCCTTTCTGACCCATAATTATCGTGGTCTGCCCCTATTGTTCTTTGGTCTGTCCTCTGATTTTAAGGGCTCTGTCCCCTTTAATTCAAAGTTTCATCTGACCCCACTTATTAATAGGGGTCAGAGAACAATTGTTTCTAATATTAGAGAATATTGCTCTCTGCCCCCTATTTCTTAAGGGTAGTGACTGAACCACTTATTTCAAATAGGTATACTGTCCCCGGAATTTCCTCTGTTCCCTATTATTTTTTGGTTGCTACTTCAACCTATTGTCAGTAGATTTAGTTACCTACCCAAAACAAATGCACAAAGAAGGAAAATGTTATGAATAAAATACAAAAAGTAGTGGCGTGTTTAAGTATTCTAACAGCACCTGCTGTTATTGCCGATATCGGTTACAGCGATATGGTTGTTTTCGGTGATAGTCTATCTGATCCGGGTAACGTTTTTGTATTAGAAGGCAAGGTAAGCGTACGGCCGTATAATGCAGGCAATATACCCGATGCACCCTATCCCATCGGCGGTCTGACTTTCAGTAATGGTAAAACCTGGGTTGAACATGTATCTGCAAACTTAAAGCTTAAAGGTGGCAATGGCCCTGCTTTAAGAACCTCTACATTTACCAATTATGCTTTTGGTGGTGCGCGTGCGGCATCATCTGCTGGTGGCCCATTTGATCTAAGTGCGCAGGTTGGACAATATTTTTCAGATACAGGTGACAGCGTCGATAGTGAAGCACTGTATACAATATTTATTGGCGGCAACGATGTTCGTGACGCACTAAATGCATTCAATGTTGCACTACAGCAAACATTGATCGCCGGCGGAACATTCCCAGAAGCACTGGCAGCAGGCCAGGCGGCGGCTGAAGTGCTACTTACAGGCGCGGTAACGACAATCGCTGATAACATTATCGCATTGGCCTCACAAGGTGCTCGCAACTTTTTAGTCCCCAACGTCCCGAATCTTGGGCTGGTACCGGCAATAACTGATTTAGGGCCGGATGCAGCAACGTTAGCAACACAGTTATCTTTTGGTTTTAATCTTGCACTTGAGAACACACTATCAAGTATTGAATTGGCGTTACCTGTAAATATCGATCGATTTGATACATTTGCTTTTATTTCTAGCCTGGCCGCCGCACCAGATGCCTTTGGACTCGACAACGTAGTGGATGCATGCATCACACCCGAGGTAAAAAAAGGTGCCGTATGTAAACATCCAGAAGGTTACCTTTTCTGGGATGGTATTCATCCGACTCGAACAGGACACAACCTGTTAGCAGAGGCAGTTTTATCTACATTGCAATGATTAATAGGGGTCAGAGAGTAATTGACGCTTATATTAGAAACAATTGCTCTCTGACCCCTATTATTCTTTAATTCATTCCGATAAATTTCATATGCGTTCAATATTGCTTCATGTCAAAAAAAGAGCACTGCCCCTTCAATTTTTATTCCCATTTATGCTTCTAATATTAGAAACAATTGCTCTCTGACCCCTATTTTTTTGGTCTGTCCCCTAATTATTCAGCAGCAAAGAAACCAGTCTGCAGTCATGTACCCGTAACCAACTATTCGATGTAACATAACAGCTCTGAACATGGAGCCTGCTATGCCTGCCGTCAGACGTCGGTATTTCATCTTGATTTTTGTGCCGGTCTTTTTGCTGGCCTTGCTGCTGGCTGGCTGGGCTGCCCGTCTACACCTCGCTGAACGCCTGGCTACCTCATCGCTGCAACAGGCAGGACTGGAAGCTATCACGGCCGATATCCAGCACCTGGATCTAGAACAAACACAGCTGTCTCAACTAAATTTTCAGTTGCCGACCAATAGCGGTCGACTCACACTAGAGGCAAAGGATATAAGCATCAGCTACCAGCCTGAAAAACTGATAAATGGAGACATTGACAGACTCGAGATAAACACACTGATCGTGTATTACACACATAACGCGGAGCCGGAAGGAAGTCATGCAGAACCTCGACAGACAAGACCTGCTCCCAAACCAGAAGTGGTACTCGAGACACTTGCAACGGTTCTGGAGAAATACATACTGTTTGATGATCTATCCATTCACCAGATAACACTCCATGGTGAAGCTTTTGCTGCGCTCGACGGTAAAACCCTGTCACTGGTCAGTCGCCTTAATGACGGTGCACTGTATGCAGAACTCACCTTGCTGACACCAGCTACAGAAAACCCATCACAAAACAGGCCTGCAGACTTACCCCGGCTGGTCATTACCCGGCTGAGCAAAGATGCACTCGAGGCAGAACTCAGACCGGCACAGGCCTCAGGCGATCTGCCGGCAAAGATAAAACTCGTACACAGCGATAAAAAATTAAACGGTAACTACCAGCTCTCGCCTCGCGCTATGCAGGACTGGCTGCATGCCGTTAACAGTGAGAAAGATTTTGCTGTTATCAATACACTCAGTAAAAACCAGAGCAGCATCTTAAACGGCACCTTTTCACTAGATTTCAAAAACAGCGATCTGTGGCATGCCACGTTAAACAGCACAGCCAAACGCTTATCATCTGGAACCTACAGCACTGACAACATCGCTCTAGATATCAGGCTTGCCTACTCAGCGACATCAGCTAACCATAAACTAAAACTGTTAGACGGAACCTCTGTTAGAGCCGATAAGGTAAACGCCGGTGACAGCATATTCACCGACAGTAATATAAAGCTGACAGGTGAACTCACAAACGATGATAACCACTGGCAATATAAAGGCACCGTAAGCTCGAAGCAGTTAACGGCCCGTTTTCAATCACAGCAAGATCAATCACAGCAACTGCAACTTGCAGACATCAGGGCCGACATCAAGGCGGATATTTCCGCAGACACGCAGCAGCTGACGGCAGAAGGTCGATTCTCACCCGCAACGCTGCCCGGCGAGTTCAGTTTTTTACTTGATCACAATCTCAGCAAAAGCACGGGGACTATTGAGATACAACCAGCCACCGCCATCGACCTTAGCGCCGAGACTGATCATCTCGGCAAATTACTCACGCCCTGGCCTTATCCGTTCGACCTGTACACCGGCAAGATAAATATAAGCGCCGACGCCTCCTGGTCGAAAGACAAAGCCACCCGTCTACGCACAGACATAAACCTCGACGACAGTGGCGGCAGTGTCGGTAGCATCGTATTCTCCGGCCTGTCGTTCGATCATAAACTCGAGATCCTGCCTGCGGTAAAATCCATCCAGGCCAGCGAGATCAAACTGAATACAGTCGATAGCGGCGTCACGATCAGCAATATCAGCTTACGACTGACTGCTAAAACGTCAACCAGGGGCAATCTGCCAAGAATGATCGTCCGCCAGACAAAGGGGGAAATACTGGGCGGAAACTTCACCGCAGATGACCTGGTGTATGACCTCAACCGCAGCAAAAACAGATTCCTCATCAAGGTAAACAATATCGACCTGGCCGAAGTTGTTAAAACCCAGCAACTGCAAAATATCACGGCCACCGGCAGGCTTGATGGCACCCTGCCCGTAGAGATCAATAAAGACGGAATAAATATCGTGCATGGCAGTCTCATCAACCAGATCCGTGGCGGCACCATCCGCTATATCCCGGAAAGCGGCACCGACCAGCTCAGGCAGAACCCGATCACCGGCATCACGCTGGATGCCCTCAAAAATTTTCGTTACAGTGACCTGCACGCTGGGGTAAACTATTTGCCAGACGGCGAACTGACGATCAACCTTGAGTTAAAAGGCATCAGCCCCGAGCTCGATGAAAATCGCCCGGTACACCTGAATATCAATACGGAACAAAACCTGGTTTCATTGCTCAAAAGCTTAAGGTTTGCCCAGGGCGTGAGCGGCAGTATCGATGAACAGGTTCGCCGGATGTATCAACAGACCGGTACAAACAAGTAGTACAATAACCGCAACAGGCGACACACAAACGCGAACAACGACGCAAGGCTAAGCAAATTATGCACACACCGTTTTTAATCATTATTCTGAGCGCATTTCTTATGGCCTGCACACCCGCCGTCAAGGTCGAAGCGCCGAGCGAACCCATTACCATCAACCTCAATGTCAAAATCGAACATGAGATACGAATAAAAGTCGATAAAGAACTGGACGATATATTCAGCCAGGATAGCGGCCTGTTTTAGCAGCCTATATAAACGGAGAGACAACAGATGAAAAAAATAACAACCCTGCTCGCAATCGGCCTGTTGCTGATAGCACAGTCCGCTTTTGCCATAGACCTGTCTACCGCCAAATCGCAGGGACTGGTCGGAGAGTTATCCAGCGGTTACCTGGAAGCAGTAAAATCGCCTTCTGCAGAAGTCAAAGCCTTAATCACCGAAGTTAACGCCAAACGTAAAAAGAAATACATGGATATCGCGGCGCGTAACAACATAACATTAAAAGACGTTGAAACACTTGCCGGTAAAAAAGCCATAGAAAAATCAGCAGCCGGTAGTTACATTAAGGATGGCGGTTCCTGGAAGAAGAAATAAGTTAGCACTATATAAATTAAAGGGGACGGAGGGATTTTTATTTAACCACTTATTGTAATTGATCAAAATATAATCCCTCCGTCCCCTTTTATTTTTATTCACTACTTTCCATTTTCGTAACGGACTCTATCCAGGGTTCGAGGCGTTTGCCGATGTTTAGCCGGACCTTGTAGCGCGGTGGAATGGAACTATTGTTATAGGTCGTATAAGTTTCTCCATTCGTCCAATGTTATCAGCTGTTCCGAAAGCGGCATTGGCACGTGCACTTGCCTGATATACAATTGACTAATACGTCCGCTAACATCATCTTCATTCCAGCCAAGTCCGATTTCACCACGTGCGAGCAGGTAATTGTTTTTGCCTGCATATTTGTCCATCAGGGCCTGCACATCCAGACCGGCATCGACGACATACAGGCGTGATTGCGATACTTTCAACCGTGTTAACTGTTCTACATAATTGTTGAGGTCGTTTGCCAGCCCTTCATCGCCGGGGTACTCCGCTACCATTAGACGAAGCTGCTCTTCCTTTTCTTTCACAAATGCCAGTGCCTTAAGATAGGCATCACCCTGGTACTCCAGCACCAGTACAGCTTCAGTGGCAAGGTGGCTTGTTCTGTGTCTATATTTGTCTGGCTCGCTTTTGAATTTCTTCATATCAAAACCGAGCTCAGTAAGTTTTTCATCGTCCAGCCATGCGGAGCTGCCGTAGGTTGTAGACAGATATTCCGGGTCTTTGTCTGAACTAAGAATATGCCACTTCAATGACAATGTCGTACCACTATTTTCATCTTTGCTGCTGGCAGATACGACTATGGGCAGTTCACGTTCAGTCAGCTCAATAGTTAGCAGAGGGTCTCCCGACCGGTTATACGCGACGCCAGCCAACACCACGATATTCGTCAACAGCAATAAAAATACGGAGGTGACAATAAATTTACGCATGGGGTTCCTCCATTAACTGACTGTGCAGACGAATACGCTTATACACGAATAACATAAGCAAGGATGCCAATGCGATTACCAGGAAGAACAGGTACTTGGGCATGACCTCCCACCACCAGTCAAACAGCTTGGTATACAAAAACAGCACAAAGAAAGCATTGCCGGTATTAATCACATCCGGCCAGCGCTGTCTAATCCCCAGCGTTATCAAACCGGCGCTGACGATAAAACCAGCCAGTTGATAACTGCCTTCGATGATATCGGCATCCCAGAATAAATAACTGCCCTCTCCCCAGTTGGATAAAAGCAGTACCGGTAACAGCAACAACAAACAGCCAAACACACGGTAGATTGGCGCGAAGCCGCTGTAGTTTTGCTGCTTCAGCCAGAGCGGTAGCGTAAATATCAGCAGCGCGGGTAGAAAAAAGTTTTCCGGCCTTTCTCCAAAAGACAGCCAGTACATACCTGACCAGCTGCCGGTACGGGCAGCGATAAACCCGGCGAGTGAGAGAATGCCAATGGCGAGCAGCAAACGCACATCAAACGCATAAGCGAGTAAAAAGCCAAAGCCTGCCCATACCAGCAGCGCATTCTCCGATGGCGTGATGTTGAAAATCTGCCCAAGCATAACAAGGTTGAGCACAAAACAGGCGAAACTGACCATGCTCAGCAGCTTGGCAAAATAACCTGTCGCTTCTCGTTGCGAAACCCAATTGGTTACGAACAGCATTAGTAAAGGTGCACTAACCAGTATCGCCACCTGCCCCGGCGTGCTGAAGTACCCCCAGAACTGATAAAAAAGAAAAAACACACTGGCGGCTAACGCCAGAGCGCCAATAAATGAAGCAAACTTCATCCCCGTTGATAACGTCTTCTGCCGGGAACTGGTATCGATGTCGAATTTTTCAGTCAGAGACTTCAGCAGGCCTTCGTGATAATGAGCAATAGACTGACGTTGAGCCTGGTCAAGCTGCAGTACTTCATCAGCCTCTAACTGTTTTACCTCATCATAAAAGGCCTGAACCTGATCAGCTCGCTGCTGGGCTTTTTGTTTATTATCCATAATGATTAAAATTTAATTCCTCCGTCCCCTTTGATTTTTTATATTCGAATATTAGAAACAATTGCTCTCTGACCCCTATTTTTCAATCGTATACATGGTGCGTTTAAATAAAAATAAAATAAGTGGAGTCAGATGAAACTAATTTGACTTTGGTTTGTAGCCTGGGCCAGCCCATCTTTGCCAACAAGTTGAAAATTTCATCTTACCCCACTTAATCTCACAGGTCCCGCAGAGACTCGGATGGTTCGACGCGTGCCGAACGCAGGCCGGCAAGCCCCGACGCGAGTACGGCGGCGGTACAGGTCAGTAGCAAAGCTATCGCGTAGTGCTGGGGCAGCATACGGCACACTTGTTGTCCCGTTTCCAGCTGCGTCGCCAGCATGTCATTGATGACCATGGCGGTGACCAGGTATATAGCCAGCGCCAGCGCCCATCCCAGCACAGCAGTGAACAGCGCCTGTACCATGGGAAACCAGACGATGTCTGCAGTGCGAAATCCCACCAGGCGCAGCACCGACAATTCCTTGCGCTTGCGATCGATATTCGCCCACAGGCTCGCCCCCAGTGATAGCGAGAACCCCACCAGGCCGACCAGGGCGATCGCCCAGTAGATGATTGTCAGATTACGGTTCATTCGCTGCACCAGCTCGATTTCGGCGCTGCGAGTGTGCACGTCTACGTTGAGCCTTGCGAAGGCGTCGCGCAGGCCCGCCACGTCATAGATGGAGCGCGCATAGAGTCGAAAGCCCGGGTAAGTGCGATTGCTATCTGCCGGCTCTCCCTTCCAGCCGAAGGCGGGTACTGCCCGCCCATCCCGGAAATCCTCCAGCGCCTCAAGCAGCATCACCGTGACAAAGGCGCCGTCGCGCGAGAAGGCACTTGCCGGTGCTATCGCTGCTACGCTAAAGGTCAGATGCTCGCGTTCCTGCTGGCCGCGAAAACGCCGCGCGAGACTGCCGTCCAGTGTGTCGCCCGGCGCAACGTTCAGCTTTTCAGCCGCGCTCTGCGACAGCACCACCCGGTAGGTGCCCTGCGGTAGTAAACTGTTTGTCAGCAGCGGATCACCCTGATCCGAGGGAATCAGCTCCACCGATACAATGCGTGATGAACTGTCACTGCTGAGTTCGATCGTTGCAGCTATGCTGCGGGTACGCGGCACCAGGAAGGCCACATCCGGTCGCGCGCGTACACTATCCAGCCAGGCGTTGTCGTAATAGCCACTGCCGATGGGGCGAATCTCCCGGTTGAGGGGGTCTTCGACCAGCTGATCCACCATGGCGCCGACGATCCCGAACTTGAGCCCGAATAGCACCATCATGGGTCCCAGCACTGCCGCCAGTGCGAGCACGAAGCAGACTGACATCAGCCATTCGTGAACATAGTCACGGCTTGCCAGGCGAAAAACCTTGCTCAGGGTACCCGCCATGTCAGCCGCTCACCACGGTCTCGGTTAGCTTTTTGTCGACATCACAGTAGGTCTCAAGGGTAAGCCGACGCAAACCCAGCTGCTCGATATGCCGCCAGGCATGACTGGCCAGGATCACTGTGATGTTGAATTCCTCCGCCAGGCTGAGGAACAGGGACATGACCTTCTCGGCAGCATAGGGATCAAGGGAAGCGGTGGGTTCATCGGCGATCACAATGGAGGGTCGGTGAGCGACTGCGCGGCCGATGGCCACTCGCTGGCGTTCGCCGGTGGACAGCGCATCCGGCAGCTTGTCCAGATGGGAGATGATGCCAAGTTCTTCTGCCAGGTGTTCGATCGTGCCATCGGGTCGAAGCCCGAGCACGCTGCGGCACAGATTCATATTGTCGCGCACCGTCAGGTAAGGCAGAAGACCGCCGGTCTGCATCACGTAGCCCATATAACGTTTGCGCAGATCACCCAGCTGGTTGAGCTTGCCATGTTTCCAGTAGGCCTGTATATCCAGCGGTTCTTCGTCGCGCTCGGGCCGAAAGCGGAAGCCACCGACGGCGGACGGTTGCAGGATGAAGGCCAGCATGTCCAGCAGGGTTGACTTGCCGCAGCCCGATTCACCGATCAGCGCGATCTTCTCGCCCATGGCGATTTTCAGGCTCGGGATGCTGAGACGAAAAGCCACACCTTCGGCTTCGCGGGTCTTGACCACATCACGCAGGTAATAGATGAGCGGAGGTGCGTCTTGCTGTGCTGTGGAAACCTCGCTGCTCACATTACACAGCCTGGATGTTTCACCGTGCTAGCGGTTGCCGGCGCACGCGGACAGAACAGGCCCGCGACCGGCATCTCTACAAAATATTTTGCCTGTTGCATATACGACACACTCATTTGGCACAACTGAAAACCCTCAGGGCCTGTTAGTACTAACAGGCACTAGGGAAGCATCTCCAGTGGAATGGGATAGACCGAATCACCGCTCACCGGTCCGCCATCAAGGCTGACCCAGAGGTCTATATGATCATGCAGCGCACGATAATAACTTACCTTTTCCTCCATGCGGTTAAGAAAGGCAACCTGTCGCAGTGTTGACCAGCTCTGCCAGTCATCCAGAGACAGACCCATCACCTCACCGGTGTAGGGAAGATCCTCGATATATTCGCGCATGAAGCCCAGATCCGCCAGGCTGTTGCCCTTGCCGGCGGTGGTTGCCGTGGTGGTTCCCAGCTGCTCGGGGCTTCGCGAGACGGTCGCAGCCAGACTCTTCAGCTCGTTGAGAAAGTTTTGTGGTGACAGCAGTCCTTCCTCGGCTTTGTCCAGCACCTGCTTAAGGATGTCATGCAGCTCTGAGAGCTGGTCACGGGTGAGCAGCACTCTGACATCCAGGGTCGGACGTTCCGGGCCGCGAAAGTCGCGGTCCAGCATCCATGCATCAAACACGCTGGGAACCTGACCACCCTCGGCTTTCTGGAGATAACGCATGCGCAACGCATGGCCGAGTTTCGCGACCCTGGATTGCAGATTCGCCAGCTGCACGTCATCGCTGGTCGGCACCGGCATCGCAAGCTCTCCATCGTTAGCCGCTACCCGCACCTGCTCGGTGATCTGGCCGGCCACTGCGTCCAGAACCTTACCGAACTTCTTGACGTCACCGGTAGGTACACCGTAGTAAAGGCTGCCGATGTCCGGAAAATCTGCCAGCTCGCGATACTGCTCGGCATCGCGGGCATGATCTGCCATGGTGGCCGGCGTCAGCAGATGCAGTACGAAGATAGCGACGCCCTTGTCCTGTGCCAGTTGCCGCAGGCTCGCAGTGCCCAGGCCGGTACTGGAAAGCGGGTCGTCAGCACCGCGCGCACCGGCGTCAGTAATCAGCACGACATAGCGCGCTTCGTGGCCCGTCCAGTTCATCGACTCGATCGCCTGCTTGACACCGGCATAGGCGTCCTCATTGAAGTCCCGGCTGGAGGTGGTGGCGGCCTTTAGCGATTTAACCCGTGAAAGAAAATCTGCCCCGTTGCTGCCTTGCTCCAGGTTTACATAGGTACGCGCCAGGTAGTCCAGCTGGGGGGCAGAAGCCAGGTTATCGCGAAAGGCCACCAGCCCGAAGTTGACATTACCGAGCAATTTCGCACCGCCCAGTGTGTCATAAATTTTCTCCACCGCTTCCCTGGTCCGCTCGATGTAGGGTTCCATCGACAGGGTGGAGTCAATGACGAACACCAGTCCCGCGCTATAGTCTTTCGCAGCAACCGGCTTCACGTCTGGCGCCGCCTGTTCGCGCTCCAGCGGAACGCTCGAAATCTGCAGCAGACGCGCCCGCTCGCTGCCCAGGTAGATATCCTCGTGCTGACGGATAGGTACGAGGTAGAAATCTTCGCGGATATCAATATAGCCTGGCGGCTGAATGGCGATCACTGGTGAGTCTGCGGAAGACTTTCCCTGCGCGGCCTCCTGGTACAGCTTGTCATAGGCTGTCAGGTCCTTTTGACGGGCGAGTTCACGCACCGACTCCTTGTCCTTGAACAACAGCACCCGATCATTGCCAACCGGATCGCGAAAGGCTGCCGTCAACCCATGGTTCCACTCAATCGTACTGGCGATCGGCAGCCAGCCGGCACGGCTGCCATGCCGATCCGTGCCGACCTCTAGCCACTGCTTACCGTCTAATGTGAAACGTGCATAAACATAGAACGCGGTAAAAGGTGTTACTTCCGTACTGCCCTTTCCTCCAGCTTCCTTGACCATGCGCGCACCCGGCACTGACAGCACACGCTGGTAAAGCTCATGCTTGCCTGCCATCAACAGCGGTTTATCACCGCTGCCGGCAGGTTCGGCACAGATCGCCAGCAGGGGCGTCATGCTGAGCATGAATGCCATCAACAACTTTTTCATAATTTCAATCTCTCGAAAAACTATTTCCACAGAAGCAGCAGGCGCTGGGCGCGTTCATCACCGGCCGCAGCAGACAGCTCCACATTCTGGCGTAACGCCTGCAGTCGTGTTACTGCCTCATTGATCCCCGCGGCGGCAGCCATGTTGTACCACTTGTAGGCCTGCTCGGGATTGTCTTGCAGCATATCAGGGCTGGTCTCAGTGTAGAAGGCCGGATCAGCCTGGGTACCTAGCACCAGGGCGGCCTGCCCGTTACCATGGCGCGCGGCGAAGCGATACAGCAGGTGAGCGTCTACGATAAGCCCCTCGCCCTGCAGTCTTTCGGCCTCGTCGAAAACGGCATCCAGATCAAACTCGTTATTGCTGCTGCGCAAGTCCGCCATGAAAGCACGAGCCCTGTCACCCGCCCCTGCGTCAGCAGCGCTACCATCTGACAGTGGAGGCAGATCTACATCGGCCTGAGGCACCGGCAGGTCGGGCGATTGCTTGTTGTCATCTGGCACCAGCCACAGGGCTATGAGCGTGGCGACAACTACCGCAGCCATCAGTACCTTGTAACGATGGGGGATCTTCCCTGCTTTATCGGTACTCATTTCATCTTCCATAGGCATGCCAGTACGTGTCTTATAAAAAAGCGGCAGTTTAAACCCTTTATAATCATAGTCCAACCAAAACACCCAAAATATTATCCAATGCTCATCTGCTCTGACCCCGGTCTTCTTTTAGCCATGATTATCTGTCGTTATTTTCGTTGGATGGGTAAAGCACAATGCGTCAAAAACACATGTAAATCATTTTGTCATACTGGCATGTAGATGGTTTAGTCATACCGGCAGGTTTATAGCCGGAGAAAAAAGTGACGGAGAAAATTCAAAGAAGAATTCAAGGGGTCAGGCCTTACAATTGGCAAGATGTGCAATATTTTCGGGGTCAGCTCTTGCAACACTACATCTACATCTTACATTTTGCAGCTACTCTCAAACTACTAAACTACCCTACAGAGGTTTTTGAAAATGTGGCACTGCAAGACCTGACCCTCTTCTTTCGATATCCACGAAAATCATAAACCGCCCACACACCTGAGGGTGAGAAATTGAACTCACGATATTCAGGCCCCTCACCCGCTATCATGAAAGCCTCGAAGCAGGTATGTTGCCACAGGTTATCTGCTCTTCGAGGCGAACGCGGACCAGGAATAGCTAAACCTGTAATATCGCCCACCAGGCGGAAGGTCAGCGTGATACCGTCATTCTTTGCCTCCCCTGGCACCACATCGATCTCACGTACTTCCTGTGATGATGTTTGAGGATGACAGGTAAGCGTGAAAGGGCCTGGTTCAATGGTATACATGGTGCTCTGAATTATATGGGGTCGGTTGGATTGTTATTTAATTAAAGGGGCTTGCCCCAATCAAAGGGGTCTGACCCCTTTTATTTCATTTTATTGTAACGAGAAAATCACCCTGTCACTTATTGGTGCTTTATCTGGCGGTATTAGATTAAGGTGGGCGCTAGCTGACTATTAAAAATCATGAGCATTATGCTTTGTAGTCACCCTACTTTAATTTTTTCTGATCGCAACCATAGCGCAGCATTACAAAATGAACCCCAGCAAGATTAGTGTTACTGACTATCACCAGCGCAGCAAACACCGTTTGCAACAATACGCCAACGGCCCGGATGGCCTCGACTGGGCCAGCCAACCGAATCCATTTCGCGAATTTTCCGGCTGCCCGAAAATTGAATTGCCACTGGCCACACCACAGTTTGATGCCAGCTTTGCTGACCTTTACCAACGCGATAAAATACCCAGCGCAATAATAGATGCCGATGCCATTGGCGCTTTATTTGAACTGGCCATTGGTCTGTCGGCATGGAAAGTGGCTGGCGACACGCGTTGGGCACTGCGTAACAATCCATCCAGTGGCAACCTGCATCCCACTGAAAGTTATTTGATCACCTCTGGCATTGATGCTATTGCGGCGGGTGTTTATCACTATCACAGCTATTCGCATTGCCTTGAACAACGTTGTGCCTTCACCACTTCAACGCCAGCCGATAGTTTGCTGATTGGTTTGTCTTCCATCCACTGGCGCGAAGCCTGGAAATACGGTGAACGCGCTTTCCGTTATTGCCAGCACGATGTCGGCCATGCCATTGCCGCCTTTTCTTATGCGGCGGCCACTCTGGGCTGGCAGGTTGAGGTGCTTGAGCCCTGCAGCGACGAACACGTTAACGCGCTTTTAGGCTTGAACCGCACACAGGATTTTACCAACGCCGAACATGAAACCGCCGACGTGCTGTTACAGATTCACCCCCGGGCGGAACGCCGAAGTGAAGCCGGGAAAGAATATAGCCCGGTTAATTTGGATGAACTCGCCAGCTGTGCTCAGCAGGGTGAGTGGCATGGGCTGGCGAATGGCCTGAGTCCGCCATCACATATCGACTGGCCGGTGATTGATGACATTAGTCACACCTGCATCAAACCAGAAACCGAGAGCGCAGGCTGGTGCCCACCGCCGCTGCCCGACCTAATGGCGTGCCCATCAACCGCGCTCGCCAGCCGCATTATTCAACAACGGCGCAGTGCCCAGGCTTTTGATGGTGTGAGCACACTGCCTTTAGACCATTTTTATCGCATGCTCGATTGTGTTTTACCACGCCACAACAAGCTCCCCTTCGACAGCCTGAACTTTGCACCGCGCATCCATCTGGCGATATTTGTTCACCGCGTTGAGGGTCTGGAATCCGGCTTATATGTTTTAGCTCGATCAGCCAGCGGCGAAAAGATGCTACGTGAAAACTTAAGCGCGGATTTTGACTGGATCAAACCGGCGACGACACCCGATCATCTCGGCTTGTATCTACTCATCTCCGGCAACGGCGAAAACGCAGCACGTGTCGTCAGTTGCCACCAGGACATTGCCGCCGACAGCGCATTCAGCCTCGGCATGCTGGCAGAGTTCGATAGCAACATTGAGCACAAGCCCTGGCAATATCGGCAACTGTTCTGGGAAGCCGGCATGCTTGGACAAACGCTGTACCTGGAAGCCGAAGCCGCCGATGTACGCGCCACTGGCATTGGTTGTTATTTCGATGACACCATGCACGAAATACTGGGCATAAAGAACACGGCATTACAGAGCATGTACCACTTTACGGTAGGCACGGCGATTACGGATGAAAGAATTGCGACAGAGCCTGCGTATCAGCATTTGAAAGATAGATAAATTTACAGGAGCACTGCTGACCCACATATTAATCAGATTAAAGGGGACGGAGGGATTATTTTCTAACCTCATTGCAGGATTGGTCATTTTTTAATCCCTCCGTCCCCTTTAAATCGCTTACTTCGCTACCTCGTACCAGAACACCTCATCAGTACCAACAACAACCTCGTATGCGGTTACAGCAATGCGTATCAATATACAATCTGGTGAAGCCAGAAAAGCAGTGAGGTTATTGTGCCTTGCAAGAAGCGCCTGCTCAACTGCTTTATGATCGAAACTCGGCACCTCAGATGCAATGCCATGAGCAGTTATAACAAGGTTCCGATTTTCTACTGTACCCTGCACTGAACGATTATCTATCAGCATGGCGACACGTCCATCTTTCGACAAATTACGATACTTCATTGTATTGCGATAGGTGGCTATGATGAGATACCGGATTCCACCAATGGGCGTGAACGCCATCAGACTGGCATGTGGCTGGCCATCATACTGAGTAGCGAGAACCGCAAACTGACTCGTATCAAGAGCACTCTGTATTTCTTTCTCAGTATTCATCTGTTGCTCCAAAGTACTACGGGGTCAGGTCTTGCTTTTTACCTTATTCTGAAAGAGTCATATAGTCAAAACGCAAGACCTGACCCCATTCTTTGTCTAAGCACCATCCCCGTTTGCATCCGCAACAACGATGTTACCAATAATTGGCATATCCTCTACTGCGGCATGCAGCGTGTGTGGCAGAAACAATGGCAATGCAAACAGAACTGCTAAGATCCAGTAAAAACGCATTCTCTTCTCCAGTTGTAGGGGTCTTGTCCCTTTAGTCCGTTGGTTAAAAATAAATTCCTAAATTAAAGGGCTCTGACCCCTTTAATTTAATGACGCACTACTTTAGTTTCACACTTTATCTGATTATTTTGCATTTTCGGTTCTCTCCGTATAACTCTCATTTACTTCTCGAATTACATCATTATAGTGTGTTAGTACACGGTGCCAGCTTGTGTAGGTATTGGCCAGCATTCTCAATAACTACGGAGGTATGAAATGCGTTGTCTAAAGTCAGTTTGTTATCTAACCGCACTATTTCTATTATCGACCCCGGCCCTGTCCGCGAAAGGCCCAAAAGGCGGCCCTTCTTTCGACACTTATCAATGGACCGAGGTACGGCCGACCCAGTTCTTCGATCCTTTTCACTGGGAACCACGAGCCGGCCTGCAGGCGATTGAACTGCATAATAAACTCTACGTCATCGCCGGTCGCTCGCCTAAAAACACGAATATCCCGCGTGACAGCCTGATACACGGCGATGTCTGGGTCAGTGATGACCTCGGTGCGAACTGGACAGAGCTGTTGGAAGATGCCGAGAGCGCAGGTCTATGGCGTAACCGCGCGTACTTCGAGGCAGTGACAAAAGCGGACCACATGTACATCATCGGTGGGCAGAACTTCATCGCGATACCACGGCCATTTCCCTGCTTTCAATGGCCACCGCAATTGGGCCCCTGTCCTGATTTCATCACCGTATCCGACTTCTTTAACGATGTCTGGCGCAGTACCGACGGCGTCAACTGGGAAGAGATGACCAGTGCGGCTCCCTGGGAGGCACGGGCCGGATTAAGTGCCGCCAGTTTTAAGGGGAAGCTCTGGGTAATGGCCGGCTCACAAAATGATGACGCCTCCATAGGTG
Source organism: uncultured Gammaproteobacteria bacterium (assembly GCA_963807625.1). Classification (GTDB taxonomy): domain Bacteria; phylum Pseudomonadota; class Gammaproteobacteria; order SZUA-229; family SZUA-229. Next base: position 48,815 of record CAWECN010000001.1, read on the forward strand.
GCCTTGATCGCAAGTTCTTCAACGATGTCTGGTATTCCAAAGACGGTAGTCAATGGCATTCAGCAACTGATAATGCCCCCTGGGAAGCACGCGCCGGTGCCGTGGTTCTGGTTAAGGGTGGTTGGCTCTATCTATTAGGGGGCGAGAAGAGTTTCGAAGACCCGGCAGATTATTTCAATGATGTCTGGCGCACAAAGAATGGCAAAAAATGGGAACTGGTGACAGCAAATGCAGGTTGGTCGCCACGGCCGGGACACAAGTGTTCAGTACTGGCAAATCATTTCGTCTGCATGGGCGGCTTCGGTATTCCTACCAATCCTATGGATATCTGGGTGAGTAAGGATGGCGCCAACTGGAAACAGGTGAGTAACTCCCCCTGGAACGCCAACGTACCGGATGATATTCGCTATGACTTCGACATGCTTACCGTGAAAGGCGGAGCGACTGGCCAGAAACCATCGATCTATACCTTCGGTGGTGATCGTGAGACATTTTTCCTGCCGCCCGAAGTAAATTTCTTCCGTGTCGAAAATGACGTATGGCGTTATAGCCCGATGGACTAAAAGACTGATAGGGGTCAGAGAGCACACACTCTAATATTAGAAACAATTGCTCTCTGCCCCCTTTTTTCTTAAATCACTAGAAAGTTTCATCTGACCCCACTTATTACTACAATATCACCAAACAAGTAAAATTAAATCAAGAGGTATCCAGAATTGACCCAGAACGAAAAAGGGTCGTTAATTAATGAAAACCATTTATTAACGACCGCTTATAACGATAAAGAACTTCGAGTCAGACTAGCTTGCTTGTAAAGTCAGTATTAAAGGGATCAGAGAGCACACACTCTAATATTAGAAACAATTGCTCTCTGACCCCTGTTTTCTGTCACTGCAAGACCTGACCCTATAACTTCATGAGTAGTTGTTTTTGTTCATAATAGTGCCTTAGGTTTAAAAGTGATCGGTGACAAATACTAATAATTCTCATTTGTCACCGACCCCTATAATTTTTTAATTCCTTTTATTCCGTCTCCTTTTATTCATTTCTTGCTTAGCATCCGGGTACGTTAATATCTGCCGGATAGAAGTTAGTGGTCATCTACTGCATTGCACCAGCCGCCTTCAGCATCTTCTTGATTTCTTGTGTCTTAGCATGCTGTAAGGCGTTCCCACCAAATTTATCAAGAATTGCGACATTCGCGCCCTTGGCCAGCAGGGCTTGCACGATAGCCGTATGCCCATTCAGAGACGCAAAAATCAGCGCCGTTCTGCCATCGTCTGCTTGGTGATCGATGTTCGCACCCCTGGCCAGCAGGGCTTGCACGACCTCCGTGTGTCCTTGTTTAGACGCTGTCATCAACGCAGTTCTACTTTTTCTTGATTGGTGGTCGATGTTCGCGCCCTTGGCCAGCAGGGCTTGCACGATTTCCGCGTACCCGTTTTGAGCCGCCACGGTCAACGCCGTTGCGACACCGTTTGTTTGGATATCGGTCTTTGCGCCCTTAGCGAGAAGGGCTTGCACGATCGCCGTATGCCCTTGGAAAGACGCAAAAATCAACGCTGTTCTGCCATCGTCTATTTGGTGGTCGATGTTCGCGCCCCTGGCGAGAAGGGCTTGCACGATCTCCGTGTGACCATTCAGTGACGCAAAAATCAACGCCGTTGAGCCATCGCTTGCTTGGTGGTCGGTCTTTGCATCCCTCGCCAGCAGAGCTTGCACGATCTCCGTGTGCCCTTCCTGAGACGCCACCATCAACGCCGTTGTGCCTGCTTCTGTTTGGAGATTGGTCTTTGCGCCATTGGACAGCAGGGCTTGCACGATCGCCGTGTGCCCTTTCTGAGTCGCCTTAAACAATGCCGTTGAGCCTGTTTTTGTTTGAAGATTAGTCTTTGCGCCCTTGGCTAGCAGGGTTTGCACGATTTCCGCGTGACCTTGGAAAGACGCTGCCATCAACGCAGTTCTACCATTGTTTGATTGGTGGTCGATGTTCACGCCCCTGCCCAACAGAGCTTGCACGATCGCCGTGTGCCCTTCCTGAGACGCCACCATCAACACCGTTGTGCCTGTTACTGTTTGGAGATCGGTCTTTGCACCCCTGGCCAACAGGGCTTGCACGATCGCCGTGTGCCCTTGGAAAGATGCAAAAATCAACGCCGTTGAGCCATCGATTGCTTGGAGATCGGTCTTTGCGCCCCTGGCCAGCAGAACTTGCACGACCTCTGTGCGCCCTTGGAAAGACGCTGTCATCAACGCCGTTGAGCCACCGTTTGTTTGGTGGTCGATGTTCGCGCCCCTGGCCAGCAGGGCTTGCACGATTTTCGCGTACCCGTTCTGAGACGCCACGGTCAACGCCGTTGAGCCATCGATTGCTTGGAGATCGGTCTTTGCGCCCTTGGCCAACAGGACTTGCACGACCTCCGTGCGCCCTTCCTGAGATGCCGCAATCAATGCTGTTACGCCATCGCTACTTTGATGGTCGATGTTTGCGCCTTTATCTAGCAATGTACGAACTAGCGAAAGATCTCCTAAATATGAAGCGCGCAGTAAATCGGCATGAGAAGCACCCGACAGTATGATCAAACTTAACCCTATGACTACCCTCGCAAAAAAAAGCAGGTGAGACTTTCTTTCTTGCCTAACAAAAACACTCATAATATTCTCATCCTCGCGTACATCCCTTGATTGTGGTAATGCCCTTTAATCATAATACCGCGTTTGGCGACAAGATAAGTTTTTTTGAATATTCAGTTGCATACACAGAATTTAATCCCTCCGGCACCTTTAATTACTTTTGCCATTGCTCAGCACTATAAATACGATCAAAGTCGTAATAAGCATTGGGTGGCTCAAGGTAATTAAATAAATTAAAGGTAGCAATTTTAAGCTGTGAATTTGCTATCGGTACTGATACAGCTGTATCTGGTGAAGCTATTGGCTGGTTTATCTGGTTGATTTCTTTTATATCTTTGAAATTGATAATGTTAACTCTATTAAAAAACGGCTGGCAATTATACCTGAACGCTTCTAAAAGTTATCAAATTAAAAACCAGTGGAAATTAGTGAAATTGGGGACAGACCACAATTATTCTTTTTATAATGCACCCCACCCAATTAATCATGGTCTGTCCCCTATTATTCGAGTCAGGCCGCGAAGTAACACCCAGGTTTTTACCTTATTATTCATGGTCTGCTTACACTACAGTAAGGATCAGTCTCATGTAAATAACTCAGCGATGACCTGGTATTAAAAACGCATACTGCCATGGATGCTAGAGAGTACGACTCCAGGAAAGCGCAGCTTTACATCTAGCTAATACAGTCAGACCGAATTCAGTGCAAATGCCGGGTCATCTTTGGATGCAGATTAACATCGCTACAAATTCGCCGGCCCCTGCGACACCTGCCCTGATCACATCACCCCCA
>CAWECN010000002.1:0-70297 GCA_963807625.1 uncultured Gammaproteobacteria bacterium
CGAACCAATCTGTCAAACGTAGGGTTCCTCACAATCAGAAGGTTTGTGCCTTCGCTGTCGGTAACGAAACGCGGCAGCCAGGCATCCCCAATCGTAATATCAGCTGTTTCAGCTACTACATCATCACAATAATCACATGCTTTTAGTTTGAATAGCCCGATACCCCAGTCGTGGCCATACAAGCTTTGCATCAGGGTCAACCCGCTCAATATTTTTACCGCCTACAACCCCTTTTGCCATGGCACCATAGCGGTTGGCTGGGCGATCGTTTAACTTGACTCGAAAATCAAAACCACTCAATTCATCAGGAGCAATACCCATCTGCCAAGCCAAAAACTCAGCAAAGCCTCGACTCTTTAGATGGCCGCATACCAGTCCAAGGCAAAACACAACTGAACGACCAAAGTCAGGATAATCTTTTGCCAACAGCCGAATGGCTTTGATAAAGCATGGCACTCCCGTAAAGGCATAACGACCCGGTTTATGAATTACTTCCTGGAGTACCTGTGAAAGCGTCACCGGGTAGTAACGAGATTTGGCCCCGCTACGAATATCATTGATATTACGCGAGATCCTATAGCCAAATAGTGTGCGCCTTTGCTGTGTTGCATTTCCCCAACATGGACCACTGCATCGACATGCCCTTGATCATCAACTGCTCGAGTAACCACGTTCCCATTCCACCGGAGCTGCCACGTTGTCGATACTCTCCTTCGTTAACGTAACCGACGTAAGTTGATGTAAATCGCCCTAGCTTCTCGTGAGTGCTAGCTTCACTAAATAGCTCGGCTGCCAGCTGGTCCTCGTTTAGAGCATTGTCGCTGAATGGGCATACGCGTCCAGCAGCTTGTTCTACATCTTTATCGACTGAAACTGCATCTAAAGGCCGTGCCTCCAGCGATCCTTGAGGCGTCATTACCATTGTGTATTTTGTATGCGGAATTGCAGTGCAGGCACCACAGCCTACGCAATAGCCATGTTTAATGACCGAGTCGACACCTGGGGACTCAATCTGCCGTGTTACGATGTCTACCAAATGAATACCTTTTTTTAATTATACGATTTAACATATTACGCTCTTCTTTAGTAAATGGTTTCAAGATAAACGCTATAAATAGGTAGCTAATGCTCATGTATATACCACTGACACCAATGGACCAAATCGTATTTAATTCAATGAATTGCTGCGTGATCGATAGTATTATTGCTAACAATACTGTTGCTATAACGAGTTTAGCATAGCCTGACACACCCACTTTTGAGCTCCCCGCCATACTCATGCCGAAAAGCCTGCTAAAACTGTTACCAATTTCTTCAAAATAAATAATTATCCGTTTCCATCATTCATAAATTTACGCAAGAAAATGCATTATGAGTCTCGACCAAACAAGCTCTTGTTACAACCTTATCTTTCACATCCAGAATATCATCAGACAAACGGTTAGCCACGATGACATCAGATATTTTCTTAAACTCTTCAAGATCTTCTACTACGCGGGACCTAAAGAACTCTTCTTCCGTCTATGCGGGCTCATATATCACTATCTCTATGCCCTTGGCTTTTACGCGTTTCATAATACCCTGAATCGAAGAAGCCCTGAAGTTATCTGAACCCGCTTTCATGATAAGACGATAGTTCCCAACAACTTGTGGATTTTTTAATAAACATTTGAAAAACAAATATAACCTCCTTTGCCAGATTCGAGCCTATCAGCAACTGCTTCTATTGCACTTTTTTGATTAGCAGCTGATATCATGCAATCTAATACTTTAAAACGATCATGCGTGGATGACATTGTCATTAGATCCTTTATAAACACCACGTGTATCAACAATTAAGTTCTGCATTTTCAAAAATCAGTGAGTAATCAAAATCATCATGATTTGTAGCTACAACAATACAATCATACGACTGAATATTTTCTTTCGTTAAATCTACAGATTTCAAATCAAAACTATAACGACGCATTTTTGGAAAAACAGGAACATACATATCTGAGTATTCAACTATTGCACCATGTTCCTGCAACTGCTCCATAATTTCTACAGAAGGTGATTCACGCATATCATCAACATTCTTCTTATAAGCGATACCCAGTACAAGTATTCGACTGCCATTGATTGATTTTTTATGCTCATTCAATCCCTGTGCTACTTTACTGATAACATACTCAGGCATTGAACTGTTAACTTCACCTGCCAGCTCGATAAATCGTGTATTAACACCATATTCACGTGCTTTCCATGTCAGATAGAAAGGATCAATAGGTATACAGTGTCCACCTAAACCAGGACCAGGATAATATGGCACGAAACCGAATGGTTTAGTTGCTGCTGCATCGATAACTTCATAGATATTTATACCCATCTTGTCAGCGACAATTTTCATCTCGTTAACCAGGCCTATGTTGACCGCTCTATGAATATTCTCCAGCAGTTTTGTCATTTCTGCCGCACGCGTAGAACTGACGGTGACTACTCTATCGATAACATGGCTATATAATGCCACCCCTACTTCCTGGCATGCTTCGGTATCACCACCACAGACTTTTGGGATAGTCTGTGTTTTAAAATCAGGATTACCCGGATCTTCACGCTCTGGTGAATACACGAGAAACACATCATCGCCTACCGTAAAATTCATACTTTCGATACGAGGTTTTAGTTCTTCATCTGTCGTACCAGGATATGTTGTGCTTTCTAGTGAAACGACCTGGCCTTTTCTTAGATAAGGCAGCAGACTGTCCATGGTATCAATCACATAGCTAAGATCAGGCTCACGGTGAAGATCGAGCGGCGTTGGCACACATAGTATTAATGTATCTGCTTCTGATGCACGCGTAAAATCGGTGGTAGCTTCGAAACCGTTATCAACAGCAGCTTGGATCATCTTCATCAGGCATATGCTTTATATATGTTTTACCATTTGATATTTTTTCAATTTTTTCCGGATCAATATCAAAACCAAGAACCTTGTATCCAACTTCTGCGTAACGTATAGCTAAAGGTATGCCTACATAACCAAGGCCTACAATTCCTATAACTGCTGATTTATCTGTTAATTTATTTATTAGTTGTTGTTTCATATTTTATAAATTCTATATAATTATTAGGAGTCACTTCCAAACAGATCTCTTGTGACAATTTTATCTTTCACATCCAAAACCTCATCAGCCATACGGTTAGCTACTATAACATCCGAAACTTTTTTAAATTCTTCAAGATCTGTTATAACTCGAGATCTAAAAAACTCATCCTCTGACAATGCTGGCTCATATATCACAACTTCTATTCCCTTGGCTTTTATACGTTTCATAATACCCTGAATTGAGGAAGCTCTAAAGTTATCTGAACCCGCTTTCATGATCAGGCGATAAATTCCAACAACTTTTGGGTTCTTGTTAACAATCGTGTCAGCAATGAAATCTTTACGAGTTCTGTTGGCTTCGACGATCGCCTGAATTATATTATTGGGTACTTCGTTATAGTTTGCGTGTAGTTGCTTGGTATCCTTGGGCAAACAGTATCCACCATAACCAAATGATGGATTATTATAGTGACCGCCAATTCTCGGATCCAAACTTACTCCCTCTATTATCTGCCTGGAATTTAAGTCATGTACCTGAGCATAAGTATCCAACTCATTGAAATAAGCTACTCGCATCGCCAGATATGTGTTTGAGAAAAGTTTAACTGCCTCGGCTTCAGTTGAGTCAGTGAATAGAACATCAATATCTTCTTTTATTGCAGCACATTTTAATAAATCTGCAAATTGCTTAGCTCGTTCAGAACGCTCTCCAACAATAATTCGCGATGGATAAAGATTATCGTGCAAAGCTTTACCTTCACGCAAAAACTCTGGAGAGAAAATTATATTGTCACAATTGAATTGCTTCTTAATTTTAGCGGTATAACCAACTGGCACAGTTGATTTTATAACCATTACGGCAGACGGATTAATCGCCATCACATCCTTGATCACAGCTTCGATAGAGTTGGTATTAAAGTAATTAGTTTCAACGTCATAATCTGTTGGCGTAGCAATAATGATAAAATCTGCCCCATTAAAAGCATCTTCTTTATCGAGAGTTGCCCTGAAATTAAGTGTTTTATTATCGAGAAAGTTAGTTACCTCGTCATCCTCAATGGGAGATTTTCCCGCATTAAGCATTGCTACCTTCTCAGGGATAATGTCCAGTGCAACGACTTCATTATGCTGGGCCAACAATAAAGCATTGGAGAGACCAACATAACCAGTGCCAGCTATTGCGATTTTTTTACTCATGTTATATTCCTTACAATAATCTTTATCATCATGTACTCTATTCTTTTTATATTCATCACTTTTATTTGATTAAATTATTTAGTAACCATGATAATTTTTATACCAATCTACAAATTTATGCACACCCTCCTTTAATGGCGTCGCTGGTTTAAAACCAACCGCATCCACTAAGGCATCGATATTGGCATAGGTAGCCACAACATCTCCGTCCTGCATCCCCATCATGTTTTTCTCAGCCTTCTTGCCTACAGCATCTTCAATGGTTCCGATGAAATCCATAAGTTGCACAACATCATTATTACCTATGTTATATACGCGATAAGGTGCAAACGACGTCGCAGGATCAGAGTTGTTATTATCATATTCAGGGTTAGGCTCCGCTACCTTGTCTATGACACGCACGACACCTTCAACTATATCGTCGATATAAGTAAAGTCACGTTTCATTTTTCCTTCATTGAACACGTTGATTGGTTCATCACGCAGGATAGCACCTGTAAATAGTGATGGTGACATATCGGGCCTGCCCCATGGCCCATATACAGTGAAAAAGCGAAGCCCCGTTGTGGGTATGTTGTATAGATGACTGTATGTATGAGCCATTAACTCATTGGATTTTTTTGTCGCTGCGTACAGACTTACCTGGTGATCGACATTATCGTGCACGCTAAATGGCATATTAGTATTTGCACCATAGACACTGGAACTACTCGCATATACCAGATGCTCAACCTTTGTTTGGCGACAACCTTCTAACACATTAACAAAACCAACCAGATTACTATCAACGTAAGCATGCGGGTTCTGTAACGAATAACGGACACCTGCCTGGGCAGCTGAATTGAATACGCGCTGGAACTGTTGCTTCTCAAACAACTCTTTCATCGCAGCACGATCAGAAATATCCATTTTTATAAAGGTAAATTCATCATAACCTTCTATCAATTTCAAACGATCGTGTTTCAGTTGCACGTCATAATAATCATTTAGATTATCAATCCCAACGACCTCATCACCTCTTTCCAGCAGTGCTTTAGCTACACTCATGCCGATAAATCCGGCCACACCTGTCACTAATACTTTCATCTAATCCCTCATCAATAATTATATCTTTACAAAGATTTCAATTATATATACTTCAATCTACTTAACACTTATTTCTGCAAACTATCACAAAGCAACTTTAAGCCCTGCTTTAACTCCACGGTTGGCATCCATTTCAAATTTGATAATGCTTTGTCGATAACAGCGTATGATTCTTTTATATCGCCCTTTCTCACATCACCATAATTTACATTAAATTCGATGTTATAAATTTCAGATAATATCTTTAATAATTCATTCAAAGTTATCTTATTACCAGTTGCGATATTGAAGAACTGGCCTGCGCCACTTTCAGATGTCACAGCTTTCATATTCGCTTCAACGACATCGTTAACGAATACAAAATCTCGGGTCTGTTCACCATCACCAAAAATCGTTGGTGTTTCTTTATTCTTCAACTTATCAGTAAATATGGAAATAACGCCAGAGTATGGTGATGAAGGATCCTGTTTAGGGCCATAGACATTAAAATATCTCAAACAGACTGTTTCCAGGCCATATAACTTTGTATACATGCCGCAGGCAGATTCCGATGCCAGCTTGTCTACAGCATAGGGTGATAATGTGACCGGACACATGCTTTCTACTTTTGGCAATGTGGGCTCATCACCATATAGCGCTGCACTCGATGCAAACACGAAGCGTTTTACATTGTTATTTCTAGCAGCCTCCAGAAGATGTAACGTTCCATGGTAATTTACCAGGCTGCTGCCTACAGGATCATTGACTGTTTTAGGCACAGAGGCAACAGCCGCTTTGTGAAAAACCCAGTCAACACCTTGCATGCATTGATTAACTGTATCCGCATTACTTATATCGCCTTCTACGATCGTTAATGCTTCATGTTCCGTTAGATTGCTTCGATGCCCTGTTGAAAAGTCATCTAAAACGATAACTTCATGCCCATCATCTAATAATCGATCTACGATATGCGAGCCTATAAAACCGGCTCCGCCCGTTACCAGGGCTCTCATGGCTAATGCTTTCATTGTTTGCCTTACCTTACTTCCCTTTTCTTCCGTAAACATCATCGAAACGGACGATGTCATCTTCACCCAAATAACTTCCGGTTTGAACTTCGATCAGCTCTAACGGTATTTTTCCGATATTTTCCAGGCGATGCTTAACTCCCAGGGGTATGTATGTGGATTCGTTTTCAGATAATGTAAATACGTCATCATCTTTTGTTACTTTTGCCGTGCCACTAACAACGATCCAGTGCTCGGCACGGTGATGATGCAACTGTAACGATAGAACGGCACCAGGGTTGACCGTTATCCTTTTCACCTGGAAGCGATCAGAATGGTCGATCCCCTGATAACATCCCCAGGGACGACATACTCGTTTATGCAAAACGACTTCTTCTCTATTCTCATTGGTCAGTGCACCGACGATATCTTTTATATCCTGTACATGATCTTTATGTGCTACTAATAAGGCATCATCGGTATCGACTATTATTAAACCGTCAATTCCGAGCGTTGTTACCAGTTTATGCTCGGCTCTGACATAACTGTTTTTAGTTGAAACATGGAAGGTATCACCGATGAATATATTATTATTTTCATCCTGTGTACCGATGTCATGTAAAGCGGACCATGAGCCAACATCGCTCCAGCCGATATCGACAGGTATTACAACTGCGTTATCTACTTTCTCCATCACAGCATAATCGATCGAGTTACTCGGGCATTTTTTAAATTCTTCTATACCTACACGAATAAAATCCATGTCCCTTTCTGCTTTATTGATTGCATCCTGACTTGCCTGATATATTTCGGGTGCAAATTCCTGTAACGCTTTTAAGTATTCAGACGCTTTGAACATGAACATTCCACTGTTCCAGTAATAACCACCGTCTTCTATATATCTTGTTGCAGTTTCGAGATCAGGCTTTTCGACAAACTTCTCAATCTTTGCAACCTCATTAATACCAACAGAGTCTGTTGATTTTATATATCCATATCCAGTCTCTGGACTATCGGGAACAACGCCAAATGTAACAAATTGATCATTTGATGCCTGCGTTAAACCTACCTCGATTGCTTTGTGAAATTCAGCGACATCTTTGATATCGTGGTCAGCGGGCAATACCAGCAATACTGCATCTTCATCATTCTGTAGCGCATTAAATGGCTTTTCTACGAACTTCTATCTTTGAAACCTCGTTAACAGCGACAGAGTCTGCTGATTTGATATAGCCATAACTCTGTTTCTGGACTAGCTGGGTACGACGCCAAAGGTGACGAATTGATCATTTAATGCCTGCTTGCAAACCTGCATCGATGGCTTTATGAAATTCAGCAACATCTTTGATATCGTGATCGGCCGGTAATACCAGTAAAACGGCTTCTTCATCATTCTGTAGTGCATTGAATGCTGCAAGTGCTATCGCAGGTGCCGTATTACGACCAATCGGTTCAAGTATGATGGCGCTTGCACCAATACCGGTAGTACGCGCCTGTTCAGCAACCATGAAGCGATATTCTTCATTACATATTACAACCGCTTTCTCGATATTTTTAAAACCATCCAGGCGATTGATAGTGTCCTGTAATAGTGACGTTTGATTCAATAACGGTAACAGTTGTTTGGGATGCAATTTTCTGGAGAGTGGCCACAATCGTGTTCCTGAGCCACCAGATAAAATGACTGGTGTTATCATTTTTTAAAATCCTGTTTGAATATTTTTATTTGATTGTCTTAGTATAGAAAAGAATTTCGGGCTTATATCGAATAGACCTGTTTATATATGGTTCAGTTATTTGATTTCTTTTAGACTGTAACCGCTTAATTTTTAAAAACAGGCATCGCGGTTTGCAAACCGCTCCTACAAGTTTCGACCTCAGCATTCTACAAATTAACAGGCTCGAATCTTAAAGAATTATCCTTATGTTGTCATAATTATTAATGTTGAAAAAATGACAGTTTTTCTAGTGGAACAACCACTTTTTAGCGATTCAAAGTCTATAATACACCTAATATCTTAAAACTATCGTTAAGGAAAAATCCTTTTATATCATGTTAAATCATAAACTTACAGCAATCCTGGGCGTTTGCTCTATCATCCTGTTCAGCTCTTCAACTTTTGCTCAAAAAGCACCCACTTTTGAGCTGCCGGGTGACAGTAAAAGCATTAATCTGAATAAACTCAAAGGCAAAGTCGTATATCTGGACTTCTGGGCATCCTGGTGTGACCCCTGTCGTAAATCCTTTCCCTGGATGAATGATATGCACTCCAGGTATGACAGTAAAGATTTCACCATCATTGCGATAAACCTGGATTCATCCAGAAAAGATGCTGCAAAGTTTTTAGACAAAGTACCTGCCGACTTCGATATCGCATATGACCCAGAAGGCAGCGTCGCCAGCAAATATAACCTGAAAGCCATGCCAACCTCATACCTGATCGATAAGAAAGGTCAGCTGGTGTTTGCTCACAAGGGTTATAGAGAAGGTGACACACATGAAATTGAGAACAAAATACGAAAATTACTCAACATAAAGTAGAGCTCTTACAATGATTAAAATATTAACACTTGCAACCTGCTCTCTCATGACAGCTTGTTCTACAGTCAGCAACATAGCTGTCAGCGAAGACGTTAAACCCTGGGAAAAGGATGTTCTTGCACAACCTGTCATGCAGTTCCCTCAGGACAAATTGTTCTCATACAGCGACGACCACATCTTCTTCAGTAAAGAAGCCTCAACCGGCGGTACCGGTGTTGGCGGCGGCGGCTGCGGTTGTAACTAACAGAACCCGAATACTCCACAGGAACGCTACATACTTATACTTAACCTTATGTTTTTTATTAAAAGTAAAACTTTTTCAAAAGAACACAATAATGGACCCGAGAACACTATGCAGTTTTTGGAACAATAACAGCGGCCATTTTAAACAATTCGTCTGTAACCATAGCGATGGCTATGCCCATAACAGTTTTATGCGCCGAATCGTTCAAACTGACTCACTGTTATTTTCCCCAAAATTCTGCATTCCTGTGAAATATTCGGGTTAAGGATATCCAATGAAATCAATCAAGAATAAATTAACGCTGGCAACATGTTCGTTACTGACGCAACAAAGCGGTGATGCACTTGCTATCGAAAATGCATGGGAAGTTGACAGCTCTCTCCTCTATTACAGTGAAGCAGATGACCGCGTCGATGTGACTAAATTTGTTGCGGGTGTTGGCGGTGACGTTACCGATAGAGACCGGGTAAGTATTTTAATGGTCCTGGACACGATGTCAGGGTCCACCCCTTCTGGTGCAGTAAAGACCAGTGGCGGTTCAAACACCACTACTGGCGCATCAGGTGGCGGTGGTACCGGTGTTTCTGATCCTAACGCTCAGGCATTGGTCAAGTTTGATGACACACGCCTTGGTAACAGCTTAACCTGGACACACCAGCACGATAATAACTGGACCGTCAATTATAACGGTGCTGTATCGATAGAGAATGACTACCGCTCTTTTAGTGCGGCCATAACTGTCGACAAGGAAACCGCTAACAAAGACTATCGTTTCACCGTTGGTTTAGCTGGCACCTACGACGAGATATTTCGCGTTGGTGCAGGCAGTACACCGGTACCACTAACACAGATCGCGGACAACGAATTTGCTGGTGAAGGTGAAAAGAATACGACCGACCTTATACTTGGCCTTACCCATGTGATTAACCGCAGGACTGTTGGCCAGGTGAATCTCTCTTACAGTCTTTCACAGGGTTATCTGACAGATCCTTACAAGGTATTCAGTGTGGTTGATATTGGAACGGGCCTGCCTATCGATGACTCAAGTTACTATGAAAGCAGACCCGGCGATAGACAACGGGCAAGCATCACGTTCCAACTGAATCATCAAACCTACCCCAGCAACAATAATATTCATGCTTTATACCGGTACTATGATAGATGACTGGGACGTAAATTCCCACACACTTGTAATGACACACGACTTGGTAACAGCTTAACCTGGACGCACGAGCACGATAACAACTGGACCGTCAATTATAACGGCGCTGTATCGATAGAGAATGACTACCGCTCTTTCAGTGCCGCTATAACCGTCGACAAAGAAACCGCTAATAAAGACTATCGTTTCACCGTTGGTTTAGCCGGCACCTACGACGAGATATTTCGCGTTGGTGCAGGCAGCACACCAGTACCGCTAACACAGATCGCGGACAACGAATTTGCCGGTGAAGGTGAAAAGAATACGACTGACCTCATACTTGGCCTTACCCATGTAATCAATCGTAGAACTGTTGGACAGGTGAACCTGTCTTTAGCTCTTTCACAGGGTTACCTCACAGATCCTTATAAGGTCTTCAGTGTAGTTGATATTGCAACGGGACTCCCGATTGATGACTCAAGTTACTATGAAAGCAGACCTGGAGATAGACAACGGGCAAGCATCACGTTTCAACTGAATCATCAAACCTACCCCAGTAACAATATATATTCACGGCTCTTACCGTTACTATACTGATGACTGGGAAGTCGATTCGCATACTTTAGATTTTGATTATCGTATTAATTTTGTTAATACAAGTTATCTTGAAACCTCACTTCGGTTATACACACAGACTACAGCGTTTTTTTACCAGAATGAGTTTTTTGTAAATAATACAGCTGGCCTTGATCCAACAACATTATTCCCTGAATATATCAGTGCCGACTATCGTCTCGATGACATGGACAGTATCACACCAGGTATCCGTTATGGTAGAGAAGTAGGTAAAGATGGACACCTACGTGCCAGGCTGGAATATATGCACCAGTCATTCAAAGCTTCCGAGTTTGATACCAATAAAGCGATCATCTTTCAGATTGCTTATAGTAAGCGGTTTTAATTACTCCTAAAATCAACACAACAAAAAAGGCTCCGCAATATTGCGGAGCCTTTTTTGTTAGTAACAGTTTAAATAGAAGTATTCACCTCACCATTCTAGTTATTACTCTAGTCGTTACTGTGGCTTCCCACCCTATTAATTTACGTTGGGAGACGGGACACCTGATTCATCCCAATTTTGCCATTACAAACTATCTTTAAACTTCACTCAGGCTATACACACAGACCAAAGCGTCTATTTACCAGATTGAGTTTTTTGTGGACAATACCGTCGACCTGAATCCAACGACACTATTCCCGGAATACATCAGTGCAGATTATCGCCTTGATGACATGGGCAGTGTTACACCGGGAATAAGTTATGGTAGAGAAGTCGGTAATGATGGTCATCTACGTGCCAGACTGTAATATATGTACCAGTCATTCAAGGCTTCTGAGTTTGATACCAATAAAGCGATCATCTTCCAGATTGCTTATAGCAAACGTTTTTAAGTTGAAAACTTTACTTACTTCAAGGATATGATTGTCATCCTGAACACTATTGATGGATCTAAATGTTCAGCGCATAAGATCCTTCGGCAACTACTCCTGCGTTGCTCTAATAACCTGCATCCATGCAGGGATCACTGGCGCTCAGGATGACAGGTTATTTATAACTTATTGGGACCATAAAAACTCTGCATCTTATGCGGAGTTTTTTTATTAGTGATTTACTTTCGATTGCAAGTTTACCAAGTGATAGATCAAAAAGTTCTGCATACAAGATCCTTCGGCAACTACTCCTGCGTTGCTCTAATAACCTGCATCCATGCAGGGATCACAGTCGTTCAGGATGACAGGTTATTTAAACTTATCGAAACCAAACATAAAAATCTCCGCAAATATGCGGAGATTTTTATTAGTTTTTACTTTCAACTACTAACTTATTACTAATGGTGAAGGAGTACCTGGTTCAGCAGGTTCACCAGCTTGCGTTTCATCGATCTCTGGAACACCCGCTGGATTCAACTCATGATCAGCAGCTAATACTTCAGGGCTGTGCACACAAAAACAAGAAAATACCGTTGCTGCGACTGACATCGGTTCTGCTTAAAACTGCCTGGAGCAGGTTCAGTTTATAGATTGCTTATGTAAGCGGTAGTAAGTTGAAAGCCATACTTGAATTAGTTCAATGATATTATTGTCATCCTAAATACCAGTGAAATATATATTTTATCGATCTCATTCTGAACACCAGTGATGGCTCTAAATGTTCTGTGTATAAGATCCTTTACTGATTTTCAGTGATGACAGGTTATTTAAGCTTTGTTCAGGTGACAGATTCTTTATGTTTATTGAACCCAAAAAAAACTCCGTATCTAGTACGGAGTTTTTTATTAGTTTTTAGTTTAACTACTAATTTACTAATGGTGAAGGAATGCCCGGTTCAGCAGGTTCACCAGTTTGCGTTTCATCGATCGCTGGAACACCTGCTGGATTCAATTCATCATCTCTGGTTAACATATCGGGATCCTGCACCCCAAAATAAGAGTAGACAGTAGCGGCAACAGACATCGGTTCTGCTTTATAACTGCCAGGTGCCGGTTCAGTTACCTGGTTATTCGTACCCGGGTCACCAACACGGACTGTAGTACCGACAACTTTACCTAATGCTGCTGCCCCACCTTGTCTTACACCTGCACCACCGAAGGTAAACAGGTTTTGATTATTACCATGGTCCCAGCCCTGGTTACCATTGAGATTTACTCGTCGGCCAAAATCACCAGCACATATTGATAACGATATTATCAGTTGTACGCGTATTAGCCATCGAAGTGTGGTAAAGGCGCCCGTACTATTTTTTGAAGCATTGGCGTACTTGATATGCAATGTAGCCGCTTTCATCACTTCCATCAGAGCATTCATCCGGTTACGATAGTTATCGATACCATTGTTATGGTCATCCCAGCCACCCAGGCCACCTCCGACTGCTATATAGAGTGAGCTCGGGTTCACCAATGCTAATGTCACTGCAGCGCGTACCCTTGAGGTGTACTGGTTATTCGGATAAACGATCGCATCACCCGGAGCAAGACCCAATGAAGCAGCATCATCTGCAGCATCAGGGTCGGTCGGATCGATAATTGGCAGAGGTAAGCTATCTGCAGCCTGAATACCATTAATTTTACTTTCGAGGAATTCTCTTAGATCAAAACTGTTTGCTGTACCTGAATATCTTGCATCGTATTCCGCTGTACGCATGGCTGTTGCCAACGCTTCGATATCTACATCACTCGATGGTACGCTTCCTCTGGAATAAGGATTTTGAAAGTTCTGATCCAGGGTAAGGCCACGCATCAATAATGGAACCTGAAAATCCGGGTCCTGCTGGTAGGCACGTGTATCACCCTCGAAAGAAACAAAAGGTAACAACAGATCATTTACGATGTCACTAAACCCAGTACCATCAGCTAGTAGCGTATTATTTTCATACAGACCACGATGCTGAAATAATGTTGCCGCTATCCGTGTACCTACACCCGGGCTGCCTTCGATATCCAGAGAACCTTTAAAACTCTGCAACAGGCTTTCACGATGAGAACGAGTCCCATCGAGCTCTTTGAACAGTGTACGGTAAACTGACATATGGCCTTTATCCAGCATATACTGCATTGCACGGCCGCCGGCACCATTGTCATCCAGGTGTGAATTATTATTATTCGGTGTTCCACGCCAGAAGCCATTTTTTGTGATAAATCCATTGGCAGCATCACCGGTATCATCAAACGTTAATATCCGGCTACCAAAGGCATCCGCATATGAGTTTTGCGAGTTGGCATCAATACCGTCAGGGCCACTCATATTTGTCAGATTGCCGGAAAGCTCAGACGGACCGCCATATAGAAAGACATTGATGACCTGTGGCATGACGGTCGGCGCAACAACAGTTGCACCAGAGTAATCGACTGCCGCACTCGCCGTCTTATACATCGCTAACGGATTAAGTGATGATGGTAAAAGTGCAGAGCCACCTAGAGCAGCAACGCTTTTTAGAAAGTTTCTTTTATTCATAGTATTTTCCTGATCACTATCCTTTAATTGACTGCCTTGAAGTAATAGAACTCAGGCAACCGGGAAATATAGTCAAAGGTTATTTGTGCGATATTGTTATGACGGTTATCACTGGTACTTGGCCTGATAACCTGGTTACCGTCGATATCCGTTTCCAGTAAAGACAGTCCATCGATATATAGCGATTAAACCGGCTATTTCATCAGCACTTGCTTTACGTTGCATGGTATTTAAAAACAGGAAGTGGATATAATCGGTCAGACTCAGCTGTGAGATAACGTCACGCAGGTCATCATCATCATTACCCATACCGTTATAAAGCAAGACCGGGAATATCTGTCTGGCTTCCATCATAGTGCCTGGTATCTACTAATAACTCTTCACGAACACCTTTATGGTAGTTAGCAAAACTCAACGCATCGAGTGGTACATCAGGCAGACGGCCAATCTTTCAAAGACATCGAATGCCAGCCTTTATTACCCAGATACAGGACATTAGTACGATTATTAGGAGGATCAGTAGAACCTGAAGCCATATATTCAAAGATGCTCTTACCCGCTGAATCTGTTGGGTCAGCTGCCGGATCCCATTTAAGCGAATCCAGTAACGGCATCAGACTCTCTTCAAATGATCGAGGTCTCTCTGTATTCAACAGATACTCTTTCGAGAAGATCATCGCGGTAAAAATATCTTCATAGGTTTCAGCACCACTGCTTACGATAGAATTAATGATATTAACCCTGTCCTCTCGTGATCGACCTGAAATATATAATTCGTCAGCACTTCTACAGCGCGCGGCATAATTAGCGGATGCCCGGAGATAACGTCATATAAGTCTTCACAAGTTGTTATGAAATAAGCATCAAGAATCAGTTGCGGTTCTGTATTCGGGATATTAGTGGTACTGATGACATAGCCAGAATCTTCATCTGTCAGGTAAAAGTCTTTACAGGCAATACCGCCTTTTACTGAATCTTCTTCCGTTTCAAATAGACCCAGATAAAGCTCATAAGCTTCAAGGGCATGATTCTCAGACGATCGTGATACACGCCACCTGGCTAATGAAGGCAGGTTTGAACGAACCATCTGTCTTACCGAGTTTCCTTCACGAATATTTGTCGTCAAAAAACGATACATATTCTGTGCATCGACCGTATCGGTACTCTCCATCTCGACGGCTGGTGAATACATGATGGTATTACTTAGGAAATATGCCATCCATTGCACATACAAATCACGGCTGATCGGGTATTCTTTTATACGCGCCAGCGGTAGCTGCATGGCTTTTTCGTTTTCATCTGCGTCTGTATCATCATCAAAAGAGTATTTGGCGTCATCTTCGTTCGGATTACCTTCTTCATCGAAACCTTCGATCAGGGTATCCGCCGCTCTGAGCTCATCAACGGTTAAAGTTGTCTCCAGAGCTTTTTTTGTATCGACCAGGAATGTATTACTCTTAGGTGACAGACTGGTTGTACCTGCTTCCAGATTGTAAAAGTCTTCAGCTGAGATACCACGAAATAACGTTCCATATAACTTGCTAGCGACCTGGTACTGTTCTTCTGGAGGTAGAGAATTAAATTCAGCCTGACTTAATGGTGCGGCATAACCTGAGGCACTGAAAGCGGAACTGGACTCAGGCTGCCCCGGGTCACAAGCGGCAAGGCCAAATAAAGTAGCCAGGCAGAGTAATTTAACAGCTGGTTTTACGGTATTATCAAAAGTTTTCATAGTTTTACTCATCTACATACATCCTGCACATAAATAGATTGGGAACACCACAAAGTGTGATGTAGAAAATTTTAATTTGAGATTCTTTTTCAACCGCGAGAACCGTGGCTGACATTTATGAACGACAAACTTGGTCTGCCGTTAGAAAGTAATAATACACCAAATCTGAAAAAAACTGTCAAATTATCGACAAAATATTCAAACAAATGGATAGACGGTATGTAAAAGATAATACTTCATATAATAATTACATTTAAAACAGTTAGATAAAATATATTTTAGAAGTATGTTCTTAAAATTAGACTATTGTTTTCCAGCCATCGATAAGCACTTAACTGGCCTGATCTCCGTACGATTTCTGGTGGGTTTACCGAAAAGGTAGCCCTGAGAAAGATTGAAACCGGCTGCATCAACGATTATTAGCAGATCTTCCGATTCGATTCCCTCGGCTACTAGATCATAACCCAGACCGATTAGCATACTGGCCATTTCCTGTACAAGTTTACCCAGTCGTTCATCCATCATCCCCTGGATCAGTGAAATATCAAATTTGATGATATCCACCGGCATACTGGTCAGGTAGCGTAACGATGAGTAACCACTGCCAAAATCATCCAGGGCTACTTTGAATCCTAGTTTTCTTAATATGGTCAGACTACGAGCCGCAGAACTAATCTGCGTGATCAATGAAGTCTCCGTAACTTCGATCACGATATAGTAACTCTGGGTAAAGTCAGTGAGTGGCATCAACCAGTCAACGACCTTCCTGTGTGCTACAGACTCGGCAGATAGATTGATCGAGATGCCACTACCCTTTGGTATGAGTTCCTGTTCCAGGTCTTCCTGTACTTTTTCGATAATAGTGCGATCCAGCTCCATTTCCATCTGACGCATGGAGACGATCGGAAAGATGTGTGATGGTGGAACCAGTTCACCTTCATATCGGATACGAAGCAGTGCTTCGTAATAGGCTACATCACGGGAACTGGTATATACGATCGGTTGATAGTGGATCTCGATGCCGGTACCCTGTGTGACTGCGTCGTAGACAGCGTTACTTATCCAGCTGGAAAACACTGCTTCAGTACCATCAGCCATCTCTTCATCAAAGAGAACAGGTCTTGTCACCCCTGGTCTCTTTGCCTGGTAAACGGCTACATCTGCCTGCCACTGCAGATTATTTAATTTATCAAGTTCATCTGCCTGACAATGTGAGACACCACAGCTTATACGCACGACTTCTTTGATACCCATCGCTGCGAAATCATATTCCTGAACGGAATCCATGCAGCGTTGTGACAGTATCACTTCATCTTCTGGGGTACACCCGATAATAATCGCGGCAAATTCATCACCACCTATTCGATAAAGTTTTTCAGACTCTCTAAGCGTTTTCTGGATACAGGAACTTATCGCTATCAGCACATCATCACCCACCTGGTGGCCATACGAATCGTTGATAGCTTTAAAGTGATTGATATCAAAAAGTATCAAGCCGACACCAACACGACGGCGGCTTAATAATTGCTTCGACTTATTCCACTCAGTCTCGAAAGCACGACGATTGAGCATTCCCGTCAGCGTATCGTGATGTGCAAGCACCCATAACTCCTGATTTTTCTCGTCAAGATCACCATGCGCCTTCTTTAGATCAGCATGGTACTTATTTAATGATGATCTAACCTTCTCCAGTTCCGCTACTGGAAATAACCGGTTAACACCACCGGTCATGTTCCCGGGATCACTATGTAACAACTTGTCGATATACTCTGAAACCTCAACGAGCGGTTTTCCGAGCAGGTAGACCATCAAGAAATAGAAATTCAAACAAAGAATGCCAACAATGGCCGCCAGCTGTATGACGGTCACTTTCATGATCTCCATCATCGACTCAGCTTCAGGACTGGACATTACCTGAAAATTCAGGACGGTCTCTGCGTCACTCAACTTAAGCTGACGGTTTATAGTGCTGGATATGTGCAGAGTTGCGGGATCGATAAAACGGAAGCGATACTGACTGAGTAAAGTACCCAGCAAAGGGATCCGGATTCCCAGATAACCGACTATATGAGCATTTCCTACTAACCGATTGATGGGCAAATAAACGATGAGACTGGCTGATTGCTCTTTTATATCAAGCATGGGTTGCAATGAATTTACATCGATATGTACTGGAAAGAGACTATCAGACAATGACGCCAGAGCACTACCATTCCGATCAAAGACCTCTGCTGCCTCTATATAGTCAGGCAGGATATCTGCATTTAACAATCGATATTTACGCCAGTAAGAATAATATGCAGGATTTTCGAGTTGCTGGAAAATCTCATCCCAGTTTGAAACCTGCACAGAAATCACGCTGACAGAACTCACAATATACTCTATAGCTTGATGCAACTCTTCGTTCGCTGCCAGACGATCATTTTCATGGATATTTGATCGTGTATTTTCAAGGCTGCTATAGGCGTATATTCCTATACCTATAAAGAAGGTAGCTACGAAAAATAAGAATATCAGCGCATAACTGCTAATCGAAAGCGTAAATAGTGACGTCGTATCCTTATTTGAAATCTTGTCCATAATTGTAATACGTATAAAGCCTGTCTAATCTGAGTTTAATGTATCTTCCACACTATCTAACAGGTCAAATTCATGTGATTGATCAAAGAAATGACTCGCTCCATCGACAACTATGATTTTTCCACTGGCCTGTTGTAGCGAACTCAGCCAATTTCGGTCAATACGATTATCCGCACTGCCGATGATGATGTAGTTTTCAGATGTTTCTACATTTATGGCTTTTAGGATATCCTGGTCAGACCAGTTGTAATAGGAAAGAAAATTCTCTGCTGTGCTAACGTATTCTTTACAGAATGCCAGTGCAAACTTCCCTAAACCGTCATCACCTTGCGCTATCATCTTGCGCGCCGTACCAGCATGTTCTTCTGTCTCTAATGCAGCCGGCCTGCCAGGACCATAGTGAGTCAGGCTGATGAGTATGGTTTTTTTGACTGCCGGGTTAACACCCTCAGCCAGGTAGGCAGTAATATTTACGCTACCGGCGCTATGCCCGATCAAGACAATGTTTTTATGCCCCTGCTGGCTAGCCCAGTTGACCCATTGTCCGATCTCCTCAGTATCACTGTCCAATGAATGCAGGTGTATAGACTCACACGGAAGTGCCTGAGCACGATTTGAAATACCCAGAGACAAGGTAGGCGCGAGTACAGGAAAACCACTTTCGTGTAAGGCACTAAATAATCGATCTACGGTAGAGAAGCTTCGGGTCTGTAAAAAACCGTGAATAAAAATCAATAAAGGTTTTCCAGTTTCACCCGATCTGTAGTCAGCGGTAGCGACAACACCTTTTGGTGTTTTTAGAGAAACCGTTTCTGCCTGTAACAGGCCTGAAAATAGAAACAGAGGTAAGATCAATAAAAAATACTTGCCTGGAATTGACATGTTTTTTCTCTTTTGAGTGCCCTTTTGACGAGCGAGACCTGAATATTTTAGAGCATTTCAAAATTTAGGCAGGAATATTCCTTTTTAGTAACAAATCTGCCTTGAATGGATACGATCAAAATAAAGTATAGACTCGTAATCTGATAATGACCATAAAAGTTGAAAATATGACACGCTGGGAAACGACACAGACATAAAAAAGCCCCCGACTAAGCTGGCGGGGCTTTTTTATGTCTATTACTTTGGGAACTTCTTTCTGATTCGCTATGGTTAATGTAAAAAACGTCATTCCCGATAGTTTTTCTCACCTCAGACCAATCGCTTCACAGGCTTACCTGAAAATTATAATAATGTTAAATCTATGCCCTGCGATCTCAGGTAGCAGTTATACCGCCAACGTATACCAGGATACTTCTTCAATACCACCAACGAGCTCATAGTTGTTTACTGCAATACGTAACAAGACGCAGCCAGGCGAGCTCAGGAATGCGCTGAGATCCGGGTGCCTCGCCAGATGTGCCTGCTCTGCCGCAGCACGATCAGCATTGGAGATTTCAGTTGCAATGCCGTGTAAGGTGAGAACGATACCCCGGGGTGTAGCTGAATCCGACACAGTCCTGCTATCGATCAGGACTGCCACGCGGTTTTCTTTCAACAAGTTACGGTATTTTAACGTGTCGCGATAAGTAGCCACGATGAGATGACGGATGCCATCCATAGGCGTGAACGCCATCAGGCTGGTATGTGGCTGGCCATCACTCTGGGTAGCCAGTATCGCAAACCGCCTCGTATCAAGGACTCTCTGGATTTCACTCTCAGGTATCATTAGTTAAACTATCCCCTGTCTCGTTTCATACCTATGGAAAAACCAGATAAAAAAATATCTATATATTGCTTCTTGATCAAGCAAGACCTGAAGTTTCGAAAACAAATCACGATTTTACTCTCCTGACTGACGGATGAAACGTATACTGTCCAGGTAAACAGTCACTGATGTCTGCCGCCCTTTTACACTGATATAAAACCCTGTCTTGATACTTGAGAGATCGATACCTTCTAGAGAAATTAGGTATTTTTTCCACTCCTTTTCTAGAACGATGTCAGTGATGCTCGCGAGACCCGAATCCGGATACGGTTTATCTTTACCGATGAGACCAACGCCAGCACTGACATTCTCACCACCCCACTCGCCCCGTGCCCAGAACTCGAGTGCAGTCGCGCTGGTGAGATCAAAACCACCATCAGTATCTCCCCAGTTATTATCTGGATGCTGCCAGGCCACACCGACCCAGCCAAACTTACCTTTGTAACGCATCTTGATACAGGCATTACCCTGGTGAGGGTTATCAGTGTGATCACCTTCTAACTGAAGTTCTTGGTACGAGCCCATCCATCCTGAGGGCGCCCATGGCATGCCTTCAAAACCATCCTCGTAAACCAGGAATGGCATCGCTGTGCGCGCTTCGCCTTTGACCAGTAAGGGTACATTGGCTGTCGCCGCATTACCGGCAGCATCGTAAACATAAAGGAACAGCCGATAAGATCCTGGCTCTTCAGGCATACGGACTAATGCTCCGTCGAGTCGACTTTCGATGATCGCATCTTCGATATCAGGGAGCATCGCCCGGTAGTCTCCGCCTATCTGTTCACCTTGTAACTCACGGCGCAATACCCAACGCACCTTGACCTCGCCTGCTTCCGGATCGTCTATCAGACTCACGACCTGCAATTCACTACCCGGTTCGACCTGCGAGTCACCTTTTACGATCAAAGGCTGCACAGCAGGTGCAAGATTTTTTGGCGGTTGGCCAGACCACAACTCAGTCATGGTATAGACAGCAGCTAACGGCGAGCCATCTGGAAGGAACATGCCAAACCAGGTCGCCGTTGCTTCCATCTTGTAACCCCAGATAAAGACATAGGAACCAAGCGCAAGACCAGGCGCACCGAGCACACCTTGCTGATAACTATCTCTGTATCGTTGCGCCTTCTCCGTACTGGTCAACTCATAGGCTGCGCCCCAGTCGTTGCTGGCAACCTCCCATGAACCGGGTGGCCCGAACTCGGTCAGTATGTAGGGTTTAGTAGCACCATTTGCACGATAACGTTCGGGGATAGAAGGTGAACCGCCATATGCATTAATGCCATGTATATCGATCGCGGTGCCGTATTTTTCGATACTGCTGATACGCTCGCCACCGATCTCCGCAGTAATCGTCATGGTCGGATGTGCCGGATCAAGTTTCTTGATCATGCTGGCGATATCGTTAACAGCTTTCCAGATAGCGGGGTTATCGCCGGAAGCAAAACCTTCCATCTCGTTACCAACCCCCCAGAGCAGTACCGCAGGATGATCTTTGTAACGCATGACTGCCTTACGGGCACTCTCTAGTTGCGCTTTCACCTGGGCCTCGTCGTTGTAATCAAAACCATGCCGCTCGTGGCCAAGCCAGATACCGACAGTAACCGATAGACCTAGAGCATGCGCTTCATCGAGGAGATCGTCGATATCGTCACTGCCCCAGGTACGCACCGAGTTTGCACCGGCAGCCGCCAGCTTTTGCAAGCCGGCACTACCACCGGCACCACGGATGAAGTATGGCTTGCCATCGCGCAGCAACTGCCAGCCTTTATCTGTTTTCTTAAGTTCAACGGGTATCGCTTCTGCCCAGGCAGAGGTATTGCATAACATTATGACAATCAGCAATAACGCCAATCTGTGTATTCGACTAAACATAGTGTCCTCATTATTTTCTGCCACTACTTTCGATTACCCGGGTCACGATTACTGGGCTCAGGCCTATTCTTCTGACTTCGATGTCAGTCAAACAATGGATAGGTTTTTCTTACGACGGACTGAGTGCTGGACTCAGTTCACCTTCGCCTAAGCGGCGATTCACCAGATCCTCTTCGATCTGAACGAGATGAGTATCGCGAAGTGGATAAAAAATAAACGCCAGGCCGGCGATGATAGCGAATAGCGCCGGCAGCCAGGTGAAGATCAGGCGGATACCGAGCAATGATGTTTCCGATTGAGCCATATTGGCTTCGTAACCAACATAGGTAAGCACGGCCGTCGGCAATACACCGCCGATGGTCAAACCAAGCTTCTGTGCAAACTGCGCCGCTGAGAACACCAGTGCGGTTGTCCGCCTGTTAAATTTCCACTCACCAAAATCGGCAACGTCACCATACATCGCCCAGACCAGTGCCGGTGTCGGCCCGGCAAGCAGAGAGGCCAGTGCGTTCATCGCCAGCATTGTCCAGTAAGCATCGTTTGGAATATAAAATATCAGACCCATTATGACTGCGTTGGAAAGCGTCAAAAACAGCATCAACGAACGCTTGTCATAAAAATTACTCAGGTAGCGTCCGGCGATGACTCCGATTACAAACACGATTGCGCCTATCGTTATAAAGAAGCTGGTACGGTCCCAAATCCAGATAAAAGAGGTGTTGTCATCAAGCATGTAGTACTTGAAGAAATACACGGTTGCGCCACCACGGATAGCAACACTGGCAAGGGTAAATATCCCGGCGACTACCATCACCAGCCAGGCTGTGTTCTTGAACAGGGTTGCCAGGTCTTTACCTATATGGCTATCCTGGTTTGGTGGTGGTGAAACCCGTTCCTTGGTGCCGCGAAAAGTCTGCAGGAACATCAAAGCCGACAACACTGCAAAGATTGCCATCGTGTACTGGAAGCCGAGCATCTCGTCGTCGCCGCCCAAATACCTGACCATAGGCCTGACAGACATACCCAGGATGATAGCCGCACTGAAAGCACCGACGAAACGGAACGTGCCAAGGGTCAGTCGCTCACTGGACGAAGTAGTCATCACACCCATCATCGCGCCATAAGGGACATTGATCGCCGTGTAGGCGGTCATCATCAGGATGTAAGTAACGTAGGCAAATATAAGTTTGCCTTCTTCCCCTAGATCAGGATTGATGAACATCAGGTAGCCTAATGCACCGTATGGAACGGCCATCCATAACAGGTAAGGCCTAAACTTGCCCCAGCGTGTATTGGTCCGATCAGCGATGATGCCCATGATCGGATCCGTAATCCAGTCCCATAGTTTTACGGTTAACAGCATGGTGGTCACAGCGGACGTGCTCAGCCCATAGACATCGGTGTAATAGTAGATGATGAAGATGCCGAAAAACTGGAAGAAAAAGTTGGAGGCGGTATCACCCAGGGCATAATTAAATTTCTCGGAGAAACTAAGAGGCGGTGTCAGCATTTTTTCTTAACCCTCACGTTATTCATTTACAAGTGACATAAGAGTAAGACATACGCGAACGGATCTGTCTGCTTCATGATGACTGAAGTTTTCAACACTGCTCCCACGGCAATCCATGGAACCGCCAGCCACCGATCGAACTACGCTGATGAACATCATTCAGATCACCTTCGAATCCTTCATCGATATGATAGATACTGCTGAGACCGGCAGCCAGTAATACTTTACCCGCTTCGAGTGATCGCTTACCGCTGCGACAGATCAACACGATAGGTGCACAGCCTTCTTCGACATCACATACCGCACCACCCAGCATTAATTTACGTACCTCGGCGACAAAGTGCGGGTTGATCTCCCAGTCGGGTTCATCGATCCACGGTAGATGTACTGCACCAACAGGGTGACCGACAAACAGGAACTCCATGCTCGAGCGGATGTCGACTAATATCGCACGCGGGTCATCGTGGAGCATCTGTGCTGCGCTCTTCGGTGAAATATTATGTAACTCTTTTTGATTCATAATCTTCTCCTACGATAAGCAGTACCAGTAAACAGTTTATACTTAAGAATATGCATTAATTACTAATACCAACATGCTGTTTTTATTACTATTCTGATGATTTAATACTGTGCCCACCAAAACCTGCACGCATAGCATTTATCACCTTACCGCCGAAGGATGGATCCTGACGGCTGCGAAAACGCATCTGCAAGGCCAGTGTCAGTACCGGTGTTGGTACGCCAAGGTCGATCGAATCATGTACCGTCCAGCGGCCCTCGCCGGAATCATCAACGTAGTCACTCAATGAAGACAGCGTTTTATCCTCAATTAACGAATCGGCGATCAGATCCAGCAGCCATGAACGCACCACACTGCCGTGTTGCCAGATCTGAGATATCTGCGGCAGGTCAAGATGCATCTCATGCTTGGCATCGAGCATCTCAAATCCTTCTGCATACGCCTGCATCATGCCATACTCGATGCCATTATGAACCATCTTCACATAATGACCTGCACCGGCAGGTCCGACATGACCCCAGCCTGTATCTTTTGCCGGCGCTAAAGATTCGAGTGCGGGTCGCAGTATTTCGATTGCTTCATCACTACCACCGGCCATGATGCTATAACCATTCTCCAGTCCCCATACACCACCAGAGGTTCCCGAGTCTACAAAATGGATCCCCATGCTGTGAAGATATTCAGCACGTTGTTTTGATAGATTAAAATTCGAATTACCGCCATCAACCAGCAGATCTCCCTTGCTCATTCCAGCGTCGCGCAGAGATTCTATACTCTGGTCGACATACTCATGCGGTACCATCAACCAGATCACACGTGGTGCGTCGAGAGAGTTAACTAATTGCTCCAGGCTGTTCACTGCGGTTATATTGTGATGTTCAGCGGCAAGTGCCGCCGCGTTTCTTATATCGACATCATAAGCGACGACCTGGTGAGCATCACGTACGAGACGTCGAACCATATTGGCGCCCATCTTCCCCAGACCTATCATTGCTAAATTCATTTTAATTGCTCGTTGTAAATCAGTTCAGCTGAGAGAAAGCACTTCCTGTTGACTGAAGCCGAAGCCTGTTAATGCGAATACATCATCCGCGTATAGTATTTTGTAAACTTTTTGACCGTTAACGTTTAATTCGTACCTGGTTTAGTACGCATCCTTGTTTAATAAGCACCCTGGGAATACGTTAACTCATAACTATGTGAGTAAACCTCGAATATCAGACCGAATGGATCTTCTACATAAACCATCCTGTATGGTTTTTCGCCTGGATAATACTCACGGATCGGCATTCTCTGCTTACCTCCATGTGCGACTATCTTTTCCACCAGACCTTCGATATCCGGATCCTGTACACAGAAATGGAATGTGCTCGTTTTCCAGTACTCGAAGTCTTTTGGACTTTCGTTATTTTTAAACTCGAACATCTCGACACCGATCTTGTCACCTGTAGACATATGGGCGATTTTAAAAGAGCCCCAGCCAGTACCAAATACATCGATACACATCTGACCGATCGGCGTGTCAGACTCCTCGGTGATTACCGTCGGCTTCATGATCTGATACCAGCCCATCACCTCGCTATAAAAGTCGACGGCCTTATCTACATCTGGAACAGAAATCCCGATATGAGAGAACGTTCTTGGATAGTTACTCATTATATTTCCTTATTGCGATGCTTCATTATTCTTGCCGAACGCAGACCTATAGATGAGAATATATATCCTGCATCACAAGCTTTGGTTTACGATCGATAGTGAAGATGCCCCAATGTTTCTCAGGTTCATGTGGATCGGCTGATCCTTTCCAGGGCTCGTCAAACGCTTCGAAAACAAATGTCAGGATATCCGCCTCTTTACACCAGTCCAGAAGCTCACAGTAGTAAGTCGCCTGAAATTCCTGCGAAGCATTCCACGGATGTATGCCACGGCCATTAGAACAGGTCGTCCAGCCAGCCTCGGTGATCACCACTGGTTTATCAGGATAATGATTGGCAACGCTGTAATAATTCTGCTTGGTATATTCGAGCGCGCCTTCGATGGTCTGGTACTCCCATACCGGATAGGTATGCAGTGAAATAAAGTCCAGCTCTGCTACCAGAGGCTCCAGTTTATTTGTCCATGGCACATAGTTCTCACAGAAAGTAACCGGTTGCTTGACTGCCGCCTTTATCCTGCGGACATAACTCAGTAACTTGCCGACACTTACGAGATGGTCACTCCAGTCAACACTAGCCTCGTTACCGACAGACACAGATGAAACGATGTCAGGATAACGGTTCGCCAGGCTGATCAACCTGTCGATCTCATGGCTATTCTCGCGTCTGTTCGCGATGAGTGTTTTCTCATCGTAGTTAGCGCCCCAGGGACAGTTATAGTTAGCCTCTTCGGCGGCCATATCTGCACCAAGCATCACTTTAAGATCTAGTGATTCATTGCGTATAACTTCGAGCACGAATTCAGCATGCCAGCTGCAATCGTAAAGCCTGAGCAGCTTCCAGTTGTCTTTAAGTATATTCAGGTCTTCATGGATCTCCTGGTAAGAAGGAAAGACACCATCTACCGGAGACTGCCCTTCTCTATAGCCGGAATAACAGATGGCATGCTCGAAACCTATATCTAATTTATTATTTTTCATTGCTTTTCAAACCCATATTTATGAATATTTAAAGTTGCCGTCCTTATCCCATAATCCCCAGTACGCACCGACATCTCCTTCATCACCGGTTTTCCACGATTCATCAAAAGATGAGAAGTAAAAGATCTCTATACCTTCCTCATCAGCCCATTGGTAGGTATTAATAAAATAGCGCATAGCATTGTCATATGAAGGCACGGTTGCACCCGTAGTAGCACCTTCACTAGGCCAGCCAGTTTCACTGATGATCACTTTTTTACCTTTAGCGGCATAAACCGCACGGCGATACATCTCTTTCATATAGAGCAAAGAATATTCCACCGGACAGTCTTCCCAGAACGGATAACAGTTAACCAGTAAAACATCACAGGCATCCGCAACTCTCGGATAGTCTTCAAACAGGAAATACGCATCGACATAACTAACGGTCAGGCCCGGTACGGCCTGTTTGGCGCGTTCTATATAATCGATCAGATCCTGTTCGCCCAGATCACCTCGAAGCAGTACTTCATTGCCGACTGCAAGGATGTCGACATGTCCTTGACGCGCGATTTCGATTGCATTATTAAATTCGATTTCATTCTTTTCTCGATCAGAGCCGATGCTGACACCAACCATGGTTTTTAATCCCAGTTTTTTTGCGATGCGTGGCGCATGCTCACTGCCTTCTATACAGGAAAAAGTTCTAACCCAGTTGGTATAGGGCTGAATGATCTTCATACGCTGTTCTATCTGTGCTTCACTGATCTCGACACCAGGTTCCTGATCATCCATGTATGGACTAAATGACATACCGTGAATCTTTCGATCCAGTATTTCTCGCATCAACAAAATTCTATCGGCATGAGATAATGATGCGAAATCAATACCCGCCAAGTATTTATTTATCTGGTACTTACCCGACACTTTCTTTCCCCATATACATAATAATTATTAATAAATTAATGTTTATCTGAACGTTCTAGCTTGAGACACTAGTGGCACCCAGGTAACCATATTCTGGTCTTACTGCAACCGCAGCACCGATCAGTGCTGGATATTTAGAACTGATAACATGCGTCGGTATCTCTGCAAGGTATTTGCTAAACCTGCCCTTGTCTTCGAAACGTTCGCGAAATGGCGAGCTGTCAAAATATTTACCCAGCTTAGGTATGATGCCACCACCCACATAAACACCACCTCGAGCACCGAGGGTCAATGCGAGGTTGCCGGCAACAGATCCAAGAATGCCGCAGAGCATAGAAACGGCTTCTTCTGCAGTCGCGTTAGCCTTCCTGGCCAGTGCTTTATTTGCAATCTGTTCCGGGGATAGCAATTCATGTTCAACCCCGTCGCATCTGGCGATAGATTCATACAGCAGTACCAGGCCGGGACCAGACACCAGGGACTCTGCAGAAATGTGACCACGATGTTTACGGATAGCATTGATGACGTCTGTTTCGCGGTCATTTAACGGACCATAAGAAACATGCCCGCCTTCACTCTGTAAAGGCAACCAGTAATCTCCCGTATAGATCGAACCTGATACACCGAGTCCGGTACCAGGGCCTAACACCGCCATGGTCTGTTTATCTACGGCTTTGCCGCCACCGACCTGGTGAAAATCTTCTTTAGCAAGGTACGGCAGCGCGAGAGCAAGCGCAGTATAATCATTCAATACTTTTAACGACTCAAGTCCCAGGGTCTTCCTGGTCTCTTCAAGTGACAGGTCCCATACATGATTTGTCATTACCACCCGATCATTAGATACAGGCGTCGCGATCGCCAGCGAGGCTGTCTCAGGCATCGGCTGTGACGCGTCTTCAAGGTAAGCCAGCACCGCATCTACCAGGGTGCGATAATTCGCACACGCCAGAGTACGTTCATGTTGCGGCGTAGTACTGCCCTCGTCAACGAGTGCAAAACGCGCATTGGTACCGCCTATATCTGCTATTAGACACATGGTTGTATTTTTTGAGGTCGCATTGTGTTTTAAGTTAAACAATTAATGATTGACTGCATTAAGTTACACAGGGACTAATATCACTAGGCAGAATCATCAGCATCAGACAGCTTCTACGGCCTGTTCATCGATCACTGTTGTTTCAGGATCTTTCAGAGTCCCCGATTTGTGACTGGCGATAAGTGCCTTATACCAGTAGGCAGAATATTTTAAGATTCGCTGCTGTGTCTGATAATCAACGTGAACTATGCCAAAACGTTTGCTGTAACCTTCCGCCCACTCAAAATTATCCATCATAGACCATAAGAAATAGCCAAGCGCAGGCACACCATCTTCAATCGCACGTGCATATTCACCGAGGTACTTGTACAGATATTCGATACGCTCCCTATCATGAATTTTACCGTTGTTCACGACATCGTTATTGGCCATGCCGTTTTCAGTGACCACGATAGGTAACTGATAGCGTTCGTGAATAAACCTTGGTCCCCAGTACAATGCTTCTGGTGTTACCGGCCAGCCCATCTCGGTCACTGGCAGATCATTTTTTTCCACGACTTCAAAACCATCATCCTTGCCGGCCCGCACATGTACACCGGAATATATGTTGGTACCAAAATAATCCAGTTTCTGATTGATACACTCGAGATCGCCTGCAACTATTTCTGGCATCTCTGCAGCAAATAACCTGACGCCCTCTTCTGGATAGTGTCCCAATATCATCGGATCAGAGAACCATGAATTACTGAATAAATGTTTTTCTCGGACAGAAAACATATGCTGACGTGCTGCTTCGATATCATCTGGATGTTCAGAAGCAGGTATAGATATCTTGTTCGCCTGTGCTACGCTGATGGATGGTTCAGTTTTAGCATTAGCACGGATCACCTGAACAGACTTGCCATGCGCCCGCAGGGCATTGTGTGACGCCAGCAAGACTTCCGACATACCCAGTTTCAGGCCAGGTGCATGGCTGCCATCGAGGTGGCCCATACTGATAAAACACTGGGGTTCGTTCAAGGTACTCCATTGCGAAACCCGGTCAGAGAGTTTATCTACCACCAGCGCAGTATAGTCCGCAAACCAGTCTGCACTATCTCTATTCAGCCAGCCGCCACGACAGAACAAGGCATAAGGAAAGTCCCAGTGAAATAATGTTATCCAGGGGGTTATATTTTTTTCCAGTAGCTCATCGACCAACTGACTATAAAAGTCCAGACCCGGTTGATTAACTTTACCGGTACCATCAGGTAAAATCCGCGGCCAGCTAATCGAGAAGCGGTATGCCTGTAAGCCGATATTCGACATCAAGGCGACATCATCTCTATATCGATGATAGTGGTCACATGCGATCTCACCGGTGTCACCATTGACGATCTTCCCCGGCTGCTGACCCAGCATATCCCAGACAGAACGACCACCACCTTCACGGCAGGCCGCACCTTCGATCTGATAGCTGGAGGTGGCTGCACCCCAGAAAAAGTCTTTGTCAAACTTCATATCACTCATGGAACAATTGTTCTTCTGACAGCACCAGCGTCAGTTGACGGATACGACCGCTGCGTTTGAACAGCTCGGAGCTCTCATCGGCGGGAAGTTCCAGTGGCAGCAGTGACTGTTCTGTTCCATCATCCCATGTAATACTGAGCACAGGTTCAACTTCTTCTGCCAGTCGATAGATCACCGGTACCTGGCACCAGGTAAAAGCAAGCCCACGTGCTGGCAGGTTAATCGTCTGCCAGTTATCATCGACATCCAGGTAACGAAATTCCCGGGGTTCTGCGACGAATTCCTGTGCACGAAGCAGAGTCTGGCTGAAAACTTACCGCACCATTACTGATACGAACACCCAGCTCACCGTAACGGGCGATTATTTCTTCCTTCACCTGACCGGTCATACCTGGCTGCTGAGCACCAGCATGCTTTGGCGTATGTGAGTATGGGTCTGTTGGAAATGCACCATACTCAGCCGGGGTCTTGTTAAAACCGATACCCTTGCGGACCCGGTAATAGAGTCGACCCAGTTTATTGCAGATCATCTCATCTGCACCCTGATCCAGCGCCGCGAAGAAATTTTCCTCAACCGCCAGCAACAATTTGGCGACCATATGCCAGTAGACACATCCCAGCCCCTCGAAACCGAACATGCCGCCTGAACGACCGGTAAATTCCTGGTGATTGAATATTGTTTCGTAGAGTTCCTGCAGTGGTTTACGAGCGAGTTCTATGTCATCGCCATAGATTGCAGTCAAAGTGTTTAACTCGTCGTTCAACATACCTACATTGCTTAAATCTGCATTGAAGCGATAGCTACCATCGACATCAGTCAACACGATACTATCGTCTCGTTTACTTAGCATCTGTTGTAACAGAGGTATCGCCTCGACCTGTTCGGCAGGTATTCGATTTTTATCGAGGAAACCTGTTAACTCCCGGTCAGGATAGAGCATGAAGGTGTTCTGATCGGGGCGGTATACATCACTTTCATACAGGGCCTCCAGAACCTCTATTGCCTGTTCCGGGGTAACCGCACCAGAACTGAGTGCAGCGACCTGTCCTTCCAGCATCGGATAAAGTGTATTCACCACAGCTGCCTCATGCTGCAGGTCGAGCAGGTTATATGAATGGTAAAGACGATCGATCCTACGATTATTAGAGATAGTATGGTCGATAGCTAATAGCGCATCGTCGAGCAGCGCCCTGATCTCATCGACGGGCCGGGCCATTTTGCCGGTAAAAGAATCTTGCTGATACACGATCTGGCGATAACGACTTGCCGCCTGTCCAAGTTCCAGTAGTAACTTGTATCTTTGTTCCGCACTGAGAGGCGTTTTACCCAATAATGGACGGACATTACTCAAAGCAGTCGCTGTTTCCTGCAACCATCGGCTGACTTCATTGGACAGGATAACCTGCTCTGTTTCTGCGGCCAGTAACTCCTGCAGGAAACTGATATAACGACGCAGGTAATAAAGCGTTACCATGGATAAGCCCTGGCCGACCAGTGCATTGTTGGCGTCGTTCCATTCCGGGCGCTGAGTATTAAGCCAGATACCACCATCGACCACCAGGTTACCTAGTTTACTCAACAACGGTACCAGCAGTTTCTCCAGCAGATTAACCTGGTAGACCTTGCCACCACCATTCAATACCAGTTTGCCATCAGCACCCATGTTCTCGACGCGATGCTCTATAAGTTCAGCGAGGTCTTCATCATAGTCGACCGTAGACTTGGCATCTTCCAGCAAGTCTTCAAAGGGTTTTATCCGGTACGGAACATTGGCATAACTGTAAACCGGTTGATGCAGCAGAGCACTGAGCCTGGCCGGGTGAAAACTGTTAGACAGCTCCAGTAATTTCAGCAGGTAGATGATCTGGTGATCGCCCCAGTAGCCGATATAGCTCCAGGGGTCGTCCGGTTCTTCAACTTCCCAGTCGATACCCTGCTTGGTAATACGGTAAGGATTATAACCGTCGACAGTGGAAGCATTAACAAACTTGGCTATCACATTTTCGATAAATTCCGGGTAGCTCAATGCCAGGGCTTCCCAGTTCTGGAAGATATCACGCCAGTTTCCTTCATAAGAAAGCAGACGGTTTCCATCTTCATCTTTCAGTTTGATAGCAAACTGGTTCCAGGGACGACTCGGATCACCGTGCCTGCGGCCAAAGGTGATGGGCAGGTATTCAAGGCAAAGACGCTGTAGTTGATGATTATTCTGCTGTTTGATGGTCGACAGCAGTTGTGAGAAGTCCAGCTTCTCCGGTAAGCCTTCCAGTAGTTCGCGGTGCTGTTGATATAGATCGTGGTTAAAGTTTTTGATGTTTGCAGCGAAATCGTTCGAAGACACCTGGTACTGATCATCGAATACACCGCCGCGTAATATATTAAACAACACGTTCGCATAATGATGTACGGCAACATTATCTTCGGCAGTCTCCTGGAAACCGTCACCACGGCTTATGATACGCGCCAGTTTATCTGAGCCATCATCGATAGAGTTTTTAATAGCTTGTGCAACGATGCCAGGCTTATCAAGCTGCCTGCGCAATTCGACTACCTGACTCTGAGTTAGCTCGACGTTAGCAGCGAACTGCCAGTTTTGTGATTCCTGCGAAGCGAGTTCAAGTGTCTTGTTTACCAGGTATGATCCGCGCACGCCGCGTTTGCTGTCTTCCTGTTTTAAAACGCCGCCAAGGCGGAAATTATCGAGCTGTTCTGAAGAAACCAGTACCTTGTGACCGTTCAGGCCCAGGCAAAAAACGGTATTCGCCTTGAGTGACTCGCAGGGTTCGGCACGATCGGTGATACCCGAATAAAGTGTAAAAAAGGCAATCCCGCTCTTCCTGTCAAGTTCTGTCCACTTGTAGGCATCGACCAGGTTACTCGAATTGGTCTGCACGAAACGTGGCGTGCCGGCTGGCAGGATATTCTGCAAGCCATCCACCATATCCACACTGACACTGTCTTCACCAAGATTCTGCAATTCACATTGTCTTATAAAACCGTAGCTGTCGCTGGTCGCCCAGGTGTATCGAAACACCATTTGCAGGTCATGGTTGACCTCTTCGAAGCACAACTTGTTTCCCAGCAGGTTTTTATACAGGTGACGGTTGACCAGGTAAAGACCGTCATGCTCCATATTGAAGGGCTCCCATTCGTAATGCTTACCGTTCACTTTCACATGTAATATGGTCTTGCATCCGGTATGAACGGCATTATCGTGGATCTTGTCGACGGTGACGTAAGGAAAAAGAGCGGTCTCTGGCGAAACACGTCCGGCTGTCAAACCGCCTGTTGAAGACACGAATAACCAGTGATCACTGTCAGAGATAACACTGATAAAAAACGGTGTCATCTTGTCAGCATTGTGTATCGCGTAAAAACGCTCACCTTCAAACTCTAAAAATTCACCGGAAACGGTATCATTACTTTCAGTATAAGTACTCACACCCTTTTCAAACTCATATAAAGACCGTTTGTCATTATAGAGATCACTGTCCGTTTCTTCATCTCTTTCTGGAGAAGCATCCGCCTTTACCGGCGAACCTTTCCGTGAGACTGCGACGCCTCTAACAATATCTTTAGGTAACATAAACTACTCCTTGCCTTCATCGTATATTGTTGAGCTAATTATCGAAAAAAAGTTATTACTTTAGTTGTTTCGTTGTAGATGTAGCCCCACTCACCAAGATCTCCGAGTGCCTCTATTTTCTCGTCATATAAAGAAATAAGAGGTGGTACCGGTTCAACCAGATTCTCACCGACTAAATCCTTGAGGGCTGCGGCAAAAAATATTTCTTTCTCGGTGAATGGACCAAAAAATGTAGGATTTAAGAAATAGTTATCAAGAACCGAGCGATAGGCTTTTTTCGCCTGGTCTCGGGTGGTCGGGCTGCCGCTTTCCGCGTACACCTCTTGCAGAGATACAGCAGTATAATACTGGTTCTCTCCTGGTATGCCAGCACCCTTCGCCAGTGCTGTCGCCCACAGGTAATATCTCGCCTTCGCGGACGGTGCTGCATCATTCAGAACGAATTTGTCATTTGGGGAACCCGGGTAAAAATTGTCTGCGGTGATAGCGACATTAGCGTACGGGTTTTCAGGATTATCCAGAACACATGGCTCCAGGTAGATACCCTCATCTGCACAAGCAAAATTAAGCACTGAATCCGTTGGTAATTGAACGGTGTTCTGCACGGTTCCGCCATCGACCTCACTACAACCTGTCGTTAACAGGATCATCGAACCAGCGAATAACGTTGCTGTAAGAGTTTTTAGATGCTGCTCTATATAATTTATAATTTTCATAATATTTACCCTGGCAATACTTGCTTAAACGCTAAAACGTGAACGTCGCGTAAAGGATGATCTCGAACATAGCGTCATTTCTACCATCCTGATATTCATCTTCTGGTGACTGGTCATCAAGCGTTCTATACAGGCCTCTTACCCCCCACTTGCTGGTAGAACCTGGTCTAGGCGCCCAGTTATATGGCCCCATCAACACGGAATAATCGAGTTTGAACTGCCAGGGGTAGGTCTGGTTGAACTGACGGTAAAAGTCATAAGGCGCCCAGGCATCTTTATAGACGTAACCTTCGATAATATGATTATTGGTCAGCCAGAACTTGCTGCCAACTTTATAGTATTCACGTGCCGGCCCTTCCGGTGAACCTGATGATTGCTGGAAACCACCTTCGAGATTCAGGATCACATTGGTGCCACCGTCGGTATTCATCACCATCCGGCTCATTACCTTCCACACGTCTTCGGCTATCAGGCCTTCACCAAATGCGGCATTGACACCGGCCGGCCGGAAG
Organism: uncultured Gammaproteobacteria bacterium; assembly: GCA_963807625.1. GTDB lineage: Bacteria > Pseudomonadota > Gammaproteobacteria > SZUA-229 > SZUA-229. The sequence goes on from CAWECN010000002.1 coordinate 35,158, forward strand.
AAGAACTGGTAGGAGTCTGTATCGGTAGGAAAACTGGTGTAGTTTGCACCGATATTGAATGCAAAATCAGCATCTTCACGGCGGTCATTGTCCCACTCGTAGAAGCCAGTCGATGGTGTCGGGTCATAGGTCAAAAACACCTCACCAGACCTGGCCTCCCTGTTACCGAGGACCGCGAATGCATCATCATCTCGATTACGAGCTGATACCCCGGGGAATAAAGTTGTGCCTGAAGTTACTGGAGGGATGTTGGGATTTGCATCCAACAGGTTCTCGCGGTACATCAGCCGCGGCAGCACCGTTATCGTTCCGAAATTCATCTGAATACCGGTTTCGAACTCTTGCTTGTTGCCAAGATCAGAGTAAGGCAGCTGGCTATAGTTTAAGATACCACCGCTGGAATAGCCGTAATTAGCCTGGGTAGCACCGCCATCAGCAGCAAGGCCGCCATAATTCAAACCCACATAAGCACGAGATGCACCAAATGCTTCAAAGGAATATGTTGCCTTTAAGCCCAGTGTGTCCTCAAAATCGATTTCATTAACGACGACATTACCGTTTTCTATGTAGTCATACTTGTCGCCAATTTTTTCTGTACTGGCCATGATACCGCCAATCTCAAGCAGATTCTTAGTGTTGCCAAATTTTGAATATAAGGTTGTCTGGCGAGTTTGTATCGCGACCGCCTCACCCGGGTTTGAAACCGTATCTCTTCGAGCAACGTCTTCAGAGTGGATGAATGCGAATCTAGGGCTGGTTCCAATGTTCTCGCCGAATTCATACTTCAGCATATATTTAGGATTTGCGCCCCAGTACACTTCGGGGCCAAACAGGAACTTCAGACCATCGAGAGATTCTTTACCCTGGAACTCTGCGCCGAATGGTGCCTTGGAGTTCCAGATGTCCTGACCGGCCATGTCTGTCGTCTCTCTTAACAGACCAAAGTAATCACCTTCGTAACCCCAGTGAAAACGCGGGGTATGATAGAAGGTCTCCAGCACATAAGCATCGGTAGTATATGTACCGTTGTAGTCATAGATCTCGATACGCTCATTATCAACGATGAGCTTTTCGGTTACCGGTGCCCCATCAAGAAACTCTTCCTGGGCTATAGTATTGAAAGGTGCACCACGGTCACCGTATCGAAACTCCATCGTCCTGTTCGGTACATTGCCGAGAACATTAATCGAGAATTGACCCGTTATATCTTTGCTTGGATTAAATTCGAAATCAAGGAACACCATCTGGCCATTACTGTTTTCGACAGCATCCTCACCATCCTCCTTGATATCACCGGAAAAAGCATTGCCGACAAATTCCATCGAAAGGCTACCGCCGGTCATCTCAAATTTCTTTTTCTCCTCGCTCTTACTCTTCATCATATTGACCTCTCCTTTGAGAGAGTAGAGATCAATATTCATATTATCAATATCACCATTTATTGCCGAGGTTTTATGTGTATACGGATCGATACCCCAGATCTCTCCTAATACATAGTATGCAGCCCTGGGCTCAGCAACAGCGATGCCTTGTCCATTCGTGTTGCCTAACCGCATGATGCCCCACCACTCCTCATTCATGTTGTTCTCACCTTCGACATGGTCGTAGGTATAACCACCATTCGCCCATGAGGCATTCGTATTGTGGATATCGAGAAACTCGACCTGTTTGTATTTCCACCACTCATCACGCCACTCGAAAACGAAACCACCGACAGAGTTACCTTCCTGGCCATTACCATGACTCTTGTTATACATTTCCTGCCATTGACCTCGCAGAAAAAGGGCCTGTGATTTCTGGTCTTCCACAAACTCTTTCGAATTGAACGCATCGGCACCAAACTCGAAGAACAGCACGGGCAGATCGAGTTCTGCATCTGCTCTTTTCCACAGGTCGGTAAAACCGATACCGCGATATACATTAGTGCCGAGCACGTCCAGGTTGGTAACATATTCCTTGATCAGATCCATATACTGGAGATCACCATTGACGATACTGAACAGGCGGTCTGGATCGATCTCTTTACCTTCTTTGATGACCTCGTAATAGAGGCTATATAAAGATCGGGCTTTTTCTTTTTGCTGCTCGCCCTGTGGCAGGTTTTCGATCTCAAAATCGGCAGCCCATTCGAGACCGTAGTTACTCTCATTACCCAGGGCGACCATGAGCACACCCGGCACACCCTTATACTTTTCGACGATGTCAGCGACTTCTGCTTTCAGATGCTCACGGGTCACCGGATCAGAATAATCTGTCTGGGGCGTCCATACACCATTGATATTTGCACCGTATCGGCCCATCAATGGATTGACTGCAGTCATGATTCCGTATTCTTCGTAAGCGTAGGTAATCCACTTGGCAGGAATCGTGCTGAAGGCACGGATACTATTGATGTTGGCCGCCTTCATCAGGGTAAATTCGTGATCGAGTACATCCCTGATATGCTGTTCAGGCTTGTTCCATAGACTATAAGTGTAATTCTCACCACGTGGCGTATATCCCCAGACCACACCTTTCACATAGTGATCTCTACCGCCTACCTTGAGTTTCCAGCCATTTTCATCCTTATACGTCGTCACCTTATCGGCAACTGCCGCATGGACATTAATAGGAGCAGTGATAATGAGTAAAGCAATGAATAAATTGCCAACTGCCTTTATCAGGTTCATGTTTATAGATTTCGCCATTACTCCACCTCTGGTGATAATGCGTTAATTAACAATTTTTAAATCGAAAATGTGATTTTGAAAAACTACATTTCTTTGCGTTATTCTGTAACGTCCAATAGCTAATCGTCGGTTTTGCTTCTCTATCTTTTTCCCAGCAGTGAACATTCCTGCCAATGTATTAACATTGTTAGATAAAAAGTTATTTTTTGTTCGATCAGAATTCAAAAAGGCTGGATAACCCGGAGACTGGTTGGATGTGACTGTAGTAGATGCTTTTAATGAAGCTAACCTGTAAGCCTGATATGGATCTGTACTATTTGTCCAGTCAGAGACTCGCGCACAGGAATTGTTTCGGTTCAACCCGAGTGATGCCAATACAGTATTCATTTTCATCACGTATACGCATGTTCATCTACCACTTATACCTGCTCATTTATAAAATCGATCATCATTAATCTGATAATAAGCTGCTGTTATAAACATCTTCATTGATGCTATATAGCAGTTTGCACAAAACACTAATCATTGTCAATCAATAATTAGAATTTAAAATAACAAATTTAATTACATTTTCTTTATTTATATCAGCGACTTATTTTATATCTCTGTTTTAATTCAGCATATAAGCTCGATTCGTTGCTTCTATTGCTGTTTTTCTTTTTTATAACTTGAAATATGCTTACAACTCACACTTCAATCGATTTGACCAATTACCGTTACATCTGCACTCTTACCGTCTGTAATGCATTCGCATCAATCGTGACAACAGCAAATTGACTACCGATCTGTAACTGGTAATCGATCGGTTTTTTTGTGGTATTCAAAATCTGAACGCTGAGCAAATTGTCGTCATTGAGTGAAGCGCTTGCATGCATGTCATCATCACCTAATTCATCGCGCATCGTGTTCACTTCGACGGCTCGATCACCTGGCCGGATGCTTCTGCTTAGTTGCGACAGTACATGAAAAATCGGCGTGTAATAAACCTGACCTGTCGCCGTGTCTATCATGATCGGGGCACCGCAGAAATTACCGACATGATTGGGACCGCCGTCTTTATCTAAAACGATATTCCAGTCTATCCAGCCCGAGACCCAGTGATTAAGGCTAACTATAATATTTCTCGCGTAACGATGAACCGGTGTATAGATAGGATGATCTTCAATAACGACGCCCTGCCATGTTGCGGTATACGCCCAGTCGGTCGCATTGTCGTTCCACCAGAAATCGTCATTATCAAACCAGCCGGATTCTTTGAAACGAACGGGGTCAAGTATTCCTCCGGGTGCGTCTTTACCCAGGTCATCGATGGTGCCTTCCGTGTGAATAATTTCATATTGAGGAAATGTTTCATGTACACGCTCAAAAACATCTTCGTGTACCTTGTAAGTACTCTCATACCAGTGAACGGCTGCACCATAGAGATACTTTTTGGTCTCATCATCGTTATAGAGTACCTGCGCCCAGGCTTCCAGCTCTCCCCTGTTATGGTCGTACATCAACAGCTTGGTATCAGCATAATCACTTTTATGTAAGGCAGGACCCAGGTGAGACTTGATGAAATCGTTCTGTGATTCTGCGGAAAAATGCATGCTTTCCCACTGACCGTTGTTACCAAGGGGTTCATTAACCGGGGTAAGCCCCCATATTTTTACCCCTTGATTATTATAGTGATCAAGATATTTGACCAGGTAATCAGCGTAATACTTCTCATAGCCTTTTTTCAAAACGCCACCGGTTCCCTGGTAATCATTTTTTTCACTGCCCGGGTGATGCCAGTCTTCGATGTCTTTCATCCATGAAGGTGCTGTCCAGGCAGACGCGATGATTTTAAGCTCAGCATCTTTTTGCTGGCCCTTTATCGCAAGTGCCTGTTTGATCATCGGTAAAACATCGAATGCATTATCCTGCACTCCCGGATATTTTTTCTTACTAAAACCGTCAATATCAGGTGTGATAGAAAAGTGAAGCAGTTGTTTATCTTCTTTAACATCATCATATGAAAAGCCCCCGTCTACAGAGAAGTCAGTGGCACCTATCACAGTTCTGGCTATCGAAAAGTTCGCTCCCTGTTCACCATAGATGTGATTCATCACTTCCTGTCGTTTTGTTTTACTGAGATGCGCGAGTACAAAAGCCGATGACTCAGTAAATGAGGTGCCTATACCGTGTAGCGTCTGTTTAACAACATCGGGCTGAACGTTTATGACAATCCCATCAGCCTGTCCAAATGTAAAATCAACATTCCCTTTGCTGGCAAGCCTGTCACCTTTTTCCGATGTGACCAGGATCTCAGAAGTCGATGTTAATTTGTAATGTGTATTCGTAATATCAAGCATATCGCCGGTTCCAGAAGTTAACGCAGCAGCGGTTGTGATCAATTCAATAAAACTCATCTCAACTTTCGCACTAACATAACAGGTTGTTTAATTTTCCACCTCAGGTTCTCCACGGCGTGCTTCTAGCTCCAGCCTGATCTCATGCGCTCTCGCTTCGGTAATCGGGAAGGTATAAACCGCCCAAATCGCTAGCCCCGAGCTCACTACAGGAATAAGGACATCAAACAGTCGCATCAGGAAAATGGCCTGTTCTGTCTGATCACCGTTCAGGTCGACATCGAAACCAGTCCAGTTGAGCAGGAAGCCGCCAAGTGCCAGCGCTAACGCCATACCGAGCTTCACCACCCACCAGTAGATCGAAGCGAACATACCCTCGCGTCGCTGCCCGGTGTTCAGCTCGTCGAGGTCGCAGACATCGGCGATCATCGATCCCATCAGGGTAAATAACGCACCCAGACCAAATGCCATCAATGGCGCAGGCAATAATAATAACCAAGGGATGTCCGGGTTGTAGCAGAACCACTTCGCTCCATAACCGACCATGGAGATGGCGATAGCGATAAAGAACGTCCGCCTCTTACCTAACTTGGTCGACATCCAGGTCACCAGGAAGATGACACAGAAAGTAGAAACCGCGGCAAGTGTTCCGGACCAGCCGGCATATTCCGCACCTAACACCTGGTCACCGCCGAACACGTAATAGATGATCACGTAGAACTGGAACGATGCAACCAGCATGAAGCCGTTGAACACTAAAAATGTTGCGGCGCACAACTTTAAGAATGGTGTGACCTTTAGTGTCTCAAGAAAACCACTAAAGAAATCGATTATATTTTTCTTCAGCGCCTGCCCTACCGTGGGCACCGGTTCGCCTTCTTTGACCAGCTCTTCCCTGGGCACTGGGTGCTTGAAGCGTTCACGCAAGAAGATCGCCGGCAATATACCCACTATGATAGTCAGCGCGCCGATACCGATGGCGAGGTAAGCCGCACCTTCGACCAGGTCGTCAAAAAACCATGCCTGCATTATCCACAGGAACCAGGGTGAAATGACATAGGCCAGCTGCCCCATAAAATTTTGCACACCCATGAGCCTGGTGCGCTCATGGTAGTCCGGTGTCAGTTCATAACCCAGCGCCACCCATGGCGTAGCGAACACGGTATAAGCCAGGTAGAAGATGAAAGAGCCGATGAGGAAGAACCAGAAGTAGTAATCCTGACTCATGCCTAAGGGCAATTGCCATAACATGGCATAGATAATACCGGCCAGTATGGCGCCGATAAAAATATAAGGCCGTCTTCTACCCCAACGGGTGCGGGTATGGTCGGAGATGTAACCCATCAGCGGATCGGTGATGGCGTCTGTCAGTCGTGGCAGCGCTCCCAGCAGACCGACCAGCGCAGGATTCATACCCAGGCCCAGGTTGAGTACGATCGCCATGCCACCGATGGCAGCTGCTAGCAGATTGTTCACGAAGGCACCAAAACCATAGATGATCTTGTGAGCCAGGGAGATACGATCTTCTGGTGCGGTCGTGTAATGCTTCATTTCTGCCACGTGATTGCAACTCCTGTTATTTTTTCTCAATTACATTTGATTGGAAATAATTATCAGTGACATATCTCAGGGCACTGTTGAAAATACTTCAATCCAGATAAATAAAGCTTCCGTGCCCTATCTGCTAATCAGTACAGGCTATCTGGTGTCAGATCAACGGGCCCTAAGACTCACATCATCAAAGAATATCGAGCCACCCACACCTCCAGCTCCAGATTGAATATGCAGCAGGAATGCCTGGGCCGAAACCGCACCCGCAGGCGCGACTCCCGATACGCTCATCTCGGTCCAGTCAGAGATATCAGCACCGTCCTGCGGCGTCAAGGTTGTGTTTGCGCTACTCGCATCCGAGTCAACGAAAAACTCGATATTGCTACCGACCTGATTACCGCTGGCACCGGGGCCATCCCAGAAAGACAGTTGCAATATACCGACGTTGCCGAGACCAACAGGATCGGGAGCCCAGCTCATAGCGTAAGCGGTTAAATCATAGGTTTGACCAGCCACCACATCAACAGGCTGAAAAGCACCCGCTGCCCCATTCGGATTGAATGGACCGTACATCTTGATAGATTGAGTACCACCTGCATCATGTGATACCGGACCAAAGGCAGGGCCAATCGTGCTGTTAGTAAACACCGTCTCAAACGTGGTCCAGTCGAACACTCCTGATACATCACCACCACTCGCATCAACGGCTTCAATATTGCCGTTTAACAACAAATTAGGACCGCCACCGACGGGCAGACCAACTTTGAAATGGATATCATCAAAATAAATGATACCGTCTAACAATGTTGGAGCCACTGTAGTTGATCCTGTTATTGTCGATGAAGCACTCCAGTAACCCAGGGAGACAATCTGGGTTTTATCTACACCGACAAAGTCACTCAGTGGTATTTCATATATATCCCAATTGGCAACAGCACTCGGTGATGGCGTATATGCTGACAGGAATACAGATGCCGAACCCAACACGGGATCCTCCATCTTCACTTCGAGGTCCATCAAGCCAGTGGCCGCAGTGGTATTAATACCAAACTTTAACGTATCATAAGCAGAGATGTCAGCACCGCCTGCTACAGCCACTTCACTCAAACTCACGTCATCAAAGAAAATAGAGCCACCTACACCTCCAGCTCCAGATTGAATATGCAGCAGGAATGCCTGGGCCGAAACCGCACCCGCAGGCGCCACTCCCGATACACTCATCTCGGTCCAGTCAGAGATATCAGCACCGTCCTGCGGCGTCAAGGTTGTGTTTGCGCTACTCGCATCCGAGTCAACGAAAAACTCGATATTGCTACCGACCTGATTACCGCTGGCACCGGGGCCATCCCAGAAAGACAGTTGCAATATACCGACGTTGCCGAGACCAACAGGGTCGGGAGCCCAGCTCATAGCGTAAGCGGTTAAATCATAGGTTTGACCAGCTACCACATCAACAGGCTGAAAAGCACCCGCTGCCCCATTCGGATTGAATGGACCGTACATCTTGATAGATTGAGTACCACCTGCATCATGTGATACCGGACCAAAGGCAGGGCCAATCGTGCTGTTAGTAAACACCGTCTCAAACGTGGTCCAGTCGAACACTCCCGGTATATCACCACCACTCGCATCAACGGCTTCAATATTGCCGTTTGACAGCAGGTTGCCACTGCCAGCAGAGCCGAAATTAAAGTCAAAACCATTCCAGTTTAAAGGACCAGATCCTGTACTCTTGTACTCAGCTTTTAGTGAGACCGCGCCTTCCAGGACAGTGTCTGAGCTGTTTTCATCTATCACAGTGTCTTTACCACCAGGAGCTATGCTTATTCCATAGGCTAAAGCAGGATTGGTATTGGTCTCAGAATAAACACCCAGTGGATCAAGTGGTGCGCCCCCGCCGATGGTGAAGGTAGAGTCACTATTATTAACATCCTGGTAAACCCTGACATAATCGACCAGCATGATCTGAGGCCATGTCTCACTGCCATTTGGTGGCAGTTCGTCACTACCAAGTGTTCCGCCCATTGCTACATTGAGGATCAGGAAAAACTCTTTTAAGAACTCATCCATGGTGCCCGGATCGATGGCCCGGTAAAAATAGGGAATGCCATCAATTTTTCCAGTGATTCCATTAGCATCCCACTCAGCTGAGAAGAGATGATAATCATCACCGAGTGACACGCCGAGTTCCAGCTCATCAGAATAAAAAGTCCAACCTTCATTAGCCGGGTAACATACATCTGGCGTAGTAGGGTTCTGTTTAGTTTCATCGCACCAGTGTATGGCAAAATGCGTCGTCTGAGGATTTGATCCACCTGTCTGGAACATCTCCACGATATCGATCTCGCCGGTGAACGGCCATCCCACATCAGAGAAATTTGCACCCAGCATCCAGAATGCTGGCCACGAACCATATCCAACCGGGGGCTTGATCCTCGCCTCAGCTTTGCCATACCTGAAGCTGAATTTGTTTTCTGAGATAACTTTACCGGAGGTGACCGTTCCGTCGCGCACACCACACATTTCCGGGGCTGTCAAAGCTAGAGAGCAATTAGCCGTAATCACCAGGTTGCCACCCTCTACCCTGATATTCTCAGGTAAATCTGTATATTCCTGCCACTCGTTGTTGCCCCAGCCATTGTTACCGTAACCTAAGTCTATGGTCCAGTTATCAGTATCAGGCACACCATCAACATCAAATTCGTCTGACCAGATTAAATCATATGTTATCGGTATAGATGATGAATCCGTAAGCGCTATATCATCAATATAGAAGGTCCAGTCTGCCGGGTTACCAGCCGCATCACCGACATTAGCAAGATCAAAGAACACGGTGACTATGGTTACATCAGCCCCAGCAAGAAAACCGGTGAAGTCAAAAGTTAGCTCTTCCCAAGCACCTGAGCCACTGTGATTAACAACCCTTGATTCCTCAAAATTTCCACCACCAAAGGCTCCACTTTCTAACTTGAAGGTGACTGGCACAGGACGTGACGCCCAGACCTTCATGGTAAAGGCCTCACCAGCGGAAAAGTCGACTGTGCCCAGGGCGTATGTACTGCCGCCAAATGTCTCTGGAGAATAAGCAAATTTTTGCACCTGTGCTACTTTGGCGCTGCTATTTCCAGTTGTATCCGGATTATCAATCACCGTACTCACAGCACCATAGAAATCAAAGATGAAATAAGGACAACCACCACTCTCGTAATCAATTGGCAAGCAGGCTGCACCCGGGTAAGTCGGATACTGTGGTGGGAAGGACCAGGGGAACGTATCTGCGCCCCCATCGTTAATATAGGTCACATAAAAATTATCCAGCGCTGCGGTCTCACTAACGACCGGATTTGGACCTGCTGGATTATCGCTGGTGATGGCTGTCACGACTGGCGTTACCGCCGCAGTAAACGCTGCGCTATCAAGCGTAAAGTCGAGTGTTTGCGTTGCTGCTGCAGCCTGCGTGGCATCACTGATGGTGATTCCAAAGAAAGAATTCTGATCCTCATCGATACTCTGTAAAAACACCATTAGATTAATGGCAGTCTGATCTATTGAACTGACTGCACCAGACAATTCAACAGGCGAAATGAGAGGAGCCCCTGCAACGGTACCGAGAACGATGCCGCCAACGGAGAAAGTCACCATTTCACCGTCGATATACGCAAACCTGCCATCGACATTGGTGATACCCGACTGTGTCGCAGTCTCGAAAGTCACTCCTTCTACGAATGCATCTACTAGTACGCCAGTAAGAACATCTGGAGTCGTGCTCGCTTTCTCGAAGTGGACATCATCAAAGTAGAGGATCGTGTCGAATAATGTCGGGTATGCTGAATCCGTGTTAACAACCGTTGATGCATTGTAGAAACCCAACGAGGTGATTAGCGACCTGTCAAGTGTACTTCCAAAATCATCCAGTGGTATTTCATACAGAGCCCAATCGCCAGTTGTTTCCGACGGTGTATAAGTCGACAGGAAGACCGAAGCCGAAGCTAAATTTTCATCTTCCATCTTGACTTCCAGGTCCATCAAGCCGGAGGATGCGGTTGTATTAATACCGAACTTAAGTGTCTCATAGGACAAGATGTCAACAGAATCTACGAGTGGCGGCGCAGGATCATAGGTACCAGCATAAAGCCTTGCAGCATCGAGCGAGACGGAACCAGTACTAGGGGTTCCGTCAGTCAGGACTTGTAACATCAATATCTGGGCCCTGACCGTTCCTGCAGGGGCAACTTCGGAAACTTCCATCAGTGTCCAGTCGGCGGCCTCACCGCCGTCTTTGGGTTCTAGCAAGTAGTCCACACCGCCTACTGAGTTAGCGTAGACTTCTTTTACTCCTACCTGCGTATCTCCAGCATCAAAAAAAGCCAGCTGCAGAATAAAAAGATTGTTGAATACATCACCGGTCCAGCTCATGGCATACACCGATGCGTTAACATTATCTCCGGCCGCCACCATGATACTCTGCTGGGCCAGACCATCTTGATTAAACAGTTTTATTAACTGGCTACCATCTACCGCAGTCGCGTTTTGCACATCAGTGGGACCGCCAGGCTTGAAGTCGTTACTGGCGACGAAAGCGCCATTAAAACATTTCCACCCGGGGACTGGAGTTGTGGCTGAACCACCATCCGCTAAAAGTACACAATCGACATCACCTGCTGATGCGTCAGGTACTTCAAAGCTTGAGTTGATCAGGGCGTTCGCGCCGTTGCTTATCGGACGGGCAAAGTCGAATGCAAAGCCATTGTTATCGCTGCCGGACACTGGCTCATCTGCATCGAAGGCCGCCTGCAGTGATTTATCACCTTCCAGAGGTGCGACGACGTCAGTCGCTACCTCGGTGGTTACCGTATCTTTACCACCAAGGTCGGCAGAGTTAGTGATGTTCGAGTTTAAGAGCGGGGTGATGTTAGTTTCTGAGTAAACACCGAGCGTTACACCAAGCGTTGATGATTCCTCGGTTATGCTCGCAGTAGCAGTCTGATTCACTGCGTTAGCATCGGTATAAGTTGCAGTTAGTGTATCGCCCTCTTTTATAGCGATGGTATCTGTCTCATCATCAGTAGGGCCAAATTTGATGGTCACAGGCTCAGCTATTCCTCTGGCATCAATTGACACAGCAACACTGATAGAATTGTCTGAACCGGTATCGACAAGGAGATTAACCGTCTGCAAACCTATGCAGCTATCTTCAAGGGTAATTATTGCTGATTCAGCATTTTCAGGATAACTATCCGCATCAAAACTAACTAAACTCTCTCCCTGACATGGCTCACCAGGAACTGGCGTCGGGCCATCGCCATCACCGCAACCGGCAAGAAAATAGGAAAGTGAAATAATCGCGAACAGGCGGATGAGGTGTGAATAACGTTTACTGAGCATTGATAAATCTCCGAATACTTCGTTGTATCGACGATACTGGCACGTTTACATACTTAAAATTTGACGATGTACGAAAGCTTAGTAGTTAACCTGCATCGGCTACTACAGATACCAGGCTCTTAAATCGAACCAGCCTTTCGCAAATCTGCTATATAGCACTCTAAACCCACCGGTTTGGTCAAGTCAAGCGTTTTCTTGTTTTTCTAGAAATTTTGCGATGATTTTAGCGATATACCCTGAACTGAGGGCAATTTATATGATATGGAGAATACATGAAAGTGAAGACGGCCGCTTTTAGCATCACTCAACAAGAACACTATAGATGCAGGCATAGCCTGAATATAACGTTCCTGTGACTGATAGAGGGGTGATTAAAGCAAAAATCACTGTATATATTTTTTAGCAGAAAACCATTATACGAACGCCGAAAGCCCTGTTATTACTTGCATATCTCAATAGCTAATAAGCTATCAAAATTGATAATTTTACATTGTACTCAATAAGATTAGATTACTAAGCTCACAAATGTTAATAACAAATGATACTGGAGTAATAGCATGTTAAGCGTAAGTCAAAAAGAATCTCATCTGGAAAATAAAATCGACCCCGTCATCCATGACTATGCTGTAGATGATCTGGGCTTTTTGATAAATCCTGAAGAATGGACAGAAGCATTCGCCGCCAGAGCCCTGGGTTTATTGCCGCGCAGCCTCTCTTCCCAGCACAACGATGTTCTATATTATGTAAGAGATAAATATCTGCATCTCGGTGCATTACCTCCTCTCAGGCATCTATGTAAGTCTTTAGGCATCGAAAAGTCAGAGCTGAAAACCCTGTTTGGCTCCTGCCTGCAGTTATGGCGTGCTGCTGGATTACCTTTCCCTGATGATGAGATTCGAGCGCACATGAATTAAACCAATGGGACAGCTTTACTCGCTAAGACTGCTTACACCATTATCGGCTATCCCGGTCTGGAATAATTTTATAAAGTGACTCTCGTAGCTGCGCAGGTATTTATCCTTGTTGTAGGCGATGCGAGTCACTTCCCACGGAAACAGCCTGCTCAGATCTATTGCTTTAAGATCGCTATCATTTTTTTCTGAATAAGCAAAACTAACGATGATCCCTATACCAAAACCTTCCCTTACATAAGTTTTGATCACATCGGTATCAGCAGCACTCAACGCCACCTGGGGTTTAAGGCCAAGCCGTGCAAAGCTTTTATGAAAATGACTGCCACCGGTAAACCCGGAAACATAGGAGATGATCGGGTACTGACAGAGAGTATCAAGGGATAGAGGGTGCTGCTTTAGTATCGGGTGATCAAGCGGTGTTATAAGGCTTCGGTTCCAGCGATAACAATTCGACGTTTCCAGAGCAGGACTGTCAGCCAGGGCTTCTGTACATATCGACAGATCGACATCATCATTCATCGCCATCTCAACCAGCTGCCTGGGATTACCCTGGTGGATCTGCACGACGACCTCCGGGTATGCCTTTCGAAATACTCTCAGCACGGATGGCAATACGTAACATGCCTGTGCATGCGTTGTGCCCAGTCGAAGAGTGCCTTTCGTCTCCGCGGTGAAGTCCCTGCCAACAGAAAGAATACTCTCTGTGTCCGCAAGCGCTTTACGGGCATAATGCAGTACCCGTTCCCCGGCCTGGGTAATACCGGTGAGGCGTTTCCCCTGGCGATGGAAAAGCACCACACCCAATTCCTCTTCCAGTCGTGACAGGTGCTGAGAAACAGCTGATTGCACCAGGTGCAGCTGTTCCGCCGCCTGCGTGACATTGAATCCTGTTTCAGATAATGCCACTAATGAACGTAATTGTCTTAATTCCATATCTTGATTGTAAGATTAAGATTCTATCTTATTCAGTACATACTGGTTTGTGACTGAAGCAGATATATCAGCGATATCAAGTCACATGAAGGTGGGTGGATTTAGCTATGTCTATTCAGTCTTATTTAGATCAACTGATTAAGCAGCAACAGAATCTTTTACATTGGCACAAGAACCCCTGACAACAGGTTTAGCGGATAGTGCGATATGCTTGGTCTCGAATTTTTCACCATTGATTAGTTTGTTCAGCATATTCATCGCCAGTTCAGCGATCTCTTCTATGGGCGCTGCCAGGGTTGTCAATGGCGGGGTGATATGCGAGGCAACTGAGATATCATCAAACCCCATCACACTGATATCATCCGGAACGTTTAGACCACGCTGCCCCGCCTCCCTGATCACTGCGATCGCCATGGCGTCGTTTGCACAGATAATCGCTGTTGGGGGATTCTTTAGTGACAGGAAATAATCAGCACCATTGGCACCCGATTCAAAAGAGTAATCACCCCTGAAAACCAGTTTATCGTTTATCTTAAGCCCATTATTGCCCAACCCGCTTTGATAACCTGCGTATCGATTTTTACCTACGTCAGAATCACCTAGTCCAGTCATGAAACCAATTCGTTTATGACCTAAAGAACACAGATAATCTACTGATTTACTGACCGCATTAAAGTTATCGATAATAATTGAGGGTATCGTTTTATCTGACGAACTATTATCCATAACCACCACAGGTACATGCTGATTGATTTCATGGACCAGATTTTCGATACGGGGAAAACAACTGATAATAACACCGTCGACATTATTCAGATGTTTCAGCGAACTGGTATCACCTGCATCTGAAAAATAGATTAATGAATAACCGAATTTTCTCGCCTGTTTTTCCAGCGCATCGAATATCATTGAATAATACGGACTGGTCAAACCGGCGACGATACTGCTATCGAGAAAGTAACCGATTATTTTAGTTTTCTTTTTAGACGTTTTACGATCGGCGACAAATGTCCCTTTTGTTGGTAATTTATATAAGACACCTTCAGTGACCAGGTTATCTACCGCTTTTCTTATCGTCATATAAGAATAGCCATAGTCTTTCGCCAGTGTTCTTTCACCGGGCAACTTATCGGCAATCTGTTTATTTTTTATCGCTTGTTTGATTTTTTCCTGCACGAGGATATATTTTGGTATTTTTTTATCCATTTTTTATAGTTTCCAGATTCCTGGCAGCGAAAAAACAGTGATATTTATAATTTGAGACTCATCGATCTCGAATTTATCAGTCGTGTAAAAGATGGTTTGTTCTTTGAGCTGCATTTTTATTGATCTTTATTTGTGTAGTCGATCGTGTGATCTTAATTGCAATTCTAAATCTTTATAATCAGTAATTTACATTAGATATCTCACTGACTGTATCACTTGATAAATTCAAGGATCCTAAAAAAAATTCACAACTATCTGCTCGATAGCAATCACCACCACGCTATAACCATAAAGAAACAATAGTATAAAAAGCAGTCTGAAACAACGACTATCTGTCATAACAGTATTATTTTTAATTAATTGACGAATGGTCTTGACATTCCTTAATGCTTTGGCATATTCTGCTATATAGCATGATGCAATTAATTTTATAGCGTCATCAGCGGTAATATTTATATTATTGACTTGAACCCGTAGCTTTAACACATGGGGCATGTCACAAATGGCATTGTCGCCATAAATAACTACAGAGGGTAATTAAATGTTTAATAAGAAATGTACGAAATTAGTTGCAGCAATGGGAATCACATTATTTACTGGTGCTGCGCAAGCAGCACTACTTGGTACTAACGGGGACCTTGAAAGCGGGGCTATTGATGGTAGTTGGGTCATATTCCCAAATGGTGGCACTATTAATATCATCAACCCCGGTTCTGCTAGCGATAACGCGATACAATCCTCAGTTTCAAACGCTCCTATCGGTGCGACCATGAAGTACGCCAACGTAGGAGCCGGATTACTGACACCTGGTCAGGACTTTACTGTCAATTTTGACTGGAAAGGCACCAATGGCATAGGCGGTGTTATAGATATCAGAGTCTTCTCCGAGTTATCTGGTGGCGGCGTCAGCAAAACAAGCATCCTTGCCGGTGGTACCGGTGCTGGCTTGACAGCAGACTGGACCAACTTTGGAGAAGTTAGCTTAACTGCCGGTGATGACGTCAGCGGTGGTTTGACGGTAGAGTTTACCGCCATTTGTGGAGCTGATGCTGGATGCTTCTCTAACCTGGCAATTGACAACGTCGAAGTTAATGCACAGGTAGTTCCAGTTCCTGCTGCAGTATGGTTATTCGGCTCGGGTCTTTTAGGTCTGGTCGGTGTAGCACGTAGAAAGAAAGCACTAGCTGCATAAAAAGTTCAGCGCTTATCCGGTGGACTGATCTGGTCCACCTTGAGCGCCAGTACTCTGTCACAGCAATATGGTGGCACAAGTTATCCTGAAGCTTAGTTTCAATAACTCGTGCCACCTTTTTATATAAAAACAATTTTTTACATAAACCAATATTTTTACTTAAAAATGAGGCATAAATAGAAAATCGTATGGCACAGCAATGTTTTATACAAGTATTGAACAAGAACGGTGAAGCACAGAATCACCTTGCCGAACAATCTTTCCATATCGAACACATCTGTAAAGGCGGGTTTCGTTTTTTAAGCGAAGAGAAATTCGAACTTGAAGACAGGGTCGAGGTACAGCTGCGATTCCCCGATGAACACACCCAGGAAGTATTAGGCCGTATCTGTTATAGCGATGCGATTGATGATTACAGAACAGCATACGGCTTCAGCGTTATCAAGGGATTTTATGCAAGCATACATCTAACGGATTGCGTCTGAGCAGGCCCTTAAACTTACAGGCCGTTAATTTAAATCAGTAACTGAATTTAATTAGGACCAAAATTTGATCAGGCACTGAATTTGACCAGACTTGGAGTAGTTAACAATACCAGCTCTGATATCGCGATCAACTTCTTAAACGGAAGCATGTCTTCCCAAAGAAGCATTATCCTGAACAGGCATGACCAATTTAATGAAAAAAGCACTACCAGTCCCACGCAAATAAATACTCCGCGCAGCGTTTTCATATACGCCTCCTACCTCAGCCTTTGAGGGGCGCAAACCAAAAGGACTGCCTACCTCCATCCCGTAGCAGACAAAATACGGGGACTTCGCCATTCCCTCTTCTTTAACCTTGTGAGAGGGAGTGGCATTTTTTTAAAGCATGCCACACTCCCAGTAAAACGCTAGCCTGTTCAGCAAGCAGCTGCCGAAATCAAAGCTTGCCCGCCTGCTAGATAATTAAACCCCAATAAATAACCCAAGGTAAGCAAGCCCTGACAGATAAACCCCGACAAATAAACCCGGATAAATAAACATAGGTAACGAACACATACAGCCTACGAAGCAGATGACTTGCAGCATGGCCCCGCCTGAACTATAGCACCGTAAAAAGTGCTCTATAGACTTCTTCGCCTAACTTAAGTCACTAAGAATATTAGACTAAAACTAACTGCTATATAGCATTATGTAATATATACCGACTTTGTAAATTTATACGACACAGTCCTTGAGTCTATTATTTTATAATAATCACCTTTTATGTCATTGATAATTATGACATTAGTAAACTTGATATTATACATCGCACCTGCAGGACGCATTAAATATGTCACCATTTCTTACACATTAGAAGGTGTTAATTTAATAAATCTTCAATATGTTATTTAAATTCATCAAGTTACAATTTTGGCACAGTAAGTGCATCTTTATTTAGTACCGCTATATAGCATTATTATCACGCTATATAGTCAGATTTATCTTGTCAGCCTGTTTCAATACGACCATTGTATTTTCGGTTACCTGGCAGTTTTAGAAGCGTACTTCGTAATGAAGCAAAGTACATAACCAAAGTAAATTAATGAGGATTTAAAAATGTTACATAAAAACTTTACGAAATGCAGTCTCGCTGCACTAGCAATGGCATTCTCGACTGCCAGTAGCGCAGCGCTGGTCAATGGCACATTTGAGGCCGACGATGCATCTGGCAGCGACGTGTATGGCGCAACAGGATGGAGTTCTTTTGAGAACGTTTTCACGACCAACACTGCAAACACTAGTGGCGGCTTTGGTCCGGTTTCACACGATGCTGGTGGTACGCAGTCAGTAAAAATGTTCGGACCGTTCGTACCTAATGCTGCAGGTGGCACATACCAGGCTGTTGATGCCGTAGGCGGAACTACCTATACAGCGACCACACATGTAATGAACTGGATAGGTGATCCTCTAAACAACCTAGGTATCTTCCAGTTTACTTTCTGGGATGCACCAGGTGGACAACTTGGCGGTGGAAACCAAATCGGTATAACCGAGCTGTTCGTCGACTCCATAGATGACGGCACAAATATCTTCCTGCCTGTGCAGGATGGCGCTGAAATCAGCGACTGGACAGAGTTGTCAATTACGTCAGCAGCGCCTGCGGGCACGCTATCAGCTGAAGTATTCATGCTGCATATTCAAGTTCCTGAAACACCCTTTGGCGGCTCTATTTACTGGGATGACGTAAGCGTCTCTGCAGTACCAGTACCAGCAGCTGTATGGTTATTCGGTTCAGGTCTGTTAGGTTTAGTTGGCGTTGCACGTCGTCGTAAAGCCTAAGTAACTACAGGCTAGTAAAATGGAGACACCGGTAATATGAGCGTTTATCTTCGTTTACCGGTGTCACCTTCTCTTCTCTCAAAATAGTCGTTTATTCATACAAGAGTGTATGTTTTTTGATGAATTAAAATAAACGTAAAAGGATGAAGAAAATGCTAAATAAAAACTTTTATAAAAAAGATTTATTGACAGCACTAACCATAGTTTCAGCGATGAGCTATGCCCCTCTGGGCAATGCAGCGCTGGCAAGCTATAGTGAAAATTTTGAATTATTGGATGCGACCAGTTCGACAGCACTCAGTGGTGCCGGCTTTTATATTTACGAAAACGTATACACTGATAAGGATCTGACACTGCTTGAGAGCAGTACCGGGCCAGCTCCGGCACTAAACGATATTAACCGTTTTGCACAGGTGGTAATAGATCAAAGCAATCAGCAACTTCGAGTCTTAAGCAATTACGGAAGCGATTACCAGGGAAGTAATTATGTCGATGCTCTAACACTACAGAGACAGACCATCGGTGCTGACGATCTTGGCACCACATGGACCTTCAGTTTTGACGCCAAACAGGGTGACATCACTGGAACAAGCAGCGCATCTGCATGGATTCGGACGATTGATGGCAGCACAACCCTTGGCGAGGCCAGGCTAGATACAACCAGCCTGGGGCTGGGGCTTAACTGGGAAAGCAAAGCACTATCTCTGTATATAGACCCCTCGTGGGATGAGAAGACATTGGAGTTTGGCTTTAACAGCGCTGCAACTGGTTACACCATGTCAGGCGTATATTATGACAACCTCAGTTTAACGGGAACACCAGCAGTACCTGTTCCAGCAGCTGCCTGGTTATTCGGCTCAGGACTGTTAGGCCTTGTTGGTGTAGCACGCCGTCGTAAGAGCTAAGCCACAGTTTCCCCATGTGCAGCGTTACCAGCTCACAACCTCTGGGTTGGCAGCGTTTTTTGTGAGAGTGGAACTGTAAGGCAGTTCCGTTGTTAAACGCTTCGATCTAAAGAAGATAGATACAAAAGATAATTAAAATAGTTTGATGAGATCGGAAAGACACGACTGATTGACTTGAATGTAGAGACAGCTTTGTAAACAGGGTATCTTTTTTGTTATCACTGTTTTGTTATCACTGGCTCTTTATTTCTATACTAGACATTGCTGCTAACATTTCCCCGTACTACACCGGTATCGGTTAAAAACGCGACCATCATGGCCACTGATACAACATACAACAGCTTCGATGCCAGCGCCGGCATCATCACCATCGACTGGAAGCTGAACACCTCCAACGATATAGATTCAAGTGATAACGATGTCACTCAGCATGCCGACAACGAGATAATTGGCAACAGGCTGTTTGTGAAGATGACCTGGGCTAGAGACCTTGCACGTTCAACACAAACCAGAAGAACAACGCTATAAGAGCTGACAACACTCTCTAGACAAATAATTCCATGAAAGCAATACGCATAATCTTGCTGTTTCTGTAGACAAACAAGCCGAACTATAATTAAAAAAATTTTTACTTAAGAGAAAAACTATGACAATGCAAGTGGAAGATGCCGTGCCTATGACGGGTAACGAAGTAGCAGAACCAGCAAATATCGTGATATTTGGCGCCACCGGTGACCTGACCAAGCGTAAGTTAATACCTGCGTTGATCCGTATGCTCGATTGCGGTTTAGTTCACAACGAGAGCCGCATCATCGGTATCGTGCAGAGCGGCACAAAAGAAGAATGGATACAGTTTCTGCATGACGCGCTCGATGAATATTCGCATGAGATTACCGAAGACATCGAAAAATGGAATAATTTTGCATCCCGGCTCGACATGGTTACCGGTGATCTTGCCGATGATATAACATACTCTCATATAGCCGATGCCATCCAGACACTGGGCGGCAAAAAGAACATCATGTTCTATTGCGCGATTCCGCCTAACTGGTATACCACGGTCACCGAAGGCCTGGGCAGGGTCGGCCTGGTATCAGAAGAAGAAGGTTTCCGCCGTATCGTCATCGAGAAACCTTTTGGTATGGACCTGCAGTCTTCACGTGAGCTGAACCTGAACCTGCAGAGCGTGTTCGATGAAAGCCAGATCTACCGTATCGACCACTACCTCGGCAAAGAGAGCGTACAGAACCTGCTGGTGTACCGTTTTTCCAACGGCACCACGGAACCGCTATGGAACCGCAATTATATCGATCATGTGCAGATCATCGCGTCAGAGACACTGGGCATAGAGTATCGTGCTAACTACTATGAAGAATCAGGTGCGTTACGTGACATGATCCAGAGTCACCTGATGCAGGTGATGACACTTGTCGCGATGGAACCGCCGGTCGAATTTACCACCGATGCCGTGCGTGACGAAAAGATGAAGGTGCTGCGCGCGATAAGACGCTTCAAACCGGAAGATATTGACGCACTGACGGTGGCGGCGCAGTACACCAAGGGTAAAGTTGGTGATGAAACATTACCCGCTTATGTCGAAGAAGACGGTGTCGCACCCAGTTCTGTCACCGAGACATTTGCCGGCGTACGCTTCGATATCGATAACTGGCGCTGGCAGGGTGTGCCGTTTATATTATCGACCGGGAAACGCCTGCCTGATCGGGTATCAGAAGTTGTTATCCGCTTTCGTAAACCGCCGTTCAACCTGTTCCACACGCACTCGTCGCTGCCCTCTTCCAACGCCCTGGTATTCAGACTGCAGCCCGAAGGCGGTATCGTGTTTCGCGTCAACACCAAGAAACCCGGACAGACCACAGACAACGAAGTCATCGTGATGCGCGCACCGTATGATAATAGTGAAAATTCTTCGGATGCCTACGAAGTATTGATGCATGATGTACTGATAGGCGATGGCACATTGTTCTCCCGTGCCGATGAAGTCAATGAATCATGGGCGATCGTGCAGCCGATACTCGATGCCTGGCAGAACCGTATTTCGATTAACCGCTACAGTGCCGGCACTACCAATATACCCGAGATGAGCAAGCTTACTGAAGACTGCGTGTCCGGCTGGCATATACCGAGCAGCCCGAACAAATATAAAACATGACTTCAGGTCTAAAAATATTTCCTGGTAATTATGTTATGGCGTTATGCGAATTAATAATACATTCAGAGGAATTAAAAATACTTTGTAAAGAAATTAACGGGATGACGACATTAGTCATTTCATCTCGCGTATCACCTGCTTTGGAGTGCGATCGACCTTGAATAGCCCCCAGTGCTTTTCAGCGCCTTCGGGATCATCAGGATTTCCTTTCCAGGGTTCGTCAAAGGCTTCAAAAAACATAAAGGTTATATTGGTATCTGTAGCCCACTTCTTAACCTCGCGATAATAACGTGCCTGATTGGCCTCATTCGCCTGCTCGCTGAATTCTGAAGCCGTCGTTGCCCATCCGCCTTCAAGAACAGCAATAGGCTTTCCTGGCAATGCCTTAGCTACATCCTCGATATTTTTGATGGTGTAAGCCAGCGCCTGGTCGATGGTTTTATTTTCCCATAAGGCATAGGTATGCACACCGATGAAATCGACTTCTGCTGCCAGAGGCGCACCGTCACGTATCCACCACAGGTAGTTATCCGCCACTGTCACAGGCTGTTTTATTTTTTCTTTGACCTGGCGAACATAATTGATAATAGACGGTAGCGTGACCATATGATCATTCCACTCGACTAACGCCTCATTCCCCACATTCACCGCAACCACGATATCCGAAAATTGATTGGCGAGTTTTATACCCCTGTCAATCTCGGCTGCATTGCTCAATGTATTCGCTGCCAGTTCACTTGCAGGTATTGGTTCCTCTAGCCAGGGACAGCCTTCATGATTGCTGACTTCTGCTTCCAGCCAGATACCTAGCAGTACTTTAATCGGTAGTTTACGTTGCTGGATAAGCCGTAAAGTGGCGGCACTATTCTCGCCGGAATCATAGAGACGGATAAGGTTAAACTGATGCGCGACCAGGATATTCAGATCTTCGAGAATCTGCTCATCATCCGGGTTAACCGCGCCTTCTCCACGATCGGGATGCTGGCCTTCACGGAAACCTGAATACGCTACCGCCATTACCTGGCCATTTAAAAGTTCACTGGACAATTGTTTATACTCACCAAATGCAAGGGTTGACTGGAAGAAGAGTTGCACCATCAATAAACACGCTGCAGACCTATTCACTGCCTTTAAATATTTGTTCGACATTATATCCCTCACTCACCAAAGTTTTTACTGTAATAATTTAACGGGGTAAAAGAAACATGATGAAACAGCAGATAAATTATCTTTTACCTGCTAGTGCTAGTAAACGCGATCGGGACGGATACTATTATTTTTCAGACTTCTATAATGTTTATCCGTTTAATCAGTTTCTTGAAACAAAGGGCGCGATTACAAGACCTGCCCCTATTCCTATCAAAATCGATGCCACAAATAACAGGGCTGATGTCTTGAGCAATATCAAACCGACACCGACGCCTATGATAGTTGTGCCTCCAACAACCCATGAGCTTCTATCATTTTTTATATCCACTTCAAAACTCCTCTACTTATATGATTGCAAGGATCCAGAATCCATTAATTTTTCATTTGCACTCAGCGGTGATCGTTGCTACAAAATATCTCCATTTAAAAATGTCCATAACCTCCAATCAATGCCTGATAGATCAGCTTAAACAGTCACACTCCTATTAAAGTAAACGAACTGAAAGATGTGTCGGATTAAAGCAACACTAACAAGATGACTAGAACGCCCTATTGCTATATAGCTTAACGATTTCCATAATTAATACCACTTATTTTTATTACCCATATATTTACCAGATAAAACAGACCTATTAAGCTCTCAACTGTATTCTAATAGCATATAAAATATTAGAATTTAGTCACATTACTGGTTATTGCTATATAGCATGAGCGGTGTTATGATTTTTGACAATTGACTAAATAACTGATGAGCAACGATGCTCACAGGAAACACTGTTTCGTGAAAAAATACGAGTTGTGTGTGGCGTTGCTTTGCTTCGCTGTCATCACTGAAACGACACATGCTGCATCGCCAATCTATGCTGATGGTGACCTCGCACCGCTTGGTGCACCCGATGGCCTGATCAATTCTGCCGATTACCTTATTGCAAATCGAATCGTACTCGACAGTCTTACACCCACCCAGCTCGAATTGTCACATGGCGATGTCTACCCACCTGGCGCACCTGATGAGGTGATCAATATCCAGGATCTGCTGCTCATCCAGAAACTGGTGCTCGAACCCGGGGCAAATAATTATGTAGAAAATCTCGACCTGTTTACGGATGGACCGGCAACCGTTTCTGTCGACGGCAGCTCTACAGTGATCACTGTGGGCGGCTATACTGCTCCAGCTGCTACAGTGATTAACGATGCTGGTTTCACTGACCCGGAAAATTCTCTCAATACCATCTGGAAGGTCGCTATCAGCGGCGGTACTGCCAATGTTTTTCTGGGCACAGGTGACCTTAGCGCTAACCCCGTCCTGGATTCGGGTTTTGACTTTTCCGGAGCCGGCCTCGGCCAGCTGGTATTTGATATCAAGGTCAACAGTATCGACGTCGGTACCACCCTGACCGTAAAGATCGACAGCGGTTACCCCGATCTGGGCCAGGTCGCATTGACAGCCTCACAATATACAGTCGGCAGCTGGCGTAGAGTTTCCATCAATTTTTCTGAGCTGCTGGCCAATCCCGGTCCGGGTGCCGGCCTCGACCTGAATAATGTGGTCAATGCTTTTGTCATGGAAGTGACCGGCGGCAGTGCCGATTTCTACCTGGATAATATCTTCGTCTCGCATGCCTGCCCTGACGTGGGCGGCTGTAATGCAACGATTAATACCAAGGCCACCTATTCACTGGTATGGAGCGATGAGTTTGACGGTAACTCGCTGTCGGCTGATAACTGGTCCATAGAAACCGGTTACGGTGGTAACTACGGTTGGGGCAATGACGAGTGGCAGTTATATACTAATTCTTCCGACAATATCTCAGTCGCTAGTGGCAACCTGCAAATTAATGCTCGCTGTGTCTCTCCTCCTGCATGTGGTAAGCGTAACGGAACCATCACTTCAGGCAGGATTAATTCACTCAACAAATTTTCCTTTAAATATGGAAAAGTTGAAGCACGATTAAAACCACCCGTAGGTAAAGGTGCCTGGCCGGCTTTCTGGATGCTGGGCAAAAATTTTCCTGGCGTTGGCTGGCCGCGGTCAGGTGAAATAGATGTCATGGAGATGAACAATAGGTATTCCGATGAATTTACCACGCACTTCACTATGCATTGGTGTGATGACACCCTGAACTCTACTAACCCCTGTGCATATGGCCCCGGCTCTACTTATAACTCACAATCCAGACAGGATTTCAGTGCTTCACTGGGTGATGATTTCCATGTTTTCTCTGCAGAGTGGACGGCTGATGGAATTGTTGGAAAAATCGATGACATCGCTTATTTCAACTTATCCATAAATCCGGTCACCATGGAAGAATTCCTGGAGGAATTTTTCATAATACTCAATGTGGCTATCGGTGGCACACTCGGCGGCGAACCTGATGCCAGCACGCCATGGCCACAGACCATGCTGGTAGACTATGTCAGGGTTTACCAGGTAGACGGTGGTAACGGAACGTATACTGTTGGCATAACATTAACGCCTGAAATGGGCATCTACTCTGAAAGCCATACTGAGTCTGAACTGCCATACAGTGGAATCATCAACGGTGCGGATTTTGGTGGCAATGTGACCAATACCAATGAGGCGAGCGTAGCCGTCACTCCTCTCGACGGTAGTGTCGTACTGGCAGCGGACTTCATTAACACCAGTAAGAGCTATGGCGGTTTTATATTCAACTTTACCACTGGCCGCGATATCTCCGATTACCAGACATTGAATTTTTCTATCGATACCTCGGCGATGACAAATTTTGCTGACCTGACCATACAGATCGAGAACCCTGGCGGTGCTCAGCCTGCACCCAAGGTATCGCTATCTTCGTATACGCCTATGACATCCGGTAACTGGGCCCGCTATGAAATACCGCTCAGTGATTTCCTGGGACAAGCTGTGACACTGGACCTGAGTAACGTGCTGTACCTTGGTTTCTGGAATGCCAGAACTGCAGGTGGACAGTTGTTATTTGGTAAATTGTACTTCGATGATATCCATTTAGCCGGTGGCAGCTAAGCCAGGCGCTTTCATAATTTATGTCCCGCCTCCATACCTCAACGCTACTGACTACTGCCATGCTTGCTCTGCTGGCCGCCTGCGGCAGTGAAACGATTACTGATAACAGTGTAAGCAACAATGATAGAGATAGCGACGGCATTATCGACAGTATCGATAAGTGTCTTGATACTTTAGCCGGAGAAATTCCTGGTAGCGATGGCTGTGTCTATATCGAAGTTACCATGGCAAATAATATGCTGGTCGGTGGTGCTGACTCCAGCAGACCGGGTTATACCCTGTATGCGTTTGACGACGACCAGGGGTTGCCAGGCAGTTCCTGCAACGATAGCTGTGCTGACACCTGGCCACCGTTACTGGTAACCGATGGCTTTGCAACCGGGATACCGAAACTGACTACAGTAATACGCGATGATGGTCTGTTACAGGCTGCATTTAACGGCAGGCCATTGTACTTCTTCGATGGTGATAATAAATCCAGTGATACTAACGGGCAAGGCCTGAACGGTGCCTGGTGGTCGGTCGACTATAACGGTTATGAATCACCGATGAGCTACCCCGGTTACAGCCTGGTCTGGAGTGATGAATTTTCCGGCACCGCCCTCAATCTATCAGACTGGTCATACGAGATCGGCACCGGTAATAACGGTTGGGGTAACGCAGAGTTGCAGTACTACCGGGCTGAGAATACCAGTGTAACAAATGGTTTATTGACCATCGAAGCACGCGAAGAATTTTTTGCTGGCAGTAATTACACATCTTCACGCCTGGTGACACAGGACAAGCAGACATTCCGCTATGGCAAAGTCGATATCCGTGCGCTTATGCCACAGGGACAGGGTCTGTGGCCGGCATTGTGGATGCTGGGACAAAGTTTCTCAAGCGTCGGCTGGCCATATTGCGGTGAGATCGACATCATGGAGATGATAGGTGGTAATGGCCGTGAAAACACGAGCTATGGCACGATACACTGGGATAATGCGGGCCAGTACAGGTACGATGGAGATTCCACGACACTGAGCAGCGGAACCCTGGCTGACCAGTTCCATGTATTCAGTATCGAATGGGACAGCAGTTCGATCAGGTGGTTTCTGGATGGTAAGCAATTTAATGCTATCGCTATTACACCTGCCGCCATGAGTGAATTCCGGGAGGAATTTTTCTTTATTTTCAACGTTGCCGTTGGCGGCCGTTTTCCCGGATACCCCGACAGCAGCAGCGTATTCCCGCAGCGTATGCAGGTCGACTATATCCGGGTTTTCGAACGCCAGTAATCCAGACAGGAGATAACGATGACACTTGCTTCATTCCTGTTTTTTACCCTGCTGGTAGCGGCTCTCACCTACTGGCTGACACGCAAGGACGACCATGCGACCAGTAAAGGTTTTTTCCTTGGCGGTAGAAACCTTACCTGGCCGCTTATCGCCGGATCGTTATTACTGACCAACCTTTCCACCGAGCAGATGGTCGGGCTCAATGGCGCTGCTTACACCTATGGCTTTGCCGTCATGGTCTGGGAAGTTGTGGCTGTCATCGCACTGGTGTGCATGGCGCTGTTTTTTCTGCCACGGTTTCTGCGCAGCGGTGTAACGACGGTGCCTGAGTATCTTGAGATACGTTTTGACCATCAGACCCAGATCATAACCAACCTGATCTTCCTCATTGCTTATGCCGTGATACTGCTGCCTATCATTTTATACACGGGTGCCACCGGGCTCATCGGTATCCTCGATGTACAGGGAATCCTTGGCCTGGAGTCACACAGCCAGACATTGTGGATCATCGTCTGGGTGGTCGGCATCATCGGTTCGATCTATGCACTCTTTGGTGGCCTGCGCACGGTTGCCGTGTCCGATACCATCAACGGCATCGGTCTGCTGGCTGGCGGTTTGATGATCGCCTGGTTTGGCCTTAACGCGCTCGGTGATGGTGACTTTTTTGCCGGCATCGATGCGCTCAAAATTGGTAATCCCGGCCGTTTTAATTCCATCGGCGGCGCCGACAGCTCGGTTCCGATAGGTACGGTCTTCTCAGGCATCTTGCTGCTCAATATGTTTTACTGGACCACCAATCAGCAGATCATCCAAAGAACCTTTGGCGCAAGTTCGCTGGCTGAAGGCCAGAAAGGTGTGCTGGCTACCGGACTGCTCAAACTGATAGGCCCTGTCTACCTGGTGATACCCGGTCTTATAGCTTTTGCGATGTTTGCAGGCCAGGACGTGAAAGCAGATCATTCTTACGGCATGCTGGTGAACCAGGTACTGCCAACACCTTTTGCCGGTTTCTTTGCGGCGGTGATGATGGGCGCTATCCTGTCTAGCTTCAACTCCGCATTGAACAGTACCTGTACTCTTTTCAGCCTGGGCCTGTACAAGAATGTCATCAACAAGGATGCCAGTAATCAGCAGCTGGTACGATCGGGAAAGATCTTTGGCTGGATGATCGCAATATTCTCTATGTGCCTTGCCCCGCTGCTACTGGGACAGGACAGTATTTTTTCATATCTGCAAAAGATGAATGGCCTGTATTTCATCCCTATACTCGCCGTCGTCGTGGTCGGCATGCTTACACGCAGGGTACCACCGATTGCCGCTAAGGCAGCCCTGGTAGCAGGTTTTGCTGTCATCGCCTGCGGCTACTTCCTGCCGGCAGCTGCCAGCATCGTCGCTTCCATACACGACTTTCATTTTCTCGGACTGGTCTTCAGCTATCTCGTTATCATGATGCTGGTCATAGGCGAGATCTGGCCCTTGAAGGACGAATGGGTACAGGTTGATGTCAAAGCGGTCGATATGACGCCGTGGATCCACGCGAGGAAAGCCGGTTTGATCCTGATCCTGCTCGTACTTTCGATATACATCATGTTTGCCGATCTATCAGTGCTCTCATGAGACAAGCTGCGACAAGTCGTGATAAGCAGGACATTAAACAACCGGTTTATATGTAATTCACATCGGTCAAAAATAACTTATCAACCTTAAATAATTAGAGACAGAGATGATAGAAATAAAAGACAAATGGGCACTGGTTACAGGAGCCAGCAGAGGTATCGGCAAAGAGATCGCCACAGCGTTAAGCACTTTGGGCTGTAACCTGGTACTTCATTCCAGGTCTGTTGAACACACCAGCGCACTCGCTGAAGAACTATCAGCAAACGGTGTTCGAGTGGAATCGTTAGCGGCCGATCTATCTGATCCGAGCCAGGTTGAAAAGTTATTATCGGAGATAGGTGATGCCGCCCCGCAGGTCGATATCCTCTACAACAATGCAGCCATTATGCAGCATAACGATGGTGATGTATGGACAATTCCTGACGAGGATTTTCGTAAAAGTTTTGAAACCAATGTTATCAGCCCGATTAAAATATGTAATGCATTAATCCCGTCGATGATAGAACGGCGTTGGGGCAGAGTCGTTAATCTAACCACCGACATGGACAAACAGCCTCAATTTGCACCGTATGCGATTTCCAAGGCTGCGCTAAGAAAATTTGTTCAGGACTTTGTACCGATATTAGAAGGCACAGGCGTTACCATGAACGCACTACATCCAGGCTGGTTGAGAACAGATATGGGTAGCGAGCTGGCTGACCATTCAGTTGATACCGTAATACCAGGCGCACTTGTGCCTGCTTTATTATCAAAATTTATATGTGGTAAAGAATTTTTAGCTCAGGACTATGTTGGTTTGAGTATCGAGCGAGCGGTAGATAAAGCCGAGTTCGAACAATAAAAAAACCCCGCCTAAATCTGGTGGGGCTTTTCATTCTTAGAGTGCGTGTGCCATAACATAAATACAGCCTATCAGGGAAATGTCGGCAAATGCGGCTCAGTACCTTTAATTTCAGCTTCAGGATGATGTTTTTTAACCAGTTCCTCGATTTCATCTACGCGCTCACGCTTAACATCTATAAGAACCAGAATTTCTCCCGCTTTGATTGCAACCTCAAATTGCTTCAATCGCGTACTGGGCACACTAACACCCACCATACTGGCTAACCAGCTACCAACACCCGCACCGGCAACAGCAATGGCAGTTACAGCGCCACCACCTATAACCAGGCCTGCAGGAGGAAAAGTCATTGCAACTAACCCAACCAGTAAACCTGTAGCTCCACCTAAGGTCAGTCCTCTCTCAATTGCGGGAATGAAATCACTTTTCTGCAATAACGAAGCCTCTGGAAGATCTTCCATAGGGGTACCTTCCTTTGCAATCACATGAATATGACGCTCTTCCACATGTGACAGTAACAATTCATTAACCAGCTTATGTGTTACCGTAGTATCCGGCATTAAAAAATATAAACGATGCATATCGACCTCCTTTCTATCAGTTGCGAAATAAAATAAAACACCATACACTAATCATATAAACACTTACAAAGATAAATGCGTTGATTTATATCAATATTGTTTTGATACAGACACACAATTAAATATTCATCAGGCCTCGTCATTTAAACGACCGGGTTGACGCATATCAAGATAAGTAATGTGAAGTAAAGTTAAATTGATACCGAATTGTCACTAGATGCACAGATTGGTTATAGCTTTAGGAAAATATAATGGTGAATACTTTCATGTTGAAAGAGCCTATGAGATAGCCTTCTATGACATTTCCTCTCATGGGCCGGTGCAGGAGCTCTGCAAACTGGCCGGATTACCAAAACCGGTATGCGATACCGAGTAATAAAAACCATTAATAAATCAAAGCGCGACGTTAACTACAAGAAAGATCAAATGATAATCCCATCAGATACAGAGAACACCAGAATGGCCAACGTCTAGTCAAAATTGAGTTTTCGAAAACTTTTCGGGACTGTTTCGTGTTCGAGCCTGGTTCGATCACGCCGAATTTGTTGCCGCTGCTGACTCCCCGGGATAGAGTTCGACAAATTTATTGGGAATGAATTTGAACGTACGAAGTACGACCCAGGGTGTGTAGGGCATGCCTACAAGGATGTAGGTAGTAGAGCAATGCAGGAGCAATTGCCGAGGACACCCGGAATAAAAATCGTCAGGAACTATTTTTCATGAGCGATAGCGAAGCCGTAGGGTAGCCCACAGGGAAGTGGGCTGCAATCCTTCCAGGCGCGTCATATGGCTATGTAAAACAGACAGTTATCGACCTTGCCTCCTCGATAACTGCTCCTGCGTTATTCTACTTACGGGCGTCCTGCCCTAATGAGTCGTTCTACCACTTACTCTGACCTCCACGGATGGAGGAAATGCATAAAGATTGTTGGGAACAATCTATGCCATGTAAGCGTCCTGCATTGATCTACTACCCACATCCATGTAGGCATGCCCTTCGCCCTTTGGGCCATAAGCAAATAACGTTACTTAAGAACTATATTTTTTATTTAAATCAGGAAACAATATACTAGTAATAGAATCAGCATCACCTGGCTTACCAATCAGATATCCCTGTACCTCATCAATATTTAAATCATTGATGAAAACAAACTGCTCCTCAGTTTCCACACCTTCTGCAACCACTTTAACACCTGTAGCATGGACCATTTTTACAATACTTGAATAAATATTTCTTGAACGATAATTCTCCATGGCTTTTAACAGGAATGATCTGTCTAGCTTCAGCCAGTCAAGATCCAGGTTACCGAAGTAGCTTAATGAAGAATATCCTGTACCAAAATCATCTAGTGTTATTGTTATCCCTATAAAACGCAGCTCATCGATTAATGTATGCGCAATTTCCTGATCAGCAATAATCATACTTTCCGTGATTTCTATCTCTAAATGTTTTGCATCAAGTCCAGATATTTTTAATGCTGACAAGACATTATGTTTAAAATCATTATTAGTAAATTCAATCGCAGATACGTTTACAGAAGTACGTATATTTTTTGCTCCCATATCGACCCAGAGTTTTGTTTGCTTACATGCCGCCTGCAAACACCATTTACCTATTTCCAATATCATGCCTGTCTTCTCTGCAACAGGTATAAAGTCGTTTGGTGGCACCATACCTCTAGTCGGATGCTGCCATCGTATTAGAGCTTCCATACTATTTATACTATCTTTTTTCAGATTAAGCTTTGGCTGGTAATGTAAGATGAACTGGTTATGATCTATCGCGTTGCGTAATTCGATTTCACCACGCATCTGATCCATAATTATACGATTATCAACATCTGAAAAGAACTGATAATTATTCCTTCCCGCAAGATTTTTGGCCTGTTTTCTTGCACGCCTGGAATTATCTATCAGCAAATCAGGTGTATCACCATCCTGTGGATACAATGCGACACCTATGCTGGTGGTCAGGTAAACCTCATTACCAGATACTTCAATATTACCCTCGAACTTGTTCTGTATTCGTTTTATAACAAAGGCCAAAGCTTCGAGATCAGTTATCCCAGGCAGCAACAATGCGAACTCATCATCTTTTAGACGTGAAAATAATGGAGACGACTGACCAGGTGACAACATAGAAGCTACTGTATCAGAATGTCTTAGAATACCCTTCAGACGATGCCCTATTTCACGTAAAAAATCATTACCTACATCCCTACCCAAAGTGTCATTGATTCGACTGAACATATCGACGTTCAGCATCACTACGGCCATCAAATTATCATTTCTGACCGAATATGCCATCGCCTGACTAACTCGATCCATGAATATTAATTTTGAAGGTAATTTAGTAATTGGGTCTATGCTCCTTGTTTCTTGATCAGCATCCGTATTGATCGACTGGTTAAGTTGACTCTGCAGCTTTTCAACTTCACGCTGTAGTAACGTTATTTTTTCCTTATCATTAGTTGAACCATCACTGGCACTTATTTGCTTGTCGTTAAGATCAATTACTACATCATCACTAACACTGATTACGCTACCATCCTGGCACCATTTAATTACTTTATTCCTGCCACTTTCTTTTGCTGCATATAACGCCTTGTCAGCATTGTCCAGTAGTTTTGAAGAATCTGTTGCTGTATCTGTATTACTAGTGACACCAAAACTTGCCGTTATTGAAACATCTTCTACGCAAAAACCTTTACTAACCGACTGAATAGTTTGCCTGTAATGTTCAGCAATACGTACAGCCTGATCGATATCCGAGCCTGGCAGCACTACACAAAACTCTTCACCACCATATCGACCAACAATTCCATCTTTATTACTCAAATGATTATTTAATACGTCAGTAACCATACGTATAGCTTCATCACCAATAGTATGGCCAAAGTTATCATTGACAAGTTTAAAATGATCGATATCTAACATGATGCAGGAAAGTGCTCTGTTATGTTTATTTGCATCTTCCAGCGCCTTTTCAAATAAGTCAAAAAAAGCACGGCGATTATAACAACCTGTCAGCGAATCCCTGGTTGCCAATAATTCAAGTTCAACATTTTTTCGTTTAATTTCATTCTCATTTTTTGTGAGTGAAGTTACCGCATTCTCTAACAAGACATTAGTTTCCTGTACTTCGGTAATATCATCAAAGGTAACGAGAGCACCACGAGTATTTCCATTATCATCAGTTATAGGTGCACAATTGGTTGATAACGCTCTGACACCCGATCCAGGTGTTGAAAGTTTTAGTGATACACCTACTTTGTTAACACCTTCTTTAATTGCAGAAACCCATGGCATTTTAGTATCACGCAGTTCCCTACTGATATGTTTCCACTTATAGGATGATGCTTTGGTACCAAGCAAATCATTTGCATCTTCATCAAGCTGTTCAGCAAAGGCATCGTTAGCCATTATGATCTGATCTTTTTTATCAACGATTAAGACACCTTCTGATAAGGTGTTAAATGCCTTTCTGACCCTGTCTGGCACAACGGCTTTAGGGTCGAGCACTTTTAACGCTTTCCTTAGTATAAACATATAACCGAAAAAACACCCTAAGGCCACAAACAGCAGCATACCCAGTATTGACTCCCTTAAAGTTGAATAGATACCGCCCGAATAAATCGAACCAAATTCTACATTCACAGAACCCCATCTATCTGCACCAGCAAATACTGGCACGATCACTATGTTACCTTTAGACTGATCTACTTCTGTAGCTAACTCCGATATCTCATAATCTTCAAATTCCCCGAATTCAGAAATTACC
Source organism: uncultured Gammaproteobacteria bacterium (assembly GCA_963807625.1). Classification (GTDB taxonomy): domain Bacteria; phylum Pseudomonadota; class Gammaproteobacteria; order SZUA-229; family SZUA-229. Next base: position 68,972 of record CAWECN010000002.1, read on the forward strand.
GAACCATCTATCTTACTCATCGACGCTGCGATTACATCATTATTTCTCTCGACAAAAAGTTCGAGTGAGGTATTCACAATATCAAACTCTGATTTGGATACAGCAACAGATAACTGTACGGCTAATACTTCACATATTTTTTTACGAGCATCGAGTGTGATCAGCTCTTTTTTTGGAATAATGCCAAACAGGTCTGCAATCAGTATCACACTAAGTGTTAGCATCACCAAACCAAAACTAATTCGTACAGCTGGGCTTATCTTAAACATATATTATCCCTCAGCCTCTGAACTACCGAACAGATCATCGACCTTGTTATATTTATTCATTTTTTCTTTTATTGCTTTAATTTTTTTCAGTTCTTCAAGTGATGTCGGGATTTTATCTTCTGTAATTTTTTCTTCTTCATCGTCATCTTTATAGGCCAGAATTGGAAGAGGATCATACCCCTTCCATAAAGGTATAGTACTGATCAGGCTCGTCATCAAAGCGCCACTACGTAAAACCCATGCAACAACGCCTGCTGTAAGCGCCACACCAGAACTCGAAACTGCTGCCGCTCTAAACTCGAGATCTGTCATATTTTTTGTAACGTTGTCATCCATCTCATGTTTCATCTGATCTATCGCTGACCACAACGCTTTAATCGACCTCACCTGAACATCTGCAATAGTTGATGCAGTACTAAAATTAATTTCAGAACGGTCATTGGTATCCAGTTTCTGATCATAATAATTAAAGGTAACCGGGTCTGCCTGCTCAAGTTCTATTCGATTTGTAGGATCAAGCGTTAAAGTAGGTTGTTGTATAGTCCTACCACTTCCCCCAGTAGATAAGCCATCAAGATCTCTGACTAGCACAGACTCTGTTGCCACTTCAGTCTGCTCTGTATCATCCGGTTCAGTAGTAATAACAGGATCAGGTTGAGGAGTAGGATCTATGATTGTTGGAGGTTCCTCAGGCTCAGGCGACGCAAGTAAAACAGCGATCTCAAAAATGTTATCTGAAATAGTGCCACCCGCGCCATCCGCTACAGTAAATACAAATTGATCGCTTATTGCTGTTCCGTCTGATTGATAACTCAGGTTATCGTTAATGATGTCTGCCTCAGTAAAACTACTGTTAATGGTTAAAGGCGAACCATTTAGCATTAACACACCATTAGAAGGCAATGCGGTCACGGTATAAACAATTCCACTATCGATATTATCGACATCATCGACATTCAATTCAGCATTTGAGATAACAGTGTTGCTCGTTCCCACCGCGTTTGCTCCAGCGTTTTCAACCAGTACTGGCGAATCGTTAACCGGTGTAATAGCAACA
>CAWECN010000003.1:0-31115 GCA_963807625.1 uncultured Gammaproteobacteria bacterium
GTAAATCTTTAAAGAAACCGGAATCAAAATCCCAGAGCGAAACATTGCCATCATCACTACCTGCAATGGTGTCGGCAATCGCCAGGAACTGCTGATAACATTGAATAGCAATGTCTTCATACTCAGGGTGGTGGCAATTAATTTCCAGTGCCATGATGACCATGTTGGCAGAAAACATCGCCATCCAGCCGGTTGCATCGGCCTGTTTCAGGCTGTAACCGGGCGGTAGATCTTGCGAACGGTCGTACACTGAAATATTATCCAGACCAAGAAAACCGCCTTCAAACAGGTTGTTGCCCGTGCTGTCTTTACGGTTAATCCACCAGGAGAAATTCAGTAGAAGTTTATGAAAAACACGTTGCAGGTAGGCGGTATCGCCGCGACCGCGTTGTAACTGTTCAGCGCGAAATACTTTTAACGCCCCCCAGGCATGAACCGGTGGATTGGTATCACCCAATGCCCATTCATACGCGGGCATCTGGCCATTCGGATGCAGATATCGTTCGTTGACCATAAGCTCGATTTGCGCCTTGGCAAAATCAATGTCGATATGTGCCAGAGTAGCTGCTTGAAAGGCCAGATCCCAGGTCGCAAACCATGGGTACTCCCAGGCGTCTGGCATCGAAATAATGTCCGCTGCTTTCAGGTGTTTCCATTGATGATTTCTGCCACGATGGCGTGCCGCTGGCGGTGTTATCTGATCGCCTTCCAGCCAACGGTCGACATCGTAATGGTAGAACTGTTTACTCCAGATCATGCCGGCAAATGCCTGTCGCATAATGGCAAAGTCTTCGGCATTGGCATCGGGCAAAATATCACGGTAAAAAACGTCGCTTTCCTGTTGGCGTTGAGCAAATAATTTGCTGCTTTCACTGTGAGTTTTATCACTTTGACCAGTAGAAAAGGGCTGTTGCAGCGCTGTGTCGCTCAATACCAGTTCAATACTGCGGGTTTCTCCCGGCGCTGCGATGACGTGATAGAGTGCGCCAAATTTTGAGCCGTGTTGTGCAGGGTTCACGGCTCCCTGTTTGCCGTCAACAATGTAGCGATGAAAACCATCTTTTACCCACGGCGATGTATTTTCAGAACCCCAGAGAGTTTCTTGATTGGATTCATTGTCGGTGAACAGTAATTCGGCATCACCGTGGCCATACAGGTACATCCTTTGTAATGTACGATGCCGTGTTTGTACGCACCAGTGTGGCAACGTTGCTGTCTGTGGTTTGAGCGAGATGACTGGTCGCGCTAATGGTTGTCCCGCATTGTTAGCATCCGGGTCTTTATCACCCCATGACCAGTCATTACGAAACCATAACTGCGGTAATAGATATAATTGCGCGGACTGATCACCACGATTGTGCACAGTGATACGTAGATGTATCTTACCGGGTGTTTTTTTTGCGTACTCCATACGCACATCCCAGTAACGGTTGTCTTTAAATACCCCGCTATCGATAAGATTAAAGGCAGGTTCATTGCGCGAACGTCGCAAATTTTCTGCTAGCAGTTGCTGATAGGGATAGGCGGCCTGCGGGTAGCAATAGCGATAATCCAGATAGCTATGAGTCGGTGTCGCATCGGCGTAGTAATACACTTCTTTGACGTCTTCACCGTGATTGCCCTGATTGCCAGTGAGACCGAATGCACGCTCTTTAAGGATGGGGTCAATACCATTCCATAAGCCTAGCGACAGACACAGGCGTTGTTCAATATCGCTGATACCACCGAGACCGTCTTCACTCCAGCGATAGCTACGTGAGTGTGCATGCTCATGCGGAAAATGTTCCCAGACCTCATCATGGTGAGCACTGTAATCTTCACGTACAGTGCCCCAGGCACGCTCAGCGAGATAAGGCCCCCATTGCATCCAGTCCTGCTCATCATTTAGACGCTGACGTTCTGCCCCGGGTTTTGTTTTAGAGCCCTGTTTTGTGTTTGCACCGTTTTTCATCGTTGTACCTTAGCCGCCTTCCATGAAACCCGGGAAGAGCGTCATGCCGCCATCAATAAACAGACTGGTACCGGTAATATAATCCGACTCATCCGAAGCCAGCCATACGGCTGCACGGGCTATATCTTCAACCTTGCCGACACGTTGATAGGGAATCAGTTTAAGTAAGTCTGCTTCAGCTTCTGGGGTATTCCATGCGCTGGTATTTATCGGTGTTTTGATGGCGCCGGGTGAGATGCAGTTAACACGTATTTTCTTCTCTGCCATCTCCTGTGCAATACTTTGCATCATCATATTGACACCACCCTTAGAGGTCGCGTAATTAACATGACCGGCCCACGGAATAACTTCGTGTACGGACGACATGCAGATGATTTTACCCGCAGCACAGGAGAGTTCTGGCTCAACACCGCGGCGAACAAATTCTCGTGATGCTTCGCGGCAACAGAGGAACTGCCCGGTTAAGTTAACATCTAAAACAAACTGCCATTGTTCCAACGTCATATCAAGAAAGTCTGCATCACGTTGCAAACCGGCGTTTGCTACCAGAATATCAATGCTGCCCCAGATGTCTATCATTTGCTTGAACATTGCCTGAACCTGGTCTTCCTTACTGACATCGGCGTGTATTGCCATGGCTTCACCACCATCAGCCTTAATAGTGTCGACAACGCGGTTAGCGCGTTCTTCGCTACTCACATAGTTCACCACAACGCGAGCACCGGCTTTAGCTAACCCAATAGCGACGGCTGCACCAATACCGGAGTTCCCACCGGTGACTAGTGCACGTTGACCTTCTAATATTTTCCTGGACATTTTTTACTCCTGAAGCCTGGTCGAAAGACCATACATTATAAATTAAAAGGGTTTACAGGATAAATCAATCGACTAGCCCAAGAATGGGCGTAGCCATTCTAGAGACAGTATACTTAATTACGATTATTTATAACTTAATTCAATATTGTTCGATTCATTAGTTTTTATTCTGGCCCCAAATATTTAGTAATAATCGTGGCCTGTCCCCTATTACAGTCCTGGATGATCAAGGAGTCTGACCCTATAATTCCTCTTCTTTCGAGCCTCTCCAGAGTTTGAAAAAGCCGAATACCAGCAATAGAAAAAATATCGTCGTAAATCCGCTTTTAACTATTGTAGAGGTGCTGGACAATGCTACCTGCGCTCCGGAAATCTCTGGATAATTCAAAATCATTAAAACAATTTGAATATTCTCCAGGTAATCAAATATGCCAGCAATAACGGGCACAAAACAGAAATAGAAGATCCTTGAACTTTTGTCATATCTTTTTGAAAAAAGCCAGGCTAATAAAAGGAACGAAGAAATAGAAAAGAGTACTGGATAAATGAAATCTAACGGGAGCTGCGTATATAGGTATTTTTTTCTACCTTCATCACCAAGTGAAGAGAGTAGCTTTATAGAATAATCATAAGAGTATCCGCCAGGCGACAAATCAAATATTTTCATTTCAGGCGCATATGACTGAACGCCTGGGATCGTATAAAACAACATCACGAAATATACAGCCAACGACGGAATGAGAAGTATTAAGACGTTCTTGCCATTAGCGGCGTTTAGCATTTTTTCAATGTAATCAAGCATCATCAATGCGACCGTAACTAAAGGATATTTGGGGTCAGATCACAATTGTTTCTAATATTAGCGAAAACTGTGTTCTGACCCCAGTTTCATGAACCCTATTTTGTGTTAATGGTTCTTATTTGTCACTGAGCTCTTTATTTTGAAATTGATATCGAAACGCTTCTGTAATCAATGGAGTCTGAGCCCTTTGATACCATTGATTAACAAACTGGAACAGATGTTCACCCTGCCTTCTTTATATAAGTTAAAGGGGTCAGATTGAACCTTCCCCTTTAATTGTTGTTTAAGTAGAAAGTTTCATCTGACCACACTTATTAATCGATGCTATATCCTAGATTCTTCATCATCTGGCGCTGCTGCCTGCTCGTAAAAGTAATCGCCGGTAAGATCCATGTAGAGTTCCATCCCGGTAGTCACAGTTCCGTAAATCCCGGGAATGCCTGAAGTGGCATTGCACCAATACAGGTTAGGAAAGGGTGTGTCAGCTTTGAGTCGTGATACGGTATATTTTGGCAGCATCGCTGCCCCGTAAGCATTGCCATGGGGGGAATTGCAAAAGTCTTCGCTGGTGGTTGGTGAACCTACAACTTTTACAGCTATATGGTCCCTAAGATCAGGGATGTGATACTTCGCTGCCAGGTCAATCAACTTTTCGGCAATGCCTTTCTTCAGAGCGAGATAATCCTGATGACTCTGATCAGCAGCTTGTTTGAATGGAGCATAAGGTGCGAAAGTTGCGAGTTCGATAATGTGCCCGCCGTCGGGTACGACGTTCCCGCTATCATTGCTATGCATTGTGGGTGTCGACATGAAGAACCATGCGTGTTCCACATCAAGTTTTTTGCCTGCTTCCCACATCGTATTCATACCCCAGTCCAGGCAATGCCAGGTATTGTGGTTGCCGAGTCCGTACCTGGCTGGGTCAAACCCGGGTTTGAGACCCAGGTAGACCATGATGCCATTGTCAGAATACTCGTATTTGAGTTTGTCCTGATCGCGTTTCGGGAAGTGTTGCCAACCAATCAGTTCCGCTGATTTTTGCGGATCCATTCCACAGATATAGTTTCTCGCAGTGAAGGTTTTGCCTGATGCTGTGGTGACACCAGAGATACTGCCGTCCTTAGTGGAGATTGCGGTCACGCGCTCTTCAAAGTAGAGGTCACCACCGTGATCAGTTACAAATTTGGCAAGGCGCTGTATGTAATACTTGAAGTGTTTGGTGGGGGAATATGCCCCGGATCCATAACCGCCAAGCACGCCAACATAGAACAGCAATGAGAGTTTATCTGGCGGAAGCAGCAGGTCTCCTGCTTGCGCAGTTAGGATAGTTTGCGCCTCAATAGAGACTCCGCATGCATCGAACACATCTTGCACAGTTGCGTTTTTGTAGCGCAGCAGCGTTGGAAAAAAAAGCCGGCCTTTCAGCAGATAGTCCCACCAATGTATTTTTCTCGGAAGCGCTGCCATCTCTTTGCGAAGTGCTTTCACAATCTTGAAGAAGGCATCGAGACCGGTAGTATGTGGGTAAGCATCTTCGATGTTTTTTTGCAGTTCTGCCCAGCCATACGGTATTTTCACGCGCTTACCGTCAGGCATGATCATGTGATCATAGCCAGATTTGTCAAACAGCTCGAAAGTGATATCTTTCTCGAGACCAAGTCGCTTAAGGAATTCGTAGATTCTCCCGCCTTCTCCACAATCCCAGATATAGTGGACTTGTGCGCAAAAGTAGTAGCCGTTCCTTTCGAATGTATGAGCATATCCACCTGGAACGTCATGCGCCTCCAGCATACAAACTTTGTACCCGTAGTTGCTCAACAAGCATGCACAGGTCAACGCTGCATTGCCGGTCCCAATGACCAGATAGTCATATTCCACCCCGGCAGCATGACGATCTCGATAGTTTTCGTCTTGTAATGTCTTTTGCTCCCTGGTAAGTGCACCTGAACTGAATTTTTTCATCTATTCGGATTCCGCGGTGGGTACTGTCAACTTAATTAGATTAATAGTAAAAAACTGGGGTCAGAATTGATCATTTTTTAATCCCTCTGTCCCTTTTAATTCAGTTTTCCTAACTGCTCGAAATTCTTACCAGTAGGGTTCTGGAATACCTGTAATTCAAATTCAGTCAGCACTGCCAGCAGGTGATCAAAAATATCTGCCTGAATCGCTTCGTAAGCAATCCAGTCAGTAGTATTGGTGAATACATAAATCTCTATCGCTATACCCTTTTCGCTGGGAGCCAGCTGCCGTATCAGGAAGGTGAGGTTTTGGTGAATCTTAGGATGATTCTTTAAATACGCTTGTATATAAGCTCTAAATGTTCCTATATTAGTCAACCTGCGACCATTGACTAGCGCCTGCATATTGATATTTTGATCGGCATTAGAAGCATCAATTTCTGCTAGTTTTGCTTCCAGATAAGGCGCGAGCAGTTTAAATGATTTAAATTTTTCAATCATCTGTTCATCGCAAAAACGAATACTCGTCTGATCAATATAGATAGAACGTTTAATACGCCTGCCGCCACTTTCAGACATACCACGCCAGTTCTTGAACGAAGATTCGATGAGTTTGTGCGAAGGGATAATTGAAATGGTTTTATCCCAGTTCTGAATTTTTACAGTATGTAACGCGATATCAATTACATCACCATCTGCGCCAAATTGAGGCACTTCCAGCCAATCACCAACTTTGAATAAATCATTTGAATGTATCTGAATACTGGCGACAAACGATAAAATCGTATCTTTAAAAATTAATAATAGAACGGCCGTTAAGGCGCCAATACCACTGAGTAAATAGATGGGTGATTTATCAATCACGATCGCAATAATAATAATGCCACCTAAGATATTCAACAGAAGTTTACTTATCTGCAGATAGCTTTTGATATTTAATACTTGTGCAAATTTACTATGTCTATAAATGACATTAACTGCATTCAGGACAGCATTTATTACCAGTATTAAAACAACAACCAGTAAGGCAGTCAGCAGTCGTCTAATGTAATCACTGTATTCAGGGAACAGGTCAGCAGACAGATAAATGACCAGTAAAGGTACAAAATAAGCCAGTCGATGAAACGCACCCTGTTCGACAAAAATATCATCCACATGCGTTGCTGTATGTTTAAACAGTTTCTTAAGCGATACCAGGATAATTCGACTGGCAATCAAATACATCAGGTAACTAACGACCAGTACCACTACAGCTAACAAATAGTGATTTGTTGTAATGTTGAGTAACGTGTCTTGAATGGACATTAGCTGTTCATTCATTGGCATCTCCAGTATGAGTTTGGTGGGTTTAGTAAAGGGGATGGAAGGATTAATAAATAGCCAGTACCATAATGGTTAAAAAATAACCCCTCCATCCTCTTTAATTTTTATTTTATTTTTTACTGCGACTGTGTAGCCATATACTGAACAGTTGCAGATATTTCCTCATCAGAAAGTGTCATAAAACCACCTTTGGGTGGCATATATCCAGTATCACCTTTAAATCCTTCGATGGCGTGCTGTAATAATACTTTATCACCCTGTGCAATACGTGCTGCCCATGCTGCTTTATCACCCAACTTTGGTGCACCAGCAACACCTCCACCATGACAGGCAACACATTTACTTTTATACGTAGACTCACCCTGTTCATCATCGCTGACCTTTGCCGCGGCGGCAGTCGATGTTTCTTTTACCTCGATAATAGGAGCGTTACTAGTTTCAGGTACAGCTTCTTTCAACTCCTTTACTTCAGAAACCGCGTCATCAATAGTGTTTTTAGCCACCCCCATGGTACTGCCTGTATCTTTAGAACCGTCGCATGCATACAAGAAGGTAGTGCAGCACAGTAAAACTAAAGTATATTTTTTCATCATATTATCCTGTTGTTAAAAATTAAACCGGGTCAGAGAGCAATTGTTTCATATATTAGAGTTAATTGCTCTCTGATCCCTATTGTCCCCAACTCCTTTTGAATAACGCTTATATAACTGAGCGTAAAGATTACATATTAGATACTTCGAACATTAGTAACAATTGCTCTCTGACCCCAGTTTTTTTAATAACAAATTTTAATCAAATGCAGCCCTCGCGACCTGGCTCTGGAACTAATTTTTTCCTCTTTGTGATTCACTAGTGCTTCACTAATATCACTCAAGCTTAGCTGGTTTCTCCCGAGCGCAAATAAAGCACCAGCAATGTACCGAACCATCTGCTTTAAAAAGCCATTGCCCACGATCTTGAGATAGTATATTTTATTGCCGAAGGTTGAAGGTTGAGCCTGCAAGATTTCACAGCTAAAAATAGTACGGAAGGTTGAACTAATACTGGCATCTCGTCTCGCGAAGCTATAAAAATCATGTTCGCCAATGAAGAGTTTGCAGGCTCGTTGCATGAGTTCTATATCAAGTAGCTCTGTGGCTGAGCCTTTGCTAATAGAGGGGCTGTTAGAGGGGACGGGCGCAACGATATCATTGAGAACTGGGTTGTAGATTGGGTCCGTACAAAAATAGTAATGATACTCTTTGCTCTTGCTGTCCTTATTCGAATTAAATTCTGCGGCACAGGGTTCGCATTGCAGGATACGGATATCATCGGGCAATAGTGAATTCATGCCAAGCAGGAGTTTTCCTGATTCGATTGCTATGGGGATAGTGATTTTTACAACCTGGCCCTGTGCGTGGACACCAGCATCGGTTCGACTTGCAGCGGAAATAGTACAGCTCTGATATTTGCATATTTTTTTTAGTACCTGGTGGATGCTTGCCTGGACGGTAGGTTTTTGTTCGCCTGTACCCAGGTCTTGCCAGCCAAAGTAGCTGGTGCCCTTGTATGAGATTACGAGACGATGATGGTACATGCATATCTCCAGGCTAGAAAAAGGATGAGCAAAGGTATGATTAAAAGGGTCGGTGACAAAACGTAATAGTTCTCATTTGTTGCCTACATGGATGCGGGTAGTACGATTCCAAGGATGGAATCGGTAGAGTCGAGTCTGGAACAGAGACCGAGAGCAACGCATGGAGAAGTTGCCGATAAACCGACCCCTTTAATTCGTTTATTATTCTTTAAGTGCGATGGATGCCATTTTCATAGTGCTTTCAAATGATTCTGCACCCGCAATAAATAAACCATTATGGCAAAACATGGCATCATCAATACCTGTCACTTCTTTAAGCTCTTTATCGGACAAGCCAGCCCATTGTTCAGGCAGCGATTTTCTGTCTTCGAATGAACCAAGTTCAACAGGTACCGTCTGAATTCTCCATTGGCCAGTCTGAGATGGGTAAATCATATATAAAGCCTCTTCAGATAAGGCATGAACCGTTCTTTTCCACGGGGTATATTTTTCTAATACGATCACTCTTGGATCTTCTGCATCATCAATAGCTTTAGCCACAATTTCTTTCGCACTAATGCCACCGTTAGCCGATGCAATGAATCGTGTTAAAACCAGCGAAGCAAAATCAACCGCTTCATCAAAACATGTATCAAAGTGACTATCTTCTTGCCAGGTCGGGTTAAACATTGAAATAGTCTGGCTAAGGCTAATACCTTTAGAAACACCCTCGACATGACCACAATCGATGGCATCAATCGTTGATACCAGGCCAGCATCAACAGCATTTGCTACGTCCTGGTTACCCTGGCATATTTCCAGGCCATATTTCTGCCAGATTAAACCAAACGAGGAATAGGGAATACCATTTTCGCGCTCACCTGCACCACCACGTTGATGATGATCAAAACGGTCTGTATCCGAGTCATACTCACCACCTACATCAACCACAATATCTGCCTTGGCGATAAGCTCTAAATCACGTGTGCGAATGAGCTTAAAAGAAGGGAATATTCTCTTAAGTGCAGCGATACTGAAAACATCATCTGCATGAAAATTACCGTTGTGAGTTGCTATCGTTTTATCGTTCATTCGTTTTGTGTCATGTTAGAAAGGGATGAAGGTGACGCTACTGATCCCTACTTGTCGTCTTTGAGAGTGTCATCTGCATTCCAGCCTTTGGTTTTGGCAAATTCCATTGCTTCCTGAAAGATGCGCACGTGCTTTTCGCGCAAGTCGGGAGGTAGCTGCGAAGGTAGGTTTCCGTAAGGCTCCCACGCTTTGGCGACTTGATCGTAGAGATTATCTAGCCGCTGTGCAGTCCAGCCGCTGCAGTCTTCAGTTTCCGGCAATATGTCAAACACCCAGGCATCGCGGATCATTTTTCCGTGACTGTGCATTCCGCCAGTGGGGTCGTTTTTTATTCCAGGGTATATCGAATCTGACATGTTGAACTCAGTCGCGGGCAAACTTTTATTTTAACGACTTTTTACCGGTGATTTCTTAATAAGTGTAATAAATAACCGCAAATAAATGCAAATAAGTGGGGAAGAGCACAAATAAAGGGGGCAGACCCCTTTAATTATTCATACCAGATGCTTACAACTATAAGACCTCTTATATGATTATTTTCGCCCTGCGTCTGAGATGATTGAAGCTTATCTAATATATTTATTCCTGGGTTTTCTTCCAAAAACTGAGTGATTTCCGCTTCAAGGTGCTCTGAAGTCTGACTATCAAATATTTTAACCTTCATGACATATACCTTTAATAAAGTTGGTGCATGGTTAAGTTATAGCGAAAAATCATAATAATTGAAGAGGTAAGGCCGTTTATGGCACAAAAACCGGGGACACGACTACAGGGACGTAGGAGGTAGAATCACGCATATGTCCATGGATGGACGGTAGTAGAGTAATGCAGGACGCTATTACCGAGGAACAGTGATCGAGACCACGGATCGCCCCGGTTCCACCCTGCGACCTAAAACAATTGAAACCTGCTCTTTAATTAAGTTTCATCTGACCCCACTTATTTAATTAAGTTTCATCTGACCCCACTTATTTCGAAGTTATATTGTTAAAAAATTATAGCAAAAACCGTGGTCTGTCCCCTATTATTCGCTCAATTCAACGGTACAGCATCACTGCTTCCTGCTCAGCAATCCATGCTGCCTCGTCCGCTGACGCAATCGCGTCCAGGTCATCCGGTGTGGCTTCCGAATCATCCACCCACTGGCGCAGGAGTTCACTGCCATTGATCAGATCGATGGCAAGACGGTCGACTTCATATTCGTAAGGGAAGTCTCGCCAAAGATCGTAATCCGGTTGCTGTCGGCGCAAAGCCTTGAAGGCCAGGGCCATCAGCCGCCATGGTTGAAACCTGGCATGATCATAGGCCCCATCTTCCACATGAATCTGCACGCCGGCACATAACTTTTCAGCGTGCTTATGGAAGGTTGGCTCGAACCAGCACTCCCGGAGCCGGCATCCCTGCAGCCAGTGCGGAGCAAGGTTCTGCATCTCCGTCAGCAGCTTCCGCGAATCCAGATCCGGTGCCCCGAACAACTCCAGGGGTCGGGTGGTACCACGTCCCTCAGACAGGGTCGTGCCCTCCAGCATGACTGTGCCGGCATAGCAGCGAGCCATCCAGAGATTGGGCGCATTAGGACTGGGATTGATCCAGCTGCGTTCGCTCAGAGGCCAGCCATAGCCCGGCCCGGAACCGAACGTCCAATCCTGCATAGTTACTACCTCGCATTCCACGTCCAGATTCAGCATATCAACAAACCACAGGGCCAGTTCACCCATGGTAAGACCGTGACGCATGGGTAAAGGACCCGCTCCGACGAAACTCTCCCAGCCCGGTCGCAATGTCAGCCCTTCAACCGGACGTCCAGCCGGGTTAGGTCTATCCAGCACCACCACCTTCTTGCCGTATTGCGCAGCTGCTTCCAGCACATAACGCAAGGTAGTAATGAATGTATAGATGCGGCAGCCCAAATCCTGCAGATCCACTAGCAGCACATCAAAGGTGTCCATCATGGCCGGCGTCGGCCGGCGTACTTTTCCATACAGACTGAATACCGGGATACCTAACTCAGGATCATTGAAATCAGGCGACTCCATCATGTTATCCTGCTTGTCCCCACGCAGACCATGTTGCGGGCCGAAGGCAGCGGTGAGATGAATACCTGGTAACTGTGCAAGAGCGTCCAGGGAGTGAGTGAGGTCGTCAGTCACAGAAGCCGGGTGGGCCAGCAGAGCCACACGCTTCCCTTTCAGGGATTTGCGCAGCATCGGTTCCTGCAGCAGGCGATCAATACCAAACTTCATAGCCACGCTCCGCCGGTTAGATTATTTAATTTAAGCATTCAGAGTTTATCGAGTTGCAAGGCAAAGGCATCAGTATGATGGAAATCGGGCTTGCCCGGAGGGTGCTGCAATGCCCAGTAAGAAAGTATACCATCAACACCCTCCACGACCGCAGACAGTCCCAGTCTCAACGGACGGCCATGCGGAAGAAGATCCTGAGATATTTCAGCACTCAACTCCAGTCGGTCCATGGCCTTACGCACTATAATTCCAGGAGAGAGTTCATTCTCCAGCACGCCACCGTTTCGATAACTATGAAAAGCATAAACTGCCCACTCCCCTGAAGGCGAGAAATTGAACTCACGATACTCGGGCCCCTCTCCCTCCATCACGAAAGCCTCGAAGCAGGTATGCTGCCACAAATGGTCTGCTCGTCGAGGCGAACGGGATTCAGGGATACGTAAACCTGAAACATCACCCACCAGGCAGAAGGTCAACATGAGACTGCCAGTCTTTGACTCCCCTACCACCACATCGATTTCACGTATTGTCTGAGAAGGGGATTGCGGATGGCAGGTAAGAGTGAAAGGCCCTGAATCAATGGTATACATGGTGGTCTTTTGAATTAATATTATTGGTGGGATTATTTTATAGATATATTCCTGCATTGAACATTTTTTATATCTCCGTCAGCTTCAATTCACTTCATAACACTTAGATAGTATTCACCGTAATATTAAAGGACTCTGTCCCCTTTTATTGTTTTACTTCTGCTGGAAAAGCATTTTTAACCAATTCCAGATATATTGAAGTAAACTTTCAGAACATGGTGCCGGAGTATCATAGTAGACTCGTCGACGTGTTTCTTCATATAGACGACCCAAGCTTATTTGGTCCGGCGACCCTTTAACTCTTTAACTCCTTTAACTCCTTTAACTCCTTTAACTCCTTTAACTCCTTTAACTTTTGGGAAGTTTCATCTGAACCCACTTGTCCCACTTATCTTCTATACTTAGTTACAGTGAATCGAGCCTTGCTCATTCAACATGAAACATCAAACAGCGGAATCAGATTCAAGGTATTGTATGAGCAACGCAAAGACCGATAGACCAGAAGTACTCTTCGTAGATGATTCCAAAACAGTACGTGCCGCTGCAAACAACATACTTTCAAAACAATATACCGTACACGAAGCTGTAGATGGTAAAGATGCCTGGGAAAAGATAGAGGCCAATCCCGATTACGCTGTCGTCTTTGCAGACATACAAATGCCTGAAATGAATGGGCTGCAATTACTTAGGCATATTCGTACATCACCAGATAGACGCATTGCCCAGAAACCAATCATCATGATCACCGGCCACTCCGATTCACATGCCGCCATGCGCGCCGTGTTTGAAATGGGGGCAACCGGTTTCATCTCGAAACCTTTTGATGACATCGATCTGATCAGCTGTGCCTGCTCTTATATCAACCTTAACCAGAGACTCAACCAGCTTGAAGATATGTTAGGCATAGATCGACAGTCCGGACTGTACAATGCCTCACATTTTGATAGCGAAGGCAAACAAGCGCTCTCCATGGCAATACGCCACAAGCTAGAACTTGCGATCGCCTACATCGAACTTAAACCTTTATCCGAAATAAGTGCAAGCCACAGTAATTCAGTTACTACACAAGTAGTCGTCGAAGTAGGCAAACGCATACGCAATCATTTGCGTGATGAAGAGATCGTTGCACGTATCGGCGTTTCAAAGTTTGCACTTCTATTACCCGTTACCAGCTGCTCCAATTCAATGACGGCAATCAAACGTGTAAAGACAATGGTCAGAGGCATGAAATTCGCTATCAATAAAAACAGGTTACGGTTTGATATAGCCGTTGGAATATCCAGTCTGGATCACAGCGATACTAACCTAAGTTTCAAAGATCTTTGTTTGAAAGCAGACACCGCTCTGCAAAAATCGATCGATAGCAATACTGGGGATATAGTTAGTGATTGTAATGATGGCCAAACTGATTCTGAGCCTGGTAAAAAAGTCCAGCACGATTATTTCCTGAGCAAATCATTGCCGTACATCATAGATGGCAACTTTCAAAAAATTCCAGATGATCACCTCGATCATATAATTGGCATATTAAAGCCTTTTATAAGATACGCAGCCCTCAAAAACAGAGCTACGGAGTAGAACTACTCATACATCCATGGATGGACGGTAGAATTAAACAGCTCAAAATATATAGGGGTCAGAGAACAAAATACTCTAATATTAGAAACAATTGCTCTCTGACCCCTATTATTAATTTGCACTACACTCTCGTAATGCGTTTGCTTGTATTATTAACACTTTTGACACCATCGATCGTACTCGCAGAGGATGACTTCACATCATGGGCATATGATGTCTTTATAGATGGCGCCAGCGTTCGCCTGGCGATTGGTATTCGGCAAGCAGGTATAAGCGTAACTAGAAATAGTGACGGCGCCGATGGCAAGATCGTGCAACGCAAAACCAACAGCTGGTTTCTGAGTTACAGCACCAAACCTACATATTTTTCTGTCAAGAATACAGGCATTACCTTAATGTTCAATATTTCCAGCTTCGATGCGGATCAGCAGGACCTCGGTAATGACAACTTCGTCGACCTGGATACAAGATTAAGCGGTGAATCCTACTATGTCGTTCCTACTGTATTCTACGAGTGGGGAGATTACTACTCAGGTACATATGCACGGATAGGCGGAGGCCTGGGCGCAGGAATTGCAACATACAGTGGTAGTCTAGCACTCACCTCGACCCCGGATAATGAAATCGTATCTCAGAGCCAGGGGAGAACAAATCTCAAACCGGTTTTAGGGTTCATGATAGAGCTCAGCTTGAGCCACTGGAGCCTGTTACTGAGTACTGCAGGCCCTAGTTACGAGTCGGACGGTTTCCAGAGCAACGTGGAAGATTTATCACTAAACGTTGGTTACAGGTTTATGTTTTGAGGAAAGGAAAGACAGACTCCTATAATTAAATGGATTTATTGATCAAAACAAATATTGACAGGACCAACTCTGCACCCTCCCTTACTAATTCCTGTGCAACAGATTTGAAATACAGTTTTTACGCTTATTCCTTATTTAATGCAAGATCACCTACTAACAACCTCTTCTTAAATTATTATCAAGTGTTATAACCACCTTCCCTTTTGCATGCCCTGCTGCAAAATAACGCATTGCATCAGCCGCCTCGCTTAACGGGTAACTTCGATCAATAACAGGAACAACCCTGCCAGCTTCAAAAAGCTGTTTCATCGTATCCAGACCCTTGTTCGCTTTATGCAGTAAAAGTATAAATTTCCTGCTGCCGAATATCGAAACCAGCACAGACTTTAAGATATTAAAAGATTTGCCCCCGACCATCACATGAATGCCACCGCGGTTTAATGCACGTTTGTAATCGGAGAGTGAGCGGTTTGCCGCATTATCAAAGATCAGATCGTAGCGGAGCCCATTATTAGTGAACTCTTTTTGCGTGTAGTCGATAACATGGTCTGCGCCCGTCGTGCGCATGATGTCCAGTTTCTCGGTGCTGTCTACCGCTGTCACTTCAGCCCCGAACTCTTTCGCTATCTGTATCGCAAATGTGCCCGAGCCACCGCCCGCGCCATTGATTAAGACTTTTTTGCCCGCCCAATCACCCTCTTTTTGAAGCCCGCCACCTTTTTGCAGCCCCTGAAGTGCGAGCAGTGCTGCCTGGGGTACGGCCGCTGCCTGCTCGAATGTTAAACAGGCCGGTTTCAATTCCAGTGCTTTTTCTGGTGCAGCCACATACTCGGCAAAACCGCCCCAGCCACAGCTGGATAGATCGCCGAATACCTCGTCACCGACTTGAAACCGTTTTATGTTTTTACCCACACTTTCGATACGACCGGCAATATCGCATCCAGGAGTCTTTATTTTTGTGGGTTTTAGAAGGCCGGACATCAGGCGGTTGATAAACGGGATGCCCTGGATCAGCTCGTAGTCCCACGAATTGATGCATGATGCATAAACCTTGACCAGAACCTCGTCATCGCCAGGGCTCGGCTTTGCGATCTCTTCAAGTGCGAGAACATCTGGTTGTCCATAACTGTGGAAAACGATTGCTTTCATTGCTCGCCCTCAATTCAAAGTGAATTATGGGGAAAGTATACCTAGTTACCACTAGTAAAAACTTGATATAGGTATACTGTCCCCTTTAATTCCCTTTGTTGTTTTTGATTTCACTTCCACCTCAACAAGCCATTGAAGCAGCACAGTTGTCATGGGCTTTCTGTGAAAACTGTCTGAGCGACTTCTGCGAGTTTTTTCACAGCATGATAACTGTGCTGCTTTATTGGGTACCCCTGTTTTTTAGGGGCGTAGCTGTAGTGGCGGCCTTTTCTGGTTACTCTTTTGGGCTGCAGCAAAAGAGTAACTCGCCAGCGGGGCGAGACCCGCAATCTATTAGAGGAAATATAATCTCGAAACCACCCTCACCCTAACCCTCGGCTTTGGCTTCCTGCATCGCCCTATCGGCTACGTCCGTGTAGCCGTCTCCCAGAGGGAGAGGGAGCATGGGAATGGAGATATTTGGGGTCATAGTAAAAACCAGGAAAACCGTGTGAAAAACGTGTTCTGACCCCAGTTTTACTTATTTCTGGAAGTAGTTATCAGGCAACTTTATCCGGGACAGCATTTCCAGCTAGATCGAAGTGCGCATGAGGGTAGTCTGGCTCACGCTTTTGAAACGTTAGAATAGAGGCATTCTGGATCACGCCGCCATCAATGTTGATCGCCTGTCGAATAGTCTCATTTTTCTGCCAACTATCACGACCCGCCAGCACCGTCGGTAAATAAACAATGAGAGCGGCAGAGATTGATCGCGTGGCACTTTCCCAGAGATAGCTAGGCGTGTGATCTACACCGTAATAATCTATGGTTTCATATTTAAACATCGGATTCTTGAATGAGGTTGGTTTAGCAAAAAAGAATCCCATTCCCTCGTCGCAACTGACATCAACAATCAGGCTATTGGGTTTGAGGCAGGCACTTTCTGCTTCGATAACAAAGTCGGTAGGGTATTCTGTATCTTGAAAGGTTCCGTTTACGATGATATCTGTTTCACTAATCAGCTCAGTCAGTGGCCGCTTGGTTCCATCGTGCTCTACCACTACCATGCGTGCCTCGCCCTCGCCGCCTTCCTGGATTGTGAGATAGTTACAATCGAGCACCTCTTCACGCACCTCGTGGTCAGGGCGCTGAATACAGATGGTGATATCTCTAAAACCATGCGCCTTGAGTGCGTATATCGCACCACGGCTGACTGCACCAAAACCGAAAATGACTACTTTGCGTTGATTACCGTAATGCCCATCGATACCTTTAAGTTGCAAGGAGTGTATCACTGCGCAATAGCCAGCCATTTCATTGTTCTTATAGAATGTGTGGCGACCAATGTGCCCGTCAGGCGACCAGACGAACATATCTTCAAAGGCGATGAGCGTCTGCTTACGATCGAGAGCCGCCTGGGTGATCTCCCGTTGCTGCACACAATGCACATAACCCCAGAGTGTTCCGCCTTCGCGAAGCTCTTCTAGATCAGCTAACACTGGCTTGTTAATGATAACCGTGCCAATGTCGGCCAGTAATTCGTGGCGTGTGGCAATGCCACCTGTCAGCGCAGCAATTTCCGAGTCTGCGATACCAAATGGTGCACCATAACCTTCCTCAAATATCAGCTGGCGGCGAAGTGCTTCAGGAATGCGCAGCAAATGCCCCGGATGGATTGGAAAGCGTCGTTCGTCTTCTTTTTTTGAAGTGCCAATGACGCCTACTTTTAATGTGTTCATGTCGTCGTTACCTTGTAATTAAAATATTCAATATGTGTGACTTCATGAACGAATGATCGATTTCGCCAAAAGGCCTGTTTCTTTATGCTCCACTCTGTCGCAAGTGTTTCGCTGGTAAAAGTGACCGGCATATCGTTGTCTGGCGAAGCTACCTGCCGGAACGTCGCGCCGGAACACCATTGCCATCCGGGTTCATACCCTTGAGAAATTTGAACAGGTCACTGTCGGTGGACAGGACCAGCGTGGTGTTATCGGCGATGATCGAGTTGTAGGCCTGCATGGTGCGCGTAAACTCGTAGAACGCTACCGATTCAGCGCTCTGGTTGTAGGCCTTCGCGTAGATCTCCGTGGCTTTCGCGTCGGCGACACCGCGGATTTCCTCGACCTCACGGTAGGCTTCGGACTGTATCTTGTTCAGGTCACGCACGCGGTTGCCGCGGATTCGTGCAGCCTCGCCGTTACCTTCCGAGAGAAAACGTTCCGCGATCTGACGGCGTTCGCTGATCATGCGATCGTAGATCTTCGGGCGCACACTTTCGTTGTAGTTGATGCGCTTGAAGCGGATATCGAGCAGCTCGATACCGAACACGCGAACCTTCTCAGCTGCGGCGGCAAAAATTTCCTGTTCGACCAGTTTGCGTCCTTTCGTGATTGGTACCAGCGAGCCCATATCCAGCTTGCGTTCCGCATCGGTGAGGAAAGTGTCGCGTAACGGTACGCGGTCTTTCGTGGTACGGATGATTTCGATGAGCTCATGCTTGGCGATCGCGTTACGGGTCTCACTACCCAGGATATCGTCCAGCCGGGACTGAGCGCTGCGTTCATCGCGCAGCCGCAGAAAATACTGTAGTGGATCGGTGATGCGCCAGCGTGCGAACAGGTCGACCGAGATATAGAGCTTGTCCTTGGTTGGCATATCCGATGGATTGCCGTCCCACTCCAGAACCCGCTTGTCGATCGGATTGACTTCCTGGACAAAGGGAACCTTGAACTTCAGGCCGGCGGTTGTCACGGGTTCGCCAACAGGTTTGCCGAACTGGGTGATAATCATCTGTTCGACTTCGTTTACTGTATAGACCGAACTCATCACAACATAGCTGCCGATGACAACGATTACCAGGATGGCTATTTGACTGATCTTCATGGTTTCACCTCTTTCTTTTGATCGAGCCGCTGTTGATCGAGATTGAGCAACGGCAGGATACTGCGCGCCTGCTCATCGATGATAATCTTCGATTGAATATCCGGCAGCACGTCCTGCAGGGTTTCGATATAGATGCGGCGGCGGGTAACTTCCGGTGCCTTGCGGTATTCCGCCAGTAAGGCGCTGAAGCGGGCGACATCGCCTTCCGCTTCGTTGATACGTTTGAGCCGGTAACCGTCGGCCTCGCGGATGCGCTGGTCCTTTTCACCTTCGGCCAGCGGGATCACCTTGTTGTAATCGCGCCGCGCTTCGTTGATCAGTTTCTCTTTTTCCTGCTGCGCCTGGTTGACCTCGTTGAACGACGCCTGCACCGGTGCGGGTGGGTTGATGTTCTTCAACTGCACCTGGTCGATGCTGATGCCCATCTCGTATTTGGTCGACAGCGCCTGCATCTTGGCCAGTGCTTCGATTTCGATCTCCTGGCGTCCGATGGTGATGACCTCGTCCACGGTGCGATCACCGACGACTTCCCGCATCACGGATTCGGAAACATAACGCAGGGTTTCACCCGGTTCACGAACCTCGAACAGATATTTAACCGGGTCCGAGATACGGTATTGCACCACCCATTCGACCAGTGCGGCATTCAGATCACCTGTCACCATTTCCGTTTCCCGCTTGCCGTCACGGGAACTCTGGTATGGGCTTCTGGCCCCTGGTGTGGTGAAACCAAATTCCTGCTTCAACTGCCGTTTGACCGGAACGATTACCGATGAATCTATGCCCAGTGGCAGCTTGAAATGCAGCCCGGGCGGAACTTCCTTGAGATATTTACCGAAACGCTGCACCACGGCGACCGAATCGCTGGGCACCGTGTAATAGGACGTCCAGGCACCGAGTGCAACCACAGCGATAATGACAAAGGTGATTATGCCGCGTGGGCCACCACCCGGCAGAAGCTGACTGAACCAGTCCCGTACCTGCCGCAGCAGCGCATCGAGATCGGGCGGACCCTGGTTGGCACCGCCACCTTTACCGCCACCCGCACCGCCGCCCCATGGACTCTGGTTACCGTTGTTTATTGCCATAATGTTTTCCTGTGTTGTGTTCGTTTAATAGTCGACTTGCGACTTACTCAAGGAGCCCCTGGTTAAGTCATGCGACATACAGATTGTTGGTTTCTCAACTGTTTTGCCCCAACTGCGTGTTTTTGTCTGACGTCACGGCCATTGGGGAAGATGTAATAGCGGGATGTGAGCCCAGGGAATTCGCCACCGGGCCTGGCTGTACGCTTGCCAGCTGTATGCTTACTACCGGTTAACTCGATGCACTCAATAGTTAGAGCGCTTTACGGGGTCAATCTAGGGGGGAGGTCAGGCCTTACCTTTCACATGCTGTCATGCAGCTTTACTACCTGACTCACTGTAACATAATTAAGACCAGACCATTTACCTACTTCTGAGAAACCGGGTTAAGACTCGATTGAATCACCACTTACTGCTTCAACCCGGCCCGATATAAATTATCGATATTTGTGGTCAGAGTAAAAACTAATGAATAAATCAAAGGGGACATATCTATTTAAAAAACTAAAAAGACCTGTCCCCTTTTATTGAATATCCTGAATGATTGCATTAGTCATTGACCAACGCCTTGCCGACCCTATGAACAACTGAGAAAGAAAAAAGCCACCTCAATTGAGATGGCTTTTTCTCTGTATCAAATATGCAATTCGATAACAGTGTTGGTGTTTACCTGATTAAATATACTTAAGATGCTCTGCGACGACGAGAGAATCCTATACCGAAGAGTCCTGCTATAAGCAGGGCGATGACTGATGGCTCAGGAACATCGGCTCGGTAGACCAGGTAACCGATACCCTCGGCACAGAGATTACATTGCGCCCACCCAGCGTTTTCGTACTGCAGAACATCACCAACTGTGTAGCCCTGGACCATTAGGCCTTATTCCCGTTGCCCCCTGGCCCTTCAAACTGGAACCAGTCACCCGTCGTCCCTGTATAATTCGAGCCAAAGAGTCCTGATGACCATCCGGATACGTTTCCACATAATGTGCCATCAACGGTACCAGCGCTACTGCAGGCATTAGTACCGCCAAGCAATGAATCGATAAATTGATCTGCCATGGTTACCCCGGCAATTGAGAAACCCTCAAATGCCCCGCCGGAGGACGTGGCATTGACGAAATCGGCGTACGTGGTTCCTATCACTGATGTGGTGTCCAGACCAAGATAGGTGTAACCGTCTCCAGTTATGTACGTACCATCGTAGGTCAAATTTCCGAGAATGACAGTGGCGTTGACCGACGTAGAAAATAGACCAGACAAACCCATTATCAGCCATGCAAGAAGAATTCTATTTCTCATCGTCATATCCCCATATTATTGTTGCACGGTGGAAACCGGAGCCCTTTATGGCCAGATTTTTGAATATTGTCATGTTTTTTCTCAATTTAAGTTATATGGCTATTGGAGAGGACATCACACGTATCCTCTGCTTAGTTCATTTACTCGTCGAATATGACGAAAGCATCGTTATAGCTATATAGCAAGAATTATGCCACTACAATATAAGTCAACGTTATCATCATGTTGCCGGTACATTAGTATTTTCTTGTTTTTAGATGTGTAAACTAATTAGACAGAATACAGAGTATAAAACTGGATATTTCAGGATTTCTGTACAATCGAGGACCTTATCTTATGGGGCAACAGGCGTCGTAGCGGCGTTTCCAGCTGAGTTGACTCGTAAAATGGGAGTGTAACGTTTAGTGACAGTAGCGTGACCGTCAGCTTTTGCTCGGAAACAGACGTTCAGGTACAAATAACCAGCATGTACCCGGTATATAATCAGTTTTGAAATGGACTTGGTTGCCTGGCCTGAGAAACCATGTAATCAACGGCAGCCTTGATTACTTCATCTGACAAGTCTTTACGAAGATCTTTAACAAAAAGCTGGCACTTACCGTTCAGCGTAGAGGCATAAAGTGTATCCATTCCCTGATTAATGCGATGTATCCATTCCACCTTGTCTTCAAGCTTAGGTGCGTCAACAGCACCAGATTCGTGACAAGAAGAACAAACTAATTTATAAGTGTCTACACCATCATCAGCCATAGCGGTACCTGAAGCGGTTAATATCAGGCTGGTACACATTACAATTGCAGTCAGTTTTATCATTCAGTAATGCCTTTGCCACATTTTTCATGATTAGCAGTAACTAAATATGTTACACAAATACTGTCATAACACAATGTTTGTACATAATTATCCAACGTCCGTTTTGGGTCGACAAGAGACTGTCAGCAAGGATTTCAACGATTTTCAGCTCGAACTTCCGAGATTGGCCATGAACGGACTGTCATACAAATAAAAACGGCCTCCGAAGGAGCCGCTATTGATTAAGGTTTAATTGATATGATTTCTTTCATCTAGCTAATCCCTCCGCTTAATCTATCGAATCACGGGCGGAGATGGAACCACGGGTGGAGATGGAACCCGCTGTCCACCCTGATGAAAGGTGGTCTCTTGTCCGCAAGAGCAATCTGTAGCCCCTTGTCCTCGTAGTTCGCAAGGAACATATCTAGCGTCAATAGTATTGATGACGAGAACTGAGCTAGGCCTTCCAAAGCCTTCGATAATATCGTAGCTATTGCTTCCTGACTGACCCAGATTATGCAAACATTCTTGAGTAGTGCCTCTATCAGAGCGAGTTATGAGCAACTTGCCTGTCTCTTTTTCCAGCAACCAATACAGGTTTCTCTCATTACCGGAAACAGCCTTCCAGTCCGCCATGGCTGTAGTAGATAAAATAAGCATTAAAGTTACACCAATAATAGATTTAAAAACCATTTTCCCCTTCCTTTTTTGTTCATTTACTCGTCATTGTGACGAAAGACTTATTTGATAGCCTTAGACACAATAATGAAATAGAAACGAATGTCAATTAAAAGCCAGCACATTAGAATTTTCTTGTTTTTTAACATGTAATGAATACGAGACAGAATGAAAGTATTAACACTAGGAATTATTTACAGTAAATGAATGCCTCTTATGGGTCAACAAAAGACACTGAGACCCTAAAACCTGGATAAAATATTCGACTGACCGCTTCCGGCCAAAAGCGGTCGTTTGCTAAAACAAAACTCTACTTATTTTCAGCACCGTTCAAATACATTTATTTTCTTCCCTTACTTGCAGATACTCTTCGGAAGATTATCCACATCAGGCTTGTAGTAACGAACTATCAAATAGTAAGGTTCATCCGCATTTACCGGCATCCAGTAGGTACCATCTTTGGGATTCTCTACACTGAAGGTAACGGTAATATTTCCATTAGCATCCGGTTTAGTGTTGTACGCATTATAGACATCGTTTTTACCGGCAAGTGTATTTCGTGTTATTGCACTATAACGGGTAACCGACCAGAACAGTTTCACCCCTTCAGGTTTGTAGGGGAAAGTGTACACTTCGGTTTTATCACCGTTAAGAACTTCACCACTGCAGTTGGTAAAGTACGGAGCATACCAGGCGTGATGAACGGGCAGTCCAAGGTGACCAATGATAGCCGCAGCACGGTTTCCCGTGTCGTTACTATGTGGTTCTTTGCTGTCAATTGCATCAAACTTTCCCATGTTTCCAATCACGGCGTACGTCGGAGCATTTTCACCTACCCACGCACTAACCCTTTTGTAATCGGCTTCATTAAAATCTACTGCTGCATCGTAGAGTTCCTTATTTTGCGAATATACATCGTGCGTTTCTATGGTGAACTTAACCGGATTATCGATAATCAGCTTTTTACTGATACCGGTTAGTTTAATCTTCTGCTGAATCGGGTATACGTTGGCTAAATCATCAGGGGTTTTAACCTGTACACGAATAAAAAGGTGGGGATAATCACCGGGGCTTTCAATTACTTTTACGCCTTCAGGTGCTTTCATACCTTTTCCTTTACGCACAAAAGCAAATTTTCCAACAGGGAAAACCTCTTCATAAATAGTGTAGTGTTCCTGATCGGTGATATGAATTGAGTAGTAACGACCATTTTCTACTTCAGGAAATTCAACAACTGCAGGGCCACTCGTAAGATCAATAACAGCCTTAGTGTAGATATGATCCAATGCAGGTGTAACTACCGCGTCTGTTCCCTCGGTTGGTAATCTTGTGGTGTGAAGCAGTTTGTTTGTCCCACCGGCTTCTTTTGCCGTTGTTACCATATAAACTGCGTGGTGGTAGGCTTTAAATGCGTGTAAATCCGAGTCAGAGGGACGTTCTAGAAGAGCAGCTGCCTGAGCATTAAAGAAAATTAATGTTAGTAATGAAATAAGTGCCACAAATGCCCGCGTTCTCATGAAATCTCTCCTGATTTTCTAGTTAGTTAATTTCGTTCGAATTAATAACTGCCGATTTGACTTCAATAGTAAATCATAGTGCTACCTGCTATATATGATGCACATCAAAGACATGATATGCTTTTTAGCACTCATAATTCAACCGATTGGTTGTGACTGCTGAACGTCCGTATATGGACTCCTCCTGTTTAGCAAGTATTGCCATGATCAAAACTAAGACGCGTATGTATATTCGGTTTTTTAGTGGAGACGCTACCTCCCAGCCCACCATATATTAGAGATCGCTAACAGTCTGCTTCGGGTCGGAAGCAGACTATAGAATAATCACAAATAAAGCAGTCGTGAATTAGATACCTAGAGCTTACCAACAAAGTTAAAGAACACGCCCTGGCTGTTATAATTCAGGTCGGTGAGGTCATCTGAGAAGTCTGTAAAGTTATAACCAACACCCACTTTCAGGTTTTCACCGATGTGACGGTATAAACCTAACAATGTGCCGGCTCTCTTGTCCTGTGCATCTGGAGTATCCAGCAAACGGCCTTCGATGAGCGCATCCCAACGGTGGGTGAAGTGCCAGTCGGCACGTAATACGTAGAGACTGGCTCTACTGTCAAAGAACTCGGGGTTAAGGCGATCCTGTGCCAGCTGACCTAAACGGTAAGCATATTTACCACCGATGCTCCAGCGTTGTGTCAGGTCATAGATAGCATCGAACGACAGGATATGGCTCTTCTGGATGAAGTCGATCGGGTTACTGGCACCTACTACCTGTCCGGTCAAAGGATCAGTCGCCGACAGATCACCAAACGGTACGTTATAGAAATAGGTGTATTTCATCAGTGTATTCAAGCGGTCATTATCGATCGGACGATAACCGTAACCCATGACGATCTCGGTAAAGTTTCCGCTGAACAGATCACCCAGTGTACTGGTACTCTTGGAGAAGTTTGCCTTGCCCAGGAAGCGCCAGTCAGAATCGACCTGGTATGTCAGGTTATTCTTCATCAACCAGGTAGTGCGATCCGATGCGCTGGTATCCGGAGCTTCTGTACTGTCGAGGCGGTACTCCAGGGCTGCTGAATAAACTACTGCGCCAAAGTTATAGCCTGCATTCATGCCGAGTGCTTTTCGATCAGTCGCGGCACCAGTCCGCTTGTCTTCCAGTACACCCATCTCCAGGTTACCGCCGAAGTTCCAGCGTTCGTCAGGCGTGTAATCGACTCCGAATGCATGTGTCAAACCGGTTGGCACATCACCATGTGTGTATCGCTCCTCAGCATAGACACTGGTAGTATCGGTATAACGAGATCGTATACCATTGTTCCAGTTGCCACGACGGGCGCTGACGCCATTATCTGAACGTGCATTTTCATAGGTATAGGCGCTGTAGACATTGGTGCGATCTGACACCAGGTAATCGAGTCCGCCTTTGGCACCGGTACCCTGGTTTCCGAATGACAGTTCACCATCCAGAGTCAGGCGATTTGTCGCGCGGATACTACCACCGCCACCGACCCGGTTATTTTCTTCCCGGTTACCGTTTACCGCGGCCGTACCCTGTAAGAATCCGTAACTCGTCCAGTTTGCTTTTGAATCATAATACGCCTCAGCGGCCAGGTCTAAACGATCACCTTGCCTTTGTGTCAACGGCACGACGAGTGAGTCATCGGTACGGGTATCAACACGACCACCACCGCTGAGACGCCAGCGATCGGTTGCCTGGTAGGAAGACGACACATCCAGTGCTTCCGTTTTGATACCCTGTTTCTGCTCACGCGAATCCAGTTTGACATCGAGATCGACTCGTTTGGTCAGCGATGTCATATAGCGACCACCGAACAGGGTCAGGTCTGTCGCTGTTAATTGCCCCGGTGCAGAGAAACCTGCTTCAGTCTGCTGTGCATAGAAGGTCGTAGTACCTCGACCTCCGGATATCACTTCATCGATCAGTGCACTACCCTCTATTCGGAAGGCACTGCTTTTCGCATCAGGATCAAAACCGTTGTTTATTGAATCGTAACTAAAACCACCATCATTAGAACTCAATGCACTGGAGCCTGCACCTTCACTGCTGGCCGCTTCCATGCGAACCCATGTGCCGGTACTCTTACGCAGGGTCAGATCGATACCATTTAGCGAGCTGTCCTGATCAGCCTGCTGCTGAGCACTAAGCGTTGCACCCAACTTGATGTTATCGTTAAACCAGTAGTGAGTACGGCCACCGGAAGCCAGGCTGTCTATTTCTTCCAGCCCCGGTGAGAATTCATAACGCGATACCAGGTATACCGGATTACCGCTGAGCGACGTATCTGAGACCAGAAGCCCGTCATCTGCAGTAGATGCCAATGGCTGGCTCAATAAGATCCGGCCCTGGATATAGTCGAGATCATAATCGATCACTGGTACCAGGTTTTTAACACCGATGACCACGCCGGAATCTTTATCACGAACCTCGATGCGCAAACGGTCCGAACCGATCAGGATATCCTGGTGACGCAAGAAATAGAGGGAACCGCCCGTTCCTCTGAATTCATCACGGCCAGCCACCGTGCCGGGTTCTGCAGCGAAACCTTCGACCACCAGTTTCTGCTCACCGAAAGAAGTAACATCTTTACTCTCATAATGGCCGGTAACACCATAGAGGCCACGATCGATCTGCGCCAGAGTGGTATCAAGGAAACCGATGGTGAAATTACCCAAAATACCGTAGTTATTATTTTTTTGCAGACGTATATAAAACTTACCTGATGTTGGCGCACGCTCTTCCAGGGTAGAATCATCGGCAAAGGTCGGATAGAACAGATCAGGATCTAAACGTCTTAATAATGCACGAGGATTCTTCTCCAGGAAGTTACTGAAGATCTCATCGATCGGTCCTTCCTGTGTATCAGCACTACTGGTCAACATCCACTCATCACCAAAGGTACCTTCAGTGTAATAGGCGAATCGGCCGAGGACATTTATATCGTTGTTAAACTGGTCTTCATTTTGGGTAACCAGTCTTGCTGGTCCGGTGGTCCTGTCACGTGCTACCGTCACATCACCCAAGGCAACATAGAACCAGTCGTTCCTCGCAAACTCCATATCACGCAGGAACAGTTCACCGTTACCTTCATCATCCAGTACCGCGATCTCGATGGTATGCATACCGCGGGGGAACATTTCCTCGCTGATGAACTCGCCTTTTTCGTTGACCGGCACTTTTTTACCTGCCAGCCATACATTATGGCCTGGCGGGATCTTGTCACCGTTAATCGTTACCGTGCCTCCCTTGAGCTCGATACGCTGACTATGCAGATGATTCTCACCATAACCACCGAGTAACTGGATATCTTTTTCACTGTTTTCCTGCACCACGACCTTGGTACTTTCTTCCGCATCTTCATCCAGCTCATTCACTACCCAAAGAGGCAGCGGGATAGTCTCATCATAATCACCTTCCTCATCATAAACACGCAGTATATAGACCAGGCGTTTAGTGGTGGCGCCGAGGTTTTCAAAATTCGCATTCCATGTGGCGACATCACTCTCATCTAACGGGATAACAGCCAGCGGTTCGGATTGAGTTGATTGTTTTAATTCGAACAGGCGAACTTCGGCACGCTCGATAAAGTTGCGGTAGTTGCTGTACATCTTGAAATGTACTTTATTCTCTTCGACCTCGGTCTCTGCGATGTCCTGAGAACGGATAGTGTTCGGCCAGGCAGTAACATTTAACCTTGGCTTTCTGCAGGTTATTGAAGGTAAACTGAACATCCGCCGCATCTAACGCGACGTCAGTACAGCGCTGGACATCTTCGGTATGTTTGTATGGATCAAAAAGTGGCTCACCATCAACGGTGATACGCATCAGGTTCAACGCATAAGGGTTATGTTTTTCTGATTCACGGTTGATGCGTTCGATTTCCAGGTTATCCTGATCATCAAGCAGCGCGAGTTCATCATATAATATCCGCACTTCGACTCTTGAACTATCGAACTGGATGAAACCAGTACTGGCGACATCGTCTGAATGCACATAGCCATGGCCTTCATACTCGACCTGCTTATCGCTCAGACCCATCTCCCGTTGCACCATCTCCATGGCGCGACGTGCGCGTGAAGTCGAAAGACCGATATCATCACCGTAGACCATCGCGGCACGGCGATCCATACGTTCGTTGTTGGTATAACCGATAAAGCTCAGACGGGCACCCGCTTTATCTTCCACATCGCTCAGCGTACGCGCTAACCGTTCGCTATAACCTTCCGGAATAACCGGCTGACCGTCCTTGAAACGTATCGCTTTGATCGGACCGGAAGGTGGATCATAGGTTATCGTCACCGTCTCGGAGGCGGCAGATTCAGGACATACCTGTGGGTCTTCGCTATATTGTTCGAACGGATCGTCATACCAGAACTCGACTTCGACGCGACGATTAAAGGAACGGCCTTTTTCGGTACCATTAGAAGCCACCGGATATTTAAGTCCTTTACCGCCACTGCTTACTGCAGAGTTTGGCAGTCTCAACCGGTCCTGAACTTCCAGCATCACATAACGACCACGTGCCCTGGATAGATTAACATGGTCGCCATAGATGCGTTTTTCAGCATCATCCAGTGGCAGGTTATCGGTATGACCGACGAAACGGATCACCACGTTCTTCTTGTCACTCAGGTTCTGCAGGTTTTCACGGATCTGCCTGATAAACTCATCCGGCACACCCGCCTGCCCCGGTTCAGTACGCAGCGGTTTCACCAGGTTCTGTAACCTGGCACGTCGCGCATTACCTTCTTTATAACTTAATTTACAGACCGTTTCCTTGCGACAGACTTTGAGACGGTTGAGCTGTTTTGCTGGCACGACAAACTCTTTTTCGGCCACTTTTTCAGTGACCTCGTCATACCACACCTGCACTTCAACGCGACGATTCTTAGCCTTACCGGCAGCAGTATTATTACTGGCGACAGGTTTGCTAGCACCAGCGCCATCGAAAGAGACTGCATCGGGCGGTAGGTCAAGTTCGCGCTGGAAGTATTCTGCGGTTTCCTGTGCACGGTATTTTGAAAGACCGACATTATTAATATATTTTGCACGCAGGCCCGGACCGAGTTTATCTGAGTCACTGTGACCGATGAAATGTAGACGCACGTTGGTGCGGTTCTTCATTTCATTTAGATACTGTACGCAATTTTTCGACGTAACTTTCAGGTATATCGACAGTACCCGATTTAAAGCCGATGGCGGGTACAGCATCTTTTAATTTAAAGGTCTCGGTCTCTTTTTCTAAAACCTTTTTGATCTCGATCTTGTCTTCTTCTTTGGGCTTAAAGAAAGTTCGTCCTGGGTCCACAGCGTGAATTCCATGTTCGGCGGGTAGTGTTTTTCTGTGTTCAGCCCTAATGGATAGTCTTTCCAGCTGCATCGCCGGCTGAGCGGTTTTTCCGGCAGAGTCTTCTGCCAGGCTGTACCACTCTTCCGCATGTGCTGATTTGCCCGCACACAAGAGCATCACGATCATCATTGCTCGTTTTGCATTTGATTTGAGCATCACCAGCATCAGCGGTTTCGCTGTACTTGCTCTATGGTTGCGTTTCAGGAAGTTTGTCATTCTTTAAACTCCCTACCTGCCGACGGACTGCCTTTGCGCCAGAACACTTCCTTCTCGATCGTCAGCTTGTAACAACAATCCAGGTCTTCCCAGCGATCACTGACCAGGTCTTCGATGGCATCGAGCCGATCATCGACCTCATCTTCCGATTCATTCTCACCTAGATAAGACAGACGCAGGATAGAACCTTCTTTCTGCAACTCGGTGATGAGCAGATCGATCCTTGAACGCGCACTGCGGACGCAACTCGGTTGAACCTTTCTCGAACACACCATCGGCAAGGTCAAGTCGCACTACGCGGTGGATCGCCGTACCGAAATTAAATTTCATCATCTTACCGCGGGTAGCACGTTGCACCCGTGGGTTCTCGGTGGTGACACGGTAACCGGATGGCAGTGTCCGATCGTCCAGTTTCATGATGAAGTTAGAGCCACGTACTTCGTTGGCGACGATGGCACAGGTGATGTGGAAACGACCGTGGCTATCCGTAGTTACACGTAGACCTCTCGCCGTTGCAACCTGAACACCCGGAAGTCCTCTCTCACCCTGATCCTGGTATGAGTTAAGGTTCTTATCGTCGAACACCTTACCGATGACGTCGGTACAATCAAAAGTAGGGTCAGGGATCACGCGGACGGTCGCAGTTGCGACACCGGATACATCGCCACCGGTGAAGGTATTGATCGCACGCGCAGTATTAACATACTCACCTTCACCGACACCTGAACCTACGATCAGTAACAGTTTGATGACACGGCTCTCGTTGATGCCGACACTCAGGCCAGGCCAGGTCAGGAATCGACCGTTTACCTCCGGTTCGATCTCTGCACCATCGACACGAGCGGAACCGGCCACATATTTGAAGCCTGCCGGGAAGTTATCGATGACGCTGACATCATATAACGGTACACCCAGGGTATTGTTGAAGGTGATGGTGTAAGGCACCAGGTCACTACGGGTAACATTTAACTTACCTGCCACTTTCGAGATCGCCACTGCAGCTTCCAGTTTCGCCATCGACAGGAATATGGTTGTTGTATATCTGGCCGGTAAACGGCAATGCGTTGAACAGGAACTTCAGATAATAATCAGTGCCTGGTGTACGCGGTGAAATCGTCGCTGGCGGCTGCAGGTTACTGACACTATTCTCACAGTGCTGTGCAGTAGCCGGGATCTTGTCTGCTGCCGTACCCGGACAGTTAGGCACATCCTGCGCAACTCCGGTAACCGGTTCAACAGGTGGAATGATAACCGAAGTAGTACCAGTGAAATCATGAGCCGGTGGCTGTACCTGTATCTCGATTTTCATCACCCTGTGCGCACCTTGCCGGGTCACTGAAGTTCAGGTCGAACTTATAATAACCATCGGCCAGTGTCACCTGGCTGGCATGTACCGGATCAGTAAAGCAGTCTGGCCGGTACCGGC
>CAWECN010000004.1:0-5804 GCA_963807625.1 uncultured Gammaproteobacteria bacterium
AGCGACCATTGGTCATAGGGTAATAAACCATTGCTCTCAATACGCCATCCGGATCGATAATGAATGTTGCACGAACAGCAGAAGTATCTGCGGCTCCTGGATGAATCATTCCGTATGACTTAGCCACCGACATAGACAGGTCTTCAATAATCGGGAAGTTAATGTCGATACCAAATTTTTCTTTTATATTACGCACCCAGGCTACGTGACTGTAATAGCTGTCAATTGACAAGCCAAGTAAATCCGCGCCTTCAGCTAAAAATTCCTCATGGTAATTTGCGAACGCCATAAACTCTGTGGTACAGACAGGCGTGAAATCAGCAGGGTGTGAAAAAAGGACAAGCCATCGTCCCTTATAATCAGATAACTTTTTTACTCCATGCGTTGTTTTCGCCTCAAATTCAGGTGCTGGCTTATTTAATTGGGGAAAGGTTATTGTGTTTTCTTCGATAGTTTCCATAGCTGTATCCTTATAGGGTTTAGTGTTAATACTTAACGGGTTTATAAGTATATTAATAACTTCTTATACATAAGTATAATTTATTATTGCTATTACTCTGATAGGTTATAGCTATTATTGTTATGATAACAATGACAACTTTAGGATAAGGAAAAGACACACGCCAAAACAGTTCTACTGTACGAGTTGATACAGTATTGTCAACTGGTGACAGTATAGCGTTTACTAACGAAGTGACTATGCAACTTCTCTGGAAGAATTGAAAACAGCCAAAACCTGATCAACAGCTTGATTTTCTAACAATAAAATCCGGCCTTTGTGCTTCTATTGATACACATCAAACGATAAAATAAATGATCAATTATAGTTGATGTAGATGGAGTTATTATTTAGCGAGTTATGTTAGTTTCAACTTTTAAGGAGGAAACATCAAATGAGACGTTTATACTTTCTGGTACCTGATATCGATCATACCCGCAGGATCGTAGATGAATTATTACTCGCACGGGTAGACGAGAAACACATCCATGTAATTGCCAAAGAAGGTACTCCACTTGAAGATCTGCCGGAGGCCGGACTTTCTCAGAAAAGCGACCTAATTCCCGCATTGGAAAGAGGCCTGGCCCTGGGAGGCATTACAGGCGTAATGGTTGGCCTTATCGCCATTACAATACCAGCTGCGGGTGTAGTACTAGGTGGCGGAGCTATTCTTGCTAGCACTCTTGCCGGTGCAGGCGTTGGTGCCTGGATGTCGACCATGATCGGAGTAGATGTTCCTAATACCCGGCTAGCTAAATTTGAGGAAGCGATAAAACACGGCGAAGTCCTCATGATGGTCGATGTTGCAAAAGGCCGTGTAGATGAAATTGATGATCTTGTGAAAAAACACCATCCAGAAGCAGAGATTAAAGGTACAGAACCGGCAATTCCTGAATTTCCTTGATCGCTTAGATCCATCTGACATTGACAATCAGGTGTAGGAGCTATTCCAACGGGCCTGTTTACTTAAATCAGGTGGTAACTACTGTGTAAAAGAGCCGCCAATGGGTATTAAGTTTTAAAATGGATACGCTCTACTGGATTATTGGTAGCAGCCTTTTAATGAGTGCTATTGCGATGGTAGGCAGTGTCACGCTGCTGCTAAAAGCAACAACATTACAGCGCATCTTATTACCCCTGGTTGCCTTTGCCGCAGGCTCATTAATCGGGGGCGCATTTTTCCACATGATCCCTGCTGGTCTTGATGCCTATGGTAACAACACCTGGTTTTATGGCTGGATATTATTGGGCTTTTGTGTGTTTTTTGCCTTAGAGCAGTTCTTGCACTGGCACCATTGCCACCGCGCCCAAGCCAGTTGCAAACAACCGCTTACCTATTTAATTCTACTCGGTGATGGCCTGCATAACTTTATTGGCGGCATGGCTATAGCCGGAACTTTTTTAATCGATATCCGTTTAGGGATCATGGCCTGGCTAGCTGCCGCAGCTCATGAAATACCACAGGAACTCGGAGATTTTGGTGTATTAATACATGGCGGCTGGGAAAAAAGGTAAAGCACTGTTATTCAACGTACTATCAGCATTAACCTTTCTGCTTGGTGGATTAGTTACTTATTTTCTATCCTTTAATATCGATATTTCTTTTTTAATTCCGTTTGCCGCCGGTAATTTTATTTATATTGGCGCCACAGACCTGGTCCCTGAAGTGAACAAGCATAAAGATAGCAGAGTCAACCTGGTTAACTTTGTTGCATTTATTCTCGGCATATTATTAATGTTATTTATAAAGGTATTTTTAGGTTCGTAAGAAAAAGCTCTACAATTGCTTTGAAAGATCGATACATGAAAAAATGTGTCAAATTAAGGTTATCACGAGTCATTCGGTGAACTTACTGATAAAACAAAAGATATGCACCGGGATATTACTTCGCTAATGTAAGCACTGGAAACTGTTGACTGGAATCTAGGTTCATAGAGTGTTGATTAAACAGTAGGGCAGATATCCTAAAATATAAAGGTGTAATAGTATGGTAACTAACAACGATAAGTCGGTAGCAACGCCTGGTGCCGACATTGCTCAAACGCTGGGTGTGGAACGCTCAACGGGTAAACGCCGGCATTATTTAAAGTGGAGTGGTATTGCCGCTGTTATCAGCCTGATCATCATAGTTGTGTTGCAACTATTTGGTAATGGTCATTCGCAAAACGTGCGTTACAGTACCGCTGAAGCCACGCGTGGAAAACTGAGGGTAACCGTCACAGCGACCGGTACATTACAGCCGGTCAATCAGGTCGATGTCGGTTCAGAGATTTCCGGTACCATTAAAACCGTGATGGTTGACTATAATGATCGCGTCGAGCAAGGCCAGGTCCTTGCCACGATGGATACTGACCAACTGCAAGCGAAAGTCAACCAGGCCATGGCATCTCTTGAACTAGCAAAGGCACAAGTCAAACAGTCCGAAGCGACTATTATCGAAACCAGAAATAAATTGAGACGAGCCAACCAGTTGGCAAAATCCGGAACCTGCTCTCAGGAAGATTGTGATGCAGCACAGGCCTCCTATGACCGCGCGGTAGCGGATCTGGCTCGTAGCAAAGCCCAGGTCGCACAGGCACAGGCTTCTCTCGATGCCGAACAAACTACCCTGGCAAAGGCCACCCTGCTGTCACCCATCAACGGCATAGTGCTAAATCGCGATGCCGAACCCGGACAAACCGTAGCGGCCTCTTTTCAGACGCCGGTATTATTTACCCTGGCTGAAAACCTGACCCAAATGGAACTACATGTAGATGTGGATGAAGCTGATGTCGGCCAGGTCAAAGAAGAGCAGAGCGCCGAGTTTACGGTAGATGCCTACCCCAACAAAAACTTCCCAGCGAGTATCACCGAAGTTCATTTCGCTTCACAGACAGTCGATGGCGTTGTTACCTATGAAACGGTATTGCGAGTTGACAATTCAGACTTATTTCTACGGCCCGGCATGACAGCAACCGCTGATATTATGGTTCAGGAAATCGAAGATGCACTACTCGTTCCTAATGCGGCATTGCGCTTCAATCCTCCAGTATCTAGTGGACAGAATTCTGGCGGCGGTGGCGGATTGTTACGAAGCCTGCTGCCACGCCCACCGCATCCTACGAAAAACCGCGAGGAAACAAGCACCGACAATAAGCAGCAAAAAGTCTGGCACCTGGACAACGGTCAGGCCGTTGCTATTAGCCTTACCACAGGTGCCAGCGATGGCATTAATACTGAAGTGCTCAGCGGTAACATCGAACTGGGTATGGTTTTAATCGTTGATACCATCAGACAAGGTAAATAAAGACACCATGTCCGCAATTAACCAGCAACCGCTGATCGAGCTCAAAGGCGTAAGTAAGATCTATGGTAGCGGACAGGCAGAGATGCAGGCGCTTCGCGGTGTGGATTTACGCATCGCGCGAGGTGACTTTGTCGCCGTGATGGGGCCGAGCGGATCGGGCAAATCTACCTGCATGAATATTCTCGGTTGCCTGGACACAGCCCACTGCCGGCAACTACCTGTTTGATGGTATCGAAGTCGGTGCCTTATCACGCGATCAACTAGCGCTGCTGCGCCGCCATTACCTGGGTTTTGTTTTCCAGGGATACAATCTTCTTAACCGGACTTCAGCACTGGAAAACGTGGAACTCCCGCTGATCTATCGTGGCATGCCTGCGGCCGAACGGCGTGCACATGCGCTGGCTGCGCTGGAAGCAGTCAGCCTTCAAGGCTGGGAAGATCACACCCCCGGCGAACTTTCCGGCGGCCAGCAACAACGTGTAGCGATCGCCCGTGCCATTGTCACCGCACCGACAGTTCTACTGGCGGACGAACCCACCGGTAACCTGGACTCGTCACGCAGTCGGGAAATCATGGAACTGCTGACTTCGTTTAATCACGATCAGGGCATCACCGTAGTGATGGTCACACACGAGCCTGACATGGCGGCATATGCCAGACGCCAGATCCATTTTCTCGACGGTCAGGTAGAAAGCGATGCCATCAATGGGGAGGCAGTCTCATGATATGGAATGCATTGTTACTGGCAATGCGGGAAATACGGCGTAATGTCATGCGCTCGTTCCTGACCATCCTCGGAATCGTCATCGGTGTCGCTGCCGTCATCATCATGGTGACCATTGGCGGCGGTGCGACTGTTCAGGTCACCGAGCAGATTTCCAGCCTGGGCAGTAATTTATTAATGGTCTCACCTGGCCAGCGATTGGGCATGGGCCAACGATCCGCTGCCTCAGCATTCGAGATGGATGATGTGCAGGCGATAGCCAGAGACATCAGCAGCATCGCTGCGGTTTCCCCTTCTGCATATCAGGGCGCAACGGTAGTGTTCGGTAATGAAAACTGGAGCACGAATATTACCGGCACCACTAACCAGTATTTTAAAGTTGGCAACTGGACGTTTAACAGCGGACGTGCATTTACCGAGAGCGAGCTGCGAGCCGGCAAGGCAGTGTGCATTCTCGGCGAGACGGTGCGCAAGGAACTCTTCGGCGGGCAGGACCCGTTGGGACAAAAGATCCGACTGGCTAAACTCTCCTGCCATGTCATTGGCCTGCTGGAAGCCAAAGGACAATCGACCATGGGTACAGATCAGGACGACCTGGTTATATTACCACTGCGCACTTTTCAACGTCGTATCGCTGGCAACCAGGATATTCGCCTACTGCAGATTTCAGTGAAAGATGGTGAATCAACACAAAAAGCTGAGCAGGATATCACTCGCCTGTTACGTGAACGTCGCCATATCTCATCAAACGAAGAGGATGACTTCTCGGTGATGGACATGAAGGAAATCGCCAAAATGCTTAGCGGTACCACGCAAGTACTCACCATGTTACTGGGCGCTGTTGCTGCGGTGAGTTTACTGGTTGGCGGCATTGGCATCATGAACATTATGCTGGTATCAGTCACCGAGCGTACACGTGAGATCGGTATCCGGCTGGCTATCGGCGCGCTGGAGCGAGAGGTGCTTATGCAATTCCTGGTTGAAGCCGTAGTACTGTCTTCACTCGGCGGTATCATCGGCATCGTTTTAGCCGTCGCAGGGTCTGTTGCACTTGCGGATTTAATGCAGGTGCCTTTTGTGTTTAATGCAAATATTATTATGATTGCATTTATTTTCTCTGCTGCAGTGGGTGTTATCTTCGGTTACTTCCCTGCTCGCAAAGCTGCCCGGCTGGACCCTATAGATGCGTTACGTCATGAGTGAGTCTACGAGTGTAGTTAATCTATCAGCTCTTCCTATACCGCAGCCAGATGATTTTGAGTTTCCCCTTACGTTATCAAGAGCTTTGAGCAAA
>CAWECN010000005.1:0-100160 GCA_963807625.1 uncultured Gammaproteobacteria bacterium
ACCCGAGTACCCCTATCACGATAAAACCATACAGGTCACTCGATGCGGCCGTATATGTCTTGAGGGAAGAAAGATTAATCTAAGTACCGTGTTTGCGGGACAATTTGTGGGTATCCGTGAAGTCAGTGACAAAATATGGCTTGTCAGCTTCATGGATTATGATTTAGGCTTCTTTGACGAGGAGTCAAATAAAGTAGATCCTGCCGAGAACCCGTTTATGGCAAAACTGTTACCTATGTCTTCGGTATAAAGTGTTACCTATGTTCCCGGTCAGGACCTCAGGAAAATGGTGCCGGAAAGAGGAGTCGAACCTCCGACCTTCTCATTACGAATTATATCTTCTAGGTTTATGGGGTGATTTTCTCACCACCACCATTCCTCTACCGTCGATGGGTAGATATTCGATACCCAGATTAATCCCATAACGGACAGTGCGGTGTCTCAGGTGGGTAATAAACCACCACATTTCAATTAACGAAGGGTAACAACAGACGGTTGATTAATACGATACTGTACCCAAGAGATTTTAAACGGGGTTAGGGTATTGATATTAAATATTTAGATGGAAGGTGGAATAACCGAGTATTCTGATACTCGAATATACGACTAGGGGATACTTTAAGAACAATCAGGCGGTATTGTATGGGTGGTTCAACGAATTTTATGGGGACCCGTTACTCTGTGAATGACAGGTGGATTATCGGGTTGTAAAATACCCTCCAAGCCGGAATAGCTCAGTTGGCAGAGCGCATCACTCGTAATGATGAGGCCCGCGGTTCGATTCCGCGTTCCGGCACCAATATTTGAGTTATAAGGTGTAAGTAGTGAGTTAAAGCTTAAAACAGATAACTATTTATTTAGAAGTTCGGTTTAACCGGTGCGTTCTTGTACATCTCGACACTGGACATGATCTCTTCCCTGGCATCGTCAATATCACCCCAGCCTTCTACCCGAACCCATTTACCCTCATCCAGGTCTTTATAGTGTTCGAAGAAATGTGCAATCTGATCGAGCAGCATAGGCGGCATGTCTTCTTTGGTTTTGGCATTACGGTATGATTTGCACAGTTTATCGAGCGGCACAGCGAGGATCTTGGCATCATCACCGGATTCGTCGGTCATTTTCAATACACCGACAGGGCGGCACTGGATGACTGAGCCAGCAATCAAAGGTACAGGCGTGGTGACCAGAACATCTACCGGGTCACCATCTTTTGACAGGGTGTGAGGCACATAACCGTAGTTGCATGGGTAATGCATGGCGGTGCTCATAAAGCGATCGACAAACATAGCGCCGGTTTCTTTATCCACTTCATATTTAACCGGATCACTATGTGCCGGTATCTCGATAATGACATTGATTTCATCTGGCAGGTTATCACCCGAGCTGACCCTATCTAAATTCATAATTCTCTCTTTATAAGTTTTGACTAATATAGATTCTATATTATTTTTTCGGACTCTGCTTATTATGCCTATATATTGAACTAAACTGTTGTTATTAAGATAAAAAATGAAAAAATACAGTTACAAGAAGCTGGGCACAATGAAAAATAAACATTATCTGGTTGAAATCCACCATTTATCTGCAATATATACCGCTCTGTCGCTATCTTCTGGCAATTCAAAACTTCTGGTCTTAAATTAGAGCCATGAAAAAGTATTCTGGATTTACGCTGATCGAACTGATGATAACGTTGTTTATCGCTGGCATCCTGCTGACGGTAGGGCTGCCATCGTTAGATTCCTTTATGCAGAGAAATAGGCTGGTTGCTTCTACTAACGAGCTGATCTCGGCTTTTCATGTGGCACGATCTGAAGCGATTAAACTGAATGCACGGGTGAGTATCTGTGCCAGCAGTGACGGTGTTAAATGTTCCGGCAGCACGAGCTGGAATACTGGCTGGATTGTATTCGTTGATAGAAACGGGGATCTGTTAGGTACCGGTGCTGCATGTTCGGCTCCAGGTACCGACTGTCTGTTACGCAGCGATAAGCGTACAGCCAACAGTCAGTTGACCATAGCAGGTGTCGATAATAACGCTACAGTAGTATCAGCCTTTACTTTTACCTCGAGAGGCCTGCCAAAAGATACCAGCGGAGCCTCCCGGTCAGGTGTGTTCAGTATCTGTAGCCTGGATACCGGCGGCAGTACTATCGGCTCACGCGCCGTCGTGCTGGGTTTGTCCGGCCGGGTTCGGGTTTCAGATAATGCGGCGGTGATACCGACGGTGATCTCATGTCCATAAACAGTACAAGAGTTATGAATAAATACACAGTAAGGGTGCGTAATAACCGTGGATTTAGTCTATTGGAAGCGCTGCTGGGATTCATGATCTTATCCATCGGTATGTTAGGTATCGCATCATTGCAGGCGATATCATTGAAGTCGGGTAAAACCTCGGTATACGGCTCTGTTGCCATGATGAAAGTGGATGAGTTAATCGAGAGTATGAGGGCAAATCCTTCAACAGATGCACTAGCTGCTTATGCAGCAGCAGGGGCTGGTGCTGGAACAAATAATGGCTGCACAAATGCAACAGCAGTCTGTGGCGGCGCTGGACTTGCACAAGAGGATATCTACTGGTGGAAAAAGAATTTAGTGGCAGGTTTGCCGAGTACAGCAACAACAACTGTTACTTACACCGCTCCTGCGGCCCCATCGAAGATGGCAACTGTAAAGATTGATGTTAGTTGGGATGAGCGAGACAAAGACAGTGGTGGAAGTATCTCTAAGACGTATTCTACAACCGCAGATATCTGTACGGCGACACCATGTTAAGGCGCGAGATTATGGGCATGACGATAATTAATAAAAGACAGTCTTACGGCTTCTCACTGGTAGAACTGCTGGTAGCGATGCTGGTCGGCCTGGTGATAGTCAGTGGTGCTTTTTCTCTTCATTCCGGATCTCGTAAAACACAGGTCAAAAATGAAGAGCAGATGGACATGGTGGCCGATGCGCGATTTGCTATCGAGATGATCGCCTATGATCTACGCCATGCCGGTATGTGGGGTGGAACGAACAAAGATGGTCTGATCGCGTGTAAATCAACAGATGCAGCATGTACCTCGACCACCAGCGGCGATACACCACCAGCGTCTATATCGGGTGACTGTGCGATCGGCTGGTACTATAATCTCGCGCGTCCTGTTTTCGCGACGAATGGCAGCAACCCGTATGGCTCTACATGTATACCGACGAGTGAAGGATATGTTGCCGGTACCGATGTTCTTGAAATACGTTACGCAGATTCAAACATGCCCGCTTCATTGATAGCCAACCAGGCATATGTCCGCAGTAACTTTATCAATGGCCGTATATTTATCGGCGGTACACCACCGGTACTCGATGCTTATGAAGCATCAGCGCTGACTGCAAATCACGAGTTGCATGCTTTTGCATACTACATAAGTAACCATACTGATGCTGCCGGCGATGGTATTCCATCACTACGCCGGGTTGCCCTGGTGAATTCGCCTTCGTTACAAACGCAGCTGCTGATATCGGGTGTTGCTGATCTACAGGTCCAGTTTGGTGTGGATGCTGATGGTGATCAGTTAGTCGACCGTTATGTTAATCCCAACGTTATTACTACGGCTGATGAATGGGACAAAGTCTATGCAGCAAAGATCTGGTTATTGATGCGAACAGACAAGGTTCAGGATATTACCAAAGTTAACCAATTTACTATGGCTGGCGTTGAAGGTAGTTATGGCGCTGACGGTTTCCGTTATTTCATGGTCTCCAGCGTTGTTGATATGAGAAACCTGAAGCAGTTTTAATTTAGCGAGAAATAATCATGTGCAAGATATACAAAAGCAATACGTCATTAAGAGATAAGCAGCACGGATTCGTGCTGGTTATGGCGCTTGTATTACTGGCAGTGATGACATTGATAGGGGTTGCATCGATGAACAGTGCCAATATGGAATTAAAAGCCACGGCTAATGCGCGACAGCATCAGATCGCGTTTAATGCAGTACAGTCGTTACTGGAATATTCCCTGTCAACTGATGCAGTAACGACAGGTGGTACATTTATCGATTACCAGGTAACTGATCTTTTTCTGACTCAGACAGTTGCGCACCCTTCGGCAAGCAATAATTCTCAGGGATCAGTGGTCTATGCCGGCTGTTCTTCTGGTGTCGGCAGTAGCCTGGAAGAAGGCAAAGGTGTTAGTTATAACTTCTATAAAATCGAGGCAAGTGGTTCTAACTCTACTAATACATCAACTTCATGGCAGGGCCGCGGCGTAAGAAACTCAGCTGCCTCGTGTTGATTACTCATAATAGGTGAAAGTATGAAAAAAATTATACAGACGTTTTTATTACTCATGGTCTCTCAGCTTGTTGTGGCGCAGGATGCGCCTCGTGGAGTCGAGATACCGGAAGGTGTGCAGACAGAAAGCCCCAGGGGGTTCTATGAGCTGCACAATGCCATCGAGTCACAGTCGCTACGTATTAGCTTGGACGATAGCCTAAATGGTTTTATAGAAGGCAAGGTCTGTGATGAGTGCGACACTATTAAAGTGACGATAACGCCAGACACCAAGGCCTTTGACAACAACGTGGAAGTACCCCTGAAAAAAGCCAAGTCACGTCTGGGACGTTATGCCACCGTTATATATGTAAAGGATACGATGAACGTAAGCGCGATACATTGGTAGAAACAGGTTTGCGTTTATATAAATGTAAAAAATGATTAGTTGTCATTACAGGAAAGCAGTTGATATCGACAAAAAGTGTCGGTGCTACGATGAATCGGTTTGAGGAAATCATTATGTTTAAGCTTCCAACAAAATTAAAATTAACCTTGCTCAGTATGCTGTACGGAGCCATGGTTTCATTCCCTGCGGTAGCGGATGATATCGAGATATACACTTCTGCAGGCACCACTACATCGACCACTCAGGCTAATGTGTTATTCGTACTAGATACATCGGGAAGTATGACTAATCCGGTAACTACTCGGGCTGCTTATAACCCTACGGCGGATTATTCGGGTGGTAATGCCTGTTACGATAATAATAAGGCTTATGCACTGACACATGGCATCAATGAAGCATGGCGTCATTGTAACTGGTGGTGGTCATGGTTCTTCGGCAGTGAGAGTTCGAAGGGACAGGTTAACAACTCAGCTGTAGTCTGTGATGCTGCAGACTCGTTAAATACGACCGGGTTTTTTACAGGTCGTATATCGCAATATCGTGGTGGTAGTTGGAGAGACAGTATTTCCAGTACCGATTTTGATGATTTTCTCGAATGTGAAGTTGACCAGGGTGTGCATGGTGAGACGACGGGTGATGCAGAAGTCTGGGCATCA
Organism: uncultured Gammaproteobacteria bacterium; assembly: GCA_963807625.1. Lineage (GTDB taxonomy): Bacteria > Pseudomonadota > Gammaproteobacteria > SZUA-229 > SZUA-229. The sequence goes on from CAWECN010000005.1 coordinate 5,326, forward strand.
ACGAGTAACGGCCCATGGTCAAGTACGGAGTCAGACAAGATCAACTGGGGTGGTACAGGTATAAGTACTACATTATATAGTGGTCGATACATCAACTATGTTATCAATGCACCGGTGACTGTCGCGGGTACACGGATATCGGTGATGCAGGATGTGATCACCGATCTGCTGAATAGTACAAAGGGAATAAACGTCGGTCTGATGCGTTTTGACAGGAATGCTGAAGGCGGCATGATAGCAACGCCAGTCGATGATATCGAGACGAATAAATCAACACTGATTACTGATCTGAATGCTATGACGGCCAGTGGCGGTACCCCGCTATCAGAATCGTTTTATGAAGCGGCTTTATATTTTCAGGGCAAGAGTGTTGACTATGGAAACAGCTCATCGCCCTATCATAGTGTGGCGAGCTCAAAAACAGGTAGTGCCTACAAGTCGCCGATCGCAGAAGAGTGCCAGAAAAACTATGTTATCTTGTTGACGGACGGTGACCCGACCAGTGACAGCCTGAGTGCCGCACGCCGTAGCACGATAGATGTCGCTAGCTGTACGGGTAACTGCCTGGACGAGATCGCGAAGTCAGTCGGTACTAATGACCAGAACACGTCTATCGATGGCGACCAGGTAATCTCGACTTTTACTATCGGTTTTGCCATCGATAACCAGTTGCTACAGGATACCGCGCGCGAGAGTTTCCTCGCGACAGGTGTCGGTCAGCGATATCTGGCAGATGATGCTGCGACATTGGCAGATACGTTGAATAATATTTTCGCCAATATCTATGAGACCGATACTACGTTCTCATCTCCGGCGGTATCAGTGAACGCGTTTAACCGTTCAACACATCTTAATGACCTGTACTTCACATTGTTTAAGCCATCCACTGGTAACCACTGGCCAGGCAACTTCAAGAAGTACAAGCTGGAGTACTTTACGGACACCACTGATGTGGACTTCGATGGTGATACGACCGAGAGGCTACCGTACATAGCAGATTCTACCTCTAATCAAGCAATTGATGATACGACCGGCTTCTTCGCTGATACAGCTGCAAGTTACTGGTCAGTTGGTGTTGACGGTGCCGATGTGAGAGAGGGCGGCGCAGCAAATATGCTTACCAATAGTCGTAAAGTGTATACCTTTAGCGGTGCCTATACTAATAGCAATGGTGTATTCAAACCGCCGGCGTCACTGTCGGATCTAACCGCTAGCGCCAACCTGGTAGACAAAAATAACATGGCTATCGATGAGGTGATGCTTGATATTGTTGGTGAACCTGAAAAAATTCCTGGCACCGACAGGATAGAAACATTACTCGAATGGGCTAAAGGTCTGGATGTGTTCGATGATTATGGTGTTACCGGCAGCACGACAGATGCTCGCCTGGATATGGGTGATCCTCTGCATTCAGAACCGGCACTGGTTCAGTACGGTGAGACATCGCCTGGGGTTGCTGATCTGGTTGCCTACGTGGCAACAAATGATGGTTACCTGCATGCGATCGATCCTGGTACTGGTGAGGAGATATTCTCATTTATACCCCAGGAGTTACTGCCTAACCTGAATGAACTCATGGAAGATAATACGTCAACCAAGACCTATGGCCTGGATGGAAATGTCGTGGCATGGGTCAATGATGTAGATAAGAACGGTGCGATAAATGGTGCAGCAGAGCATGTGTATCTATATATAGGCATGCGCCGTGGTGGTAATAATATCTACTCTCTTGATGTCACTGACCGAGAAAAGCCTAAATTACGATGGGTGATCAAGGGTGGTTTCGGCGACTATGCTGAGATGGGCCAGACCTGGTCGAGTATCAATGTAGAGAAGGTCAAAGATGGAAGTACAGAGAAAACCGTATTGATGTTCGGTGGTGGTTATGACACTAAACAGGACAACGTATCGGTGAGGACTACAGACAGTGTTGGCAGAGCAGTCTATATCGCTGATGCCAGCAGTGGTGACCTGTTATGGTCAGCCGGTCCAGGCGGTAACCTGGCGCTGTCTCAGATGAAGTACAGTATTCCAGCGCGAGTTAAACCGCTTGACCTGAAAGGAGATGGCTTTATAGACCGCTTATATGTTGCTGATATGGGTGGCCAGATCTTCCGCTTCGATATCGATAATAATAATGGTTCGGCATTGGCAAGTTCGATCGATGGCGGCCGTATCGCTAATCTGTCGGCGAACAGTAGTAAAGCCGACGCGAGACGTTTCTATTATCCACCGGATGTTGCGTTAATCGCAGAAAGAGGTAAGTCAGCTTACCTGGCCATGGCTATTTCTTCTGGTTATCGTGCGCATCCGAATAATACCGATATACATGATCGTATCTACCTGTTAAAAGATAACGATGTGTATAATAAACCGAGTACTTATAAAACCCTGACCGAGTCGGATCTCTATAATGCAACGTTAAATCTTGTTGCGGGTGATGGTAATGATGCACAGAAAGCAGCGGCTAAGGCGGCATTAGATGCAACGGAAGGCTGGTATATCTACCTGGATGATGAGACGACGGCCAGTAACTGGTTAGGTGAAAAGGGTCTATCTGAAGCATTGATCCTGAATAATACCGTCATCGTGACCACGTTTACGCCTAATGTTGCATCAGGTACCTCGAGCTGTAGTCCTGAGTCGGGTGTCGGTAAAGTGTTCTTTATGGATGTGCTAGATGCTTCACCTGTACCGAGTGCGGCAACAGACAAACGCCCAGGGCGACATTTATATGATGTTAAGAAAGGTGGTATTCCGCCGACTCCAAACGTCGTGGTAACGGAAGATACTACGCTATGTATCGGTACTCAGTGTGATCCAACTGATTATTTTGATCCACTGCGTGGCACCTATTGGTATGAGGTAGAAAAATAATGAAGAAGGTTAAAGGTTTCACCCTGGTTGAGCTGATGATCGTCGTTGCGATCATCGGTATCCTGGCTTCGGTAGGCTACCCTGCCTATACCAATGCTGTGAAAAAAGGTAACCGGGCAGATGGTATCGACTCGCTGTTATCGTTAGCTGGACGCATGGAAGAGTATTATATGAATAATGATACTTATACCGGTGCAACAGTTGCGAGTGCAACGAGTTCAGATGGGAAGTATACCCTGGCAATCACTTCGGCTGATAATTATGCTTATACGCTGACCGCCACGCCAGTGGATGGTGATTCGGAGTGTGGTAATTTAATCTTAACCTCTCTCGGTGAAAAGAAGACTTCTTCCGGAGCAGCTAAGTGCTGGTAGTTACTGCTTAATCCTGGTTATTCAGGCGCAACTCTTTGGGCAACTGGAAATGGACGTTTTCAGTTGCCTTTTCATTGGTGATGATGGTGGTGTCAAATAGTGCTTCCAGTGCTGTAATCACTTCCTGAACCAGCACTTCCGGTGCCGAGGCACCTGCCGTCACGCCGATCGATCTCGCATCGTCGAACCAGCGATGATCGATATCTTCAGCGCCGTCGATCAGGTATGCATTCACCTTTTTGTTCTCGGCGAGTTCCCGGAGGCGATTCGAGTTGGAGCTGTTTGCCGAGCCGATGACCAGGAAGACATCGACTTCATCAGCGATCTGCCTCACTGCGTCCTGCCGGTTCTGGGTGGCGTAACAGATATCATCTTTACGTGGTCCATTAATTTTGGGGAATTTTTTACGTAATGCATCGATGATGCTCTTCGTGTCATCGACCGATAACGTGGTCTGCGTGACATAGGCCAGGGTGTCTGGGTTTTTAACCTGCAGTTTGTCGATGTCTTCGACAGTCTCGACCAGGTATATCTCACTATCAGGGTTTGACTGGTATTGTCCCAGGGTGCCTTCGACCTCGGGATGTCCCGCATGGCCGATGAGTATGACGTCTTCGGTGTTTTTTTCATGGCGAGCAACCTCGAGGTGCACCTTGGTGACCAGCGGGCAGGTCGCATCAAAGATGCGCAGTTTGCGATGCTGCGCCTCGTTGCGTACTTTTTGTGAGACGCCATGGGCGCTGAATATGACGGTGGCACCATCAGGGATCTCATCGAGCTCCTCAACAAATATCGCACCTTTTTTTCTGAGGTCACTGACCACGTAACGGTTGTGCACGACTTCATGGCGCACGTATATGGGAGCAGAAAATATCTCCAGTGCGCGCTCAACGATTTCGATGGCGCGGTCTACTCCGGCACAGAAGCCACGCGGATTGGCGAGGTAGATGTTCATGGTTACTGTCTATATTATTTCAGCTTGTGCATTGTTTACACCCAGGATGTCGACGGTGAAAACAATCTGTTGTCCTGCCAGAGGATGGTTGAAATCGATCTCTGCCGTGTCGTCTTTTATACTGAGTATGGTACCGGGAATGTCACCATCTTCCGGTGATTCAAAAGAATATGACTGTCCCACTTCGGGGGGCAGGTTTTCCGGGAAATCAGACAGCGGCATATTGTGAATGTTGTCTTCATCACGGATGCCGAACCCCTGTTCCTCTGTTAGCGTGAGTGTCTGCTTGTCGCCTTCTTTTAAACCAAACAGGGCGAGTTCCATACCTTCCGTTACGTCGCCATTACCCATGTTGATCTCGACCGGCTCATCATTAAAGCTGCTCTCGATCTCGATGCCATTGGTTAACGCGATGCTGTAATGCATTAATACCAGGCTATGCATGTTTATTTCATCGGTCATATCAGTTGCTTTTGCCTCGTCTGGTTTCCAGAATCATGTCCAGTATTAATAATCCGGCACCTACGGTTATCGCAGAGTCGGCAATATTAAATGCCGGGAAATAATAGGTAGAATAATAGACCTGTATGAAATCGACAACTTCCCCGGTGAGTGCGCGGTCGATAAGGTTACCTATGGCGCCGCCCAGGATAAAAGCGATGGCGACCTGAAGGATATGGTTGTGCTTTTGCTCATCATCCTTTGAGATCTGCTTTAACCAGAAAAAAAGGAAGATGCTGATCACGGTTGAAATTCCGGCGAATAATATACGCTGCCAGCCGCCCGCGTCACTGAGGAAGCTAAACGCCGCACCCTTGTTGTACATCAGGGTGAAATTGAAAAAGCCGGGTATCACTGCAACCGGTTTATGTAGCAGCAGCTCTGCCTCGGCGATATATTTAGTCAGCTGATCCAGCGCGACTGTTAAAACTGAAAGCCATAACCATTTCATGATGCTTGCCAGGTACCAGTGGCTTCAGGCGAAAGCGCGTCGTTCACCGTTGCCGGCAACATTCTCTACGCAGCGACCACAGAGTTCCGGGTGTTCATCATTGCTGCCGACATCGTCCCTGTGGTGCCAGCAGCGCACGCATTTCGTATCAGAAGAGGCGGCGGCCTTGATCTTGATCGTCTGCCCGCTTTCTATGGTTGTCTCGATACAGTTGTCATCGGCCTGATCCAGGTTTTTAAGGTTTGCTTCAGATGTGATCAGTACGAAGCGTAACTCTTCCTGTAATGACTCAAGGTTTTGTCGAAGAGTATCATCAACATAGAGCGTGACAGTGGCATCGAGTGAAGAGCCGATGGTCTTGTCGGCACGTAACGCTTCGAGTTCTTTACTGACAGCAGAACGGACTTCGAGAACAGTTTGCCAGAAAGCCATGTTCATGGTTTCACTGTTATCCAGCTCTGAAAGTTCGCTGTACCAGTTTTCCAGCAATACTGATTCGCTTCGCTGCCCCGGGATTGATTTCCATAACTCATCTGCGGTGAAGCTTAATATCGGTGCTACCCATCGGCACATCGCTTCAGCGATATGGTACAGCGCAGTCTGGGCAGAGCGCCGGGCGATACTGTTACTCTGCGTGGTGTACTGGCGGTCCTTGATGATGTCGAGATAGAATCCGCCAAGATCAACCGTACAGAAATGCTGTAATTTCTGATGGATCAGGTGGAAGTTAAATTCTTTGTAAGCTGCGATTATCTCATTCTGTAATTCCAGGCTTCGAGCGATCGCCCAGCGGTCGAGAGAGAGCAGTTCAGTGGGGTCCAGTTTATCCGTAGCAGGGTCAAAGCCATTCAGGTTGGCCAGCAAGAAACGAGCAGTGTTCCTTATACGACGGTAGGAGTCGGCGCTGCGTTTCAAGATCTCATCTGAGACCGTCATCTCGTTGCTGTAGTCACTGCCGGCAACCCATAAACGCAGGATGTCCGCCCCCAGGGTGCCGACGATTTTTTGTGGTGCGACGACGTTACCGAGAGATTTCGACATTTTCTTGCCCTGGGCATCGACGGTGAAGCCGTGGGTTAATACTTTTTTATATGGCGCTACGCCGTTCATGGCGGTTGATGTCAGCAGGGATGACTGGAACCAGCCGCGGTGCTGATCAGAACCTTCCAGGTAGAGATCGGCGGGGAACGGTAGCTTAGCGCGATGGTTCAATACGCAGGCGTGCGTCACGCCGGAATCAAACCAGACATCAAGTGTGTCTGTCGTTTTATCGTACAACTCAGCGTCAGTGCCTAGCAGCTCGTCGGTCTCCAGTGAGAACCAGGCTTCGACGCCCTGCTGTTCTATCTTTTTGGCGACCTGCTCGATCAGCGCCTGGGTGTCCGGGTGTAATTCACCGCTCTCTTTATGGACGAATAATGTTATCGGTACTCCCCAGGTGCGCTGCCTGGATATACACCAGTCAGGCCGATTATTGACCATGCTCTCGATACGCGCCTGTCCCCAGTCCGGTAACCAGGTGGTCTCCTTGATCGCCTTGTTAGCAAGTTCTCTCAAACCGGCCTGGTCCATACTGATGAACCACTGTGGCGTGGCGCGGAAGATGATCGGTGTCTTGTGTCGCCAGCAACATGGGTAACTATGCTGCATCTTCTCGTGCTTCAACAGAACGTGATTCTCTTCGAGTTTCTCGAGCACCAGAGGATTGGCTTTGTTCACGTGAACACCGGCGAATAATTCTGTGTCTGGTAAAAACAGTCCATTGCCAGCGACCGGGTTATAGACTTCGAGTCCATAACGGTTGCCGACGATAAAGTCATCCTGACCATGGCCGGGTGCTGTGTGTACCGCACCGGTACCTGTCTCAGTAGTGACATGGTCCCCCAGGATGATAGGTACCTGTTTGTCGTAGAGAGGGTGTTTGACCAGCAGGTTTTCCAGTGCCTGCCCCTGGCAGCTGGCAAGCCGTTGAGTGTTTTCAAAACCATAACGAGCAAGCGCACTGTCTGCCAGAGAGCTTTCCAGGATTAAACGGGCAGGACCTTGATCTGTTTCAACCTGTATCAGTTCATAGGTGAAATCCGGGTGCAGAGCAACGGCCTGGTTCGCTGGCAGGGTCCACGGTGTGGTAGTCCAGATGACGGCGTTGATGTCACCCTGGCCATCACTGCAATTGAAGGCTTTCTCGAACTCGCCGTTGTTGACTGCGCTAAACATGACATCGATAGCCGGCGATTCCTTGTCCTGGTATTCGACTTCGGCTTCTGCCAGCGCCGAGCCACAATCCAGGCACCAGTGTACCGGTTTGCTACCCTGGTGAAGGTGGCCTTTCTCGATGATCTTGCCCAGACTGCGTACGATGTTGGCCTCAAACTGGTAGTCCATGGTGAGGTAAGGCTTGTCCCAGTCACCCAGTACGCCTAAACGGATAAAGTCTTTGCGCTGGCCGTCTACCTGTTTTGCTGCATATTCACGGCACTTTATCCGAAATGTCTTCGCATCAACCTTGTTACCAGCTTTGCCGACTTTTTTCTCAACCATCAGCTCGATAGGCAGGCCATGGCAGTCCCAGCCTGGTACAAACCGGGCGTCGTACCCATCGATGGTATGACTTTTTACGATGATGTCTTTTAATATCTTGTTTACTGCGTGACCGATGTGGATATCGCCGTTTGCATAGGGCGGACCATCATGTAAGACAAAGGTAGGGCGGCCGTCACTGGCTTCACGAATCTTTTGATACAGGCCAGAGTCCTGCCATTGCTTGAGCATCTCTGGTTCACGGTTGGCGAGGTTGCCGCGCATCGGGAAATCGGTATCGGGTAAATTGAGTGTTGCTTTATAGTCGGTCATAAAAGTCAGTGATTGGTTATATGTAAGCGGTTAACTGTCCGAGTTTTGAATATCGGTGAAATCTCAACCTGGTATTCTCATTGCGCGTTATTTGCTTGTAAAAGTTTTTTGGCCTGTTCGCAGTCAAGTTTAATCTGTTGTTTTAAATCATCAAATGATTCAAATTTTTTCTCATCACGGATCTTGTTCTGGAAGGAGACGCATACCCGCTCGCCATAGATTGTCTGTTCAAAGTCGAATAAATGGACTTCGAGCTGAACGTGTTTGCCATCGACGGTAGGCCGGCGTCCTACGTTTGCGATACCTGCAACATCACCGTGTTTCTGGCTGTGCATGGTAACAGAGTATACCCCATGAAGTGGCGTTTCTGCGCGCCTTAGGTGGATATTTGCGGTCGGGAAACCGATGGTTCGGCCGAGTTTCGCACCATGGTTTATATGACCGCAAATCATATAGGCGCGCCCTAGCATCTTGTCGGCATCAGCGAGCCTGTTGTCGATCAATGCCTCCCTGATCAGTGAGCTACTTACACGGTTATCATCAATGCAATGTGATTCAATACTGCTCACAGCAAACTGGTGTTTCACACCGTATTCTTTCAACAGGGTAAAGTCGCCCTGGCGGTCGTTGCCAAAGCGGAAATCATCACCGATGATGACCGACTTTATTTTGAGCTTGTCGACCAGGATCTGTTCGATGAAGTCAGCCGCACTCATGCTGGCCAGAGACTGGTTGAAGGTTAAAAACATCAGGTATTCCGGGCGTATCGCTGAGGGAAACCTGCTGAGTACCCGTATCTTTTCGTTTCTATTCATCAGCCGCGCTGAGCTTGAATGGTCTTTAGAAAAATATTCGCGGGGTAATGGCTCAAATGTCATCAGGCAGCGGTGTGTATTCAACCGGTTTGCTTCTGTGTTTAACTGCTCCAGCATTTTCTGGTGGCCAAGGTGCAGGCCATCAAAATTCCCAATGGTTATGACACTGTCCTGGTGTTTTTTCTGGCAGTTGTACAGGCCGCGGATGATTTGCATGTCAGATTAAATCGATAAACGCTAAAAAGGGCATATCCTACCAGATATGAAGCGATAACTGACCGTTAAGGTTGATTTATCGGCTTGATCTAGCTGGATTTTTTGAGCTGGTCAGGGCGTAACCCCTGTAACCACAGCATGATGAAATAGACCAGGGCGGCGGAGGTTATGATTGCAGCCAGGTTTGTCAGGCGCTCAACTGATTGCCACTGGCTCCACTGTGAAGCATCCGGGCTCATCCAGATGACGACGGCAGCCATGGCGGTACTGGCGATAACGATGCGGAAAATCCAGGCGAGCCAGCCGCTCAGCGGAGAAAAGATACTGGCATCACGCAGGCCACTGTATAACAACATGGCATTGATATAGGCAGAGATGCTGGTCGCCAGTGCCAGACCGATATGTGGTGCTTCATAATCAAGCATGACCAGGGGGACGACAAAAGCGATGTTCATTATCATATTGCACACCATGGCGATGATGCCTATGCGTACCGGGGTGCGGGTATCCTGCCTGGCGTAATAACCCGGTGCCAGGATCTTGATGACGATCAGGGCGGGTAGTCCCAGCATATAGGCCATCAGGCTCAGGCTTGACATGTAGGTATCGCTGGCGGTGAATTTTCCGTATTCGAATAGCGAAGACAGTATCGGTGCGGCCAGGATAAACAGGCCGATACAGGCCGGGATGGTGATCAGCGTGACCAGCCGTAATGCCCAGTTAAGGGTCTGATTAAACTGCTCCGTCGAGGCACGGGCATGCTGTTGCGACAGGGTCGGTAATATCACGGTGGCGATGGCGATGCCCAATACCCCGAGAGGAAACTCCAGTAGCCGGTCAGAGTAATACAGCCAGGTAACACTGCCGGTGATTAAAAACGAGGCGATGACCGTGTCCAGTAGCAGGTTGATCTGCGCTACTGAAGAGCCAAAAATAGCCGGAATCATCAGGCGGACAATCTTCTTGATGCCCTCATGTCCGCGTTTTACCTTGGGTATAGGCATCAGGCCGAGTTTTATCAGTGATGGAAATTGTATGAGTAATTGCGCGACACCAGCTAATGCTACGCCCCATGCCAGTGCCTCTAGCGGCTCATCAAAATATGGCGCAAGGAAAAAAGCTGAAGAGATCAGGCATATATTAAGTAGCACAGGGGTGAATGCAGGAACAGCAAACTGGTGATAGCTATTCAGGATTCCGCCGGAAAATGCGACCAATGCAATAAAGAATATATAGGGAAAAGTGATACGCAACAGGTCTGCAGTCAGCTGCATTTGCGCAGCATCTTTGCTAAAGCCGGGTGCAAAGATATAAACCACGAGCGGGGCAAACAGCATACCCAGCAGTGACAGTACGAGTAAAAAGCCGCCCAGTGTGCCGGCAACATGGTTAACCAGGTCTTTTAATGCTTCTTTGCTGTGTTTTTCTTTGTACTCAGCCAGAATTGGTACAAATGCCAGTGAAAATGCGCCTTCACCGAACAGGCGGCGCATGAAATTGGGGATCTTGAAGGCTACCAGGAAGGCATCGGTACCCCCCGAGGCACCAAAGATGGTGGCCAGCGTGATATCACGTAACAGCCCGAAAACCCTGGATAAAAGCGTCATTCCACCAACAGTAAAGGTGGATCGCAGTAGTTTTGTACTCAGGATTTTCTCCAATATTGGTTTATTGCGAGATTGTACCCGCTGTCCGCTTAATTCTAAACTACTATTTCCCTTATAATTTATCGCTACCGCACCAAATTTAATTGACAAATCGCTCCAAAGCAGGCATCCTACGCCCTCTTTTTTCAAGACGGTTCAAAACAGTGGCAAATACAGCTTCAGCAAAAAAACGCGCCAGACAGGCAGAAATTCATCGCACACGTAATGTAGGTGTTCGCTCAATGATGCGCACATATATCAAGAAAGTATATTACGCGATAGAAGCTGGTGATAAAGCAGCTGCAGAAGCTGCATATAAAGAAGCTACCCCTGTGATTGACCGTGTTGCTGGCAAGGGCCTGATCCATGCCAATAAAGCGGCTCGCACCAAGAGTCGCATGAATAACAATATTCGTTCAATGGCGTAAGTTCTTACGTTTCATATGGATTAGAGAGCCGGGCTGGTTATTCAGCCCGGCTTTTTTATTGGCTTTATAATTTCTCCCTGCTAGCCGAGCAGGGTTTCTTTGGCCTGGTTGATCTGCGCCGCCAGGTAATCCGAGCCACCCCGGTCGGGATGAAGTTTCTGCATCATCCGGCGATGTGCCTGGATAACGTCATCTTTTGTATAACCGGCTTTTAGACCAAGTACTTCCAGTGCCTGTTCCCGGCTCATGCTCTGTTTGCCGCCAGGTGGTGGTGATTGCGTCTGCTCGTTGTGTCGAGTGTTCTGTTGACCCTGTTGTTGAAACAGGCGGCTGACTAATGGCAGGTATTTAATCATTTGCATAGCACGGGGTAATAATGCAACCAGGCCGGCGATCGCAGCGGTAATAACGTTGAGGTGGCCGGTGATGGCTAATATCCCAAGCATCGTGAGGATACTGAAGATTATGCTCCAGAAGATCATTTTCTTACGCTCTTCACCTTTGGCTTTTGTGATCTTATGCCAGATGATCAGGGCGATAGCCGCTACCGCGATGAGAATGATTAGACGTGCCATGTTATCAGTCGGTTATTTTGTTGGCTGTATTTTGGTGTATTTTGAATATACTTGCTAGTGGATATTGGCGGCGGCTTCACTCTATGGTCAAATGCACTGTTTTTTAATACTAGTCCTGGATAATAATGATGAAAAAATTAGTTTGTATTTTAACTTTGATGGTTTTGAGCTCGGCTGCAAATGCAGAAGGGACTCTCGATGCACAACGCATCTATCTCGGCGGCGGCCTTGGTTTTAACAGTTTGCCTGGTTATGGCAGTGCGCGCGGGTTTCAGTTTTTTGGTGGTTATGATTTTGCATTCAAGTTGAATGATGATATTTCATCAGCAATCGAGCTGGGTTATATGGATACTGGTGATTTTGACCGCTATAACGGTTCTAACAGTAATGAAGATGTGAAGGGTATTTGGGCGGCGATGCTTGAGTCTGTGCCATTATCAAATAAAACTGACATGCTGGTACGTCTGGGTTATGACTTTGGTGATGATGATGGTTTCCTGCTAGGTACCGGTATGCAATATAAATTTACCACTAAAGTTGCTATGCGCATGGAGTATATCGCTCGCCAGAATGTAAATGGCCTGCAGGCTAACGTATTGTTTCACTTCTGATCAAGGCATCGTAGATTACAAACGTATGCTTGACATGCAGAGTATGGTCTAAGGTTTCTTGATGACTGACCGCATCGAAGACATCCTGCATTTCTGGTTCGGTGTTTTTCCGACACCGTATACTGCAGATGCCACGAAGTCTGATATGTGGTTTAAAAACGGTGCGGCTTACGACAGTGAGATCTTTATAAATTTTGCTGTCGATTACGATAAGGCGATCAATGGTGAGCTGGACCACTGGATCGATTCTTATCGTGGTCGCCTGGCATTGATCATATTACTGGATCAGTTTTCCCGTCACATCCATCGTGGTACCGCCCAGGCATTTGCACAAGATGCAAAGGCGCAGGCGCTATGTATCGATGGTTTAGGTGCCGGCGATGATGCTAAGTGTCATGCCGTAGAGCGCAGCTTTTTTTATCTTCCACTCGAGCACGCAGAAGATATCGAAAAACAGGAGCTGAGTGTCAGGGCGTTTACGCAACTGGTGCGGGACGTACCGGAGCAGTATCAGAAACCTTTCGAGTCAGGCTTAAGCTTCGCAAAAAGCCATCACTATGTGATCGAAAAGTTTGGACGATTCCCCGAGCTCAATGAAATCCTTGACAGGGAGAGCACAGCTGAAGAGATCGAGTTTACTGCAAGCGGAAAATATTCGTTCCTGTAACTCAGGTGCCGGTAATATACTGGTCTCGCAGTTCACGCCTCAAAATCTTACCGACATTGGTCTTCGGCAGTTCTTCGGTAAATACGACTGACTTAGGAACTTTATAGCTGGTTAAACTTTCGCGGCAATATTGTCGTAGCGCTTCTTCCGTCAATGAATGATCTTTTTTGACCACGATGGCCATCACTACTTCGCCACTGTGTTCATCGGGTTTTCCGATGACGCCGACTTCGAGTACGCCCGGATGTGAAGCGATCACATCTTCGACCTCATTCGGGAATACATTGAAACCGGAGACCAGGATCATGTCTTTCTTGCGGTCAACGATCTGTACAAAACCGTCTTTATCCATGAAGCCGATGTCACCGGTATGCAGCCAGCCATCATTACTCAAAACATTAGAGGTCTCTTTTGCTCTTTTCCAGTAGCCTTGCATCACCTGCGGGCCGCGTATGCATATCTCGCCGTGCTCACCCGGCGCGACTTCGTTCCAGTCATCATCCTGCATGGTTACTTCGGTAGATGAAATCGGCAGACCTATCTTGCCGTTGAATTCTTCCAGGTCCATCGGATTTATGCAGGCAGCGGGTGAGGTCTCAGTCAGGCCATAGGCTTCGATCAGCGTGGTGCCGGTTACTTCTTTCCAGCGTTCGGCAACGCCTCGCTGTACGGCCATACCGCCACCGAGGGCAAATTCGAACTTGGAAAAATCGATGGTTTTAAAATCAGGGTTATTTAACAGGCCATTGAACAGGGTGTTGACGCCAGTGAGCACGTTAAACTCGGTCGCTTTGAGTTCTTTGACAAAACCTTTTATATCTCGAGGATTCGTGATCAGGTAGTTGCACCAGCCGTAACGCATAAAGGTGAGGCAGTTCGCCGTCAGAGAAAAGATATGATACAGCGGCAAGGCGGTGATGATGGTGCCTCTATCATGGCCGATAAAATCGTCGATCCAGGCTGACGCCTGTAGCATGTTGGCGACCATGTTCCTGTTGGTTAAAACAGCGCCTTTAGATACGCCGGTAGTGCCGCCTGTGTACTGTAAAAAAGCGATGTCCTGGTGATTGGTCGGTACTGTCTGAAAGTGGTGTTGAGCACCGAGCTTCAATGCTTTGTTGAAAGCAACGGCATGTTCCAGGCGAAAAGCAGGCACCATCTTTTTGATGTATTTAACAACGCTATTGATGATGAATCCTTTCACTGGTGACAGCAAGTCGCCCATCCTGGTGGTGATGACATGTTCTACCGGTGTCTCATCGATAACTTCTTCCAATACATGAGCAAAATTCTCAACGATGATGATCGCCTTGGCGCCGGAGTCATTCAGTTGATGTTTTAGTTCGCGGGTTGTATAGAGAGGGTTGGTGTTAACTACTACGAGTCCGGCGCGAAGGATGCCGAATATTGCTATCGGATTCTGCAGCAGGTTGGGCATCATCACAGCAACACGGTCACCTTTTTCAAGACCGAGTTCGTTCTTCAGGTATGAGCCTAGCTGGGCGGTATAAGTGTCTACTTCCTTATAGGAGAGTGTTTTTCCGAAGTTGGTATAAGCGGGCCGTTCGCCATACTTGGCGATGCTGGTATCAAAGATATCAGCGACAGAAGAGAACTCGTTTATATCGATCTCTTCTTTTACCCCTTTGGGGTAACTTTTTAACCAGGGCTTCAGCATCACGTATCTCCTTGTTTATAACGATATGGCAATAGAACCAAGAATAACGCTATCGGTTCGATATTTCATCTTATTTATTCATTACTTCCACCACAGTGAAAGCGCTGGAATATAAGTAACCATTAATAACCAGATTAGCATAATCAGCAGGTAAGGCAGCGTGGATTTAAACAGTGTGACGATGGTTTTATTGAAGCGTTGACTGGCGATGAACAGATTGATGCCCACGGGTGGGGTCGAATAACCGATCTCGAGATTGGCCAGAAAAATGATACCGAGGTGTATCGGGTCGACGCCATAACGTGTTGCAAGCGGCAGTATCAGCGGTACCACGACGATGATCGCTGAGAATATATCCATCATGGCGCCAACAAGTAACAGGAACAGGTTTAGCAGCAATAAAAATTCCAGTGGGCTGGTGATATGATCTTCGATCGCGGCAAGTAACTTCATCGGCAACTGTGCATCGATCATCAGGTTGGTCAATCCAAGAGCGACCAGTAATATGGCCAGCAGGCTACCGAACAGTACGCAGGTTTCAACCAGTAAGCTGAAGAATTGTGTGCGAAGATTGATCTCCTTATAGATGTAGATCTCGACGATGATGACATATGCCGCAGTCACGGCTGCTGCCTCCATGATGGAAACAAAACCGCCGAAGATACCGAGGACAACCCCGGCCGGCAGAAACAGGTCCCAGACACTGCCTCTGGCTGCTGCCAGCAAGGTGCTGACTTCAAACTTATGTTTTACCACATGGCTTCGGTTACCATGCACCATGCTGTAAGCGGCGAGCATCAGCATCAGCAGGACACCGGGAACGAGGCCGGCAAAAAACATGTTTTCTATACTGACCCCGGCGACGATGCCGTAGATGAGAATGGCCAGGCTGGGTGGAAACAGCAGTCCCAGGGAGCCGGATGTGGTGAGCAGGCCTAATGAGAAGTTTTCTTTATAACCTTCACCTCTGAGGATAGGGTAGAGCAGGCCGCCGAGTGCCAGTATGGTTACGCCCGATGCGCCGGAGAAGGTAGTAAAGAAGGCGCAGGCACCGATGGTAACGATGGCGAGCCCGCCGGGCATCCAGCCGAACGCGGCACGATAAAAATCGACCAGTCTCCTGGGGGCGCCACCACTCGACATCAACACACCGGCGAAGGTGAATAGCGGGATGGCGATCATGTTTGGTGAGGCTGCCAGTCGATGCATCTCGATGATGATGATGTCGGGGCTGATGTCAGCGCTGAAGCTGGCAAGGATGGCGCCTGCTGCGATAACAGTAAATAGTGGCGCGCCGATCAATGCGATGACGATAAGTAATATCGTAACTGCAATCATGGGCGGGGCTTCTTAAAACAGATCAGCAGGAAGTGCAGGCCGAGAAGGCCAAAGCCGAACGGATAAATAAAGTTGAAAGGTAGTGCCCAGCGCTCGTTTGCAGGAGCGTACTGCCACTCGTCCATCACGAAGATGCCTGCATAGTAACTCATCAACAGGCAAACTATGGCAGAGAACAGGGATAGCGGGCAGCGCAGTAGTGATATCTGCCGCTCATTCATAAAAACTGTCAGTGCATCAATCTTGATATGCCGGAGTTTTGAAGTGGCGAGAACGGCCCCCATTGCGCCGCAGATGATGAGCAGGTTACGGTTGATGATCTCGATTTCTGCATAACCGAAATCGAGCACGTTGCGTGTAAAGATCTGGAACAGTGAAAGCGCCAGCAGTAAAAACAGGCTTGTTGCCGCGATTATGCTTTCAACTTTGACCAGGTTCTTTTCGAATCTATCAAGCACTGCTATTCCTGGCCAAGCTCAACTCGATTATTTTGATGTAACCGGCGCTGGGGCCGATGTGTCAATCGCTTTTATATCCTGTTGCTCGCGATACTCAGTCAGCATCTTTTTCGTCTTGGCAAACATGCTCGCAGGAATATAATCTGTCTGTTCGAGATATGCCGCTGCATTGTCTCTGATTTTCAGTATCTCATCCATATCGACTTCGTCCCAGTCGAGCATGAATTTGATGCCATTCTTTTCGAGCAGCCCGATACTCTTTATGTTTGCCTCTCGTGCATTGAGCCTGATGTCATCTGACATTTTTTTGCCGGTCGTCTTTAATAGCTGCTGCAGGTCTGCAGGCAGTTTGTCGTAGAAACGGTTGCTTATAATAATACCGCCGATAGCATTGGTGAGTGGGATATGGCTGGCGTACTTGAGTTTGGAATACCACTGCAATGCGATAGCACCAAAGGTGGAGGTATATACGGTATCGATACTACCGTGTTTTGCAGAAAGCTGGGTGTACACATCCATTATCGAAAGCGGGATCGGATTGATATCAGAAGCTTTAAAGAAGGCTTCACCCAATGGGTCGCCCTGCCACAACCAGATGCGTTGTTGTTTTATGGCATCGATCGACGTCAGTGGTTTGGTCGAGAAAAAATGGATGAAGCCGACTTCCGGCCAGCCCAGTAGTTCGAAACCGTTTTCACGAAAACCCGTCTCCAGGTCCGGCATCAGCATCTCACGGACATGATCGGATTCTTCGACGTTCTTGAACAGGAAGGGCATCTCGAGAACACGTGCCGGTGAATAGATGCGGCCGATACCATATCCGGTAAACATACCTCCATGTAACTGGCCTTTGCGTATCTTGCGCAGCACGTCGGGTTCGTCACCCATCACGCCGCCAGAATACATCTTGAATTTGATGCGACCCTTACTTTTCACTTCGACTTCTTTGACCCAGTCGTCTAGCAGTTTTGTCCATGCCGTACCGGTAGGCATCAGAGTGGCAAATTTCAGCGTATAGACTTCGGCCGCACTAACCGTCTGGCCGCAAAAAAATAAAAACCCTGTTAACAGCAGGCCGCGTGCTAGTCGAGATGTTAAAACCATTGTGCTTCCTTCTTGATTAATAGCTTGGCTTTGCGTTTGGTAATCTGGTTGAGCAGCGTTAACTCGGGATAGATGTCTTCAGGTGCGGCAATGATTTTGGTCAGGCGGTCGTGGAAGTCTTTCTGGTCGAACATCTGACGGGAGAGGTACTGTGCCTGCAATAGATCGGCGACCAGTAATTTACCATCGGTGATCTCCCTGGCTTTATCGAAATGCTCTCTCGATTTCTTGTAATTTCCACCCAGTACCTGCGCACGGGAGCCATAATATACGCCGAAATACATGTGTGCACTGCCGTAGTAGAAATTCTCATCCAGTTCCAGTACGCGTTGCATCATTGCTGTTGGTTTGGGCAGCTCAATCAGGCCTTCGGCGCTGTCACGATGCAGGTCTACCCATTTTGCCCAGTTACTCGCGGTCCAGAACAGGGCGTCAACATCGTCTCTGTCCAGCTTCTGTAACTGTTGTTCAAACTCATCGATGGGCATATCTCTGAGACCCTTTAGGCCTTTTAACTCGAGAGCGATGAGTCCATGTTTTAAACCACGTTGATAAAATTTTTCAGCCCGTTTGATGTCGCTGTCTTCATTGAAGCCATATGAGATGCCGTAGTAGGCGTGTGCGGCATAGGTATGGAGCTGAGCATTCTCAGGATCGAGATGTATCATGCCATTCAGCATGCTGATATTGGCGGGCATGGAGTCTTCGGCAAGCTGCAGATCTGATTCCTGGTTCATCGCTTCCAGACCGCCTTCGATCATCGGTAAAGAGGCATTGACCATCATCTTGTTCATCGAACAGGCGGATAATGAAACAATGATTAGTGCCAAAGTGAGTAGTTTAATGGGCAGGTATTTATACATCGCGTTCCTGTTTTAAATCATTCCGTGTGGAAATGTTAGTAAAAACCTTATCTTACACGCGTTTATTGACTTAACAAAGTGTCTGATGAAAAACAGGTCTAGTGAAAAAACAGGTAACCGGCAAATATGGCTGTCGAGATACCGGCCAGATCAGCCAGTAGCGCACAGGCGAGGGCGTGGCGTACCTTCTTGATGCCGACGCTACCGAAGTACACGGCGAGTACATAGAATGTGGTCTCGGTACTGCCCTGCATGATCGCTGAAACTGTCGCAGCAAAGGAGTCCACGCCATAGGTATTCATGGTCTCCAGCATCATGGCGCGTGCACCGCTGCCGCTCAGCGGTTTCATAAAGGCCGTGGGTAGTGCCTGCACGAAGTCGGTATTGAAACCCAGCAGTGTTAACAGGTATTCGAAGATGGAGAGCAGGCCATCGAGTACGCCACTGCTGCGCAGCAGACCGATGGCTACCAGCATGGCAAGCAGGTAAGGGATCAGTCTTATGGCGATATCAAACCCCTGTTTTGCGCCGTCGATAAAGGCATCGTAGACATCGACCTTTTTGAACCAGCCGGCCCCCAGGAAGAGCATGATGATGCTGAATAAAATAAAGTTGCCGAGCAGGCTGGAAGTTTCTGCCATCTGCTCTGTAGGCAGTGAGACAAGGAAGCTGGCAAGCGCGGCGAGCAGGATCGCAAAGCCAGCAAAGTACAGCGCGATGGTCTTATCAAACAGGTTTATCTTCTGTATAAAAGCGACAGCTAACAGACCGGTAAGGGTCGAGGCACTGGTTGCCATCAAGATCGGCAGAAAAACGGCGGTCGGATCTGATGAACCCTGTTGCGCACGATACATAAATATAGTGACGGGTAATAATGTAACTGCAGAGGTATTGAGTACCAGGAACAATATCTGTGCATTGGTAGCGCTGTCTTTTTCAGGGTTTAGCGTCTGCAGGTCCTGCATGGCTTTCAGTCCCATCGGCGTAGCCGCATTGTCCAAGCCAAGGATATTGGCTGCGATATTCATGGTTATACTGCCATGAGAGGGGTGGTTTTTAGGTACCTCCGGCATCAGTTTCAAAAATAGCGGTTCCAGGAAACGCGACAGCAACTGAACCATGCCAGCGCGCTCGGCGATCTTAAAAAAACCTAACCAGAGAGCAAGCACACCGATCAGCCCGATGGCGATCTCCACGCTCAGGCCCGCCATATCGAAAGTAGACTGGATGAGTGCTGAAAATATTTCGCCCTGGCCGTTGATTAGCCATTGATAGCAGGCACTGAAAAATGAAACGGCAAAAAAAGCAAACCAGAGGTGAGTCAGCATAACTTTTGAGTGTGCATCAGCGTTGCCATGAGGTTTTGTACCGCCGGGTCTTGACAGACATTTTTTATAGTCGGAGTATAAACAGATGGCGGAGTTTTATACAAATAATATCGTATCGAGCGTGTGTAATGATTATTTTACTTAGAGCAACGTTTATCTCATTACTGGTAATGCTGTTTGCCTGCACTGTAAACGATACCAGAGATGAGAGCTCGGTATTCTATGCAGTACCGGTTGGTTCTGTGTTGAGGCTGAACCAGGATGTGACCATCAGCGGTGATCAGGTCGCCACCTACGTACAGAACGGTGAGCTGATGTCATACGATGCGGTAGATAAATATTACCCGAACTGTAAGTTTGAGATATATACCATGAGTGAGCGGCCGAGGACGGTGAAACAGGATGTTTTTAAAATAGTGAAAGTACAGGATGAAATCGAATCATCATCGATACAGGAAAATACACAGCTGGCGGCCCGTGGCGGTGCTTACATTTTCGGCATGCTGGACAGGAGTTATGTGTTCAATTATGCCACCATGATGTATTTAAAATCAGAAAAACAAAAAGACGTTTATCGCATGACCTGTCAGCATTGGGAAGATGTAAAGGATGACAGGTATCTAACCGTAACGCAGATGCGTGAAGCGATGGGTGAAATATTTACTCTGGTAATTAAAAAAGATTGATTAAACGTCGATGTCCGAGGCCGGGCGATATAAAGCCTTTGTGGATTTAACCGGCCATCGCTTCGACAACAGCGGTCCAGGTTTTAGCGATATTATCGTGGTTGTAACCGCCGCCGCCCATGGCGAGCAATTTGCCATTGCAGTGTCGTTCGGCGATATCACTAAGGCTTTTGGCAGCATGGGCGTGTGCTTTTTCTGAATATTCCATGTGAGTAATCGGGTCACCTTTTATGCTGTCGGCACCACATTGAAATAATATGAACTGTGGCCTGTGTTTTATTAAAAATTTTTCTACATGCGGCCACATATTGAAAAACAGTTCGTCGTTCGAGTGAGGTGGCATTGGGATATTTAGTTTTGTCCCTTTGGCTTCACCTGTTCCTGTCTCAGTGATCGCGCCGGTACCAGGATATAAAAATTGTCCATCCTCGTGCATGTCAGCAAATATCAAACGTGGGTCATCTTCGAAACTGTAGAAAACACCATCACCGTGGTGCGCATCGATATCGACATATGCGACACGTTGCAGATTGTATTTTTTGAATAATATCTCGATGGCGATACCGCAGTCATTTACTACACAAAATCCGGCAGCGATGTCACGCCTGGCGTGATGCAATCCGGCGATGGGCACAAACGCGTGTCTGTAACGTTCGTTCATCAGCTGTTCGATGGCATCGGCAACACTGCCCGCGACATGGCATATTGCTTCGTACATGCCAGTAAATGCCGGCGTGTCACCGTTGTCGAGATAACCGACTCCGAACTTAGACTGTTCGATCACCTTGTTGATATACTCAGCACTGTGAAATAGTTCCAGTGTCCGCCGTTCAGCTTTTACGGGAGCGAGTATGTCTGTTTTTTCATCCAGTTCCTGCTGGCGCAGGGCCCGCTCGAATACATGATGGCGCTGCGGGCCAAAGGGATGGTCATTACCAAAGCCATAGGCAGCGAGTTTGTCGCCTAAATATACACAACAGGAATTTGTGCTCATTTGATGATTTCTAAGATTTAATTGCTGGTCTTATTATTGTACTGATTTTTAAGGTTATTTTAGCTTTAAATAAGGCTTTTCTTGTCTTTGGTCTAAGTTTTGCATATTGATACTAGATGAATGATCTCGGCGCGGAATAATGATTGGTTTTACAATACTTGAATAATGTATAACTTTAAATTTACAAAGAGTAAAACTGTTTTTCTGTTGCTTGTTTCTTTAGGGCTGCATGCTTCAGTGTCTCTTGCGCAAAAAAGTACAGGTAGTGATAAGTCCGTACAGGTTAGCACTGCGGGCAGGCCTGGCAGCAAGCCGATCAAAATTTTTCCGTATTTGGATACTCCTGTTGGCCTGCAAGCGCTTGATGCTTTTACAGGAAAAGACCGCGTAGGTAAAAATGGACCGATGGCCAGGCTCGGTATGGACTTGTCGTTACTTTATCAGGAACACCGTGATTTCAAGATGAAAGGTGGCGAGCAATTATTACGCCGTTCATTTAAATCTTCTTTACCATATGCACGGATCAAAAATGAAAAAATTGTGATTGATATCGTTGCTGATGGTGATGTCGATGCATTGCTTGAAGACCTGACCGTTCTCGGGATGGAAAATATTTCAGTATTTGGCCGGGTTATCTCGGGTTTAATTCCTATCTCGTCACTGGAACAGGCGGCAACCATTGCTAGCTTAAAGTTTGCACGTCCCGTCTACGCAAAAGTGCATGCAGGATCAGTCACCAGCCAGGGAGATGCGGCACTATTGTCAGATTTTGCACGTACGCTTTTTCAGGTTGATGGAACTGGTGTAACCGTAGGTACTTTATCTGACAGTTATAATTGCAAAGGTGGTGCTGCTGCGGATGTGGCTTCAAATGATCTACCAGCAGGGATTCAGCTACTTGCAGATGAGGACGGCTGTGCATCGGGAACAGATGAAGGCCGTGCCATGATGCAGATCGTTCATGATGTTGCGCCTGGTGCTAACCAGGCGTTTCATACTGCTTTTGATGGCGAGGCTTCTTTTGCAAACGGAATCATCGAACTGGCGGCTGTGGCGGGGGCGGATATAATAAATGATGATGTCATTTATTTTGCTGAGCCAATGTTTCAAGACGGGATAATCGCACAGGCAATTGATAGTGTAAAAGCCATGGGAGTCTCTTATTTTTCTGCGGCTGGAAACCAGGCGAATAAGTCATATGAGGCAACGTACATCAGTTCGGGTGTTGCAGGGTATGGCGGCACCATACGTCATGATTTTGATGCTGGAAGCGGGACAGATTCGTTGATGGCGGTTTCCATTCCGGCTAATTCCCAGGTTATTTTTGTATTACAGTGGCAAGATCCATTCTTCTCAGTAAGTGGTGCTCCAGGAGCCGGTACTGATATGGATATGATTCTGTATTCATCAAATGGCTCTGCACTAGCGGGTGGTGTTACAGATAATATGGGGGCTGACGCTGTAGAAATCTTTGCCTATACCAACAGCACGGGTCAGACTAATACTTATCAGCTAGGTATAGAACACTTTGCTGGCCCAACCCCGGACAAGGTGAAATTCGTTTATTTTGGTTCCATGACGATCAATGAGTATGCCACCTATAGCAGTACCAGCTATGGTCATCCGATCGCAGCCGGGGGACGTGGTGTCGGTGCGGCACGTTATTCATACACTCCTGCCTATGGCATATCACCGCCAGTTGCGGAAAGTTTCTCATCGAAAGGTGGTACACCGATATTGTTTGATACTAGTGGCAGCCCGGTTAACGAGGTGCGCCAGAAACCTGATTTTGTTGCACCCGATGGCGGTGATAATACCTTTTTTGGTTCGGATTATGAAGGTAATGGTTGGCCGAACTTTTTTGGTACTTCGGCAGCAGCGCCGCATGCGGCAGCAATGGCAGCCCTGTTAAAGGCGTTTGATAATACGCTGTCACCGGATGATATATATTCCGCTATGCAGGAGACCGCTGTAGATATGGATGCTGTCGGGATTGATTTCAAAACTGGGTATGGTCTGGTGCAGGCAACACTGGCGCTGTCATCACTGGATGATGATAACGATACGGTGCCTGATAGTCAGGACAACTGTCCGGATGATGCTAATGTGACACAGGATGATTTTGATAACGATGGACTGGGCGATGTTTGTGATCCTGATGATGATGCTGACGGGCTGTCTGATGCGGATGAAATTTTATATGGCACGAATCCATTTTTATATGATTCAGATGGCGACACACTCGGCGATGGTGATGAAGTAAATATCCATAACACCCTGCCGGATAATCCTGATAGCGACGGTGATTTTATCGATGATGGGGATGAGATACTCTATGCCAGTGATCCGTTAGATCCATTGTCATGGCCGAACTTTGCTGATGGTGATATCGCCCCGCTGGGCTCTCCAGATGGCCAGGTCAATGCGGCTGATTACCTGATCGCGCAACGCATTGCTCTGGGTGAACTGACAGCGACTTCCTTAGAGCTGGCACATGGCGACCTGTATCCGCCAGGTTCAGCTGATGGCATTATAAATACCTCAGATCTGATCTTGTTGCTGAAGCAGGTTCAGTAGCTTTCAGTCATCCAACGCTGTAGTCATAGTTTGCAGTTAGCGCGCTGTCCTTTTTTAATAGCTTCCTGATAGGAGATGCTGGCATTGGGGATTCTTTCTTTTAACTGTTTGATGCGAGTATCGCTAGACGGATGGGTCGACATGAACTCCGGGGGTGCTGCGCCGGCCTGGGACATGTTCTGCCATAGGGGAACGCTCTGTGCTGGATCAAACCCTGCTTTTGCCATCAGGTCCAGACCGATCAGGTCAGCTTCTGATTCATGACTGCGGCTGAATGGCAGGATGATGCCATATTGTGCGCCCAGGCCTAACCCTGCGAGGATCAGCGTACTGTTCTCATTCTGTGTGCCGCCAAGTACCGCCGTAGCGATGCTCATACCTGCTTCAGTCGCCATCTGGCTGGAAACCCGTTCATTACCGTGTTTGGCGATCACGTGTGCAACTTCATGGCCCATCACCGCAGCAAGCTGGTCCTGATTTTTCGCGTATTTCAACAGGCCCGTGTAAACGCCGATCTTATAGCCGGGCAGTGCAAAAGCATTAGCCTGGTCATCTTCGAACACCTGGACTTCCCATTGTTTCGGATCGGGGTTCTGTGCTACCTGCGGGATGATCTTATTGGCAATGCATAAAACATATTGCTGGATGTTCTGGTCTTTTGTTATCGGGGTCTGCTGTTTTATCTGCTCAAAACTCTGCGCGCCCATGGCATCCATCTGCTCATCGGGTATCAGTTTTAGCTGGTTCCTGCCTTCGGGGGATGTCGCACAGGAGAGTAGAGTAGAACAGGTCAGCGCCGTAAAAAGAACTGCCGTTATATTTTTTGATGTTGTAGGGAAATGTAGATTCATAGTGTTATCAAAATTTGTCAATGATAGAAATAATCGTGTCTGCATCCTGTCGTACCAGAAAGTGAGAGGTAGGCGTAGTGAAGGTGGATGACTTACCTTGCAGTGCCGGTACGTTGTTCATGTTCTGGCTGAAGCCTGGCACATAATAATCACCACTGGCGCCATTGTTGTTCAATCGGATGATCGACGCATAGTGGATATCGGGATGTGGCTGACTGTTGAGCCAGTACAGCATGTTACCAGGTTGCGGGTGCCTGAGATCAACCATCAGGCCACGGGAATGTTTGAGCGCATCATAACCGTCGCCGCCGACAACACTTTTTACTATATTGAACGGGCCGTGATTTTTGGTTATGTTCAACGCCTGATCTGCACGACCGGTACCGATATGTGGCGAAGCGATAGTGATCAAAGCTTTTATGTTCTTTAACTGGTGTCGGATCATGGCCATACGTGCGACAACGCCACCAGCGGAATGGCCCACCAGGATGATTTTTTGATCAGCATGATTTTGTTCGATGATATCGATGATGCGCTTTAAAACATCAGCCTGCACCATCACCGGGGTCTCGGATGGCAGGGTCGCCACATAGACCAGTTTTTTTGCATCGCCATAGTCAGTAACCAATAGCTGCGGGCCATAGGCTGATCCCTGGAACATACCTGCACGAGACCAGCCGCGCTGGTGTAATTCGTCATTAATACCTGATTTTTCCCACGAGTAGGCATCGCCGAGATAACCATGGATCAGGAGCATTACCTCGGCCTGAGCAGGAGTGCTCAGCAACAGTAAGAAAAAAATAAATAATCGAATCAGTTTCATGTTTTACATAATGCCAGTAGGTTCATGGTAGAAATGTTAACTTTAGCATTACTATTTTATAATATTTTCGCTAATAGATTGTATATGCAGGATGGGTTGTGAATAAAGTTGAATTGATCCGGTCGCACCAGGCCAGGCTTGGTGCGTGCCGTTTGTGTCCGGATATGATTCCGCCAGTTATCCTTGGTAAGCCTGTCTTTTCCGAGATATTACTGGTGGGGCAGGCACCGGGCGACAGGGAAGGTGAGCTGGGGCGTCCCTTTGCATGGACTGCTGGCAAGACCCTGTTCAAGTGGTTTGATTCGATCGGTGTGCAGGAGAGCCGGTTCAGGGAGCAGGTTTTTATGTCTGCTGTGTGTCGATGTTTCCCCGGGAAAAATCCGAAAGGCGGTGACCGTGTACCGGGTAAAACTGAGATCAAAACCTGCTCGCAGTGGTTAAATAAAGAGATAGAGCTGCTGCAGCCCAGGCTGATAGTCCCCGTCGGTAAACTGGCGATATCGCAGTATCTGCCGGTAAATAAACTGGTTGATGTGATCGGCGAGAAATTTGAGAGGCGTATCAATGATGTCGATGTCGAGATAATCCCCTTGCCACACCCTTCCGGCGCCTCGACCTGGCACCGTATGTCTCCCGGGAAAGAGTTACTGGCTCAGGCATTAACATTGCTCGAGCAGCATGAGAGCTGGAAAAATATTCAATAGGCCAAAAAAAAGACCTCAGATGAGGTCTTTTTCTAATGGGCATATAATATTTTAATGATGCCAGTGTGTACCTTTGCCCGAAGTGCTGCGACTGCCGGGTGTGGCATAAGGTTCCTGGATCAGCAACTGTGAGATAACTTCGGAAGGTAATGGTTTGCCGAACAAAAATCCCTGGGCTTCGCTGCAGTCTATCTCTCGCAGGTACTCGAGTTGTGCCTGTGATTCAACGCCTTCGGCGATCACGTTCAAGCTCAGCCCTTTTGCCATCGCAACGATCGTATTGATGATGGTATTGTCACCTTTGTTGATACGACTTTCTTTGAGGAAAGTGCGGTCGATCTTCAGTGTCTGGATCGGCAATTTGTGCAGATAACTCAAAGAGGAGTAACCGGTTCCGAAATCATCGATAGCGATGGTGATGTCGTGGTTACTGAGTTCCTGAAGTTTACGGATAATACTGTCCATATCATCCATGATCGCATTTTCTGTGATTTCCAGTTCTATACAGCTTCCGGGCACATCGTAATCTTTCATTATATTAATGATGTTTCTCACGATATTATCTTCCATTAGCTGGCGAGCCGAGATGTTGATCGACATGCGTATCTCGGGAAGACCGGCAGTGCGCCAACGGCTGAGTTCAGCACAGGCGGTTTTAACGACCCAGTACCCGATATCGATGATAAGGCCGCTCTCTTCTGCAAAGGGAATGAATTCTGAAGGAGAGATAGCCCCATGTTCGGGGTGCTCCCAGCGTAGCAGTGCTTCGACACCGACGATCTCACCAGTGCGCAGGTTTACCTGTGGCTGGTAGACCAGGCTGAATTCGTTATTGTCCAGTGCACGGTGGATGCCTGTATCGAGTGAAAGTTTTTCCATGTATGGCACGTTCATCTCGTTTGAGTAGAACTGATATCCGTTTTTACCCTGGCCTTTAACATGGTACATGGCGACATCAGCATGTTTGATCAGGGTATCAATATTTGTACCATCCTGTGGATACAGAGCGATACCGATACTGGCGCTGACATAAAGCTCATGACCATCGACGATGAAAGGCTGTTTTAATGTGTTAGTGATCTTTTCCGCTAGTTTGCTGGCGTCTTCACGGCCATTATGCAGTTTTGGCAGCATCAGGGTGAATTCATCACCGCCAAAGCGGGCAAGGGTGTCAGCTGCGCGGATGCACTCTTTAAGGCGCATGCTGACCATTTGCAATAATTCGTCGCCGATCATGTGCCCCAGGCTGTCGTTGATGTTCTTGAAACGGTCGAGATCAAGGAACATGACTGCCAGCTTTTCATCTTCACGTTTAGCCTGGCTTATCGCCAGGCTCAGACGGTCTCGCAACAGTGCACGGTTTGGTAGCTTGGTGAGCAGGTCATGGTAAGCCTGGAAGTTAATCGTTTCCTCGGCGATCTTACGTTCGGTAACATCACGCGCGACGCCATAGGTGCCGGTGTAGCTGCTGCTAGACTGACTGTCACCGTTATACATGCCCATGGCGCTAAGCTCGATGGGCAGGGTCCGGTTGTTAAAGTGACGTGATTTGCCGTCATCTTTGCACTTCAGTCGCAGCTCGATATTTTTCGCCGCACGGGTACCGATGCGTCTCTCATTAAATACGTATTTTGCCTGCTCCATGTCGTCATGGTGGACCAGGAATGAATAGTGTTTACCGACTATCTCCTCTTTGCTGAATCCGAGCAGGCTTTCGATACGTTCGTTGATGAAGGTGAAATGACCATCCTGATCCAGGATATAGATGATATCTGGCGATGTATTAACGATATAACGATGCAAACGTTCCGATTCTGAAAGCTGTTGCTGCATGAAGAGGTTCTGTTTTTTCAGATGTTTCTCTTTTAGCGCATTAGTGATGGTGATGATCAGCTCATCGGTAGCATATGGTTTGCGCAGGAAATCGTAAGCACCCTGTGTACAGGCGTTTTTAGCCGCTTCGAACGAGGTCTCTCCACTGACGATGATGACAGAAGTATCGATCTTGTTGCTATTGATATAGTCCATGACGTCATGCCCGTTGACGTATGGCATATGCAGGTCCAGTAATACGAGGTCGTACGCATTCTGGTCAAGCTGGCATATCGCTTCTTGACCGCCAATAGCGGTGTTCGGATTAAAGCCCCTGATGGCAAGTAAATCTTTAAGACTCTTGAGGACGACGGGGTCGTCGTCGACGACGAGAATTTTCTGCTCATTTATACTCATTTTTTCACTCTGCTGCGTAAAAGTAGCTAACTCTTACTTAATTATTGTATTTAGCACATTCCAGAGCGTGCGTTTTATCATTTAATTTTTATATATCGACTACTTGGGAAGCAATATGTGAAAACTGGTGCCCTTATCACTACTTCTGCAACTGATCGAACCATGTAACTCATTTACCAGGTTTTTGACGATAGTCAGTCCAAGTCCAGCATGGTCGTCGCCTTTGGTGGATTCCACCGGAGAAAACAGCTGTGGCAGGATGTCTGTATCAATTCCTGGTCCATCGTCGGCGACAGACAGCTCTATGTGCTGTTTTCCGTCAACGTTTACATAATCTTGAGTGTAGACCATAAGTTGGCCATTTGCAGGAAGTGCCTCAACTGCATTCTTAATTAAATTGGTATAGATCTGCTTGAGGGCATTGGCATTGGTTTGCAGGCTCTCTATGCGCTCGTCCAGGTCGAGTGAAATCTGGATGTTTTTGCTGGCGAACAGAGAGGTCTGGAAGACATGGGTGAGGTCGGCAATGATTGCATTGATGTCTACCGATGAGGTTTCGTCTGTCGGGCTTTCCGGCTCGGTCAGGCGGTTTAATATCTCGCTGATGCGTTCTATCTCAGCTTTGATGGTCTGTACATCCTCCTGTGCTGGTTTATCATTTTCCAGCTTGTAACCGAGGATGCCGAGGTAGTTGTTCATGATACTCAACGGATTGCGAACTTCGTGTAACACTTCATGGATTTTCTGTTCCAGCTGGCGGGTCTGCTCATCATCACTGAGCGTGGACTGGCTGCTCGCACTATTTACGCTGATGGTATGGGAAATCTCATTCACGAAACGTGTCAGTAGCGGTAACTGTTTCCACAGGTTTTCATACTGTGTTTTGTCCATGCCCAGGATCAAGGTGCCGATGGCTGCATTGTTCATCATCATCGGCAGGCAGATGATACCTTCCTGTTCGGTAATACCGATCAGCTGTCGATCGACGATAGAGAGCGAGTCCAGGTTGTGCTCGAACGACTCTGTTGTAAATGAATGGCAGGCCTCTTTATTAAGCAGGGCGTCGGTCACCAGGCTGCGGCCGTTGGTTAACGGTATCGATATGTCAGCCAGCTGTGGTGGTTGATTGTCTGCCGAAATCGCCTTGACGCGGTCACTGGCGGCATCGTATAAGAACAGGATGCACTGGCTGACACCAAAAAGGATGCCGATGTTTTGCGAGATTATATTCAACAGGGCGTTTACATCGCCGTTATGCGCGCCACTTCGCGACAGGTGCTGATGGATACCGTCTAATAAGGCAATGTTTCTTACCTGTTCAGCAAGATGTACCTGTTTCAGTTCATCACTGGCAGTAATCTTTTTGATTGTTTCCCCGTCCATGCCATCAAAGGCTAGACCGATCTCCAGTGTCTGGGCGGTAGCTTCAACATGAGCCTGTGATTTTTCCAGTATCTCGAGCAATAGCGGTGTTTTTATAGCAAGCAGTTGCTCGGCGGCATCAAACACCTGCTGGCCTTCTTCAGGCTTGAAATAGCTGCTGGTAAGCATGTTTGCCAGGTTGATGATTTTTACCAGCGGGTGTGCGTCCAGGATATTCTCGACACTTTCGTGGTGATATAACACCGCGTCATAAACGAAGCTGTTGGCACCGTGTCTTTTTAGTAGCTCAGCACCAACCTGTTGATGCGTAGTGCCGAACTCATCCTGCTCCAGGTCGTGAAAGATGGTGTCATCACTTAACTGTGCAAAGGTGGTGGTGTATTTGTCAGGGTAGGCGGTCTCGAGTACCAGTTGGCCAATATTATGCAGCAGGCCAGTGGTATAGACCTCATCGGTATCGCTGTAATTACAGATTTCGGCAATGGCGCGGGCCACGTCTGCACAGTACAGTGAATGTCGCCAGTGCTCTTTTAGAAAATCTGTCCGTTCGAGACTGGTGCGTGAAAAAAATTGCTGCACGGTGGCTGTGACCGCTATGCTCTTGATCGTATTGATGCCAAGGTGTTGTAAAGAGCTTTCGATCGATGTGGTGGTATCTGTGTTTAGCTGATGACCAGCTTCGCAATCATGGTGATGACATACAGAGCAAACACGCGCATATAGAGCAGGGTCCTGCCTCAGTATGTTTGCCAGATCGGTGAAAGACAGGCTTTCATCATGGCATATATCGAGAAGCTGAAGCAGTACGTGCGGCAAGCTGGGTAGTCTGTCGACATCTGCTTTCTGTAAGATTTGTTTAGCTTTCTGATTCATCTAGTTATAACTGCACAACATTTTTTGCATCAAGGCCGATATTCCGCTACGCCTGGCTCGATACTGGTTTGCCTTTCGATGGTGAATGATTCTGTTACTCATGTGTTATAAATTACTGATTATGCAATAATCATGCAAAATATAAAATATAGTTTATATTCAATAACTTATAGAATTCTTTGTTTCAGCGATTCAGAAAAGTGTAAAAAATACATACACTAAAAAAATAACAGGAATTTTTCTGAATCATATCTGTTTCATGGTCCAATAGATAGCAAAAGCCGCTGCACCCGAATTGAAAGAGATGTTTTTTAGCAAGGATAAAAGCTTGATTTAAAATGTAATTAGCAGTTTAATGATGACGCATTAGATGATTTTGTATTAAAAATTTCGTTTTCTGATGAAAGCGGGATAAGAATGATAAAAAAATTGAAACTATACAAGCACAATAGCACGGTCTTAAACGCGGAAGACAAGTTCAGTCAAACCCGCGGAGAAGCGTCTCTCCCTAAAGATTTAACTCAGCTTGGCGACCTTGCGGTAAAGCTGCTCAATGACAAGAACCTTGAAGTCAGCAAGGTGCGGCCTTTTTTCTGGTCACTGGTAGAAACCTATGTTGATCGTTTTCATCTTTACCCGTTCGATGTTACCAAGGCACTGTTCAGTCAACTGGAGTTAAATGACTACCCGGAAGAGAGCATCCAGCAGCTGGTCATGCAGCTGGAAGCGCAGTTTGAAAAAACACATGGTCGGCCCCTGCGAAAATCAACGAAGATGGCCAGTCAGCAGCGTGCGCTGGATGATGAAATAGAAGAACTACGTGATAGTCTTAAATATGCAGCCATGGTGGCCGAGGCCGACGAGTAGTGCAAATGTACAGGCAATAGTAAATAATAAACTGTTCTTATCACTCTAAAATTTCATCTGACTATATTAATAAGACGTAAAAAAGTAAAAACACACGTTTTATTAATATGTTAATATCTGTTCAATAATCATGAACACACTGATTTGCTTACCTGGTAACCGTAGGGGGGGTCGTGGAGAAGAAGCAGATATTACGACAGGCTCTGCAGCATTTAAATAGCCTGCTTCACAAACAGATGGGGTCTTCCCCGGATAAGGGTGTCTTCTCTATATCATCGGGCCTGTTAAACATTGATGGTCCGGTGACGGTCACCAGTGAAGCATTAAACCAGACTTATAACGTCCTGTTACAGCCATGGGCGCCTCAGAAAAATATCGATGCGATGATCTCTCAGCTTAGGGCGATGCCGGCACCAGCGCTATTGTTTGCGGATTTTGTCAACCCGGTGATGGCGGGAAAACTGCGTCAGCGTGCTATCGCTTTCGTTGATTGTGCAGGTAATTGCTCGATCAAAAATGATCATTTCAACATCTATGTCAAAGGCAGGAAACCGTCCAGATTACGAAGTAAAAGAATGCGCGGTCGTGCGTTTAACTCTGCCGGCCTGAAGCTGATCTTTGCCCTGTTCAACCAGCCACACTTCCTCCATGCTTCGTATCGGGATATCTCAAACAAGGTGAATATAGCGCTCGGCAGCGTCGGTCCGGTCATCGATGACCTGTATTCGTCGGGGTACATCCTGGATGAAGGCGGTCGTCGGCTGGTGAATAAGAAAAGGCTATTTGAACGCTGGGTCGATGGTTACCTGGAGAAGCTACGTCCAAAGCAGATTATGGCGTGTTATACCTGTGATGATGAAAACTGGTGGCAAAACGCGAAACCCGCAGACTTTCACGGGGTATGGGGAGGTGAGGTAATAATAGCTAAATCAACGCCTTATATGGAACCTGAGAGCATCAGCCTGTATTTCACATCAGATGTAAAACATAAGGATTTCGCGAGTTTTTATGGCTTGCGAGAAGATGAAGACGGCGAGATCTGTGTCTATAAAAGCTTCTGGTCACCGAGTTATAGCGGTGAGGAAAATATCGATGGTCTCAACCCGATGATCGTTTACGCGGATATTGTCGATTCGATCAACCCGGGTAGCTGGGACGTGGCAAAGACGTTTTATGGTGAGGCTGTCGCGCAGTTTTTACAGGATTAACGTCCGGACAGATGACTGTCGGTGTTCAGGTCTAAAATCATTGAAATGTAAAGTAATCACCGGTCGCCAGCTCGTTCTCATGTTCATCCGTTGTATAGTGATTGATTGTATTCGATGTGCATAGTGGCATATGCATTAAGTGCAAACAATGCTGTTCGGGTCCTGGCGTCATCGATGAAGATTCTCTAGTGAGTTAGAGCCGGTACTGGATGACGGTGCCTAAAATAATAAATTTAATTACTTTTTTTAATATGAGACAATACGCGTAAGTGTCATATTAATAAGAATGAATCGTCCGTGAACAAACCTTTTTTACCTTTATCAAAGCCTTCTATCTCCGAAGATGAAATTGCTGCGGTTGCAGATGTATTGCGATCTGGCTGGATAACCACGGGTGCAAAGAATGCCGAGCTGGAGCAGTTGGTATGTGATATCACCGGCGCACGATATGCGGTAGCCCTGTCATCAGCGACAGCCGGCATGCATCTATTATTAAAAGCGCTGGATATCGGCCCTGGTGATGAAGTCATTACACCATCCATGACCTGGGTGTCTACCGCAAACCAGATCGAGCTGTGCGGTGCAACCCCCGTATTCGTCGATGTTAATCGCGATACCCTGATGGTCGAGGCGGATAAGATCGAACCGCTGATCACCGAACGTACCCGGTTGATAGTACCGGTGCACTATGCCGGAGCGGCTCTCGATCTGGCGCCATTACGTGAGCTCGCTGAGCGACATGGTATCCCGCTGGTAGAAGATGCGGCTCACGCGATCGGAACGAAATATAACGGCCAGCCTGTCGGGCAATCCGGGACAGCTATATTCTCGTTTCACCCCATTAAAAATATAACCACCGGTGAGGGTGGCATGTTCTGTACCGATGACGGCAAGCTGGCAGAAAAGATTCGTCAGTTGCGTTTTCACGGTTTAGGTGTGGATGCTTTTGATCGCGAGACACAGGGCAGGGCGCCACAGGCTGAAGTGCTAACACCGGGTTACAAGTATAATCTGCCTGATATGAATGCGGTTCTGGGTATCGGCCAGCTTAAGCGTCTGGACGAGCTCAACGGCAGAAGAACTGAAATCGCCCAGTTGTACACAGATCTCCTTGCTCAGGTGGATGAAGTTCAGCCTCTGCACGTGCCCGACTATGCGATGACACATTGCTGGCACCTGTACATCGTTCGCCTTGATGTGGAAGCATTGTCGATGAGCCGCGATGATTTTATGCAGGCGCTGAAAGATAAACAGATAGGCTCGGGCCTGCATTTTCGAGCGACACATACGCAGAAATATTATCGTGAAAAATATGCAGATACCGCGGTGCTGCCAGATACTGAGTGGAATTCAGAGCGTATCTGCTCATTACCTCTTTATCCCGATATGACTAACGATGATGTCCAGCGTGTGGTCGATACCATCAAACAGATCATTGCAGAGAATGGCTGAGCATGTATCTGCTCGGGCGATATAGTTGATTCGGATAGATGAGTCCGACGAAAAAATATGATAAACGATTCAAAAGTTACACAGATAAAACTGGTCTCGCTGGTCGCGCCGGTATACAACGAAGAGGCTAACCTGGTCGACCTGGTGTCCCGTTGTGTTGCTGTCGGCGACGCGCTCGATTATGACTATGAGTTGATTCTGGTCGATGATGGCAGCGCAGATAATTCGGCACAGATGATCCAGCAGGCGGCCGAAGAGCATAAGGGTAAGGTCATCGGTGTGTTATTGAACCGTAACTACGGTCAACACTCTGCTGTTATGGCAGGGCTGGCGCAATCACGCGGTGAAGTAGTAGTGACGCTTGATGCAGATCTGCAGAACCCGCCTGAAGAGATTCCTAAATTGCTGGAAAAATCAGCGCAGGGCTGTGATGTGGTCGGCAGTGTACGTATGAATCGGAAGGACACTTTCTTCCGTCGTAGTGCCTCGAAGATCATCAACAAGGCGGTGCAAAAAGCGACCGGTGTGATGATGACTGATTATGGCTGCATGCTGCGTGCCTATCATCGCAATATCGTCGATGCCATGTTGCAGTGCCACGAACGCAGTACATTTATCCCGGTGCTGGCGAATACCTTTGCACGCCAGCCCTGCGAGGTTGAGGTGGCGCATGCGGACAGGAGCCAGGATGAAACCAAGTACAGACTGATGAGTCTGATCAACCTGCAGTTTGACCTGCTTACCAGTATGACGACTTTCCCCCTACGTCTGTTGAGCGTGATGGGTGGTCTACTGGCGATGGCCGGGTTTGCGTTCAGCCTGGTCTTGCTGGCGACACGGATCTTATATGGCGCACACTGGGCCGGTGAAGGTGTGTTTACCGTATTTGCCATCCTGTTTATTTTTATCGGTGTGCAGTTGCTGGCGATGGGGCTGCTCGGTGAGTATATCGGGCGTATCTATCACGATGTGAGAGCAAGGCCGCGATACTTTATTCATAAAGTCGTTGGAGCAGAAGATTAAGCTTCGAAACGACGACTGTTTATTAAATTAATTTAACTTAAAAAGAGGAAGCCATGCGCGCAATAGTTGCTGGTTATCATAATATGGGTTGCGAAGGGCTGGAAGCGCTGATTCGCAATGGTTACGATGTCGTTGCAGTATTTACCTATGCGGATGCGGCGGATGAAGCGATCTGGTTCGGCTCGGTAGCAGAAGCGGCGGCACGACACAACATCCCGGTTTATACGCCAGATAATATCAATCACCCTTTGTGGATCGAGAAGATACGTGAACTGAAACCTGACGTGTTATTCTCATTTTACTATCGCGATATCCTGTCGGCCGATATCCTCAATATTCCAGCATCGGGGTGTTATAACCTGCATGGTTCTCTGCTGCCGAAATATCGTGGTCGTGTTCCGACCAACTGGGCGATCATCAACGGTGAAACAGAAACCGGCGTGACACTGCATCACATGACGCCTGGTATCGATGATGGCGACATCGTCGCACAGCAGAGTGTCTCGATCGATGCCGATGACAATGCGCAGACGCTGGTCAACAAACAGGTCGCAGCTGCCAGCAGTATGCTGGATGAGTGTTTACCTGTAATCAAAGCTGGTAGTGCAAAAGCTACGCCGCAGAACAATGACGAAGCAACTTATTTTGGTGGCCGTACAGCTGATGACGGTGCCATCGACTGGAGCAAGAGTGCGACTGCCGTTCATAACCTGGTGCGCGCAGTAACACGTCCTTATCCCGGTGCATTTACTTTTGCCGGGCAGCGCAGTTTAACCATCTGGGAAGTCGAGGTTATCGATAACGCATCGGATGCGAAGCCCGGTACGATCCTGTCAGTCGAGCCGCTAGAGGTCGCCTGCGGTGAAGGTGCTGTACGTGTGCGTTTCGGGCAGCAGGAAAATGGCGTGTTCAGTACAGGTGCGCAACTGGCAGCTGATCTAAACCTGGTCAATGCCATGCGTCTCGGTCGCAAATTTGAGAAGACTTCAAAAGATCAGAAGAAGCGCGTTCTCATACTCGGTGTGAATGGCTTTATTGGTAACTTCCTGGTCGAACGTTTACTGGACGAAGGTAGCTACGAAGTACATGGTATGGATCTTTCCAGCAGTGCGATAACCCGTTTGCTTGGCAGGGAGAATTTTTATTTCCATGAGGGTGACATCACTGTGCATCGTGAGTGGATCGAATACCATGTTAAAAAATGTGACGTGGTCATTCCACTGGTAGCGATTGCGACACCGATCGAATACACACGAAATCCGCTGCGTGTGTTCGAACTGGACTTTGAAGAGAACCTTCGCATCGTACGTTACTGTGTAAAATACGGTACACGGATAATCTTCCCGTCGACATCAGAAGTCTATGGTATGAGCCAGGATGAGTTCTTCGATGAAGATACGTCAAACCTGGTTACCGGTCCAATCAATAAGCAGCGCTGGATCTATTCGACCAGTAAGCAGTTGATGGATAGAGTTATCTGGGCTTATGGTAAAAAAGATAATCTACCGTTTACCCTGTTCCGTCCGTTTAACTGGATGGGACCACGACTTGATTCGCTCGACGCTGCCCGTATCGGCAGTTCCAGGGCTATCACCCAGCTGATCCTTAACCTGGTCGAAGGGACACCGATCCAGCTGATCGATGGTGGTGAACAGAAACGCTGCTTCACCGACGTGAAGGAAGGTATCGACTGCCTGTTCCGCATCATCGAGAACAAGGATGGCTGTTGTGATGGCGAGATATTCAATATCGGTAACCCGGACAATGAGGCAAGCATCAAACGCATGGCCGAAGTGCTGGTGGAGAAATTCGACAAGCACCCGCTACGTGGAAACTTTCCGCCGTTTGCAGGCATGGTAGAGACCGAGAGCCGGAAATACTACGGTGACGGATATCAGGACGTGCAGCACCGACGTCCGAGTATCGAGAACGCGAAAAAGATACTCGGCTGGCAACCTGAGATCATGATGGATGAGACTATCGACGAAACACTGGATTACTTCCTGAAGGATCATGTAGAAGGTGGCCAGTAAGTATCTGGCTAACAGGTTGATTTAGATTGGCTGAAGAAGAAATAATCGTAGGGCTTCGTGTCGACGTCGATACATTTCGTGGTACCCGGGATGGTGTCCCCGGGCTGCTGAAAATCTTAATGAAACACGGCCTGCATGCAACTTTCTTTTTCAGTGTAGGGCCAGATAATATGGGCCGTCATCTCTGGCGTTTATTGAAGCCAGCTTTCCTGGTAAAGATGTTACGCTCAAAAGCGGCGAGCCTGTACGGCTGGGATATACTGTTACGGGGTACGTTCTGGCCGGGGCCTAAGATCGCAAAAAATCTTGCGCCGGTTATCCGCGATACCGAAACTGCCGGCCATGAAGTCGGGCTGCATTCCTGGGATCATCATCGCTGGCAGATGCGAATGCACCGGATGAATGCCGGGCAGATCTATCAGGATATAAAGTCTGGGGTTGAATCACTCGAAAATATCCTCAAACTTTCACCTCGCTGTTCTGCCGTGGCTGGCTGGAAAGCTAATCAGCAGGTAGTTATCGAAAAAAATAAGTTCGGTTTTCTGTATAACAGTGACTGCCGCGGCGATTCTATCTTTCGCCCGGTCATCGACGGTGTCGAGTATGCGCCACAGATTCCGGCAACATTGCCGACCTATGACGAGATTATCGGTCAGCATGGTATTACTTCAGAAAACTATAACGAACACATGCTTTCACTGATCAAGCCGGATCGTCTTAATGTTTTAACCATCCATGCAGAGGTGGAGGGTATCGTGTGTGCATCCATGTTCGATGATTTTTTAACGATGGCCAAATCCAGAAACATACGTTTCGTGCCCATGTGTGAGTTGTTACCTGAAGACCTGTCTACCTTGCCGATCGACTCAGTTACCACCGCACCACTGCCCGGTCGTGAAGGCTGGGTATGCTGGCAGGCTTCTCTGGTCTCATGAGTCATAACCCGTGAGCCATAATTCATGAGTAACCATCTATGAGTAGCGATCAAAATAAAGCTAAAGACTGGAAGCGTTATGCATTGATCCTGCTATTGGTATACCTGCTCATCTATATCCTGCCCCTGGGTGTGCGTCCGGTCATGATCCCGGATGAAGCGCGTTATGCACAGGTTCCGCATGAGATGATCACCTCGGGTAACTGGGTGTCACCACACCTCAATGGTTTGCGGTATTTTGAGAAACCGGTGTTTGGCTACTGGGTGACTGGTATAAGTATGCAGCTGTTCGGTGATAATGCTTTTGCCATGCGCATGCCGAGTGCGCTTTCTGCGGGATTGTCGGCACTTGCGGTTTTCCTGTTGTGTGTACGCTCTTCGCGTCGTGAGTCGACAGCACTTTACGCGGCCATGATATATCTCAGTATGCTGGGCGTTTTTTTGATCGGTACGATAAACATCCTGGATTCTCTTTTCAGTTTTTTGTTGACCGCCGCATTCGTGACCTTCTATTTTTCTCATCGTGAAACTGAAACTGGTAAACGTTTGTTCTACCTGGTTCTGTTAGGCATATTCTGTGGCGCGGCCTTTCTCGCGAAAGGGTTCCTTGCCTTCGTGCTTCTCGGTGCAGTCATCGGGCCATATGTTATCTGGCAGGGACGATGGCCGGAACTGTTTACCCGTGGCTGGATTGCGTTACTGACCGCGATCGTCGTCGTTGCACCCTGGGCGATACTGGTGCACCTGCAGGAACCGGAGTACTGGCATTATTTTTTCTGGGAAGAGCACGTCAAGCGGTTTGCCAGTGAGGGAGCTCAGCATGGTGAGCCGATCTGGTTTTACCTGATGTACCTGCCGTTACTGACACTTCCGTGGATAACGCATATACCGGTGGCATTGAAGAACCTGTTCAATTGCAATGAAACTGGCGGGCATGAAGATACGGAGCTGGTTAAGTATTCTATCCTCTGGTTCCTGATGCCGTTTATCTTCTTTTCGATCTCACGTGGTAAATTACCGACCTACGTCTTACCGTGTATGGCGCCGTTAGCCGTCATGCTGGCCGTTGGCATCCAAAATTATTTATCGGACAAAAAATCTTCAGTATTCGGATATAAAGCATTCAGGATCGCCAGTGGCGTGATGGCTGCGTTCTTTCTTATAGTTGCCCTGTTGTTGGTGCTGATACAGACCGGTGTCGTCGGAAAGCTGGTCTGGGGTGATGCAGAAAGCTGGAAGTGGCTGGCATTAGTAATGGCTTTTACTTCGGGTGCGGTTCTGTTGTTCTGGTCATTGAGGGTGACATCAACTGGCAGGCGGATTAGCCTGCAGGCAATAAGCATCGTTGCTGTGATGTTTGTCATCAGTATTGGTGTCCCGCAACGTACTGCAGAAAGCAAGATGCCCGGTGATTTCCTGCTCGAACATGCTGGCAAGATAAAGCCCGATACGATCATATTCTCAGATGACATCATGATCCACTCTGTTAACTGGTTCTTCGGTCGTACAGATGTTTATATGACGGGAGCGGGTGAATCAAAACATGGTCTCTCGTTCCCTGATAGTAATCATCGACTGATCGAGGGTGAAGCGTTAAAAGAATTTATCGCTGAGCACCTGGGTCAGGATGAGATGGTAATCGTCCATCACTCTGATGCCGATGCAAGGATGCAGGCGATCATGCCAGTGCAGGCGCAGCAGTCACGCTGGGGAAAATTTGTACTCTGGTTCATTCCGGTGCAAGCACAGGGGCCGGTGAAAACACAGGAGCATGGGTAGTGGAGTACCTGCTTATAGCGCTGGTTGTTACGCTGACATCGATCGGGCAGGTGTTGCAGAAACTGGGTGCTGACCGTGGTCTAAAGGATGCCAGTTCATTCAGGCAGTCTGTCGTTGCATTGTTTCAGTGGGAGATAATACTTGCGGTCATTTGCCTGGCGTCGGCAGTCGCTGTCTGGCTGGTCGTTCTCTATATGATGGATGTAAGCAAAGCTTTCCCTTTTATAAGCCTCGGTTTTGTCGTGGTGCTGCTGTCAGCTCGTTTTTATCTGCAAGAATCTATTCCGTGGAACCGCTGGCTGGGTGTGGTGTTTATCGTGGCCGGCATCTCTTTGTTGGCGCAGACGTGATATTGGCTTATGCATAAGATCAGATCCAGCGCGGTGATATTGCTTGCCCTGACGATTATATTGTCTGCATGTGCACAGCTGTTCATGAAAGTAAGTATGATACAGCTGCAACAGTTGCTCGATGGTACTGGAGATAAGCAGTCGTTGTTGTTTGTTATCCTCGATAACGGCATCGTTATCGCATGGTTATTTGCCGGCCTTCTCTGTTATGCCATGTCGATGCTCTCCTGGATTTTTGCATTGATCAAATACGAGCTGAGTTTTGCTTATCCGTTTCTTGGTGTTACCTATGTGCTGGTCTATCTCGGTGCGGTTTACTGGGAGCAGATCGCAGAACCGCTGACACTGTTGAGAACAGCAGGTATCGTTTTGATATTAATCGGTGTCGTCTTTGTTAATTATAAAAAAGCCGACCATGAAGAAAAAACATTATGAGTATGATAAAAAAATATACGGCTGAGGCCTTAGATGATTTATCTGACGTAGCGAAAGCTTCAGAGCGATTACGTACGAATCTAAATATTCATGAATCATCAGATGCTGCAGTGCAGCGATTGTTTTTAGCGTTTGAACCTGGAACCTATATCAGGCCGCACCGGCACCCGCAGGCACATAAGTGGGAGCTCTTCATCTTGCTACAGGGCGAGCTTGATGTATTGCTGTTTGATGATTCGGGGGAGATAGTCGAGAGGATACCTCTATCCACAGAGGCAACACGAGTGATCGAAATTCCACCGAACACGTGGCATTCGTATGTAAGTAAAAAACTGGGCACGCTGGCTTTAGAGATAAAAGAGGGAGCGTACCTGCCGTCGCCAGAAGAAGATTTTCTGTCTATGGCGCCAGCAGAAAATACTTCGCAAGTTGCTGCTTATCTGCAGTGGATGAAAAGTGAATAGCCAAAAACTATCTTGATGGTTTGCTGGTGCTGAACGTCCGCTCATGACAAAGTTAATTGATGAACTGAAAAACCAGGTGCACGTCTGGTACTGTGATCCTCGGGACATACAGGATGAATCAAAGCTGGCAGCATATGAGTCAGTGTTATCTGAACGGGAAGTGCAGCGGTATCGACGGTTTCATTTTGATAAAGACCGGCATAGTTATCTCGTCTCGCATGCCTTACTGAGATATTCGCTGTCACAGTACGCAGATGTAAATGCATCGAAATGGAAATTTTCAAGGAATGAGCATGGTAAGCCGGAACTGATCTCGCCACCTGGCATGCAAACTATCCATTTTAATCTAACGCATACCGAAGGCCTAAGTGCATGCATAGTGACATTAGAAAAGCCTTGCGGCATCGATGCCGAAAATAAAAACAGGAATAATAAACTGGACGCGGTAGCGAGCAGGATGTTTGCAGATGAAGAGTGCCGGCAGTTAAACAAAAATGAGATAGAACAGATGTTCTTCTGTTACTGGACGTTGCGGGAGGCATATGTGAAAGCGCTGGGAACGGGTCTTTCTGGTTCGTCCAAAGAGTTCTATTTCGATATAAACATGGATGAGATGAAGGCTGTTGTTTATCATCGTAACCGGCAGCAAGCTGTAGATGATAACTGGCGGTTCAGGTTGTATGAGCCAACAACAGAGCATGTACTGTCAGTGGCTTTTAAGTCTGATAACCCTTTACAAGTTAAGCTGAGAGAGTTGATCCCCTGATAAAAATTGCCCCTGGGGATGGTATTTTATCAGCCCCTTATCACCCTGTTCTTGCCAGCTTTTTTGGCAGAATATAAAGCTTTGTCCGCCCGTTGTATCAGGCTCTTGACGTTATCACCATGCTGGATACCTGTGACACCGATGCTTGCAGTAATATTACCTGCAATTTTAAATTTATTGTTATCGATGTTTTCACGTAGCTTTTCTGCCAGGGACGTTGCGCCATCGATAGTGGTTTCAGGACAGATGATAAGAAACTCTTCGCCGCCCCAGCGGCCTGCAATATCTGATTCACGAACGGTTTGCTCGATGATGCTGGAGAATTTCACGAGCACTTTATCTCCAGCATTATGACCAAAGGTGTCATTGATTTTTTTGAAATCATCGATATCCAGCAATAAAATGGCAAATGCACTGTCGTAACGCCTGGATCTTACTAACTCCGTTTCGATGATCTCGTGTACCTTCCTCCTGTTGTATAACCTGGTCAGGTAATCTTCTTCAGACAGGCGTTTTATCTTTTCCTGCATCTTTTCGTCATTCTGTATCAGTTTGAAACCAGAGACTGCTGGAATGATGAGTGAGAGGGTTACAAAAATAGTGATTGAAATGACGTATTTAAGTTTTACGGCCAGGCTCTCTGCTTCTTGCTGGTCATTAAAGACGTTGCCGATAATATCCTCCAGCCAGAACTCCCAGGCTGTGCTCAGAAAAATAACGGTCAACAGGGTCGCAGTGAGGACGAGAATGAATTGATTTTTTTTCATGGCCGATCAGATGTACGAGTGTAAATAGTTATATCTATAGTGTAGTTAAGTATCAGATATTCACAGCTGGATTCAGGTAAATCGATGAAAGAAATGGATCAGAACGCTCCGATAAAAAAAGTGATCACAGGCAGTTCTCTGTCGCAGAAAACCCTGATCTGGATTAATTGCCCGTGCAGCTTAAGGTTAATTTAATCTTGAAATGTAATACTGGTATTGATCTGCGGTAAAACTAGCGGTTCAGTGCTGTTCGTAGGATTATGACCCGTCTTCTATCCGGGCTGCATTTCAAATTTATCCTGTAGTTTTAAGCTGGTATCAGTATCAATGGTTAACCTGAGCCTGTGGTTGATGATTAGCATTGGTAAGTAATGAGTATTTTATGAAATTAGAAACAATTTTCCCTTTTCTCGCCTGGTTCAAGCTGGTCACCAAAGAATCCATTAAAGACGATTTCTTTGCAGGGCTGACTGGCGCAGTCATTGTCCTGCCCCAGGGCATCGCATTCGCAACAATTGCTGGCCTGCCGCCCGAGTATGGCCTTTATACCGCGATGGTGACCCCCATCATTGCCGCTTTATTTGGTTCATCCCGTCACCTGGTGTCCGGGCCAACAACTGCGATCTCAATAGTCGTGTTTTCTGCAATAAGTCACCATGCAGAACCGGGTACAACAGAGTTTGTCATGCTGGCGCTTACATTAACTTTTCTTGCCGGTGTTTATCAGCTCGGGTTTGGTCTGGCACGGTTGGGCTCGTTGGTTAATTTTGTGTCTCACACGGTCGTTATCGGTTTCACTGCAGGTGCGGCTATCCTGATTGCGACCAGTCAGATGAAGCATATTACCGCTATAACGATACCCAAGGGTGAGTCGTTCGTACACACATGGGTTGACCT
Source organism: uncultured Gammaproteobacteria bacterium (assembly GCA_963807625.1). GTDB lineage: Bacteria > Pseudomonadota > Gammaproteobacteria > SZUA-229 > SZUA-229. Next base: position 49,159 of record CAWECN010000005.1, read on the forward strand.
GTTTCAGGGTGTGGCTGATATCAATATTTTCGTTTTTTCGATAGCGGCGATAACATTGTTTATCGCTATCGTTGCTAAAAAATTGTTGCCCAAATCACCGTATTTGCTTGTTGGTATGGTCGGTGGCAGCGTGATGGCCCTTTTCCTGAAAGACTATTCTGATGGTATTAAACTGGTGGGGGAGATTCCCGCCCAGCTGCCACCATTGTCATCACCTGAGTTTTCCATCGAAACTATCAAGATGCTGGCCCCTGAAGCGTTCGCCGTTGCCCTTCTGGGTTTGATAGAAGCGGTGTCGATTAGTCGAGCGGTAGCAACAAAATCAAATCAGCGAATTGATGCCAACCAGGAGTTTATCGGTCAGGGCCTTTCTAATATCGTCGGCAGTTTCTTTTCCAGTTATGCCGGTTCTGGTTCGTTCACACGTTCTGGAATTAACTATGATGCCGGTGCAAAAACACCTATATCAGCTATTTTTGCAGCCATCTTATTGATGATTATCGTGCTGCTTATCGCGCCGCTGACAGCATACCTTCCGATTGCTGCGATGGGCGGTATCATTCTCCTGGTAGCCTATAACCTGGTCGATTTTCATCATATCAAACAGACGTTAACCTTCAGTAAAACTGAATCATCTATCTTGTTGACAACATTCTTTGCGACATTATTTCTGGAGCTGGAATTTGCTATCTATCTCGGCGTGCTGTTATCGCTGGTACTGTTTCTGGCCAAAACGTCGACACCGAGCATCCCGACTTTGTCAGTCGATGATTCAGACGATAAAAGAAAACTAATTAATATTCAAAAGAAACCGATCAAGCAATGCCCACAATTAAAAATTATCAGGATTGATATGTCTATCTATTTTGGTTCGATCAACCACATCCAGAAAAGGATTTCCCAGATAGTAGAAAATGAAAGGATCTATCATATTTTGATCATTGCCTCGGGGATTAACTTTATCGATCTTGCCGGTGCTGAAGCCCTGGTCTCTGAGAACAACCGACTGAAGAAGGAAAACGGTGGGTTATATTTTGTCGGTTTAAAGTCTTCAGTTTATGAGTTTGCTGCGAAATCATGTTTTGTTAAAAAGATTGGTAATCATCACTTTTTTGATACAAAGGGGCAGGCGATCAACAGTATTTACAAACGTCTGGACAGGTCTGTATGTTTGACCTGCAATGCGCTTATTTTTAACGAATGTAAGTAACATATGAAATTGATCAAATGGCTCTGCATACCTTCGTAACGAGGGTGGATGTCATCAGTTTTGAGGCATGTTTTCATGTCTACCGCTAGCTGAACTCTGATGATTCTTTAATCGTCGCCTGTTCAGGTAGTTCATTATTATCACCCGAGTGTACCGTGATCTGGGTGAACGGGATGACCCAGCCTTTATTGTTACAGGTATCGACACAGGCTTGCTGCACCATGCGTTGCGCGCGGTAATAAGCGTTTGCAGCCGTTCCGTTGAGGACTATGTAGATCCGGTAATCGAGTGAACTGCTGCCGGCAGAATGAAACTCTACCAGTATGTCCTTGATATCATCTTTCAAACCTGCCTGTTCGAAGTGTTCAGTAATGGCTGTCTTAAACAGGTCAGGTACGGTGTTCAAACTGATGGCCTGGTGCTGGTAGTCGATACCAAAAGTACAGGCGATGCCAAACCCTTCGCGGGTCAGGTTGCGCACATTCTGCTCGATAAAATCCCTGGTCCGTATCTGCATGATACTGTCCACGACAGCGACCTCGACCATCTCGATCGTCTGTCGTATGACCCTTGCCAGGCTGCCGCTTGCAAGCAGTACTTGGTCCCCGGGTTGGCAGGGAAACCAGGGTTCCTTACTCGCGGGCCTTGAGATATGTTCATTCATCTCGTGGAGCGGCATACGGATGAAACCTTCCAGCGCGGGATTGCGTAAAACGGTAAAGATACTAAGAGAGTCTACTTTGAAGGGTACGCCATTCAGTATTACTCTTTCATCTTCACGTACCGGCCCGACGCCGAGCAATAAGCGTATCTCTGCGGCATAACGGGGCAGGGTCTGTCGCAGGGTGAGTGCGCCCCCGGCAAGGGCTATCAATGACAGTGTGAGTAGAAGCACATCACCGCGAACATAAAACACCATGAGGATGGCGAATACGATAATGATCGCCGTCGTCAGGCGGAAACTGTAATAAAACAGCGGTGCATGGGAGATACCGATATCGTGTTTTGTCTGATACAGCCATCGCCAGTACAGGTGTATCAGCCCCTTGGAGATCAGCCAGATGATTATACTGATGGCTATCGCGAGAAATAATGTCAGACCACGTCCCTGAAAAAATGCGGTGATCAACTCACCGGTCGAGGTCTGCCAGGTTTCGCTCTCGGTTAACAGGCTGTCGAGCTTGAGTTGTGATATCACCAGTTTTCGCTGTGTATCTTCCTTGCGCTGCTGCCAGTCGAGCAATAACTGCTTGATCGGATTGGCCGCGATCGGCGGCAATGCCTGGTTATTGAGAGAATTGATTGACTCGAGCGCTTTATCGATTACCTTGGTCTGATCCTGCAGGCGCTCGATGTCTCTGTTCAAGCTGTCGACCTGGCGTGGTTTGGCCGTCAGTTCCTTGAGTGTGGAAAGTAGCGGTCGGCTGATCTGTTCGAGCTCGTCCTGCCAGTTTATCTGCTGCTCGGGTTGCTCGTTCAGTATCGAGCGGTTGATGCCACCGAGTGCGACATGCTCGAACGAGACCTGCAGGCTGGTTATATCTGATTTAATGCGGGCGATCTTTTGTTCCAGCTCCTGTTTTTCTGAGGCATCTTCCGGTTTTTTCAGCCTTTCCCTGAGTTCCCGAACCTGTTCCTGTTTTGCTTCGATGGATGTCTGGATAATCGCAAGGCTATCAACCGTGTTCAGCAGCTTTGTTTCTGCTGCATCTGCCTGTTCCTTATGAAGGTCGGCCTGGGCATAGCCTGCAAATAACACACATGTTATCAGCAGGCTGAGTGTCGCCAGGTTCCTGGCGGTGGCAGCCGCTGTCTGGGTGAAAAATTTAGATTTAAACATGGAGTGAAGATTACTGCCTGTTATGCCTTTATAGCAAGAACAAGTTGCTATGTATTCCATCAAATTTTTACTTAATCGAGATTAAAGTAATCGTACAAATATATCGAGAGTATCAGTTAATATAATCGTACTTTAAATACCATCAACTCTTACAAGAATAACGAACAGGATTGGTTTCATGAGTAATATTCCCCTAAAGGAAGATACCGCCCACGAAGAGACACTGCAGGAAGCAGTCGAAGCGGCCAATGAGCAACATGTTACAGAAATTGTTGAATCCAATACCAGCCAGGAGGTTTTAAGACAGGCCTCATTGATGAAGGCGGATGAACGTGACCAGCTGATATCCATACTGCCGCCGGAAGCCGCTGCCGAACTGATCGAAGAAGCACCCGCAGGTATGGCGGCCAGGATGATCGAAGGCCTCGATACTGATGTGGCCGCGAAGATCATGGAAGAGCTGTCATCCGACACGCAGGCCGATATCGTAAACGATATCAAAAAACAGAATGCTGAATCCATCCTTTCGGCGATGGACGCAGAGAAAGCAGAGGATGTACGAAAACTTTCTCAGTACGATCCCGATACTGCCGGCGGACTGATGGAGCTGGAGGCTTTCACCTTTGCCAGCGGCGAAACTGTCGGCACCGTACTCAAGCGTATGCTTGCAGATGATGAAGAGTATGAACGTTACCGCGGCCAGCATCCCTATGTTCTTGATGAATCCGGCAGGCTTGTTGGCGTAGTGTCACTGCGTGGCCTGCTGAGAAACAAGCGAGCTGTTGTGCTCGCTGATATCATGAAACCTGTCATCTCAGTTTCATCGGAGACAAGCCAGGATGAGCTGGTTACCCTGTTCGATGAAAACCCGTTTCTCGGTGTACCGGTGGTGGATGACCAGGGCATGTTACTCGGCATCGTGTCGAGGATAGAGCTTGCTGAAGCGGAACTGGAGCGTGCCGAACAACAAAGCCTCTCCCGGCAAAAGATCGGTGATGAGCTGCGTTCGATGCCGACCCTGCTGCGTTCCAGGAGAAGGCTGGCCTGGCTGTCATCCAATATCATTTTAAATATCATTGCGGCGAGCGTGATCTCTGCTTATGAGGAAACCCTGGCGGCGGTGATCGCAATCGCTGTGTTTCTCCCCATGGTGTCCGACATGAGCGGTTGCTCTGGCAACCAGGCCGTCGGCGTCAGTATGCGCGAACTGGCACTGGGGCTGACACGCCCGGTCGATCTGTTCCACGTTTTGAGAAAAGAGCTCAGCGTCGGCATCATCAATGGTATCGTGCTCGGTATCCTCATCGGTATCGTTGCCTGGATATGGAAAGACAATGCTTACCTGGGACTGGTGATCGGACTTGCCTTGTCTGTTAATACCCTGATCGCGGTATCGATCGGTGGTACCGTACCCCTGATCCTGAAAAACTTTGGTATCGATCCTGCTGTAGCTTCAGGCCCGCTGTTGACCACGGTTACAGATATGGCCGGCTTCTTCCTGGTATTGAGCCTGGCGTCATTGTTCATGCCGCAGTTGTTGGCCTGATCGAGCGGTTACCTGAAGAGTGGACTTTTAATTAGATAAACTATTTCTTGGGGTAAGATGATTATAAACTTGATTTCGCGCACTAATATGGATGTTTCAATCTGCTAATTTAGAGACAAGGTATGACACCTATAATAATTAAATAAAAGTTATTTTGAAGGAGAGGTCAAATGGCAAAGCTAACATTTTATGGCGCTACAGAAGGGGTTACCGGCTCTGCGTATCTATTAGAAACTGGTAAGACAACAGTGTTGCTGGAATGTGGTCTCTACCAGGGTAGCCGCGAGGAAGAGAAGGTAAATAAAGAGCCGTTTCCATTCGATGTGCGTAAGGTCGATGCAGTCGTACTATCACATGCGCATCTGGATCATTCCGGGCGGTTACCGAAACTGATGGCCGATGGTTATAGCGGGCGTCTGTACATGACTTATGCCACCAGCGAGTTGCTGGAGATCATGCTGAAAGATGCTGCTTCTTTGCAGCAGCGGGATACCGAGTGGGAAAATAAACGCAGACGCCGCGCCGGTAAAAAGGAAATTGAACCACTGTATGATATCGACGATGTAGAAACAGCACTGTCATCGTGTGATGGCTTCGCTTATGGCTCGCGCCAGGAAGTCGCACAGGGTGTCGATGTCTGTTTTCGTGATGCCGGCCATATCCTGGGATCGTCTATCGTAGAAATATTTATCAGCGAAGATGGCGCTGAAAAGAAACTGGTGTTTTCCGGTGATCTTGGTAACAGTCATGCAGCGCTGTTACGTGATCCGGAGATCGTTACCGACGCTGATGTGCTGATGCTCGAGTCGACCTATGGTGACCGTAACCATCGCCCTATGGATGAGACCCTCGAAGAATTTGAAAACATAATCGAAGAAGCGTCCCAGAATGGCGGTAATATCCTGATCCCGTCATTTGCCGTCGGCCGTACCCAGGAGATCATCTTCCGCCTGGGTGAGTTATACCAGAAAGGAAAATTGCGGCAACAGGCCGTGTACCTGGATAGCCCGATGGCTATCGCTGTCACTGAGGTCTATCACCGTTACCAGAATATCTATAATAGTGAAGATGCCGCTATGTTAAAACAGGATAAGTCCGGCAGTCTGCATACCTTTTTACCGGTATTGCGTTATTCGACCTCGACGGAAGAATCGATGGCACTGAACAAGCTTGAAGCCGGCGCTATCATTATTGCCGGCAGCGGTATGTGTACCGGTGGTCGAATACGGCATCATTTTAAACATAACCTGTGGCGCCGTAATGCGCATGTGATCATCGTTGGTTACCAGGCCAGAGGCACGCCTGGGCGTGCACTGGTCGATGGCGCCAAATTTTTCCGAATCGGCGGCGAAAAAATTGCGGTGTACGCCTCTATCCATACCCTGGGTGGTTTTTCGGCGCACGCCAGTCAGTCACAGTTGGTCGACTGGATCAGCAATTTTAACAAACCACATCCTAAACTTTTCCTCATCCACGGCGAAGAAGAAGCCAAGCTTGTATTGCAGCAGAAACTCGTCGCGCAAGGCTGGTCAGCAAACATACCCGGCAGCGGCGAGAGCATTAGTTTTTAAATACTATGTTGCGTGTTCAATGCAGGGCGGTATTATTACTCAGCGCAGTTTTGTTTGTCATGCCTGATGTATTTGCGCAGACCAGTTCAGCTGATGATGAGCCCGACCACCAGGTAGGAACTATTTCAGATGACCCTGGAAAGATTGATACAGCTCCACCCGTTCAAGTCGGACCGGGTGGTGATCTCACACTGGAGAGAAAACAACGCACAGAAATGAAAAGCCTGTTCGAATGGCATACGAGTTTTCTAGGGGAAAGCCGTTATGTGACTGAAGGTCGTGACAATCTATCGGGTGAGGGTCTCGTTTCCGTATCGTCAGAGTTCATCATTGGCGAGGCAACTTTTCTTCCATGGTATGCCTATAGTCCTGGTGCCGACTACTCGGAACTTAATCTGAATTTCGTCTATGGTATGTTGCCGACTGAGGATGTAGCGATTTATGTCGGCTATAACCACATCCGTGCACGTCAATCTGGTGAACGTGCCAATGACAATGAGATCAGTCTCGACCTGGTCCACAAGCTCTTAAAACAGGTAGGTGTGGCCGCTGGTATCTATCACTCTTTCGAGGCTGACGGTTCGTTCGTAGAGTTGTCAGTTAAGTATTTTGACTCGCTAAATAAAAAAGTCCGCTACAGTGCGCAAGCTGGCCTCGGCATGAATGCAGGTTACGTTGCAGATGGCCATGCAGGTCTTAATCATTTTCAATTACGCGTCAATGCGTCCTATCACCCGGTTATACAGGTAGAGTTTTATGCTTATACCGGTTATAACGCGGCGATCAATCGGGACGCCATACGATATACCGGCGATGAACTATTAGGTGACTTTTTCTGGGGTGGCGTTGGTTTTGTTTATGTTTTTTAAATTTGTATAAATGATAATTATTTCTCACCAGATCGAAGTCCAGGAAAAAGGTGCTTTTATCTATATCTCACCCCGGGATACGCGATACGCCAGTTTTTTTTCGCAGTCTCTGTCGCATTTCGGACTGTAGCGAAACTGAGGCCACTGATCATCAATGGCTTATGAGCCATGTTTTTTTAACCTTTGCCGCGGGTCTTTGTTTTATGTGGTTTGGCATTTTTTTCGATGAACTCTATGATCATGCCGGCGATATCTTTGCCAGTTGATTTCTCTATACCTTCAAGCCCCGGAGACGAGTTTACTTCCATCACCAGTGGTCCACGTTCTGATCGCAGTAGGTCAACACCGGCAACATTCAGCCCCATGATTTTTGCTGCTTTTACCGCGGTAGCACGTTCCGCCGGACTGATTTTAATCAATGTGGCAGAACCACCGCGGTGCAGGTTAGAGCGGAATTCGCCGGGTAGTGCCTGGCGCATCATGGTGGCAACGACTTTATCGCCGACCACAAAACAGCGGATATCTGCACCACCGGCTTCTTTAATATACTCCTGTACCATGATGTTTGCTTTCAGTCCCATGAAGGCTTCGATCACGCTTTCGGCCGCTTTTTTGGTTTCTGCCAGTACTACACCGATGCCCTGTGTTCCTTCCAGTAACTTGATCACCAGAGGTGCGCCGCCAACCATTTTTATCAGGTCCTGTATATCATCGGGGTCATGGGCAAAACCGGTAGCTGGCAGGCCGACACCTCTACGCGAGAGCAGCTGAAGTGAACGCAGTTTGTCACGAGAGCGTGATATAGCTACTGATTCATTGAGTGGGAAAGCACCCATCATCTCGAACTGGCGCAGTACCGCCGTACCGTAGAATGTAACCGATGCACCAATACGCGGAATGACCGCATCAAAAGCATCAAGTGCATTACCTTTAAAATGCACTTCAGGTTTGCTTGGCACCACCTCCATATAAGAGCGCAGCACATCCAGCACCAGTGGTTCATGCCCCCTCTGTGTACAGGCTTCGATCAGGCGACGGGTAGAGTAGAGATTCTTATTGCGTGAGAGTATGGCTATTTTCATTGTACTGTCCTGGGTCTTTGTTGACGTTTAGTTGTTGTATCAGATCGCTGGTTACGTCAGATGATTCAAAATCATCATATAAAAAAGGCCCCTCTTATATTAAGAGGGGCAAAAGAGCAACATAGCTATTCGTCAAATTTATTAATAGTCTTATTATGGTGTCATCTATTTAGACTTGAGTACGTACTCCCGGGTCACAAATAATTTTTATTTAACCGTTTGTTTCGGTGTTAAATGGATAAAACGCACTGTTCGCGGTGCAGTTGTGCGGCAAATTTTTCCAGTGCCCGGTAGAGGCGCATTTTGGATGCGCTCAGGCCGATACCAAGCGTTAATGAAATGTCCTGCAATGAAAGGTCCATGTAGTAGCGCAGCATGATTACGTCTCGCTCCTGCTCAGGTAATTTAGTCAGTGCAAGGTTAACGATGGAGTTGTTCTCAGCATCACCTGTAATTTTGTTGACACTGTCTTCATGAATTTCGATCAAGGCACGCATATGATCGTCGATCATATGCTTAACACGCTTGCGCACCATGTCGTAACACTGGCGATCGGCAATGGCGAACAACCAGGTGCGAAAACTCGAATCTCCACGGAAATTACGGATTGCTCGAAATACACGTAACTCTGTTTCCTGGGCTGCGTCCTCTGCATCTTCATGGTTTTTTAGATAGATATGACAGCGCGTTAGCAGTGCATAGTGATGGCGCTGTAATAATACGGACAATAAATCACGCCAGCCAGGCTGCTGTGAAATGATCAGCGTTAATAAAGCGTCATCATCGAGGGTGTGAAACTGTTCTTTAGGCAAAACACGCCACCAGGGTTATTCAGGGTGGTGTACTTTAGGGGAAGATTAACGATAAAAATAACTATAAATATCTATCGATGTGATAAATTATATTTGTTATGGATATTGAGTTATTACGTACTTTTCTGGAAGTCAGCCGCACCCGTCACTTTGGACAGGCGGCTGAAGCCATGTTTCTCACACAGGCGGCAGTCAGTTCGCGCATAAAATCGCTGGAGAAAATGCTGGGTGTACAACTGTTTGACCGTGTTAAACGCGACATCCAGCTGACACCTGAAGGCCACCGACTGGTAACGCGGGCGGATTCTTTGATTTCAGAGTGGCGGAAAATTCGCCAGGAAATAAGCGCCGGAGGTGCAGTACAGCAGTTGTCTGTCGGCGGCAGCCTGCGCCTGTGGGATGTGCTGTTACAGGACTGGCTGATCCGTATGCGCACGGCTTTGCCTGAGATTGCCCTGATTGCAGAATCACATACGCCAGTCCTGCTTACCCGCAAGCTGCTCGATGGTGTGCTGGATCTGGCTTTTATGCTGGAGCCGCCACAACTGGAAGTGTTGCAGATCCGGGACATAGGTGGTTTATCTTTGCGCATGGTTACGCATCGACAAGGTGTGTTGCAAGAAGAGGCGCTGGCGGCAAACTACCTGATGGTGGACTGGGGGCTGACACATGCTTTGCAGCATCGACGCCTGTTCCCTGATGCTCCGGAGCCAATGACACGGTTGGCCAGCGGCTCTATGGCCTTGTCTTATATGCTGGCCCTGGGGGGGGCGGCTTACCTGCCGGAGACGATGGTGCAAACGGCTGTTAAATGCAAACGCCTGTTCTTGGTTGATGACGCACCATTGATTGAACATCGTGTGCATGCTGTGTTCCCGGTTCGTACCGGCCGTAAAGAATTGATTAACGAGGTATTGACGTATTTTCAATTGAGTTGATCAAAGCAGGAATAAGGTAGCCAATCCGAGAAAACTGAGAAAACCAATGATGTCGGTCACCGTGGTGAGAATAACGGCACCAGACAGCGCCGGGTCTATTCCCCAGCGGTGCATCTTCATGCCCTTGAATATTTTGATCTTCCGATGACATAGTTAATTCCTGTTGCCGTTATCATTATCAGTAGAGCAGGTTACTGAGTCTGATCCAGATGAGGTCGTATCGTTTTCTGCATCAATGGTATTTTCTTCGCTTGATATGATTTCCTGAAAATTGATATGTACTTTACCGACACGGTGATCGTCTGTACTCAGTACACGCATCTGGTAATTGTTTTCTATAATTTCATCTCCCTTTTCCGGCATGCGTGCAAGGCGCTGCATAAACAGGCCGCTGAGTGTGTTGGCATCCAGCTGGACGTCAATTCTAAGGCCGATCGAACGCTCAAGATCGGTCAGCGATATAAGCCCGTCCGCTTCCCAGTTGGTTTCATCGATGACGGTAACAGCGGTACTCGGCTGTTCGGTATCTGTCTCATCCTGTATGTCACCGACGATTTCTTCGATAAGGTCTTCAAGGGTAATAACGCCGATGAATATTCCATACTCGTCAACCACGCAGGCCATATGTGCACGGCGAATGCGCATCAGGTCGAACAGTTTGGCAATGCGTTGTGATTCGGGGACGATCATAGGGTCACGACGAAAACGGTTAAGGTCGGACCATGGTTGTGCTTCTCCCTGCAGCATGGCTCGATGTATGTCTTTGGTGAGTACGATACCTATAAGAGCATCATTATTGCTGCTGTCGATCAATGGGAATCGCGAATGTTCGGTATCACGGATAATCTTTAAATTTTTTTCGGCCGGCGTAGCAATATCCAGGCTCTGCACTGCATTGCCTGGGATCATGATGCGGCCTACCTGGCGCTGGTCGAATTCAAACAGGTTGTGCAGCATACTGGCCTGTCTTTCGTGGATTTCACCGTGTTCTTTTGAGGTGGCAACCAGGCCTTTGATTTCATCACTGCTAAACACCTCGGCATGTGAGGCCTCTGCGACATTGAATAATCTGAGAATGCCGCTGGTAGCGCGGTTGAGTAACCAGTTGAGCGGATATGCCAGCAGGTAGGAAAAGTGCAAAGGATAGGCGACCCAGAGTGATACCGGTTCTGCCTTACGGATAGCAAACGTTTTAGGAACCTGTTCGCCGATGACAATATGCAGCGCTGAAAATATCAGAAAACCGATAATGAATGAACTGGTATGTATCATGGATTCAGACATGTCAGATTTTGCAAAAACAGGTTCCAGCAGGGCGGCAACTGCTGGTTCGCCAACCCAGCCGAGACCGAGTGATGCCATGGTGATACCAAGCTGGCAGGCAGCCAGGTAGGGTTCCAGGTTGGCCTGTATATGCGTGGTCATCTTCGCCGTTGAGCTGCCTTCGCTGGCAAGCGCTTCGATACGAAAGCCGCGCGCTTTGACCAGCGCAAATTCGGCAGCCACGTAAAAGCCGTTCGCCATGAGAAGAAAAATTATTATAAATATACTAGGTAGTGTTTCCATTAACTTGTCCGTCAGGTTTTTTTAATGCTGAGTTATTACTAGACGTTCTATTAAGAAAATGAGTCACAAATATATGAGTGATAATTACACTATGGTTTTAGCCATACACTGTATACAATGTGAAAATGAGTATGAATAAAGTTACCTCTAAATCTGCAGCTGAACCTGCGTCTGCATCGAAAGCGATCTATATCACTATCGCTGTGTTGCTGGTTTTCGTTTTATGCTCATTGTTTATACGTAGCTGGTTGAGTGATAAAGATAAATTACCCACTGGCGATTCTGCCTGGATGATAAATATCTCTCACCAGATCGAGGTCCAGGAAAAGGGTGCTGCTATCTATATCTCACCCCCCTGGGATACGCGATACTCCAGGTTGTTTTCGCAGTCCTTGTCGCATTCCGGGCTGCAGCAGAAAAGAAAAAGATCTGATAATAAGCGTGACATTAAATTGGTAGCGTCTGAAACTGGAAACTACAGGATAGAAACAGAGTTCCGTGTGCATGTGTCATCTCTGGTGCGAACTGAACCGAAGAAAATAAAGCTCTCCGAAACTAACCGTTCACAGTGGTTATCATCATCAACAGGTGTCAATGTCGATACGATATACACGACGGGTGCAGTCGACCGCTTATCAAAAGAGACTGCTTCTTCAGATGAACTCATAGATAAGTTGTTCGATTACGTCAGCAATAATATCCGTATCAAAAAGCATGCTGGCAGTGATTCGGAGAAAGCCTTTGCACAGAAGACTGCCTCTGAACACGGCATGATCAATGCCCTGATAGCCCTGTTAAGAACGGCGCATCTCCCCGCTCGCCTGGTCACCGGTGTGAATTTACAAGTCAAGGCTGCAGAGCAGCCTATCTACTGGGTCGAGGTATATGAGGCGGAAACATGGGTACCGCTTGATCCTGTGCATGGTTATCTGAGAAACCTGCCACCCTTTTTTATCCCTGTGCGAAAGGGTGATGAGCCACTGATAATAACTGAGAATGCAAAAGTTAAATCTACCAACTGGAAGATAGAAACTGTCAGTGCTCCCAGTGGACTGTCTGCTTCTGGTTCCAGGAAGTTGACTAATATCTTCGACTTGAACAGGCTCTCGCCAGAGAATCGTGAGAACCTTGGTCTGCTATTGCTGCTACCACTTGGTGTCCTGGCAACTGAAATAATGCGTCAGCTTATGGGTATACGAACTTATGGTACATTCACCCCGTCGTTGATGGCACTCGCTGTTGTTCATGTCGACAGGACGACGGCGATAATCATTTTTCTGATGGTGACGATCATAGGCATTACTATCAGGGCATATCTGCCAAATCTGAACCTGCAGCGAACGGCACGACTGGCCATGGTGTTCACCCTGGTCTCTATCAGTATGGCCATCATCATGTCCGGCTTTATTTATTTTGATCCGGCTGCGGACAGTATCGTAGTCTTGCTGCCGGTGGTTGTGCTAACCATGCTGGTTGACCGTATCTATACTATTGCCGATCAGCGTGGCATGCGGACCGCTTTGATCCGCCTGTTCTGGACAGCGGTGGCTGCGTTTGTCTCGTTGTTGATACTTTTACAGGCAGACTGGAGTATCTGGCTGGTTGCCTATCCGGAAATACATGCGCTGACGCTGGCAGTGATAATAATCATTGGTTTGTACCACGGGCCAAAGTTAAGTGAAGTTCCGGTATTAAGCTGGCTGCATGAACCCGAATTAATAAAAACCAGGCGTTCTGATAAAGCGGCTCAATCCGGACAATCAGGCGACAGTATGTAAGTCGAGCCAGAATCGATCAGTATGTCGCTCTTGAGGAAATTGCGGCCGATCAGTAACTGGTACTTCAGGTTGCTGCGATCTACCAGGTTTACTTCTTCTTTTTTTCTGACATCGCCTATGCATAGGTCCAGCATGACGACTGGGCGTACCTGTTTCTCGCCAAAGTGACGTTTAATATTAGCTTCACGAATAATCTTTGCTTCGATAGTGACAGATTTATTATCCCTGTTGGTTATGCTGAACCTGGTCCAGCGCCTGTTATCGCGCTCGAAAAACTCCGGGTTTGTCGCATTGATAGAAGTGGTTTCAGCGCCGGTATCAAGTTTCGCATGCAGGATGATGCCGTCGGGATATAACACGGCTTTTTCTATCCAGCCGGCGCTTACTTTTTCAGAGGCAAAACTTTGCATGTGTATGAAAAGAAGAAAAGCAAACGTGCCTATGTAAAAACTATGTTTGTAGTTCATCAGCAGAGTCTCTCTAAAAATAGCTATAACGTTTATGCCAGAGTTATAACCAGCGTGTACGACGGAACAGGTAAAGTAATAATGTAACTATGCCAGCCATGGTCGACAGCAGTATGTAGTAACCATTTTCGCTTTTTAGTTCCGGCATATTTTCAAAATTCATTCCATAGATACCGACCAGCAAGGTCAGCGGTACAAAGACGACAGTAACGACGGTGAGTACTTTCATTATCTGGTTTAGCCTGTGGCCATTTAGGCTTATATAGGCTTCGATGAGGTCGGTGATCACATTCTGGTATAACTCGGCCAGGCTGTTGAAACGTTCGATGATGGCATAGATGTCATCGAACGTATATTGCTGGTGATTACCGGTTTTATGCAGATTCTGGCGCAGGCTGCCGAAGACATCGACATAATAATTGAGGATGCGATGCATCTTACGCAGCCCGGTATTATAGCTCACTAGTTCTTTCATCAGGGTATCTGTCGGACTGTCGAACAGTTCATCCTCGATAACATCGAGCCGCTGTTCGAGGTTGAGCAGCACTTTACCGTAGCGTTGTGCGACACGTTTGCACAAGCTGGAAACCACGGACAGAGGTGATTCATCAGCGCAGCCATCATCCGCCAGGCTCTGCCAAAGTTTTGCCAGGTAAGGCGATTCTTTAGAATGGCGGGTTACCAGGAAACGCTGACCGGCGAACATCGCTAGTTGGAAGGTATTGAAGTCCAGGGAATCCGATTCTGCATCCAGGGGTTTGAGCAACAGATAGATATAATCTTTAAACACTTCGAAACTGGGTGGATGCCGGGTACGTTGCGCTTCGATGACGGCAACGCTATCAAGGGCAAAGTGTTCGCTGAGAAAGTCCCGTTCTTCATCGATAGACTCATCATATAAATCTACCCAGATCCAGCTGTCCGGTTGTTCCTGCCATTGTTGCAGCAGTTCTTTGCCACCGATCTGTGTGCTATTACCGTGACATAACATGAGTTGCATCATGATGATTCTCCTTTATTATTCATTGTCATCTTGTGCTTTTATCTGTTCAAAACCGCTGCGCAAATGCAGGTCGCGTTGCGGGAATGGGATCTCGATACCCTGTTCATGGAAGCGGTCCCAGACGCCGAGCAGGACTTCACTCAATACATTGCCACGGCCGTTGGTCGGATCATCGATCCATAAGCGCAGTTCCAGGTCGACGGAACTGTCGCCAAATCCTTTCATCAGGCATCGTGGTTCCGGGTTGCTTAAAATACGCGGCGTGACACTGGCGGCTTCGACGCAGAGTTGCATGGCCAGGCGTACGTCTGCTTTGTATGAAATACCGATGGGTATTCTAAGACGCACCAGGTTGTCGCTATAAGACCAGTTCTCCACACGTTCAGTGATTAAGACCTCATTGGGGATCAGGTGTTCGATACCATCACGGGTGATCACTGAAACATAACGTGCACCAAGGTGATCAATCCAGCCGAAGGTCTGTCCGACCGTAATAACGTCGCCAGGCTTTATCGAGTGGTCCATGAGCAGGATGACACCACTTACCAGGTTGGAGAAAATCTTCTGTAGACCAAAACCCAGGCCGACACCAAGTGCACCACTGAAAATAGCAAGAGCGGTGAGGTCGATACCGACTGCAGAAACCGTAATCAGGATGGCAGCAGTGATCAGGGCGAGGTGCAGTAGCTTGACGGTTAGAACGCGCATCGCTGGCGTTACTGTTTTTGAACCTTTGAGTTGTCGATCAAGGAAGGTGACTAGTACTTTAGCCAGCCAGAGGGATAGCCACAATGATAAAGCAGCTTTAATAATCACCAGTGGTGTCAGGCGTACTTCACCGAGGGTTATCGACATGCTGTCGAGAAATGCCAGCGTTGGTGTCAAGCCGTCGAAAATATTCAAGATTGCCACGGTCCAGGCGATGATGGCTATGAGACGCGCGATGACATCGTTGTCCAGCAGTTTAGAGGCGATGCGTATCAGTAGCCAGGCACTGAGCAGGCTGACGACTGGGGTCAGAAGATCATGCGGCTTGTTCAGATACTCATAGACCTGGACGGCGATCCACTGCAGCATCAGCCACATAAGGGTATTTGCAAACTCGTTGAGAGTGAGAAGCAGGTTGTTGACGCTGTGAATACTGCCGCTAACCGTGCGAAGACGCACTAGCAAACGCTGAAATTGTGGTGTCACGAGCCAGCGTGCGAGAACAAAAACCGACAGGATTACAGCAAGCTGTATCCAGAAGTCTATAGAAATAGACGACGCCTGAAGCTCATTTACTTTTTCAAGAATGAATGTTTTTATTTGTGCAAGTTCCGGCAGGTCTGTCATGAGCATTCCGTTTTAATGCATTTTATTACTACTAATTATGTGTCACTTCAGTCAAAGATACTATAGCTTTTCTATACCTGTTTCAGTTAGTTATTTCTCTGATTGAGGTTATTTTATGGCGGTTTTTAAATGGGACGATGAAGGTAGGTGCTACCCATGCGATCTTAGATATATCCTGAATATCTTACTTACGGTTGCTGGCAAACAATGATTCACGAGCCACCTCCATAATGGCGGATACAACAGGATGCAGGACTCGGCGTTCGACTGAAATAGCATAAAAATGTTCTTGCACCTCATCAATTCGACCTATACAGGCTACTCGATATTGTGCTTCAACTTCTTCCTCTATAGCGGTAGGTGCAATAAAAATCCCCGCGCCTTCTTGCCCGAAAGCCTTCATCAGTGCGCTATCATCAAACTCTGCGACAACACGTGGGTAAACGCGAAGCTTGTCTAACCATTGGTCAAGACCAGAACGCAGCTGATTATCGCTGCTTGGCAGCAGTAATGGCGCTCTATCCAGGCATTGCGGGAAATCACCTTCCAAACTCTTTTTTAATTTTTTCGTGGCAAAAAAGCTGACTCCACATTGTCCCAGTTTATGGCTAAATCCTCTGGCACTAACGGTTGACGGAATTGGTCGGTCTGCCAGTACTATATCGAGACGGTGTATCGCCAGTTCGGCTAACAATGTATCCAGGCTGGCCTCTCGGCAGATCATGCGTACCGGTTCTGACATCTTTAGTGCTGGCTCAAGGATGCGGTGCGCGATTGATTTAGGTAAAACATCGACCACACCTACCCTTAATGTTTGCGGCAGACGGGCAGGTAACTGGTGTAAGAACTCTTCCAGCTCGCCGCCTAGTGAAAAGATCTCATCTGCATAGCTTAATACCAGCCTTCCGGTTTCAGTGAGCGCCAGGTTGCGGCCAGCTTTTTCAAACAGGCTGATCCCCAGGTATTTTTCCAGCAGGGTAAGCTGCCCGCTTATGGTCTGTGGCGTCAGGTGCAGCTTTTCGCTGGCGCGTGCAATGCTTCCTTCTTTAGCTACCACCCAGAAATAGTGCAGATGTTTGTAGTTGACCATAGCGATTTTGATACTTCGTTATTTACGAGCATTATAACAATAATATTCGACTTTTCATGTTTTTTGAACGTGCTTATTATGTCTGCTCACGAAGTATTTATAACATTACAGCAGAGGTGGCTATGAACATAGATATTCAATCACGCGGTTTTTCTTTGACTGATGCCCTGCACGGCTATTCGCAACGGCGAGTGCTTGGTGCTATGGCGTACACAAGTGGTCATGTAAATCGGGTTGTTATACGTTTATCTGACATCAATGGTCCACGCGGTGGTGCCGACAAATGCTGCCATATACAGGTAGCGTTGGCTGGTATACCTGATGTGGTGGTAGAAGATACTGAAGTCGACATGTATGACGCTATAGATCGTGCAGTAGGTCGTGCAAGACGTACCGTAGTAAGAAAAGTTGATCGGCAGCTAACACTGCTCAAGCAGCGTGAGCCGCTTGTATTCGATGCAGAGTAGACAAATCATTTAGAGGTAATAATTATGAAATATTCAGTAAACACCATTGGAAATCAGACTCAGGCATCCCCGTTAGCCAGCAACAAGGTGATACGTAATACCTACTCACTGTTATCCATGACCTTGATGTTCAGCGCGTTGACTGCTGGCGCTTCTATGGCTCTAAACCTACCACATCCGGGGTTGTTACTCACGCTAGGCGGGTATTTTGCTCTGTTATTTTTAACATCAAAATTTCGAGATACTGGTCTGGGGCTGGCCTTCGTCTTTGCCCTGACCGGGTTTATGGGTTACACCCTGGGGCCAATTCTGAATGCTTATATGGGCATGGCTAACGGCGCACAGATCGTGACCACAGCCATGGCCGGTACAGGTGCAATCTTCCTTGGCCTGTCCGGTTATGCGTTGACCTCGCGTAAAGACTTTAGCTTCATGGGCGGCTTCCTGGTTACCGGTATCCTGGTGGCATTTTTAGCGGGACTGGGTGCGATATTCTTCGAGATGCCTGGCTTGTCGCTAGCGGTATCTGCCATGTTTGTTTTACTTATGTCGGGACTTATCCTGTATGAGACCAGCAATATAATTCATGGTGGCGAGACCAACTACATTATGGCTACCGTTACCCTGTACGTATCGATATTTAATCTCTTTACCAGCCTGTTGCATCTGCTGGGTTTCATGAGCGGTGATGAATAGCGGTATTACTTTATAGTTCACGAAGGTAGAATACACGGGTAAAATATTCTAGAAACTGGTACATGGATGTACAGAGGAGCTATGACCTGATATGAGCAACAAAAACCGCACGATGAATCATCCGATGCCCGAGCACAAGCCGCGGCCCATGGTCGACCTGTTGGTCAGTATCATTATCCCCTCGGCAATCCTGATGAAACTCAGCGGTGCTGATGATCTTGGTGCCAGTGGCGCGCTGATCGTCGCCCTTGTCTTTCCCCTGGGCTGGGGTCTGTTCGAATTATTCAAGTATAGAAAATTCAATTTTATTGCACTGCTTGGTCTGGTCAGCGTGTTACTGACTGGCAGCATAGGGCTTCTGAAACTGGACCCACAGTGGCTAGCTGTCAAGGAGGCGGCTATTCCGGGGTTAATCGGTATCGCAGTATTGATCTCAACATATACACCTTATCCACTTATCAGGACCCTGCTCTATAACCCGGCCGTTATAAACACGGTAAAGATACAGCAGAAACTCGATGAATATGGCAATAACGAAATATTTGAGAACCGTTTACAGAGCGCAACTTACTGGTTGAGTGGGACCTTTCTTTTTTCAGCGGTGATGAATTATGTTCTCGCTAAATGGATTGTTGTCTCGCCTGCCGGTAGCGCCGCTTTCAATGAGGAGCTTGGCCAGATGACACTGCTCAGCTACCCGGTGATTGCTATTCCCTCCACGATAATGATGATGGCTATCTTTTATTTCCTTTGGCGAACGATTCATGGTGCGACCGGACTCGCCATGGATGAGATATTGGCAACAAATAAAATACCTTAAACGGAATCAATGAAGAAGGTTGCCAATTTATTGTTCGGCGACCACAGTTTGATAATTCAATCATCCTGCTCAATGCTGTGATGATCGCGCTGGAGACAGCCCCGGCACTTACTAGAGCGATATGTAATCCCCCTGTATCCTTGAGAGTTCTCACTCTGCACCTAAATAGATCATTTGCTTGTGTATCTGACGATGGGATGCGATATTTATACCTGTATTAATGTAAAGCAATACCTGGCAAGTTTGATAAAGTACCAGCTTATGGTTTTGTTATATTTCACCCTTAGATAAGATAAAAGCCCATGGCTAAAACAGCGAAATCAAAAGCAATTAAAGGAACGCTAAAATTATGTCGTCTAGGCATTGATACTTACCGTGAAAACGTTGCTTACTTGCATCGAGAGTGTGAGCTCTACCGAGCTGAAGGTTTTCAGGCACTTTCCAAGGTAAAAATTTGTGCAGACGGTGTGCACATCCTTGCGGTATTGAATATCGTCGATGATGACAGCATTGTCACCTCCAGTGACCTGGGATTATCTGAAGAAGCCTTCACTAAACTAGGCTTAAGTGAAGGCCATCTGGTGAGCATTGAACATGCTGAGCCCCCTGCATCAATGAATGCGGTACGACGTAAAATTGCTGGTGAACGACTCAGCCAGGATGATTTTTATCATATTATTAATGATATCACTGACAAACGTTATTCTAAAACTGAGATATCTGCCTTTCTCGTTGCCTCGGGGCAAACAGATATGGATCGTGATGAAGTGTTTTATCTGACACGTGCCATGTTGGAATCCGGTGAGCAACTCGACTGGAATGAATCACTGGTTGCGGACAAACATTGTATTGGCGGCATCCCCGGTAACCGCACCTCGATGCTTGTGGTGCCTATCGTTGCTGCACATGGAATGTTAATTCCCAAGACTTCAAGCCGGGCTATTACTTCGCCGGCAGGTACCGCCGATACCATGGAGGTTCTCGCGAATGTGGAGCTTGATATCAAAAAGCTTCACGACATAGTACGTAAATACAGGGCATGTCTTGCCTGGGGAGGCACGGCTGAGCTGTCACCTGCCGATGACATCATGATAGCAGTTGAGCGGCCACTAGGTATTGATTCCCTCGGGCAAATGGTGGCATCGATTCTGTCAAAGAAACTTTCAGCGGGTTCGACTCATTTGCTCATCGATATTCCAGTGGGTCCCACTGCAAAAGTTCGCCAGATGCGACAAGCGCAGCGCCTGCGAAAATTATTTGAGTTTGTCGCTGATCAACTCGCTATACATCTGGAGGTCGTCATTACTGATGGCCGGCAGCCAATCGGTTTTGGGATTGGTCCGGTACTGGAGTCACGTGATGTCATGCAAGTGCTGCAGAACTCACCCGACGCGCCAGGCGATCTCCGACAAAAATCGTTACGTCTCGCCGGGCGAGTGTTGGAGTTTGATCCGGATGTCAGAGGCGGGAATGGTTTTGCGATCGCACGTGACATACTGGATTCTGGTCGTGCACTTGAGATGATGAATACGATCATTGACGCCCAGGGTATGCAAAGTGACAAGTTTGAGCTGGGGCAACTTACGCATGAGGTGCTTTCACCTGCGGCAGGTGTCGTTATTAATATTGATAACAAGCAGATGGCACAAATCGCAAGTTTCGCCGGTGCTCCAATAGATAAAGGTTCAGGTGTGGATCTGTTTAAAAAGTTAGGCGACAATGTAAAGAAGGGTGAATCCTTGTATCGTATCCATGCAGAGTTTCCATCAGATTATAAATTTGCGAAGGAGTTATGTGAGCGTGACAGCGGTTACCTTATCGGTAAAGAAGATCAGATTCCTAAAGCATTCGTGGAATTCTGATGTTGCCGGAGATGATGGTTCTGGGCTTTGATGATTATGAAACGCAGTTTCGCAAACTGGCAGCCGCGCTGGATATACCTGGCCACATAATACAGCGCCACCGTTTTCCTGATGGTGAAAGTAAACTTACCCTGCCGGACAAGTTGCCGCAGCATATTCTAATTTGCTACAGCCTCGACCATGCGAACGAAAAGCTGGTGGAGCTATTACTTGCAGCAAAAACTGCACGTGAACTGGGCGCAAAAAAACTGACCCTGGTTGCACCGTATCTCTGCTATATGCGTCAGGACAAATCCTTCCATCCCGGAGAAGCCATCAGTCAGCCTATCGTTGGCAACTTCCTTGCCGACCTGTTCGATAATGTTATTACTGTCGATCCACATCTGCATCGGATCAAATATCTGGAGCAGGCCGTGCCAGCTAAAAATGCTGTGAGCTTGACGGCTACGTCCCTGATGGCGGGTTTCCTGCGTGAGTCTTTTAAAGATCCAGTATTGCTGGCTCCAGACAGTGAAGCAGAGCAATGGGTAAAAGCTGTCGCGAACCCTAATCAATGGGAGTTTGGTGTCTGTAAAAAAATACGAACAGGTGACCGTGAAGTCGAGATCACTCTACCCGAAATCGATTTACAGGGGCGTTCTGTCGTAATAGTCGATGATGTTGCGAGTAGCGGTCAAACATTGTCAGTCGCTGTAAAAAAATGTTTATCGAGGAAGGCAAAACATGTCGATGTGCTGGTCACCCATGCCCTGTTTGCTGATGATGCACAGGAATGTTTGATAACAGCAGGCGTGCGTAACATCTGGAGCACAGACAGCGTTAGCCATGAAAGTAATGTTATCTCTTTATACGCCTTGCTTAAAGATGCGGTTTTAAGGCTGGTGTAATCTATTGACTGCAGGATGATCGTGCGAGAGATGCGCTTTCCCTGATTGATAATTACATTTTGATTATTACTTTATAGCCAGTGCCTGCACGACCGCACCTGACCCGTTATGAAATTCACCTTCATGTATTTCGCGTACGCATTCCTGCAGGTGTAAAAACTCAAGGCCGTTCAGTTCGCTGCGGAGTGATCGCATGTCCACCATCATTTCTGCGACTGGCGGTCCGCCGGTTTTATATTCGAGCTGTAGCGGGGTGTATGCCTCCAGTAAAAAAACACCATTGTCACGAAGACCTTTTACACAGCGACGATGTACTTCCTGTCGTATTTCAGGCGGTAGATGGCAAAAGATTGAAATGATCGCATCCCATTGTTGTGTTCCGATATCATAATCTGCGAGGTCGGCATGTACGGTGGTGATTTCTACACCTGTCTCTTTAGCAAGCCTGTTTGCTTTTTGCAGGCCGACATCAGAGGCATCAACAGCGGTTACTTCATTGCCTTGCTCTGCAAGCCATACAGCATTTCTTCCTTCACCTTCTGCGAGGCAAAGTATCTTTCCGGTTGGCAGACTGTCAGCCATTGCAACCAGAAAATCATTTGCTTTCGTGCCATAGGCATAGCTCACGCTGCTATAACGTTCATTCCACATCAGGTGCTCCTGACTACTCTATATAGAAATATAAAAAATATAGTAACGCTTTATTAATTACTGATGACGATACTAAAAGTACTTACATCCACTTATTTGTTGTGGCTGCCGTCGCAGAATGGCGTATCCCCGGTTTTCTTGCAGCCACATAAATAAACCGTATCGGTTTTTTCTGCAGTAAATGCAACAGGCTGAAAATTTGTTCCCTGGTGCGAGCCGTCACAATAAGGCTGGTTCTTGCTGTGGCCGCAGGCGCACCAGTAGTAGGTTTTTCCTTCATCGACTTCGGTAGCGTAGGGCTTGTTTTGTGGGCTTACTGGGTCAGACATGACTTCTCCTGTTGGCTCTGTTGTTGATAAAAAGATTTAAGAAATACTTTCGCGCCCATGCGGCAGCAAGAAGTCGATCTCGGGCCCTTTCGGAACGATGCCAGTCGGATTGATCGAGTGGTGGCTGCCAAAATAATGATACTTGATATGATCCGTGTTGACCGTTTCCGCAACACCGGGAACCTGGTAAAGCTCGCGCGTGTAGCTCCATAGATTTGGATAATCCATCAGCCGCTTTTTATTGGTTTTGAAGTGGTTGTAATAGACCGCATCAAAACGCACCAGTGTAGTAAACAGTCGCCAGTCGGCTTCTGTTATCTGTTTGCCGACCAGGTAGCGTTGTTTGGATAACAACGCTTCAAGCTCATCCATGGTATTGAACAGCTGATCAAATGCCTCATCGTAGGCGCTCTGTGTGGTGGCGAATCCTGTGCGGTATACGCCATTGTTTATATTGTGATAAACAATCTCGTTTATCGCATCGATCTCTTTACGCAGTGACTCGGGGTAAAAATCCAGGTCGGACTCAGCATAGTCATCGAAGGCAGAATTCAACATGCGTATGATTTCAGAAGACTCGTTATTCACGATGGTCTCGCGCTTCTTGTCCCAGAGTAGCGGCACGGTAACCAGTCCATCGAAATCGGGATCGGCTTTCAGATAATTCTCATATAAATAATGAGCATGGTTTATGTGATCTTCGGTGGCGCCCGGGTATTCACCAAACACCCAGCTCTCAGAGGGCATTAATGGATGCACCACAGAGACTGAAATCACATCTTCAAGTCCTTTCAGTACACGAAAGATCAGTGCGCGATGCGCCCATGGGCAGGCATAGGATACGTAGAGGTGATAGCGGCCAGGTTCGGCAGAAAAACCTTCGTCACCGCTTGGTCCTGCTCTGCCATCTTTTGTTATCCAGTTTCTGAAACTCGATTCGGTTCGAACAAACTTGCCTTTTTCTACCTTCAGTTTTCCAAACATCGTTTTTATACCTCTGCCTACTATTGGATTAACCCATGTGCGATCACGCACTCATGGTCGTGTTAGATGCTTATTGTTTTATGCCTTCCACGGACAGTATCATCTCGACATCTTTCGACTTCGGGCCGAGGTCTTTTACGATGCCAAAGTCAGCCATAGCAAAACGGGTGGTACCTTCAAAGCCAACGCGATAGCCGCCCCATGGGTCATCGCCAGCACCGATGAATTCCACATCGATCTCCAGGGGTTTGGTCACGCCGTGCAATGTGAGATTGCCTTTGAGTACACCAGTGCCATCCTTACCCGGGGTGAAACCGGTACTGACGAATTTTGCTTCCGGGTATTTGTCGACATGCAGGAAATCATCACTGCGCAGATGTTTATCGCGTTCAGCATGATTTGAGTCCACGCTGCTGGTTTTTATGGTGACTTCGACGGATGCATTTTCCGGCTGCTTTTCATCGTAGCTGAACTTGCCATCGAATTCGTTAAAGCGGCCATATAGCCAGCTATAGCCAAGATGTTGCACACGAAAC
Organism: uncultured Gammaproteobacteria bacterium; assembly: GCA_963807625.1. Classification (GTDB taxonomy): domain Bacteria; phylum Pseudomonadota; class Gammaproteobacteria; order SZUA-229; family SZUA-229. The sequence goes on from CAWECN010000005.1 coordinate 73,498, forward strand.
TTGATAGATGCATGTGCGCCTTTTGTATCGATGACATAATCGTCAGCCATGAGGGCTGTGCTGCCAAATGTCAAACCTGCAATAAGTAATGAAGTTGCTAATGTTGGTAATTTCATAATTGTTCTCCAGTTATATATAGAATGAACTTATCTTCCGAAAATGCGTTTTAGAGTGCGGTCCCGGTCGAAGAAGTGATGTTTAAGGGCGGCCGCTGCATGCAGCACAACCAGCCCGATTAAAGTAGAAGCCAGTATCAGATGTACCCAGCCTGCGATATCTTCCTGATCAGGTAGGGAAGTGATGGTCGCTGGCACGGCGAACCAGCCAAACACCTCGATCGCACGATTATCGGCGGTCGAGATGAGGTAGCCGCTTACCATGATTGCCAGTAACAAAAGATACATCAGCAGGTGAGCCATGTGCGCCAGTTTTATCTCCCGCGGTTTGTGGTTGGTCAGGGCGGCAGGAGGTGGGGTTAACACTCGCCAGCACAAACGAACGATCACGATAAAGAAAAGCATAATACCGATACTCTTGTGTAACCATGGTCCCTGCTTGTACCAGTTGTCGTAGTAGTCCAGTTCGGTCATCCATAAACCCAGTCCGAAAAGTCCAAAAACAGACAGTGCTACCAGCCAGTGCAGAGCAACGGCAATCAGGCCAAAGCGTGTCGTACTATTTTTCCACTGCATTGCCATACCAGTTATTTATTCTGATTGATCCAGGCTCGATCACGTACGAAATTATTCGACTGGTAATCACTCATCGCCTGATCAATCTCTTCTCTTGAATTCATTACGAACGGTCCATACTGAACAACGGACTCATCGATTGGTTTACCGCTGATCAACAGGAACCGCGCACCCTGTTCCCCGGCAACAAAGTTAGAGACGTTATCTTCTGCAGACAGTACGATGAGTGTGTTCGACTGAACGCTGTTGCCATTGAACTGACCGTCACCTTCGAAAACATACAGAAAGCTATTGTTCTCTTCAGGTAATTTATGCTGAAGGCTTTTTCCCGCATTGACCTGCACGTCGAAATACGACACATCGGTGATATCATCCACGATAGGTGAATTGATATCATTAAAATTCACATCGCTGAAATTTCCTATTACCACTTTAACTTTGTAGTCAGCTGTCTCCACGACTGAAAACGCATCCGAGGTATATTCCTGGTATTCAGGTGTATCCATCTTGTTTGCAGAAGGCAGGTTGATCCATAACTGGAACCCGCGCATCAGTCCGTTCTCCTGTTTTGGCATCTCTGAATGGATAACCCCGCTGGCAGCTTTCATCCATTGGGCGCCGCCAGGACCAAGGTTGCCGGTATTGCCCATGCTGTCCTTATGTTCCATGTCGCCATCGATCATATAGGTGAAGGTGTTAAAACCACGGTGAGGATGCTGTGGGAAACCGGCGATATAATCATCAGGATTATCGCTGCTGATCTGATCCAGTAACATGAACGGATCATAGTTGCGCAGAGCAGGCGTACCGATCGTACGATGCACCGTTACGCCTGCGCCTTCCGATGTTTCCATCGCGGGTATGAATCGTGTTGTCTTGGTCTGTGTGCTCATAACATTCCCCTCTCTATGTTTCAGAGTGTTTGTGCCTATTTGTTGGATGTATTATCAGTGTTGCTAATGAATGAATAAACATTGATAATTGGAAATAATTGTTCTTATAATCGCAACAATAAAGAAGGTGGTGAAATGGATCGATTTGAGAATATGAGTGTGTTCATTCGCGTGGTCGAAGTCGGCAGTATCAGTGGTGCTGCTGATAGACTAGGCGTAGCAAAATCCGCGGTTAGCCGGCGTTTGAAAGAGCTGGAAGAGCATCTGGGCGTAGAACTGTTTCACCGAACGACCCGGAAGATGAACCTGACTGATACCGGGCGTGCTTTTTATCATCAATCAGTACGTATACTGGAAGATGTGATCGAGGCGGAACACGCAACATCACAGGCCCATGGCACATTAAAAGGCAGTTTGAAGATAGCCTTACCATCAACTTTTGGGCTCATGCATATGGGGCCGGCCATCAACGAATTTTTACAGGCACATCCACAGATAGAGTTTGACCTGGATTTTAATGACCGTGAAGTGGATTTGATACAGGAAGGATTTGACCTGGCCTTCCGCATTGCAAATCTACCTGATTCAAGTTTGATCGCACGCCGTCTTGCGCCAATTCGTATCGTAATGTGTGCCAGTCCGGTTTATCTAGAAGAAAAGGGCATGCCGCAATCACCGGATGAATTGAAAGATCATCAATGCCTGGTTTATAGCTTGCTACGTGATTTTGAATACTGGCATTTAACCGATAGTAATGGCAGGGAGCTGCGGACAAAAATACAGCCATACCTAAAAGCCAGCACAGGGGAATTTCTTAAAGACGCAGCTGTAGCCGGCCTGGGAATTGTTATGCTGCCATCATTTATCGCCTATAAAGAAATCGAACGTGGTGCTCTGGTTCCAATACTCACCGATTATAAAATTCCACATATTGATGCTTATGCGATCTATCCGCAAACACGTCATCTCTCACAACGTGTCAGAGCCTTTGTTGATTTCCTGGTAAAGCGATTTGAAGGGACACCCTATTGGGATCTCTGCCTCGAGAGCCATCAATACCAGGAAGGAGAATAAATGGTGGGCCTGGAAGAATTACAGCTTTTACCGGTAACGTGGAGTAGTCATTTACACTAATTGTTTGAATCTTTCTTCATAGGTGCGTTATGCTTTCTGTCTCTGGGGAAAAATGAGCTTGGGAGAGTCAAATGAAAAAAATGCCTTCAAAACAAACATCTTCGGTCTTAACGTTTCTTCTTGCTTTGACTTACAGTCAGATCTCGTTATCGGAAGGTGGTGGCCTGGTCACAGATGATCTTGATTCATTAAGTGCGACTGCCAAAACACAGCCTTATTCTCCCTATGCGCAGCGTAACTTCCCTGATCGGCCACTTTGGGGTGATACCCATCTGCACACGGCTGTCTCTTTTGATGCTGGTGCTTTTGGTGCCCGTCTATTGCCGCCTGATGCTTATAAATTTGCCAAGGGTGAGGAAGTCATCTCATCGACTGGTCAAGCGGTGAGATTATCCCGTCCTCTTGATTTTCTTGTGGTCGCCGATCATTCAGACAACATGGGGTTCTTCCCAAAATTGCAGGAAGGCGCTCCCTATGTGATGGCCAATGACAAGGGAAGAAAATGGAATGGAATGATTAACAGGGGTGGCCAGGAAGCAGTGCAGGCAGCTGCTGAGATTATCGGTGACTTCTCTCAGGGGAATTTCCCCAATGACCTGAAATCCCTGCCGGGTATGAGTATCTATCGTTCCACCTGGGATGACACCATCAATGCCGCTGAAGAGGCGAATGACCCGGGTACGTTTACAGCCTTTATAGGGTATGAGTGGACATCGCTGATAAAGGGCAATAACTTGCACCGGGTAGTGATGTATCGCGATGGTGGTGACCGTGCGAAGTTGTTGGAGCCTTATACCACCGAAAAACCACTGGGCAGTCCTGATCCGGTCGACCTGTGGAAATGGATGGCTGACTATGAAGCAAAAACAGCCGGCCAGGTTCTGGCGATTGCACATAATGGCAACCTGAGCAACGGCATCATGTTCCCGGAAAGCAAAGCACTGGGTAAAAAAATCAATAAAAACTATGTTCAGGCGCGAGCGCGCTGGGAGCCGCTCTATGAAGTGACGCAGATTAAAGGCGATGGTGAGGCGCACCCGTTGCTGTCAAAAAATGACGAGTTTGCCGATTACGGAACCTGGGATCAGGGCAACCTGGATCTCAGTGAAGCGAAGACAAACGAGATGCTGCGCTTTGAGTATGCGCGTTCTGCGTTAAAAACCGGATTAAGGCTGGAAAACAAGCTGGGTACTAATCCCTATCAGTTCGGCCTGATCGGTTCGACTGACAGCCATACTGCACTGGCAGCCGTTGAAGAAGACAGTTATTTTGGCAAACATGCGGGCACCGAGCCAAACAAAGATCGCTACAAGCATCCTATGGCCAAGATGGGTGATAAAGAATACAAAGGTTATTCCCCACTTGCATCGGGTTGGGCGGCAGTGTGGGCTGAAGAAAATACACGCGCCTCTATTTTTGATGCGATGCAGCGCAAGGAGACTTATGCGACCACCGGCAGTCGTATGACTGTACGTTTCTTTGGTGGCTGGGACTTTAATAGTGAAGATGCTAATAACCGGCTGCCTGCCGGCGTGGGTTATGCCAAGGGGGTGCCAATGGGCGGTGACCTGTCAGCACGTCCGGAAGGGGATAAGGTGCCAACGTTTCTCGTTGCTGCGCTGAAAGATCCAATCGGAGGCAATCTTGATCGTGTTCAGGTTATCAAAGGCTGGGTCGATGACAAAAATGAGATGCATGAAAAAGTTTATGATGTCGTCTGGTCTGGTGACCGCAAGCCCGATGCGAAAACCGGAAAATTACCATCCGTCGGTAACACGGTGGACGTTGCTAATGCAACCTGGACCAATACCATCGGTGCTACTGAACTGATAACGACCTGGAAAGACCCAGACTTTGATGCTGGTCAGAATGCTTTTTATTATGCCCGCGTTATCGAGATTCCCACACCACGATGGACGGCTTATGATGCCAAATACTACAAGATGAAAATGCCAGAAGAAGTTCCGATGATTACCACGGAGCGCGCATATACTTCACCGATCTGGTACAAGCCGAAATAAAAAAAGAGTAACTGTTGTTGAGATAATGGTTACGTGAGCCAGGCCACTGCTGCATTTCATAATAATTGGTGGTGGACTCTTTCGCCTTTGGTGGACTTGCAGCTTTCTGGTTATTTGAAAGGGTTAGTGTCTTTTAGTATTGATGCCCACTGTCAACCGCAGACGTTCAGGTTAAGCATGTCCGCTATAAATTAAACCTGCAAGACTTTCGTTACGAGGGTGGCTGGAGCCCTGTAAACATAGGCTTTCAAATTTCACTGGTAATAACTATAGACAATATATACTAAATATAGTTACCTGAAATAAGCCTTGGTCACATATTGGTTGACCATGCGTTCGGTATTGAAAAAAGAGCCATTGATGGCAATGGTGTTTCTCATGATATCTATATAGGCATTGCGATGGTTGTAGTACATGGGGACGATAGTGTTTTCGAGTTTGGAATAGAGTATCTCGGCTTCACTGTTAGTTTGTGAGCTATCTATTGATTGTTGTGAATCACTGATCGACCATCCCGTTACCCCTTCGATACAACCTTCTATCCACCAGCCATCCAGTATGCTCAATGATGGCACGCCATTGATTGCCGCCTTCATACCGCTGGTGCCGGAGGCTTCCATAGGTGGTTGTGGTGTATTTAACCAGAGGTCGACACCGGATGTTAATAATCTGCCGATTTCCATGTCGTAGTCGGGTAGATAGCTGATACGAATAGCATTGTTCAATGTGGCTTTTATCTTAAAAATCTGGCGGATTAATTCTTTGCCTTCAGTATCTTTAGGGTGCGCTTTGCCAGCAAAAACAATCTGTAGCGGCCCGCAATGACTGGCGATGGATTGCAGCCGTTCTACATCTGTAAAAATAAGGGTTGATCGTTTATAGGTGGTGGCACGGCGGGCAAAACCCAGGGTCATTACGTGATTGTCCATGCCTGCATTACACGTTTTGTTGACGTGCTCGATAAGCAGGCGTTTGTTCTGCTGATGTGCCTGCCAGACTTCTTCGCGGTCGATCTTGATGGCGTAACGAAGGCTCATGTTATCACTGCGCCAGTCCGGAATTTTCCTGTCGAATAATTCCCGCACGGCGTCAGCGGCCCAGGTGTATGCATGTACGCCATTAGTAATGAAGTCGACATTGTAAGCATCATGGAACAGCTTCCTCGATGTGTCACCGTGTTTTCTGGCGACACCATTGATGTAATAACTGGACTCAAGCGCCAGGTGAGTAAGGTTCAGCTCGTTTTTATAACTGATCTCTTTAAAGCAGTCTTTAAACGGATCGTTTTGTTTGAGTACGCGATAAGCCAGGTCCGCGGGATAACGATCGTGACCGGCAGCAACCGGCGTGTGGGTAGTGAAAATACATTTTCGCCTGACCTGGTCAATATGCTGCAAGCTTGATTTGCTCTCGCCCAGCCATGTCGTCAATTCTGACATGAGTTCGAAAATAAGCAGGCTGGAATGGCCTTCATTCATGTGATAACGCTCGATATCTGAATGTCCAAGCGCACGCAGTATCCTGACACCACCGATGCCCAGAACGACTTCCTGACAGAGGCGATAATGCTCATCACCACCATAGAGCCGATCGGTCAGGGTGCGGTCATATGCGGTATTACCTTCGACATCGGTATCCAGGAGATAGACCGGTACAGGGTGTCCACTGTTTCCCAGGATGTCATAACGCCATGCGCGGACGATGACCTGGCGATCTTCGATCTCCACCGTGATCTCTATATCCAGCGGTAGAAGATAATCACCGATGGGCCAGTTGACCGGCTCCTCTGACTGGTTACCTTGTTCATCCAGGCGCTGTAGGAAATACCCTTTTCGTGATGCCAGGGTAATGCCTGCCATGGCGATGCCGGCATCGGCAGCAGAGCGCAGGGTATCACCCGCTAGCACGCCAAGGCCTCCGGAATAGGTAGGGATGGCCGACTCCAGGGCGATCTCCATGGAAAAGTATGCGATTGATATAGCGTTGTTCATAAGCGGTCTGTGGCTAAAAGTTTCTAAGTAAGATATAAAAAATCACTCGTTGTAATATCTCGCTGCATTATAGTTCACGATCCATCGTTCAAATACTGCGTTTGTTTTCGGTCGCCTCGCGTAAACGTTTGATCTGGAAAAGTGTTCCGCGTTCTTCTTCCTCCAGCGCTTCAGCGATCTGTTTTATCACTGCCTTGTACGAGGGGATGATGTTGTACTTGAGTGCATTGACCCGTTTTTGTGCCTTGCGCTGTTCGCTGATAAGGCGATATAACGCTGTCTCGACAGCGGCGAGTTCGGCAAGGTGTACCGCTGCCTGGGCAAAACCCTGGCGGGCTTCATCGAAACTTGGATCTGTGCCTAGCAGTCCAACCGGCTGTGGCGGCACGACAGCCGCTTCTACTGACGGGTACTGAATACCGAGGGAGCGCCTGGGCAGTACTTGCATGCTGGTCGATGCGGTTGCGCCCAGGGTTGCCTGTGCAATATTTCTCTCACCCATGCGCAGTTGCGCAATGCTGAGCCAGTGGTAGGCCTGGCGCAATGTTTTATGCGCAGTGTGTTTCTTGCCCTGATATTCCTTGATGTGTTCATAGACCAGCCGCGTCAGCAGTTCACGCTTGCGCTCGAGCAGTTCATGTCCGTCTTCGAGGAACCGTACCTTTTTTCGCAGGTTGAGCAGAGCGCTCTTGGTCGGTGCTGTGCGCAGACGTGTCATGCCGCTTCCTCTCCGGAGTGGTGATAGCGGGCGAGGTCAGTCTCGCTGACCCGGGTAAGTGCTTCGCGCGGGAAGCGAGACAGCAGTTCCCAGGCAATGTTGAGTGTCTCTATGATGCTGCGGTTCTCATCTTCCCCCTGGCCGACAAACTGTTTGTCGAAGTCAGTGGCGAACTCCAGGTAACGCTGGTCACGTGCAGACAGTTCTTCGGCGCCGATGATCGAAGCCAGGTTACGTGCTTCCTGCGCCTTTGCGTACAGCGCATAGAGCTGGTTGGCGACGCGTGGGTGGTCATCACGTGTATCGTCCTTGCCGATGCCGTCTTTCATCAGGCGAGATAAAGAAGGCGCGATATCGACCGGTGGGTAGATGCCCTGGCTATGAAGTTCACGTGACAGTACGATCTGCCCCTCGGTGATATAACCGGTAAGGTCAGGAATAGGATGCGTGATATCGTCAGATGGCATCGTTACCACCGGCACCATGGTCACCGATCCGTGGCGGTTACGGATACGCCCGGATCGCTCGTAGATCTCGGCCAGGTCAGAGTACAGGTAACCCGGATAACCTTTACGTGCCGGCACATCACCCTTGGCGGTGGCGATTTCGCGCAGTGCCTCCGAGTAGTTGGTCATGTCTGTCATCACCACCAGTACGTGGCGGTCGAGATCGAACGCCAGGTATTCCGCGGCGGTTAACGCAACACGCGGCAGCGCCAGTCGTTCTATCGGCGGATCATCGGCATGATTGATGAACATCACGACATTGCCAAGTACGCCGGAGTCAGAGAAGGATTCCTCGAAGAAACGTGCATCGGTATATGACACACCCATCGCTGCGAACACGATGGCGAAGTTGCTGGCCTCTCCGGGTAGCCGTGCCTGGCGTACGATCTGTGCCGCCAGCCGGTTATGCGGCAGACCGGAAGCGGAAAAGATTGGCAGTTTCTGGCCACGTACCAGCGAGTTCAGGCCGTCGATGGTGGAGATGCCGGTCTGGATAAATTCACGTGGATAGTTACGCGCAGCCGGATTGATCGCTGATCCATTGATGCCCCGCTGTTCACCATCGACGATCGGCGGACGGTCATCCTGCGGTTCACCGATACCGTTAAATACCCGGCCGAGCAGGCCGGGACTGACGGTGAGGGTGAAGGGCTGATCGAGAAAACGCACCCAGGTATTATCGAGGTCGAGGTCATCGGTACCCTCGAATACCTGTATCAGTGCTTCATTTTCCGCAGTGGTTATGACCTGGCCGTTGCGTTTGCTGCCCTTGTGATCACGTATCTGCACACGGTCACCAAAGGCAATTTTTTCTACACCTTTAACGATCAACAGGCCACCCTGAGCTGCCGTCGCCCGGCGGTATTCGACATCGCTCATGTTGTCGTCTCCTGTTTCGATGTGTATTCGCTGCGCATGGCGGCTAATGTCCTGTCGACCTCGCTGGCGAATGAGGCAAGTTCATCGATTTCATCACTGCGCCAACTGGACTTGGCTCGCCTGATGCGTGCCAGTATCGGATGTTCGGCCAGTTCCTGTACAGGTGCTCCCAATGCGATCAGTTCTTTACCGTGGTCGAATACCTGCATCACGAGTTCCAGCAGGTCGAACTGTTTACGGGGTGAGCAGTAACTGTCGGCATCATCGAGTGCACTCTGCTGAAGTACTGCTTCTTTAATCAGTGATGCGCCTTCGAGTTCCCAGCGTTGTTCATGCGACAGTGCTTCGGGGCCGACGAGGTTAACGATGCGTGAGAGTTCGGCATCACGTGCTAGCAGCGATAGCGCTTCTGTGCGACGCTGCTCCCAGGCGCCGTTGATATTCTTTGCCCACCAGCCGGCGGTGACCGAGACGTCCGCTGAAAAGCTGTCGACCCAGTCGATCGATGGGTAATGGCGTGCGTCAGCCAGTTCTTTGGAGAGTGCCCAGAAGGTCTGGATGATCTCTTTGGTGTGGCTGGTTACCGGTTCAGAGAAATCGCCACCCGGTGGTGACACGGCGCCGATCAGGGTGACCGAGCCGCGATCACCATCGAGAGTTTCGACACGGCCGGCACGCTCGTACACCGCGGCCAGGCGGGAGCCGAGGTAGGCCGGGTAACCTTCTTCCACGGGCATATGACCGAGGCGGCCGGCGACTTCGCGCAGGGCTTCGGCCCAGCGTGAGGTGGAGTCGGCGAGCATGACCACGTCATAACCCTGGTCACGAAAATATTCGGCCATGGTCATACCGACGTAGATCGAAGCCTCGCGGGCGACGACCGGCATATTGGACGTGTTGGCAACAAGCAGGGTGCGTTCCATCATACTGCGTCCGGTGTGCGGGTCTTTCAGTTGCGGGAAGTTCTCCAGAACGTCGACCAGTTCATTGCCGCGCTCGCCGCAACCGACATAGATGACGATATCGGCATTGGACCAGCGCGCTATCTGCTGCTGTACCATGGTTTTACCAGCACCGAATGGGCCGGGGACGGCTCCCTTGCCGCCCTTGAGCAGAGGGAAAAAAGTATCTAGGATACGCTGACCGGTGATCAGCGGTTCGACGCCGTGGTCACGTTTGCCATAGGGGCGTGGGGTACGTACCGGCCAGCGATGGAACATCTTCAGTTTGTGTACCTGGTCTTTCTCATCTCGCACTCTCGCGATGGTGCCGTCGAGTGTGTATTGACCGGCCGATGCAAGATCGATCAGTTCACCGCGTACTGTCGGTGGCACCAGTATGCGGTGTTCGATGGTATCGGTTTCCTGCACTGTGCCAAGGCGCTCACCCGGTTCGATGATGGAGCCTGGCAGCAAACCGTCGCGTGGTACGAATGCCCATTCATGTTTGCGGTCGAGGGAATCGACGTGCAGGCCGCGTGGAATATTGTCGCCAGCCAGATCTGCTATCTCTTCCAGTGGCCGCTGCACACCGTCGAAGATGCTCTGTAACAGACCGGGGCCGAGTTCTACCGAGAGAGGATGCCCCAGGCCTTCGATGCTCTCACCGGGACGTAGCCCTTCGGTTGATTCATAAGCCTGTACGATGGCATCGTCATCTTCGAGCGCGATGATCTCACCAACGATGTTCAGACTGCCGATGCGAATCTGTTCACCATTGCGTCCACCCGGCAGATGGACACGCAGGATAGGACCGTTTATCTCACGGATGTAGCCGCTGCGTGCCTTATTCATAACGAGCCCCCGCTACGCGCACTGGCGTTTATGTCGGTCGGAAACAAGGTACGCAGGATGACACGCTGTACCTCAGACTCGTATCGTGAAAGCCTGCCTTCGAAGCGGTTGTCGACCTGGGCATAGTTGTCGGTAGTACGCACTTTGATGCCACCGCTGCCCCAGGTCGCTTTTTGTGAAAGCGTGATATTACGTTTAGGCGCCGCCTTGGCAGCAAGTTTGGGCCACTCGGTAGATATCCAGCTGAGGTCGTCCGCATTTACCTCGGCGGTCAGATCTCCCTCTGGTAATGCAGACGCAGCATCACGAATCATTTCCACCAGCCATTCACGGTAGGCTGTTCGATCGGCGCACAATGCCTGCATGCGCTGTGTCAGACGTGACTGGATAGTCTGTACCAGTTCCCAGCGCAACTGGTCAATGCGGCTCTTCATCTTCAGTTCGCTGGACTGTGTTACCCGGTGGAAGTGTCGTTCGGCTTCGAGCTTGGTGGCCAGTACTTCACGTTCTTCCGCCATGTGCAGCTTGGCGGCGACATCGCGCAGGATGGTGTCGCACTGGCGACTGGTTTTTTCCTGAATTTCCTGCGCAAGTTCTTTGGCGCGATCCATGATCGCGTCTTCGAGCGACTGCACTTGATTTCTTTCGGCCTTGCTCATGTCTTGTCACCTTCCATTTAATCAACGTCCAGGCCGAGCAGTTGCTGAATCCGGTCATCGACCGAGCTGTGCATCTGCTCTGGATGATTGAGAGGCGGTACCTGGGTGAGCAGGATACGGCCACCCTCACGACGCACACCTTCCAGGCGTTTACTGTCAGATTCGGCGAGCTGTTGATCGATGACGATAAACGCCGATGTACGGCTGGCCGTCAGTTTATCCAGTAGTCGGTCCAGTTGAGCTGCATCTGCATCCGGGTACACCTCAAAACCGGCAAGGCGAAAACCCGTTGCCAGTGAGGCGTCACCGAGAAATAGCTGGCGTGTTGTTTTCATCTGGCTTAGATCCTGTTCAACAGCAGGATAGAGAGCACCAGGCCATAGATTGCAATACCTTCGGCGAGACCCAGGTAGACCAGGGTACGTCCGAAGATCTCAGGTTTCTCTGATACCGCGGCCAGTGAGGCAGCACCGATCGGCCCGACCGCGATGCCGGCAGCGATGGTACTTAATGCGGTCGGTAAGGCGATACCGATGAAGGCCAGCCCGGTGCCGATGCTGATATCAGCAACACCGCCTCCGACAGCTTCGGTTGCTTCGGCTGCAGCAAAGGCATCGTTTACACCGATGATTACGGCGACCAGCTGGAGACCGAAGAACAGGGTGATATTGGTAATGACGGTAGGCATGAATAAACGCCTGGCCCGGTTGTTCTCAAGCGGCCGAAAATGAAGGTAGACGCCGGTCAAGATCATGCCGATAAGTGTGATGGTGAGTAGGGCGATGATGCTGTTCATGTTTACTCCTGATTCATAGGGTTTAAGTTGTTTGTGAGCGTCCAGTACGCAGAGGCCGGAAGGGTGTGCCGTCACCGTAAAAATAACGGGAGAATCCTTCGTAATATTCGAGTCGCAGTGTCTGTATGGCCACGATGATGCCTTCGAGGATGATGACGAACAGGTTACCGAGCACCAGTGTGACCCAGTGTCCGATAGTGTCCATGCTGTTGGCCAGGGTGAACACGGCGAGTAGCAGTGCCACATGGTTAAGACTGAAAGCGGCGACACGAAGGAACGATAGCGAACTGCTGATGTAGCCGTTGACGATCTCGAAGGTTTCGATCAGCGTAGTAAAAATGCGTTCGCCATAGGCGGCATCAGAAGACTGCCATTGGTAACCGGCCAGCAGGATCAGGGTGATGATGATCATGATGGTAGCAAGCAGCGGGAAACCGCCACCCTGTGCCATGTTCACCAGGCCGCCGAGCAGTGCCAGGTAGAGTATCAACGAGAATAGTCCACCGGGGCCGAACAGGGCGCCGATCTGATCGCCAGAAAACAGACGATTGCTGATCGCGATAACCGAGCCGAGGGTGAGGTAAGCAACACCCCAGCAGAACGCGACGATGAGCATATAGACCGGGTCCGACATGGGTGCGATCCACAGCGGGTGTATCCAGTGTTCGACACCAAAGATACTGCCATATAACCAGCCGAACAGCATGGCTGAGGCCCCTGCCAGTACGAACAGGTAGGTGAAAGATTGCAGCTTCCTGTGAAGCAGTAGACCGGTCAGCAGGATCACGGCACCATGGCCGATATCACCGAACATCATGCCAAACATGCCAGCGAAGGTGATAGCAAATAGTATCGTGGGATCAAATTCTCCGAAGCGAGGCACACCGTATTGTTCCACCAGCTTGGCAAACGGGCGTAACAGGCCACGTTCTCGAACTGGCACCGGTACCAGGTGAAGCTCATCAGCAAGCGGTTTGCGTGATTCCAGTTGAACAGGCAGCCAAAGACTGTCACGTAATTTTTTTTCGACTTCGTCGAGACGGCTGGCCGGTATCCAGCCTTGCAGCACGGCGAGGGTGCCACGGGTGCGCACGGCATCGCGCAGGCTGACATAAGGTTCGGCAGCGGTGAGCATCTGATGGGCGCGTAGCATCTGGCGCCAGTTGCTGCTCCGCCAGTTAATTATTTTGCTCTGTAGCTGCTGGTATTGCTGATCGAGTTCCTGCCGGCGTGTATGCAGGTGGGCGAGTACTGCATCGGGATTATCATTGAATGTCTCGGGGATAACGACCGGCTGAAAGGCTGCAGCCTGCAGTACACTATCGAGTATCGGTGCATCTTCACGTCGGCCGGCAATGACGATGCGCCGGGTATCACCTTTACCGGCGGTATTGACGATAAGGTGGTTCGACAGGGCCAGAACATCACTCAACCGCGGCAGGTTTTCTACTGGCACCGTGCCGATACGGATGTCCAGGTGTTCGTGTTCACCCTGCAAGAGGCTGAGGTCGACATCCAGGTCAGCAAAATCCTCCAGTGACTTTTCCAGGTGATGCAGTTCGCGTAACTCTTCCTCGATCTTATGCAGGTGCTCATCACACGGTGCACATTGTTGCCAGGCATCAGAAAGCCATTGATCGATCTCGATCAGCTGTTCACGGCGTAACACCAGTACCGGTGTGTCGTGATCTTCCCTCGGCGGTTCGCCGAGCAGGGCTGTCAGGCGATCCAGGTGTCCCCAGGCACGACGGATTCGGCTGCGAAAAGTCGTGCCAGGTATCTCAGTTAGTTCCGGCGCCAACAATGGACGCTCGTCTGGAGCAAATGTTTCGAGTTCGGCCAGTACCAGGCTGGCACGGGGCAGGCACTCACGCATGAGCGTAATGGTGACATGGCGCATATCGTATCCGGCCCTGTTCATGCGGCTTCATCCTGCAAAGGGTTGAGTGCTTCGCTGAGGATATCGTCACTGATTCCATGTACACGTGCATGTAAGATGGCGTAGATTTCTTTGAGTTCATCATGTCGCAAGACCAGGTAGGCGAGTACGCTGGTCAATGCCGAGGGGCTGCGACGCATCGCAAGTCTTGCATAATCCAAAAGATCGTTGCGCATCGCGACCTGGATCCTGGTGATCTCTTTTGGCATCTCGCCATGGTGGAGCAGGTTGCTTGGAAACTGACCGATTGCCTCTTCCAGTGTGTCTGACTGTATGATCTTTTGCAGGATAGGACGATTCAATAAGCGACCACCATCGATCGACAGGTAAAGCACCTGGCTGGTCTGCAGCTTATAGTTGAAACGATAACGCAGGCTCCAGACCAGGTTGTGGCGGTCGACGAAACGCCCGATCATGTTGAGCATCTCTGTGTGGTCGTGGCCTTCGAGTCTCTGTGCCCGGCTGAGCAGGTCATTGTAGAACTGCTGGTCGAGCGTGGCATCGAGCAGAAAGGGATCGGGGGTTTCTTCGTACTGGCGCAGTGCCTGGGTGGCGATGCGCCGATAGCGTGTCTTCTGTAAATGGCGTAACAGCTCGGGAACACTGTCGGTGTTGATCAGATCATCGTGATTGAGGCTGAGGAAACCTGGCAATATGAACAGGCTGCGCTCGATCTCTTCGTTGGGTAGTTGTCCGATCTTGCCGCGTACCAGTGCTTTGATGTTGAATAGCTCGTATCGGCTGGCCCATTGGGTCAGTAGCTGACGTGCAGCTCCTTCGAGTGGCCGCAGCAGGGTACTGAGTTCATTCAGCCATGTCTGCATCTGTGCACGTTCGAATGCTGCAAGGCGTGCAACATCGCTGCTGCCCTTGACTTCATCGAAGCCGATACTGCTGGTTAACTCTTCAGCGGGTAGTTGCGCGATTTCGTTGAGTTTTTCCTGCCCTAGCAGGTTAGTGCCCATGATCGCCAGTCGGGTACGTAGGTATGCCTGACTAGCCAGTCGATTCACTGCTCGCTTCTACCTAGCAGTTCGAGGAATGCTGTATCCAGCGCTGTTTCTTCATGTGCGTCTGAGTCTTCTCGCAACTGGTTGAGGCTTTCCTGGTAACGACGCTCCATCTCAGCGACCGTCTGCCTGGCACGCTGATCGGACTTCTCAATGAAGGATGCATGTAATTCAGGTACGCGGGCTTCAAACCGCTCTTCCTTTTGGCGTGCTTCAAGCAACGTTTTTTGCACCTGAGACTCTTCGTCTTTCTGTGCTTTCTCAATCAGTTCACTAGCAGCACTCTCTGCCGCCAGAAGTTTTTTCAACGTGTCATCCACGGCTGGCAAATCTCTTAGTTTGAGTACGGGTAATATATAAACATCCTTTTTTACTAATAACAATCCTTTAATTAAGTAACCTTGTTTTTCAAACTATTTCTGTGGATATATCTAAACATCGCTTTGCTAATTAGAGCACCCTGAGCTGAATGGAGTTATACAAAATGAAAATAGCTGTTTAATTTGAAAGATTGTTTTATAAACAACCCAGGTTATTATTTTGCTAAATTGATTCTGTTTGCGAAACCGAGTTTCCGTGTATATCCTGAGATCTGGAAATGTTTCCTGAGATCAATGATGAAAGAATATTTCTATATGAATTAGGCAGGTTTGATCTCTCCATTTGTACTGCTTTATCAAAGGTTTGTCACTCATATCAGCATAAAGGGCAGTACTTTTAATGGTACATACAAGAGTATATCTTTAAGGTATGTGCTGCTCTGTACCGGAAGTGAGTTTAGCGGGAATCATGCCTGGCAGGCTGAGCCTCAATAACAGGTTTTGTTTCATTGCTAATGGCAAATGCCTCTTTATTTCTCGAAACGGCCTCTTGCCGAACGCGCATGAGATAACCTCCCAGCGCACCACCACCGACAGCCAGTGTCAACAAACCCAGTGTCAGTAGCTGGCTGAATATCATCAGTGAGCCGGCGGCAACAATACCAATAAAACCTGCGCCCAGTTTGAAGCTGGACCTGGCGTGTGCCCGGTTGGTCTCTTTGCGGATCTCTTCGTGGCTCTTGCGGATAAGTCGGGTCTTTTGGCGTTCAGCGTTAACCCGCAATTTTTCCCGCTCTTTGGAAAATTCATCCCTGGCGTTTGCCAGTGCATCTTTTTTAGTATGGCTGGCGATGGAGGCAAACCAGAAGGCGGTCACCAGGCTAAGGATCAAAGCAAGCAATAACACTGCCAGCCAAAGCTCCTGGTCATCAGATTTTATAGCCGCAAACGTCATCGCCACAGTAGCGGCTTGTATGATAAGGATGCCCAGAAGGTATTTCAACATGGTGATATATTAGTCAGAACCTGCTTCATGAAGCAAGCGCCCTAAAGCAATTTAAGCTTTAAGAGTATTGATTTTCAAAGACTTCATCGCTTTCAATAAACCTGGCAATAATTTCCTGATACTCAGGAAACTCATTAACAATGGTTAAGTAACAATACCTCGTCGTTTCTTTTCAGTTCTCAATAACTCAGGAACGTCTTAACAATATAGAGTACATCATCAGGGTGCAGCACAGCAAAATAGATCTTTGCTTGCTCTACTATCGTATTATTCAAGCAAGAACATACTCGATAGCATCTATGATCTCATCAGATTTCTGTTGATTAAGCGCATCTGGATGCGGCGAAGAGTAATTATTATGCAATCCGGGGACAGATCACAGTTTCCAGATTGGCACATATGAAAACCAAAAAACCGTGACCTGTCCCTGGTTACACGGATTAAAGGGGGGTGGCCGTAAGCAGCCTTCCCCTTTTTTTAATTTTGGTTTCCACCTTGTACGTAGATACGTTGGTAAACTCTTTTAGGCTAGAGTTGTGTCCTTAAATAGCTGCCAGCCAAAAAGCATAGTTATGGTGAAGGTATAAAGAGCAATGGCGTAATACCAGCTTCCACTACTCAGTTTTGGTGTTCTAATAGGCGCTACGTTTAAGGCCGCCAATGCCACTATTGTGATATAGAGAAAAATTGTAAAACTGGATGCGCTGACAAAGCTATTAATAGCAAATATCAGGACCAGGAAGATACCGTTGTTATCAATGGCCAGGCCCTGGAAACTTGATTTGCCTGCTAAGCCGTATACATTAAAGTAACTTAATCGAAGTACGCCTGCTGCTGCAATAAGAAAAGCACCTGGAATAAACCAGGGACTAAAATCACCGTAGCTCAGTAAAACGACAGCAGGGCAAATGCCAAAGCTGACGATATCAATCAGCGAGTCCATCTGACCACCGAATTTTCTCTGCTCATCGGTGCGGCCTTTCATACGCCGGGCGATATTGCCATCGCTCCAGTCAAAGAACACAGCCCAGACCAGTCCGATCATAGCAGCAGGGAAATTACCCACGATAGCGAAATAGATCGCGAGCACTGCTGAAAGAAGTCCCGCCAGAGAGCACAGGTTTGCCAGATCGTTGACAAAAGAAAGTATGCTCGGTTGCTTCACTGGCGTGTCTTTTGTATGCATGTCGTTCATACCTGTCATTGGATTTTCTCTGGCTCTATTTTATTAATGGAAACGACATTATCTGAAACCAGCGTTTTATTTACTGGTGTTGCCATGCTGGCACTGTTAGCTGCAGAGCGACTGGTCACATGTCCAAATCCAGCCTGTTTAAAGCCAACATGTTCTGGTAAGCCAATAGCTGGAGCACGAGGAAACATCAATTCTGCCTGATGCAGGTCTTCCATAGCATCGATCTCATACCATTTGTTCTCGTTGAACAGCACGGCGTCAAATTCAAGTGAACCGTCAGCCACCATATCGGCAAACACGGTTTCATAATATTCATTAACACGCCCGTCTTCGATATAACGGTCTAAATGTGCGATCACCTGCTGCCAGCTCTTTGAGGACAGGCTGCAGATATTAACGGTTTTATAGCGGCGTTCGTCGTCGACATCGTGACTAACATGAAATGCTTTAACCGCTTTGTCTGCGTTTAGCTCAACCATGGTGCCATTCATCCATGGCAGGATATTCGACACCGCAATCCTATCCGGTATCAGCATAGGCTCTAACATGGATGCTTCAAAAACGAGATCGCTCTCTATCAATACGAAGGGTTCTTCGATTGCTTTTTTCGCTAACCAGAGTGAATAGATATTGTTGGTCGTCTTATAAACTGGATTAAATACGTATTCAAGCTGCATATCCGCTGCATTTTCTTCAAGATATTCGCGGACACAATGATCCAGATATCCGGTTACTACCACCAGGCGTTTAATGCCCTGTACGCGGAGGTTATCAAGCAGACGAGCCAGTATGGGTTCACCGCTGACTTCGGTAAGACATTTTGGTGCATCAAGGGTTAATGGGCGCAGGCGGGATCCGGTACCAGCGGCTAAAAGCAGTGCAGTCGTTATACGATTATTAATAGTCAATTCTCCTAAGAATTTCATTGTCGAGATAAGGTTTTGCTCATTTAGGAAATGTAAACGTATACATCGTCAGCACGTAACGTACTGATTGCACATGGAAAAGACACCTGTTGAAGGGTTCCTAATGAGTCATGTATCAATGCCCATAAACCATCTCTTAAAAGACAAGTAACCGCCTGGAAAGCGGGAGAAAGTAATGGTGCATAGCTAAGGGAAAGCTAAAGGAAAGCCAGAGAACGGCCAAAAGAAAGCTAAAGAAAAGCCTGTTTAGTATACAGCAAAAACCTCTTCAATATCGGGTAATTCAGAGACAACACAAATACGCCCTGGTTCAGCCCGGTTTCTTTAGCCTAGTTCCCTTAGCCCTTTGCTTAGAGCATTCAGGCCGTTTTCTAAAATATCTTCGGAACAGGCATAACCGAGCCTGATATGGCCATCGAGATTAAAATACTCCCCGGGATTGACCATGACGCGGTGATCGTCCAGCAACTTTTGGCAGAGTTCGATTGAAGACATATTCCCCCTGTATCGTGGAAAGCACATTACCCCGCCGTGGGGTTCTACCCATTCCAGGATGTCCTGATTGGCCTCCATCCATTCGCTGAGTACCTGAAAATTGGACATCGAAAGTTTCTTAAACCGCTGTATAAGGAATTCTCTGGCATAGCGTAGTGCGTGGGCATTCATTATCTCTCCAACATAAGAGGAGGAACCATTGGTATGTACTTTGGCATGCTGGCACTCGGTGGCGATTTCCAGTGGTGCGATGATCCACCCTGTCCTCTGGCCGCCCAGTCCGTACACCTTGGTCATGCTGCTGGTAACGATTACGTTTGGCAGACCGTATGCCGAGACCTGGGGGACCGATGCCCCATCGAGAAAAATCTCGTCGATAAGTACATAGACGCCTCTGGCCTGCGCAATCTCTGCCACCTTGCTTATTTCCAGTTCCCTGTCTGCCACCACCCCGGTAGGGTTGTGCGGATTTGTTAATACGATCAGTTTTGTTCTGTTCGTGATAAGTGCATCCAGTGCATCGATATCGAGACGGAATTCATCATCAAAACGCCTGATCCATGGCACCATTTTAGCTTCCATCATCTCGGGTGTTAGCCACATGGGCTGGTAGCCAGGCTGTTCTACGATGAATTTATCTTTTTTGCTCAGGGTGGCCAGAAATACCAGGAAATTGGCCTGGGTACCACCAGAGGTGGTGACGATGTTTTCAATACCGCAGCCATACATCTGTGCAAGAATCTGCTTGAACTCGTTGGCACCGTGCGGGTCGCCCCGACCAAGATCAAGCTCCGGCCCCGGATCATAATCCACCAGCTCGTCATACTCGCGTTTGGAAACACCTTTCATCTTGCTGTAGGCCAGAACGTAGTCAGCGCGTTCGTGGTTATTCCGAAGCCATTCGAAAAGTTCAATGCGTGGGATTTTCATAGGATACAACCATGAAAGTTACAGACCATATCCCTGCCTCTATTATTCATTACATAGACTCACTCTGATGCTAAAAATCTTTCATCCGTTTTCCATTATCAGGGAATCCAGCCCCTTACTTCCATAATGGACCTATAACCGGAGACATACCATGGCATTAATTAAAAGAAGTCGATGATAAATTATAATCAATTGTAAAACTAAATAACTTTTAGTTGTTACCGGCTCCTTTAGTTCATAATGGTTCTCGAGAGTTTGAAAATATTTTATGTAGTACAGTTGCCATCTAATTTCACCAGCATGTCATGGTCATGCGTGAATTGTCTTTTGATAATCACGATGGCGCTGTTTTATTGACTCGGTTGAGAAGCACGCCCGTACCGTAAGTACCTCGAACCGGGCGATCAATGAAAAATTCAATGAAACGGGTATCGTTATTGCTTTCCCGCAACGTGATCTTCATATCGCCTCGTCGGAACCGTTGCCTGTGAAGATAGAAGGTGTCTCGCAAGAGAACGGGCAGAGAGTAGCAATCCATCATCACCAAGATCATGTCGCACAACATCAAAACAGGATAGATCAGCTGGTGTGATGCAGCTTTGATTGGCCTGGAGTTTAATCAAGGAACATGACTCAGGCTTTCAATCTAGAGCCGGCAGCGCTGAGAAGAGGGCTATCTTTAGGGTTCTATGGTTTGACTTGGTTTTGAAAGGGTGTTTATACTGACTCTAACTTAACCTGGCATTCCAGCGCCTCGAAGTAGCGACTGACAGTTTAACGCAGCCGCTTGCCAGTTCAGTTTGAAATACTTTCGGGCAACAGGCCGTCCAGTTTGCCTTGAGCCAGGCCAGTTTTGGTGTAGCGTAAATATAGAAAGAGGAATATATGATCTCAAGCATCAGACTCGTATCGATCGCTATCCTGGTTTTTCTGGTTGCATGCAGTTCGGCGCCATCACAGGAAGCCGAAGTTTCAGCCGCAAATGACTCTTTCGTCAAGAGAGAATTTAATCCGACCATCGATGGTAACTGGATAGGAAATGGCGTTTCCTATGGCGCCTATCGTGACGGCGAGGGCCCGGGCAAGGGATTAACCTCGAAACAAGATATCCTCGAAGATCTTCAGATCATCTCCACAAGATGGAACTTGATAAGACTGTACGGATCCGACGAGCAGTCGCAAAACATCCTCGAAGTGATTGCTGACAATGACCTGCCGATTCGCGTGATGCAGGGAATCTGGCTCGATGGGCACAAAACCGACGAGGAGAATACCGCGCAGCTTAAAAGCGCGATCGAGTTGGCCAACCGTTTTCCCGAAATCATCGTTGCCGTCAATGTCGGTAACGAAATCTTCGTCGACTGGTCATATCACAGGCTTGACGACATGGATAAAGTGATCGGGCAAATCAGGCAGGTGCGCGCCAGCATCGGGCAACCGGTCACGGTGAGCGATGATTACAATTTCTGGAACAAACCCCAGGCTAAAAAAATAGCCGACGAGATCGATTTTATCTGCCTGCACGCCTACGCCTTCTGGAATAACAAGACGCTCGATGTGGCAATGGACTGGACCGATTCAATCTACCGCGACATCCAGCGCCGGCATCCGGATCATCGAATCGCCTATTGTGAAACCGGTTGGCCGACCAGCCGGATTTATAACGATGGCAGTTACGAGGGTGGCCTGATCGGCAAGGCCGGCGAGAACGAGCAGGAAGTCTTCTTCGATCAGTATCATCCCTGGGTCGAAAGCAACCAGGTTATATCATTCTATTTCTCGTCCTTCGATGAGCTATGGAAGGGTGGCTTCGATGGGAAAAACCCGATGGCCAAGGCCGAAAAGCACTGGGGGCTTTATAACTCCGACCGCAGTCCTAAAAAGGCATTGCGATAGCGCAGGAAGAAGGCTATTGAATGATCTGGATCTTCGATCCGCCGAGCGAATCTTGAACACCGCGTAAACTGCTTGTGTAGGCTTTTAGCAGGTAAGCCTATACTGGTTTCCTTACCACTAGTGTTATAGAGCTGTGTTTTTTACACGAGTTCCTTTAGGTGATTCTGTTTAATTTTTACAAGTAACTTCCAGCCCTATATTTCGTAAAGATGACAACACGCTTAATCAAAGAGAAGCATTAACAAAGAGTCTGCTTTAGTCGTCCATATCGAAATCGCTCTCATCAACGTTTGTCTCAGCGGGCGCTTCCGGATCCTCTTTTTGGTCTCCCGTGTCAATGATCTTGCCGATACCGGAACCGACATCTTTGACCACATTACCTACACCTTTGACAGCACCGCCGACGAGTTTGCCAGTACCTTCCAATATGGGGTGACCTGCTTTTTCTGCAATCATGGAAACGCAGGGGTTCTGCTTACCATCACCCAGATCCGAGAATTTAATCAGTGCCACCGGTGGATATACAATCGTAGCCCAGAGTTCACCCGTCTTTAATAGCGCGTCGGTTTTCTCGACCTCTACTTTCGGTTTACTTAAGCTGCCATGTAGGTGGACTGGATACGCGACGCTAAGGGTTACCCCCTTGGCCGCTGGTGTAACTTTGATATCGAGCTGTTCTTTTATTAAGTCCACTTGTCCATCAGCAAACACTGTAGAGTACTGTGTATCCAGAACGATTAGCTGAGGAGAAAGAATACCGTCCTTAATTTTAATATCGCTGATGGCGCAATTGATTTTTGTCTTTGAAGCGTTATCTACAAAAATTGTACCAACCATCGCAGTGAGTCCGCCAACAAACATATCAAGCGCTTTGGCATTGGCACTGCCCTGTTCCATAAGTAGATTAATGTTTCCATCCAGTGTAGCCATGATCTGCGCCACACTGTTGCCCCTGGCCTGAAGAAAAATATCTATCGCCAGCGGTCCTTCAACTGCTGTGGCCCCTCCGCCTGTAATGAGCAATTCGCTTAGCTCAAGGTGGGGGACCTTGAAAGTGATCGTCGTACTGGGCGCTCCAATGCCACTGGCATCAATTACTAAATCAGCGACAAATTTATCTCGGATGAATGAATGCTTAAGTATAGAAATAGATAATTTTTCATCGATCAGGTGGATACTGGCCTCAACTTCTTTCAGGCGTTTATTATTACGCACCAGGTTATTACCCCGCAGCGTCGCCTTGATATTTGCTTGTGACAGGGTGTCGAATGGCAAGGGGTCTTCGGAAAAGAGTTTTTCACTTTTAGATTTTTTAGCCGGTTTTGCTTTCGCTTTAACTGTTTTGGACTTTGTTGATAACAGTTTGTCGATATTCAGGTCAGTGAGGTTTAACTCTGCCTGTATATCCGGTATAGATGCCGAAGTATCCAGAGTTAGCCAGCCGTGTATACGGCCATTGCCAAGCCTCAGTTCTAATTCTGATAACTGCAATTTCGCTGGCTGACTTTTCAACTTTGCGCTTAAGTTTATCTTGCCTATAGTTGGCACGGCGTCACCAAACACCTGTCGCAGTTTTTTCAGATTGGCAGCATTGGCTTGCATAGTCAGATCGATTACTGGTGCATCCATGGTACCGGTTATATTACCAATTACTTCAGCCTTGAAATCCAGCACGCTGGCATGCAGCTCTATAGGAACATCTGTTCCAATTTTTGCCAGATCCTCTGGTAAGGCAAACTGGCCATGAATCTCTACCGGGTTTTTATTAACCTGGCCGACGATGTCGATAACCGTCGGAGCGTTCTTTTCGGTTGCGCTAATCCTGGCATGTTCGAGTTTAGATGTGATGCTTTTTCCCGTCTGTCCATCGTGATAGTTGAATTCAACGTCACCGATATACATGTCACCAATCCAGGGAAGTTTCATTGCACCAGAGGCGTCTGCATCATCTGCTTCAACTTCTACCTCATCATCACCTGCATCTGTGAGTATCCAGTTGCTAATACCGCTGGCGTTGGTCTCTGCCAATGCCTTGACACCCTCAAGATGAAAGCGTGGGATGTGAACCTTTCCACTTAACAATGGTAATAACATGACTTCGGCCTCGACACGCTGGATAGCGAGCATCTCCGGTTCAGAAGCCCACGTAGCATTTGCCAAAGCGATGTCGGTAACAACGATAGAAAATTTTGTAGATATATTTAGTTCGAGCTCACCGTTAAGGCTTAATTGTCGACCGGCTGCCTGACTGATGTGTTCGGCAATGGTATCCCGGTGTTCTTTAAGGTCGGCGGAATTCAGAAAGACCACGCCAGAGATGAGCAGTATGACAGGTAGCAGGATAACTACTGTCAACGATATCAGGATCCATTTCTTGCTCACAGCATTCCCCCTTTCTGTTGGTTATCGATTCACATCAATTCTCATACATACCGCAATCTACCATTTTTATTATAACAACCCAATATAACTGGCAGCTTTGATGTAACTCAGTTTTTACGTATTGTAAGGATGATCTGCACGAGTCGGAATTTCTCCATAGGGCAGGCCATCATCTGTGGTGGTTAAAATTTAAGCCCTCTATCACCTTATAATCTACGAAGCCTAATGGAATTTGCAGCCAAAGCGGTCGTTCAATTTACCGAATAAACTCTATTATTTTGGAAACAGGAACTGGAAGGTAAAGGCCCAGGTCCAGTCGGGTGCGGAGTCGGGTTTTTCTACGTTGTAATAAAATTCAATGCGGTTGTTAACTGCCTGGTTGCCAATCTTATAGATGCGGCCGGCACCACCGCCGAGTGGTACAGTCCATGTCTGGTTGGAAGGTGCTTCCCAGTTTGCTGTAATGATTATATCGGTAATCAGAAACCAGCCTTTATCGAGGTTGTAATTAGCAAACGGTTCTACCAGGGATTGATTAACATCTGAACGATTATCATCACCGGCAAACGACCATAGATGGCGACCGAGGATACCCATCGTTCCCCAACCGGGCTGGGTCAGTGCGACACCGGTAATACCTGCGCTCCATTTACCACTGCCTAACTGGTCATCAGATGCCGTTGGCATCATGATGGACGGGCCAACGCCCCAGATGACTTTGCCGTATTTAACCGGTGACAGATAGAGAGAGTAGTTGGTATCACCGAGGCCGGATGCACTTTCTTTCCCTCTTGGATTGGGGTTGTCCGGTGTTGATATTGCACCATCTACGCTGGCTACCGGCAGAATCAAACGGCTGACATAATTCCAGTTGCCTTTAGTGACAGGGTATACCGGTTGAATATTTAATATCGTGCCATCACCGTTAGTAGCGCCGTAGTCAAAGGTGAATTTAAACGGCAGGCTGACCAGCGAGCTGATCGGGTTCTGTACAGCGGCGCGCAGGTCACCGCCATCAGCTTTACTCTCTTCTGCAGAAACACATAACGGCGACGCTGCTAGCAGGGCAATAATAGCAGGTAGCAAACCAGCTCTGATTTTGCATTTCAAGCTTTTCATGGCTCCACTCTTTGATATTAAATAGCTTCTCGGTTATGGCGTATACCAGATCGTTGAGGTTTACTGTTTGCTAAGGCTGAACCGAAGAGATGTCGGCAACGTAGACCCTATACAGCTGCAGCAACCATGACCATCTGGTCAAGGTCATGGAAAGTATTTGTAGAGAGCAATTCTCGAGCCGTATATATTTTCACGCACTAACCCGATATCTCTAACTATGTTTATTAAGGCTATGCCGGACAATAAAACTTAATTTTGATGCATGTCAAGTAAACACGCATCAGTTTGATACCATTGTCTTAGCCGTTTGTTTATCATGTTGAATAATATATCCACTTATAACTCATGCTGGAGATTGAATTATCAGGCTCATATAGTTTTTAACTAGACTGTCAGAGAAGTGGTTATTTGTCCTCCTGTACTTATTTTGGTGAACATATGAAAAACTTCAGAACTTTACTTCTTGTATCAGTATTCTTCTATTTACTGTGTTCACAGTCGAAGCAGGAACCAGAGTCGTTGTTGAGGTTGAAGTCACCAAAGGTGACAGTATTGAAAAAAGTATCGAAATAATCACCTTTAATAAGGACAGGTTCAGGATTGATTTTCCTGGGGCAGGTAAGGAATTAACAGACCAGTCACCCTATATTATGACAGTCAACGGCGGAGAAAACTGGGTTATAGGCGACAAATCAAAGGACGGGTTTTACTGTACTGAGATGAAGACGGAAGAGTTCTTCAGGAATCTGGGTAATCAGGCTACTGACGCGATGGAGTTCTTCAACGTAACCGCGGAAGCACCAACTGTTAAAAAGGTTCTAGAAGAACCAGGCCCGAGATTCAGGGATATAAGACCACCCATTTACAACTTGAAACAAATGCAAGTGCCTATGCCTGGTTTCTCTTCATAAAATTTGAGTACTCAGTAAAAATTATTGATGATCTATGGTACACGACAGATCTGGATATGCATCCTGTCAGGAAAAAATGGATAGATGCATTAACCCAGTCAGGTAATAGTTTGATAGATCAATTGTTTGCCAATTTTACTGCCAAATTACCGGGGCCGGTTCTAAGGCAAGAGTCTGTCACTAATATTACTAATGTCAGAAAAAAAGAGACCAAAACACAAAAGAAACGTTCTACCATAAAGAAGGTTGAAGACCTGAAGATTGAAGAACTGAGCAAGATATTTTCAATGCCAGAGTGTAAGGCGATGGATGATGATGAGGTTCAGGAAAAAGCCAAGACATTATTTTCCGCAGACAAGATCATGCTTTGAGTAAGACGGCTATGTGGAACAGCTGGCAATGATATACAACAGAAAGGGGACGGAGTGATCAGGCCACTTTATTCTCCTTTG
>CAWECN010000006.1:0-622708 GCA_963807625.1 uncultured Gammaproteobacteria bacterium
ATGGCAGCGGCCATCGGTTTAACCCCAAGGCAACATAGCTCTGGCGGTAAAGACCGGCTACTTGGCATAAGCAAACGAGGTGATGCCTATCTACGGTGCTTATTGGTTCACGGTGCGCGTTCTGCGATGCGCACGGCAAAAGATAAAGATGACCGCCTGAGTCGCTGGATAACAAACCTGCAAGACCGGCGACACGCCAATGTTGCAGCTTGTGCAATGGCAAACAAGATGGCGAGAATGGCCTGGGTAATAATGAGCAAAGGGGTTGAGTATGATCCAGACTTTAGTCCAGTAATGGCAAGTTAAAAAATGTTACAAGTAAAAACAATCCATTGATGATTGCGAAGTAAGCTGTGTGATGGCAAATAGGTCGAACCGGCGCGGATAAAACCCGAGAACGTCCGAGTGTGTAAAAACACGTAATAGCAATAGGGAATCTGCGCGCGAACAACCCATTATGGCCCGGCATCAACGTATGCCAACTTAAGCGGCCGGATATACGTATGCAGTCGAGCCAACAGCCATTAACTGATTACTTGCAAACGAGGAGGAGTCCATATACAGACGTTCAACAATGTAGTTGTTAGTCTAAAAAAGCTAATTTCTTTTGATGTGTATCATGCATCACATAAGGAATATCCTTAATATTTGTAGCTTGTAACGCCATGATTTTCTATTTAACTCAGGATAAAGACCATGAATGTGACTATTACTAAGACCAGTGAAAATCACCTGTTAATTGTATTTTTCTTTCTACTGACACTCCTTGTTTTAATGATACCTGCTAAAAGCGAAGCTATGCCGGCATTTGCTCGTCAATACAATATAAGTTGTGTCGCTTGTCATGCAGCCTTTCCCAGACTCAATGAGTTTGGAGAACATTTTGCTAGTAATAACTTCCGCTTACCTAACTGGAAAGATTCAACAGTAGAAACAGGCGATGAAATGCTTGCTTTACCGGACAGCGTCCCACTAGCACTTCGCGCTCAGGCATTTGTACAAGCTAGAGAAGCTGAAGCGGTTGATGTTAGTAACGGCGAAACCATTTCTGCCGATACCGATATTCAATCACCGTATTTAATCAAGCTACTGTCTGGTGCACCATTATCTGACCACATCAGTTATTATTTTTATGCCATCTTTGCAGAGAAAGGAGATAATGGATCAGTGGTAGTCGAAGATGCCTGGTTCTCTCATGATGACGTCTTTGGAACTGATATTAGCCTGATGCTCGGTCAATTCCAGGTTTCAGACCTGATGTTTCCACGTGAAACCCGACTGACTTTTCAAGATTTTATGGTTTATCGCATGGCAGGCCTAACCTATGATCGAGGAACAATTTTTGGTTACACTGCTGGCCCTGTTGATCTGTCACTTGGCCTTGTGAACGGTAATGGCATCTCAGAAAATTACTCTATCAATAGTCCCGGTTATAAGCGCCCTGACCACCTTTTCGACAACGACAGCGGTAAAGCTGTATTTGGTCGTGTAGGTGGTGACATCATCGGAGCAAACATAGGTTTGTTCGGTTATTCCGGCACTCAGAAAAATGCCACGGGAATTGCCGGTACTGACAGCGGTGATCGTGACACTGACAAGATCTCTTATGGCATCGATCTATCAGGAAAATTTGGCTCTAAAACCTACTGGTTTGCACAATTACTACAAAATGACTGGGATGAGTTTATTAATGAAAACACTGAATATAGCTGGTTCGGTAGTTTTGTCGGCGTTGATTACATCCATAATAGTCACTGGGTATATTCAATTTTATACAATTACGCAGATGCTAACGATTTCAAAAACACAGACACTATTTATGAAGGCATCGATGTAAATTCGTTGACATTTTCTACTTCATACTACTTTATGCGCAATGTGAAAGGAGTAATTGAAGCAAACCTGGATCTACTCGATGCTGTCGATAAAACAGGTACTTACTGGACTGGACACCTGACTGGCGAGAATTATGTGCTTATCGGATTTGATGGGGCGTTTTAAAATTCGATGGGACGGCAGCCACAGACTCTACTGTTAATAGCGAATGTCCGCTTTGGGTCGACAAGAGACGCCCAGGCTATGAAAACCAGTCAAATCACCTGACCGGCAGCTGTCGGCCATAAGCAAACAATCAGACAAATTAAATTTCTTTATTTAATCTTTACTATTTTTGGCGGTATACTCGATAGCGCTATGAACAAAGAGCAGGCAAAACATTACCGCCACCTGAAAGAATTGATTTCAGACGACGCCCTCGCAGAATTCGCCATCCAGTATAATGCCGCCACCACTGATGAGGAAAGGCATGAACTGTTACGCGAACAGAATCAGGCGGTGATCCATGAGGCCATTGGTGCAGGCTTGCTCAATCCAGAGTACGGTGACACCATCAACTGAGGTGAACTGGTACGATCTACAGAACGAGACTCCATGGTCTGAGTACCTGCTTTCGGCCAACAACGGACGGTCAGCACAAACAAAAACGGCTCCCGAAGGAGCCGCTTCTATCTGCTATTTATATTCAAATATGAATGACATATCGAACTGCATGTCCGGATACCAAAAGCCAGCAAAATTTTCTTCTCTCGTACTAGTATGAGAAGAGGAGGCAAAGCTAGAAATTAAAGAGCCATCAGTGTAGGAATCAGAACTATTCACAGCAATTTGAGCAAACTCGTAGATTCCATCATATTCAACATATCCATCCAGTATCCATGCGTATGTCTGTCCCGCAATTAAACCTATGCCACCAAAATTTACAGTTACGGGAGTAAGCTCATACGCATTGGATAAAGATATTGTGCTACTTTCATATATTACGTTGGTTGGATGGGGCACAGGAATTGTATCAATTTCGACAAGTAGCATACGGAAGTCAATACCGCTTGTAGTAAGATATACTGTCAATTTTTCAGCCGTCGCTGCCTCTTGCAGTATAAAAGTCTGCCCCATATAACTATGTGAATTTAAACCTGTCAGCGTGCCCCCGCCAAGTGGCACTCGCAGTAGTTGAATGGAATCATCACCTGTTAAATCAGTATTAGCATTAACTGCTAATTCTTCCCATAACAATATATGTGATTCCTCATAACCAGGCGCACCATCAATATCAAGCTCTAGTTGAATAATCTCACCTGACAACACAGTGACTCGAATACTGGAGCCGGCCGCACCCTTAAATAATATAACGCCATCAATATCAGGATAGTCAATCATAACTGAGCTAAATGATAGTGGTGTAATGGTATCTACATCTACATAGCCATGTAATGAATCAAATGAGCGTGCTGGTGTGCCTGTAACGGTTACAGTTTTATTGCTTGGTAAATATATATAATCATAAACAGTTGTTTGTATCATGTTTTCAAATTTATACATTTTTCCTGTTAAATTGTCCCTGGAAACATAATTCAAAGTCATTTTTTCAGTATTACTAACAATCATACTTTCAATACGTATAGTACCGCTCATACTCCCTGAGAATTCTGGACTGCTTATCGACATCAACGTGAAAGTCATTGTTGCATCGGTTATCTCAATATAATTCAAATCAAAAGCATCAATTCTGAGCGTACCTGTGCCGTTATAGGTGACGCCCTCAAGTAGACAGTTCGTATATGTAAAAGTAACTGTTCCAGTGAATGTCGTGTCGTTAAGTGTGCCGGTAAGACTACCAGAGCCACTATCACACTCAAGAGGCTCATTTAAAACCACACCGATTGCAAGAGCTGGCAGAGAGGCATTATTCTTAAATATGCTATCTTGGACACTTTGCAAAATAATTTGTAATAATTTAGATTGAACTACAGCTCCGGCGGAGCGTGGGTTTGTCTCTTCCGTTAGCGTAACGCCTATCGGTATGTTCGTGCCAGCATCTCCACCATAGAGTACGTTTCCGACGAGAGTAGCGGCATTCTCTAAAGTTATAACAGCACTATTAGTATTACCGCTATATACTAATTCTTGAGGAGGAGCGTCACCACCACCGCCACCACATCCAGCAAGCAGTAATATGAGTAAAACTGGATATATCGCCTTATATATAAACCTCTTTTTATTTGCTAGCATGACCACACCTTCAACATGTTTTTCATGTGACAATAAAATCATGGAGAGAGACTAATGACATTGATATTCATCAATTTTGCATGTTATACCCCTCAGTGTACTGTTATCTCGAACGGCTGTTATGGGTTGCGGTTTCAATCGGTCGATGCAACACCTAATCTCTAAGTATAAAGAGGAGGATGTTGAAAATGAAACAGCGACCAAGAATTTATTACACCGAAGAACAAAAAGCCATGATGTGGGATCGCTGGCAAAAAGGGTCGATAAGCGACCCCGAGACTATGAAAACCAGTCAAATATTCTGACCGGCAACTGTCGGCCAAAAGCGGACATTCGTAACAAAAAAACAGCAACCATACACATTCTTAAGATTTAAATTAATTCAGGGATTTGTACAATTAATACCATTCACTGCTGAATCGATACTCGAATAATTCATATCAGTATCTACAGGCGGTGAACCAACCGCACTGATCAACGAACCAAGTTCCGCACATGACATGTTGATGTTATTTGCTATTTGCACCCTGAACAGACTTTGTAGTGTTGATAATTGATCAACATTCCCAACGCCTTGACCACCTAAATTATTATCGTCCAGCACAAGAAAGCTCAAATCATTAAAGTTAGCGAACTCGCTAACCGATATAATATTATTTCCGGTCAAGCGAATATCGTACAGATTAGTATTGTTCACTAGAAAATTAACATTACTTAAGCCGCTATTACTTGCTTCAAATTTAAATAGCGAACTAATACCATTCAATACACTAAAATTACTAATATTATTGCTGCCAAGTGACAAGTCATTTAGATTGCTCATGCCTGACAATACAGAAATATCTGTAATGTTATTGTCATGAATATCTAGCGTATATATATTCAGACCCATGAGAACACTGATATCAGCAATTAAGTTCCTGCTTATGTCTAATCCTATTAATTCACTTAGATTAGACAGAAAACTAATATCGCTAATCCCGGTGCCTCCTATTTGCAAATCAGTAAATCTATCCAAACTTGCCAGGCTATCTAGCGGAGCAAAATCAGCAATTGGATTATCATTAACGAACAACCCCTGTAAACTAGTCAGTGATGGCAGTTGGCTGATATCAATCAAGTTTGTTGACGCCAATCTAAGCACTTCCAAATTAACCAGTGTAAAGACAACTGAATGATCCGTAATAGAAGTGTTCCCGTTCAAATCCAGCCAAACTAATCTGCTCATGTTTGTAAGAAAACTGATATCAGAAATACCATTAAAACTAAAAATCAACGTTTCTAGATTAACCAGATTTGATAATGCCGATATGTTAGAGAAAGAATTGTAATACCTGTCAAAAATGAGAGATGTAAGATTAACTAGATTCCCTAGTGTAGACAGATCGTTTACATCATTTCCTCCATTTCCTGACATATAAAAAAAGTTCAATGAAGTCAGATTTGCTATCGGTGAAATATCCGTTATCAAATTACCAGATAACCTTAAATCTTCGAGACTTGTCAGCATTTCAATACCCGATATATCACTGATATTTTTATTTTCGCAATTTAGCTTAATGAGCTCATATATATAAACATATCCACTACTTACAGCAGTATCATTGACGCACTGCGCAAATTTAGCATCAGTAAAATTTAAGCTAGATAGCTGGATAGTTGGGGAAGGCGTAGCACGATCGACATTAGATGCAATACTTTCACCAGCAGTGTTTTCAGCAGTAACTATATAAAAATAAGTTACTCCATTTGTTAAACCAGTGTGTGAGTAACCAGAATTTACATTCTCAATTAACGAGCCATTATTGACACTAATATCAAGAGACGCTGACCAATAAAGATTATAGGATGTCGCGCCAGCAACTGATTGCCACGTAACCGTATTTTGTCCATCCCCTGGGACTGCCTGGATGGATACTGCAAGAGGTACAGTTATTGTAACACCTGGAACGCTGCCAGAGTCTCCCCCGCCACTACTACAGGCACTAAGCAATGAAATTATTACAACAAGAAATGAGAACATGAAACAACAAAATAATTTATTCATTTCAAGACTGGTGCAGGTAGCACCAATAAAAGATCTAATTACCATTTTCCCCTTCCTCTTTTTTCTCATTTACTCGTCATTGCAACGAAAGCAGATTTAGAACTTATATAAACCAGACTTTAACCATACCGTAGCAAGGGTATTAGTCAATATCACTACAAAGCAACGGCTCCCTAAGGAGCCGCATTTGATTATCTTTTAATCGTTATGCTTTCTTTCTTCTGGCAACACCGATCAAGCCGACAAGACCTGAACCGAACAACCAGACAGCACTTGGGATTGGGACTGGAGCAACACGCGCGAAAACATCAGGGTTGTCAAAATTAATATCAAAACTGCCGGTATTGATAAAGTTAGCCCTGGCGCTATTGCCAGCCCTGGCAAAAAGCATGAATTCAACAGAGGCCATATCACCGACATATCCCTGGAATGGAATCGACGTGTCAAAATCTATATCTATAAAGGCATTACCGGTGAATATATCTGTAAGAGGAAGTCCGCCTAGATCTGCACCTACAAAATCGCCAAACTTATCAAGGGAGCCATTTCCTCGTCTCCACCAAACCTCTCCACCAAAAAGAGAGCTAATCTCATCAGGGCCTGCCATTCCTTGACGCAAACCCGCAGTCATGGTGATCCCAGCATTACCCCCGTCCTGAATGTTTTGATTAGGGTTATTTATTAATAACAACCTTCCGGTGAGGTGTAGATTCACATTACCGGAAACAAGAGTGCCGGGAGCGACAGTATTACTCTCAATTCCGAATATCGTTGATTGAGAGGCCCTACTTTCGATAGTGTCTCCAGCGCCATCATCGGCTCGTTCCGAATCGGCCATAACTTTAACGTCGCCATTATAGAATGCCTGCGCAGAACCATGTTCTCCGTTGGCTAAAGTAATAGATGCATACGAAGACGAAAGACCTGAATCAGTTTCTCTCAAAAATGGAGAGATAAACACATTAGACACACTAGCAGTTGTCCCTGCAGTATGCAGAGTGGCTCCGATTGCAGGGCTTGTCACCACGAATAGAGACAGGGCACATAATCCGGCCACATTCGCAGCATTTAAAAACGTTTTGTGAAACCTGTGAAAAACGAGACCTTTAGCGTGCTTGTTTAATATGAAATTTTGCATTTTCCCACCTTTTTTTTCATTTGTTGTCAGCATCATTGCTTATAAAATTTAAATTTACACGAGCTGCACTGGAGAAAAATTGATTTTAATCAAATACGAGACTAATGATGTGTCTTCTTCGCTAATAATTAGGCCGTTTTCTGTATAGTCGAGTAAATTGATGCCATTAGTATCAAGGGAATCAAAAGTAGCACTTCGATTATAAGTTGAGAGTAGCCCACTACCATCATGAAAAGTTGTTACCGCATTAGATACAGTACTTATAAAAACAAGCGGTATGAGTAACAGTAGATTCGATTTAATTATCATATTTCCCTTCCATTATTTAGTCTATTAACACGTCATTTCGACGGATAGATATGTCAAAACGACATGCAATATTCATGCGCATATTGAAATACCATATTATTTCAGTGGGTTAACTGCTTGCTTGATTCTGTATAAGCAAAAAAAGTGTAAAAACAACCAGTCATAATTCAGGATTCTTTACAGATGTACGACAGTCTGTTCAGGGTCGACAACGGACATAAAAAAAGCACTTAAGGCATAGAAACCCCCTAAGTGCTAATGTCTCGACGTCCATTGCCAGTAAGTCTTGCTAAACCGACAATCCGTCGTGGGTTAAATTAATAGTAGTAGAATAAATCTATATTTATATAAATTATAATCCGAAGCATAATTTTTCTGCATGGCCAGCAAAATACTTGAGTGTATTCATCAGAGAAGTTCTCTGTCACATCCTTTAGGCTGTCGCTGCCAAATCAGCATTGAAAGGCGCTTTAGCATCGCTTGCTGTATATTCGAAGTATGGGCTGTCGCCGCCCTCGGAGATATCAGAAATTAAACTCTGAACAGCATAGGAAATAAATGATTAGCTTCTGACGCAGAGTTATGAGGGTCTTCATAGCCGAAGGTGGTGAGCGCATATTTATCGCCTCTACCTGAACCTTTTTAAAACTGTCTCTGGCGCGAAGATACTTGCGGATGAATTTGTACGGTGTTATCGAGACCGCCACCGAGCAGCGATTTGTTGGCGGCATTGACGAGCGCGTCCACCCATAACGAGGTGATGTCGTCGGTAACAATGTGAATAATTGTTAAATCGCCATCAGTGGCATGTGATTGATAATGTAAAACATATACTATCTCCGTCAGTTTTTATCTGGTTGATGATGCATTTAATCAGGATTGTAAAAAGGGGGTTATAAAAAGGGGTCGGTGAAGCTACCGCTCCTGCTATCGCACCTTACCTACATCCGTGTAGGCAACAAATGAGATATATCTGCATCGACCAGACTGGTAAACTAGTTATTCATTGATCATAAAGAAAAGCGGAATGCGATCACTTTTTTCTAATATTAGAAATAATTAAAGTATAACCTCGGTAAAAAATAGACGTTACCCTTTTTATCATCATCACTGCTAAAAAAAGGGTAACGTCTATTTTCATTCAAACTATCCAATGAAGAAATTACTACATAATGAAGCAGAACAGTGAGAAGTTATCGGAAATCCGATCAGAACTGGTAAGAATCGTCTATCTATCTACGCCACTGTCATTGATTGCAGTACTGGTCAACAGCACTATTTTAAGTGCGGTGCAGTGGACTGTAATTTCGCACACAACAATTCTAGCTTGGTTTGGTATAACTAATGGTCTTTCACTGATCCGTTTGGGCGTATATATCAAGTTCCGAAGACTTGGTACCGAACAGGCCGTTCCTGTGGTCTGGGAGCGTCTTGTCATGGTTATCAGTGTAGCATCAGGTGCTACCTGGGGTGCAGTAGCGATATGGCTATTCCCAGTAGATAATGTCGCACATCAAGTACTTGCTGCATTTGTTCTGGCCGGGATGTGTGCTGGCGGTGTTACCACCCTGTCTCCAATATTGAGTTCGATATATGCCTTTTTATTATTGATAATGTCACCATTAATTATTCGTTTCTTTCTTGCAGACACATCGATTAATTACGCCATGGCAACGATGTCTATTTTATTTACCGTAATGTTACTGGGTACATCAAAAAGATTTAATCAGACAATTAGAGAGTCATTGCAAAAAGGATACGAGCGAAATATGATGGAAGAACGTTTTCGTGTTGGGATAGAAGCTTCTCCGGCAGCAATGATAATGGTCGAAAAAAACGGTAATATTGTATACGCAAATCATCAGACGGAAAGTCTGTTTGAATATTCTCCCGGTGAGCTTATTAGTAAGTCTATAGACATATTAGTGCCAGATAGACAGCGTATTGATCACCCGTCCCATCGTGAAATGTTTGCTCAAGATCCATCAGCTCGAAAGATGGGTGGTCGTGATCTCTCTGCACGCAAAAAACATGGCGAAATTTTTCCGATAGAAGTTGGGTTGAATCCAATCGATACGGCTGAAGGAATGGTTGTTCTTTGTTCAGTTGTCGACCTGACTGACCGTAAGAAATACGAAGAAGAAATTTTACTACAATCAAAACTCCTGGAAGTGGTAAATAAACGTCTTTATGAAGAGGCGACCATCGACAGTCTGACCAACATAGCCAACCGCCGCAGCTTGTTTTCCCATTTGGAGACTTATTTGCAGCTCGCTAGAAGGAACGGCCGCCCAGTTTCGTTCTTGCTGGCCGATGTTGATTATTTTAAGAACTATAATGATGAGTTTGGGCATCCTGCAGGAGACGAGGCTTTGAAAGCAGTCGCTAAAACGTTGAAAGAACAGACTCGTGACAGCGATATTGTAGCCCGCTATGGAGGCGAAGAGTTTGCTATCTTGTTAGCTGAAATTGATCAAAGCGGTGCAATAAACACAGCTGAAAAGATCCGTCAACGTATCGAGGTCCTAACGGGTTTAAATAGTAAAATCACCGTAAGTATAGGTGTTGCTACGCTAAGCATAGTGCAGAATGAGCCTTTCGATCTTAAGGGGATTATTAATACAATCATAAAAAATGCAGATGAAGCCTTGTACTATTCAAAGGGAAATGGAAGAAACATGGTGACACATTTTGATAATATTAATTTAAAAACATAAAAGGACCAGGTATAGGAAATATAAACACCCGTTCTAGCCTAAGTCAAAATCTAAGTGCCCTAAACAACGCACCCTAAATCAGCCCCCTTTCCTCTGTTTCTAACCAATAAACATCATGATTTTGCCAGGTCATGACTTTAGATTCATTGCCTATCCTCTTGTTTCAATAAAACGGGTAAAGACCATCCTGCCAACAATTTGTAGGAACACTCGTTAATTATACCGACCGTCCGTTCAGGGTCGACAAGAGACACTCAGAACATAAAACCTGGTTAGATCACTCAACTGACTGCTGTCGGCCAATAAGAGACGGTGAGCGCAAACAAAAACGGCTCCCGAAGGAGCCACTATTGGTTGACGTTTTATTGTTATGTATTCTTCCGTCTTGCTATCCCAATTAAACTGATTAGACCGGAACCAAAAAGCCACACTACAACTGTAACCGGAACGGCACTGATTCATCCCTCTTATATACTGAATCCCTTTTACACTGTATTAACTATGACAAACTAATACTAATTATCTCGTCAACTCATCATCACGATAATGCGGGTCTGTCCAGCATTTGGGCAATTCCTCTCCAGACAAGAAAATTAAATCGGTTTTCTTAAACTTCATTGGATCCTGGGCTTCTTCGCCCTCCTGATAACGACCGACTACTTCATCACAATTTAGGTTAACCAGATCAACAAAGCTCAATACCTCTGTCATATGACCACTACTTCTTTCCTTTAATAACATGATTTTCACCTCAACAGGTTAAAGACCGAATGACTCCACCGACCAGCTAACACCGCGGACAGCAGCTTCCGGATAGTTGTGATGTACAAATCGTTCAATATAAGCGACACGGTTTGATGGAACATCAATCATCAATAATATTTCGCCATGAGATAAAGCATCGGCGAACTCTGTCAGATGAACATCAGGCACACGGACAGCAAATTGCTCGCCTGCAATAAAAGTAATCGCCATTATCCCAAGAGAGACCATGGCCCAAATATAATCACCAGCCACTAACGCAACAACCAATGCTATCAATGCGAGTGCAAACACGACTAAATTTGATTTCCACAAAAACCACTCGATATGAAAGGCGGTATCATTTTTCTGTCGCTGTGTTGCTTGCGGAAGCGTTTTGAGTTCGACACCTCGTGCGATTGCATGAATACGTCGCATGGGGACATCGAGACTAAGTAGTTGATTTACTGCACGCTGTGCATGCGGTTCATCAGGAAATAAAAAGAATAATCGTCTTAACATGGCGCACCTCCTATGAGGATGGGTGCTGACCCTCTAGCCTACATCCCTGTGAGTAGACGAGCCAGATTTAATGTTGATACATCTCACTTTAACCTTCGGCAATATAATCATCTGTGTCATTGCCTACTAGCACTTTCTTATCTTCGAGCTCCATTTCCATATAGATTTTTTTATTCTCTTCATTTTCGAAGTAAATCTCCAAGCCATTTTCGCCATCACCTTCATAAAGACAGGGGTGGTTATCAGGGTCTGGGACATCGTGTAATGAGATTGGATCTGTTGTAGTACGGATGTGCATGATGTGCCCTCCTATTATGTACACTATCTATCATAAATAACCAAGTAAAATAGTCAAGTATTATCGTACGACTGTTATGGTTTACTGAACGTCTGCTCTGGGTCGTTAGGCGACTCTCAGGTGAAACTCACTCAAAATCAGCTGACCGCCGCCAAAAGCGGACGCTCAAGAGATTAATAATGTGACTAGTCAGTTCTTTGACCATGAAACTGTCTGTCTTCTGTGACGGTATATATCGGTGCAGATTTCTGACCGTTCACATCGGCCATAAACGACCTGACGATGGCTGCAGTAGTGTGCCATGCAAATTCCTTTCTGATACCTTCATGTGCGGTATAGTCTCGGCCGAACATCTTGATATAGTCCACCTTGCCGCTGGCATGCCAGGCCTCTTTCTCGATTGTGTTATTTAGCAGGTTCGCTTCGAAAACGGCACCTACGACGGCCTGGTAGCCGTCTTCCCGCTTACGATATAGCGGGTCAATAATGATAAGCAGGGTAGCATCGGGTGAAAATGCTTCCAGTTCTTTGGCAAACTTCACGAGAGCATCTGATTCTTTAGATGAAACCTTGACGATCGCATCAATGCCATTTGATTCAAAAGCCGATTTTAAACTGTGTTTAAAAGAGTGCATGAAAATAGATACCATGCGTTCATGGAATTG
The DNA here is from genome assembly GCA_963807625.1 of uncultured Gammaproteobacteria bacterium. Taxonomy (GTDB): domain Bacteria; phylum Pseudomonadota; class Gammaproteobacteria; order SZUA-229; family SZUA-229. The sequence goes on from CAWECN010000006.1 coordinate 12,506, forward strand.
TGTGACAACAAATAATTTTTTCACTTCTCCGTCAAAAGCACTGATATTCCTCGTCGTAATCGTGTAACCATCCTGCTCCTGAACATTCTGGACAAGTGGTGTTCTGACTTGCTGGATGAACGCACTCACCCCTACCTGTGTGGCCTTTTCTATCAATAACGCAAGTGATGCCGCCGAAGAATCACCAGCGATCAGTTTTGCGTCGACAAATAACTGGTGATGAGAATTTAGAAGGAATGAGAAGGCATTCTCTCCCTCTTGATCAATGATATAACAATGGATACCGAAGATTGATTCGTTGCCTGGCGGTAAGAGAAACTCCATGATCAGGCTGTATTGTGTATCGGGCCTTAACTGCTTCAAGTGTTCGACAATACTTTGTTTGTCATTAACAAACATTTCCCACTGTGATTTACCCTTCAATTCTCCCAGATCAATACGCTTGCTTTTTGCCACCACCTTAGTCACTTGAGCTTCGTTCAGCAATTCAATTATCTGTTGTTGAGACTGCGTTGAAAACGATGTTCCATCTAACGTGCGGATGATGGATGGATAGATAGCCAGGTTTACTGTATTCAGCTGCTGGAGAAATGAGAGTGCATTTTCACTGTCTGGACGATAAGCCGGGGAGATTTGGTGACTATCGACCGTAGGTGTACAGCCGCTAAGTATAAGTATGGCTAAACAGACAATCACTCTTACTATGAATTGGAACGATTTCATAACCATGTCTCCGTAAGATAGGAGGCCCTGTCATCTTAATCTGTAATAACAACTGGAATAAAATCACAGCTTCTCAGAATATTATATACCTACAACTGTTATCTGAACTCGTTCTTTCTTGCAACTGGACGTTTTCGATTAAATACTTTGACTGTCTGAATTGGGTCGACAAGAGACTCCAAACGATAAAAGCTATTCTAATCACCCGACCGGCAGCTGTCGGCCATGAGCGGACTAAAGACGTATTTCTCGCAGAGACGCAAAGAAAAACACTTTATATCACGTCATTGCATTAGTTTTCTCTGCGTCTTTGCGCCCCTGTGAGAACAATCAATCCTCTAAAGCTTTTGAACTCAGCCAGGGACCGTTAGCCGTCTCAGAACCCTCTATGTCAGGGTAGTTGTTGTTGCTGGGAGTCCGCGCGTGTGCTCATGTCCCCCCAGATCCTGCGCAACATGCGGATCGCGACCTCGTAGCCGTCATCGGCTGTTTTCGGTTGAACTGCCTTGAACTCTTCCCAGTGGTCGTTGGTGAAAGAACCGTCTGCGAGTTCACCCTCCGGATCGGACAGGTAATAGTGAACGCCACCGGGCTCGCCATTCGGTAAAATCATAATCTCCACCAGCAGCGCGTAATCCGTTCCGATGCCCGCCTCCCTGACCTGGGCAGCGAAGGCTTTCGCACTGTTCGCGACGATCTTTGTCTGGTTGGGGCTGAACACGAAGTCGTATCGCACCCGTTCCTTTACCAGCACCGGTTTCGCCAGCTCCTCGGTTTCCAGGAATGTCACGACTTTCTCCGCCAACCGGATACTTGGATGGATGGTTCCCGGTGGTTTGATCACATTCACCGGGTATACCGATACGGAGAACGGGTCCACTCTGGCATTGAATTCCTTGCTGGCTTCAGGCGATATGTATGAGTAGCACCCAGAAAGCAGCAGCGCTACGACCAGCATAACACTGCTCCGGTACCCGATATTTACCAGTGGCATTCTCTTCCTCCCGCTCGATTCAGATGTAAAACGACTAACCTAATAGTTATCTTGCTCCGCTACCCGGAGAAGTCCTTGATCAAGGTCATTTTTTTTCGGACTTTTTGAGGACTGATCAGGTGCTTCTCTGCTTATGATGAATGTCTCTTATGGGTCGACAAGAGACCCTCACCTGACTGGCAGCTGTCGGCCAACAGCAGACTGTCAACTCATATAAAAAAACGGCTCCCGAAGGAGCCGCATTTGATTATCTTTTGAACAGCTATGGTTTCTTTCTTCTAGCTATACCGATCAAACCGATAAGACCTGAACCGAAGAGCCAGATGGCTGCAGGGATGGGTACAACCTGCACTGTATTCAATCTGCCAAAGCCTAGAAATGTAGTATTGCCGGCCGCATCGAACTCCTCGATCGTAAAGACAGCAAGGTCGATATTGTTCAGGTCAGGGGGCAACGCGCGATAGTCACGGCTTGAGTATAAACTTGTATCAAGAGAAATAAATCCTATTAACATCTGACTGCCATCATCAAGAAATGCGTCCCCAAGCCATCCATCGAGTAGCGTACCAACAGGCCATGATATGCCCGGCAGGACATTTATGAATGCAGCATCATCAACTTCAAGATCGTAATCGTCCCAAATAGTCAGCAGTGAATCAGTCCCCGATTTTGTCACGGTTCCGTTACTGATGCTGGCAGATGCCGCCGGCCCAGTAAAAGCATACTCGCATGCATCATTAAGACAGGGAAGTATGGGAGTGACATTGCTTGCAGAATCTTCAGTTGTGTAATGCCCGGAGTAGGTGTCTCCAATCATTGCCCCTGTATACGAGCCGATGCCATCGTCAACGAATATATGCTCCAATGTGCCGGAATAAGTGAATGTGGCTGCATGAGCTGTCTGGAATATTGCTAGACTAAGACTAACAGCTACCGCAGTGAATATAGATTTGTTAATCATTTTGCACTCCCTGTTTTTTAGTTATTTTGTTATTTACTTAAATTATTGCGATGAAAGTAAAAAATAGACATGCAATATTCATGCTAATAGTAAAACACCTCATCTTTTCAAAAGGTTACTTTTTTGCTTAATTTGCCGGGGTGTAAAAAGTGTAAAGCTCCACATACAGTTTTCAGGATTTTTTACAGGTTGGCGACAGTCTGTATAGGGTCGATAGGCGACTCTCAGGTAAAATACTGACTAAATTCAGCTGACCGGCTGCTTCCGGCCAACAACGGACGCTCAATAAATGTTGCAGGCATAAAAAACGACAGCCATAAAGACTGCCGCTATCATTAATGTGTTTAATTAATAACTCTGCTGCACACAAACTTATTTAACCAATACCTTTTGTTTATCAAGTTTCCTGCTCCACTTGAGATTGGCTTTCTGCCAAGCCTTGTAGCCATCCATAACTGAGTAGACTTTGCTGAAACCTTCTTTTTTGAGTGCGCTTGCTCCCTTAGCTGCACGTTTACCAGAACCACAAATCAGTATAATGGCATCAGAGTTGGTGAGCCCTTTTGCTTTAAGGCGAGAATTAACATCTTTCGAAAAATCAGGATTGCTTTTAAATCCAAACGTGCTTTTCTTCTCATTCCATCCAGAAGGATCAACAAATTTAAATGTTACATTAGTATCCACTACATTCGGCATACCCACTGTGAATATTTCGACCGGATCTCGTATATCAATAAACAGGGTAGATTCACCGTTTTTAATCATATATTCAGACGCTTCCACTGAAGTGAGATATAGCCCTGTTGTTGATTGCCTGTCCTTGGGAACCTTCGATGCGTCAATTGCAAAGACATGGTTTGAAAAAACAACCAGGGTACTAAGTAGTATGATTTTTCTGAGGGTAGTAGAAATCATGGCGTATCTCCTTACATTTATTTAAATTATAAACCTACATACAACACTATATAAATATTACAAAATTAGTCTAATACTGTTATTTAGAAACAGTATTGATATATGTCAGTTTTAAAAATATAAGGTCGGTCAGATAGAACTTAAAGATTCTTTACGGATTAACGAACGACTGCTTAGGGTCGACAAGAGACCCCCCAGGCTATCAAAGCCCGTCAAATCACCTGAGCGGCAGATTGCGGCCAATAACGGCCGTTCAACATAAATAAAAACGGCGACCAACGAATAAATGAGGGTCGCCGACCTGTAATCGTTATTCATACGATAAAAGATGAGATGTACAAATACTATTTACGCAATCTCTTATCAGCTATTAACTTTGCCATTTCGTCGTACTTGTTACGTATGTCGCGCACTGTGTCGTATTCCCACCCTATGTCTTCAGCTACAGCTTCCAGTGCTTTCTGAACAGGGGCTTTTACTTTGTTCGCTGTATTACGCCTGACTTGCAGTTCAATAAGAACTGCCATGTCTATCAGTTCCTCTTCTGGTAATTTAGACTTTATATTCGGCCTTTCAATATTCAGCACATTCTTCGGGTCTTCACCGTCAAGTATGTCATTCAGGCCAAAAGCCACGTAGTCCAGTACGTACTTGTTAGGGATTTTCCCTGCAAATACTGTGTCTACATACTGTTTGATTAATTCTATTCCTGCTTTTCTGTTGCCACGGCTTGCAGAAAGTATTAACTTTTTTATTTGTGCTTCATGAAATTCATTCATTGAATATTACCTCATTCATTTTGGCCACCACTGAAGAAGTATATGCTTCTGAAAGGTACGTATAACGCATGGCTATTGTTAGTGTCTGATCTGATAATACTGTAAGACTAAGTGCCTGCTTTCGGCCATTAATGAACTTTTACACATTTAGTAACACTAACTATTCAACATTTACCGTAGAAGGTTATATGTGGACATAGCGAATGAGTATCACTCAGCGGGATTCTCTCCCAGTATAAAAGATTCCCGCTTGTGTTGTTGCTCTAGCCCGCCTTGTTAATTCAGGGTGGGCTTTTTATTACCTGGATATTGTACGACCGCTGTCGGCCAAAAGCAGTCGGTCGAGACAAACAAAAAAGACTCCCGAAGGAGCCGCTAATGATTATCTTTTATACAACTATGATTTTTTGCACCTAGCCACTCCGACTAAACCTAGTAGACCAGAACCGAATAACCAAACTGCAACTGGGACCGGGTCAGCTCCCAGATTAACCGTGAGTGTTTCGCCACTTGGCCAACATCCTGCATTCCAAGAACCACAATTTTCGATACTCAGTTATTCTCTGCTCCCTGATCAATCCACTTTTTGATGGTTTCAATTTGTGCCTTTTCGAGAGGGGCTGTTTTTCCTTCGGCTAAGGTTACATCATGGTGTGGAGGCATATGAATCTTAGGATCAGCTTTATGATCAATTAGTCGATATAGTGTACTGGATGCACTTTCACCTGCTACAACAACAGGGCCAAACTTTGTTCCCTTCATAAGGCTATTATAATCTTGTACGTTAAATCCACTTTTTTCAGCTCCCTCGCCTCCACCATTGTGACACTGCAAACAGCTAGCAGTCAGGATGGGTTTAACATCATCATTAAAACTGACTCGTTCGCTACAACCGATACTAAAAACAGGCATGGATGCAATAATTACAATATTAAGTAAATGGGTTCGCATGTTTCTTCTCCAAAATCACTAATGTGTTATGCCAACTAAATGTATACAAATACACAATGGACACATCCCTGAAATATGTTTCAGTATCAGAATAATGCCGTTACTTAGTAATAATATTGATATATATCAAAACTAAAATATATAAGAATTTCTTAATATAAATTATGAGTCTTTAAGGATAACTAAATATTCGTAGTGGGTCGACAAGAGACCCCCAGGCTATGAAAACCAGTCAAATCACCTGACCGGCAGCTGTCGGCCAAAAGCGGGTGCTCAATAACCTAACTCACCAACAGCAATGGAGCGTAGGTAAAACACTACAAAAAATAAAGTCAGCCCTTTTTTCTGCGGTCTTTTAGATTCAGCCTTCTATCGATGGTATTTCTACGAGCTGGACCACTGTAGCTAGGGTCGTCAGCAATACGGCGATCACTATTTTCAGCCCTGCGATCCAGATTCAATTTTCGTTTTGGATGATCCTTGGAAAGGGTATCCTGTAGCCTGCGATCAGTAACTTTCTTTTCACTGTTTTCCGCGCTGGTATCATTCGCTAATTCCGAATTATTTGCGGATTTATTCGGCTCTATTTTGGGTGTTTTCATTCTCGTACTCCATTCTCTGATTACCCCCGGCTTCAGCTTTTCTGTACTTATTATTTGCGTAGGGATACGAGTGATTATAGTATGTAGCGTGATACACGCTAGTATATAAACGTATTTTGGATAGCCAAATAATTCCATCATCAACAGTCGCTTTGTGTCGACAAGAGACACTCAGACCATAATTCCAGGCTAATTCAATCGACTGGCCGCTTCCGGCCAACACCGAACGTTCACTACCCTGCCGGCGGGAAATTGTATAGACTCGGTCCTTAAGATCTAAGCAAACACATACGCCGGGAGATTAATATATGAACAAAATTCGCAGAACTACATTCGTGTTACCCGTGTTAATAGTTCTTGGTATTGCAGCAACCGTACAACCGGTATCTGCTAGTGTTGAGGCTGAATGCCGCCAGGAAGCAGTGGACTATGAGGTAATGCCAGAACTGCTTGATGAATACATCAATGGTTGTATTGATTCTCGTGGAGGTGCGAGTACCCCGAGCAGTGTTGAGGAGGACTCCGTGCCACCATCCGAGTCAGATGACACAAGTAATTCAGGGGCAGATAGCACAAACGTAGCGGAGTAGCTCAGACACTTAGTCTACATGCATAAAGTGAAATATTTTTTTAACTGGCTACCGGATAATTCTATAAATAACCATTTTCAGCACCTTTCATGACTTTCCCGTGTTGTAAATGTATGACTACTAAGGGTCGACAACGGTACTTTAGCGACAGCTAATATTGAGAGTTGTTAACGATCGTCTTTAGGTCGATAACTGGCATTCCATTACTCCAGATGACTTCATCATCCTGGTCTGAAACTATAACCATAAAGCACTCACCCAACAATCGAGAAGCATGGATGATTGCAGCCTTCTTATTGTCGTAACTCCCCACGGTTGACCATGGCTGAGAATGCTTATCGGGTTTGCACTGGACTATCCACATAGTTTTATCATTGGCTTAAAAGCGGTTCGAGAGAAATTCAGCTACACAATAATAGACGCATATGACGTAAAAATATTCACAATCACACTATCGGCTTCTCTAAATCATGTATATGATAATTGTCATATATCGAGAATATTAATGACCACTTTGGATCGATAACGGGCATAAAAAAGCACCCAAGAAAATCCTTGCCCTGAGTGCTGGTAGTCTTATTTCCTATGCCAGAAACTTCAAAACCTGACAAGCAATCGTTGACTGAATTAATAATAGTTGAATAATTCTAGATATTTACAAACCGTCCGATATTGAATGTCCGCTTGGGGTCGACAACAGTCGCTCAGCCTATGAAATTTCGATCAAATTACACGGCCGATTACTGCTGCTTATCATGCTTTTATTCTTGCTACGTCTGTCTGAACCGGCACGACGATCATCACTGCTACGTCTGCCTAAGCCGACACGACGATCATCACCATATTCATCAAAGCGAAAATTGTGTCGCCGACTTTCACATACCCGTCTGCATCCACTAGAACGGTGTTCAAGTTCCGTATTACATTTTAGTTCCGAAAACATAATAACACCTCCGTATTTACTAACAAATTAACTGTCTTAAATTTTATAGAGTTAGGTTTGAATTAACTATGATAATTGTCATTTTTCTTACTAGCCATAAGCCGATTTAGCTACAAGATGATCTAGATCACTAAAACAATGTGAATTGTGATTATTGAATGATCGCTGCGGGTCGACAAGAGACACTCAGACTATGAAGCCTGGCTAATTTATTCGACTGACTGCTTCCGGCCAGAAGTGGACGCTCATAACTGCTTGAAATTTAATCCCTCCATTCCGATTTTCGGAGTCTTACCTGGGAAGAAGTTGAAAACACTAATGATCTATTGTCACCGACCGCTTTAATTCCTTTAGATGGCGAAGTTAGGTATTATCTTTATCATGGCTTGGATGAGGTTTAGTGAAATATGAAATGGTCCTGGAAACTGATCCGCATTGCCGGTATTGATGTTTACGTCCACGCTACCTTCTTTATTCTCATCGTCTGGATCGGCTTGAGTTACTGGCAGATAGAGGGCACTCTGGTAGCGGTGTTCAGTGGCATCGGTTTTATCCTTGCACTGTTTGCCTGCGTGGTACTGCATGAGTTGGGGCACGCACTGACAGCGAGGCGTTATGGTATTCGTACTCGGAATATTATCTTGTTACCTATCGGTGGCGTCGCTTCTCTAGAGCGTATGCCCGACGACCCGAAACAGGAAATCACCGTGGCACTGGCAGGGCCGTCGGTTAACCTGGTAATTGCATTTGGTCTTTGGCTGTGGCTCTCGGTAAGCAACGCATTAGTGCAGGTGGATGATCTTAGCCTTACTGGTGGTATGTTTCTGGAAAAGCTGATGGTGATTAATATCATTCTGGCTGTTTTTAACTTGCTGCCAGCTTTTCCCATGGATGGTGGCCGGGTATTACGGGCGTTGCTATCCATGCGCATGAGCCGTAACAGGGCTACCCAGCTGGCTGCCAAAGTAGGTCAGGGTCTGGCTTTGTGGTTGGGTTTGTTGGGTCTGCTATACAACCCCTTCCTGATCTTCATAGCCCTTTTTGTGTGGATAGGGGCTGCGACCGAGGCGGGTATGGAGCAGATCAAATCAACCCTGTCTGATGCGGCTGTAGGTCGAGCCATGTTGACCGATTTTCAGGTCCTGTCGCCTGATGATGTACTTTCCCGCGCCATTGAGCTGACCCTGGCTGGCAATCAGAAAGAGTTTCCGGTACTGGAGGCTGCGGTCATGGTCGGGGTACTCACGCAGGATGACTTGTTGAAAGGGTTGCAGGCGGTGGGAGAACAGGCTCTGGTCGGTGACTTGATGCAGACTAATATTCAAAGTGCTGACGTTAACGAACCGTTGCAGAAGGTACTGGAACGGCTGCAGAGTTGCCACTGCACACTTCTTTCCGTGACCAAAGCTGGTCAGTTGGTGGGTATTGTGAATATCGACAATATTATGGAGTTAATCAAGATCCAGACAGCCTTGCAGGAACAGCATGGACAAACTAAATGGCAAGCTTGATTTTTGAAAATACAGTATATGTTAACGATCCCACCTGGAGTTCTGTCAATAACAGTACGGTAAGAATCAAAACTATATTCGGTAAGTCTGCTATCGGCCAGAAGCGGATGTTCGAGATGTAAAAAGTCAGTGACGGCTACCAATCATAAGCGGTAGTTCACACGCTCATAATTGATTTTCTTACAAATTATTACAGTATATCGATATCCTAGTCATCCAAAGTAACTGGAGTTACAAAACCTGGTGGCTTGATTGCAAGTACTGAGCAGTCAAGTTGATTCAGTATAGTCTCTGCCGTATTGCCCATGAAAAAACCAGAAAGGCCAGTACGAGCTACTGTGCCCATAACTACAAGGTCAGCCTTAATCTCCTTTGCAAATGCTGGAATTTCTCTACGTGGATCTCCTTTCATTAGATGTTTTTTTAGCTTGATACATCCCAGGATATTTTTTTCTAACTTATCAATTTTCTCATCTAAATTCAGAGCATGCCGAAGCTTCACTGATTTAACATAAGAAGCAACTTCTTCTTCCGGTCTTGTTATGAAAGCGCCTCTCATCGCTCCTTCATATTTTGCCAACCACGCATGAATGATATGTAATTCAGCACACTCGGATATTGCTAATGAGCTCGCCATCTTGAGAATCTGCTGAATGAGCAGGCGTCTCGTGTTTAGCTCATCTGGTGGGTAGTCATCATCGACATCCACTGCGGCCAATATCGTCTGGTAAACTTTTGGTGATTCTGGTTTGACCAACCATACAGGACATGGACATTTGCGTAACAAGTGCATGTCATCGCTACCAAATACCCGGTTCATAAATACACCACTTTCAGCTGTCTTGAATACAAGATCATGACGGTTACGAAGAACCTCATAAATAACTTCTAAAAATAATATTCCGGTAAGTACTTTAGTCTTTATTTCGACATTTTTGCCCCAGGGTGAAACTAACTCTTGTAATCGATTTTGATGTACCGAAATTATTTTTTCTTGTAGGTCTATAGATGACAGGGTGCGTTCGAACAGTGTCGTATTAGGGGGTATTTCATCGATTACTTCAATTATAGTAAGACTAGCGTGATTCTTTTCTGCCAACTTGACTGCATGCTCCACTGTTACGGAATCATGCATATCAGTGTTAACAATACAAAGAATGTTCTTGAACCTGTTCATAGCATACCCTCAAATAGAGATAATAATCTTAATTGGATACTGTTTATTTTTGGATGCCCGCTTATAGGTCGGTAACAGACACTTAAAGCTTGACTTAAGTAGTTGAGTGTCGAGCTTTGATAGGAGGCTTCAACCAGAGCATAAGTAAATAACATGAGACAATACAAATAACAAATAGATGAAGCCAGCCATATAGCATACGCGACCAAACATCAGTTAGTGTGGAATAATGCATTATTGCCTCAATTTTACCAACCTCCTGACCTTCTCTTGCTAGCTGATCTTGAAAATTGCTTGTTGATGTATACAAAGTATATATGCCAGTTGTAAGAGCACATACGATTAATGCTTTTATTGAATTAAATAAATTAACCATTTCTCACCTAACGTTTTTAGATAAATAGTTCCGTGATTTTACTTCATCCAACCACGCGTTTTTTAGCATGTTACTTTAATATTCGAATGTCTGTTCTGGGTCGTTAGCTGCCTTCCAGCTTAAAAAATCACTCTCATGACTCTGAGGGGCAACTAACGGCTAAAAACAGACGGTCAGCACAAACAAAACCCCGCACGATGGCGGGGCTACATTGCATAATAATTGACCGATACATAAGAGTGAGTTATACGTCTAGCCAATCTACAGTCCAATAAGTTCGGCATGCGCACCCTGATCCGTTATGCGTTTCAGAATTTTTTGAGAATCCATTACTTCAGGATTGTATTCTACAATAGTTAGATGTGGTGTTTTGCTCGAACCATGTACGCTGACAACACCGTCCAGAGCACGAAGACTGTCCTCTACTGTTATTCTCTGTTCAGGGCTCAGGTTTTCATCAATATGTACAGTAACATCAACAAGATTGATATCCATAATCTACCTCCTCATATGTGTTGCACTCACTAATACAAAACGTAATAGTTTAGCCACAATTTAGTATAAATTAACGTATTTATGATGCTCTTGTTCCAGGTCAAACTATCGCCTCGCTTTCTGGCGAAGCATACGTAAGCCTCGGTTAACATTGAAAATACTAGTGTTGTGCTCGCTTTGGATCGGTTACGGCCTGTTCACAGAAGCTAACGATCCGCTACGTGCGACTACAGTCTGTTAGCTTTAGCAAGTATTAGGAACATCTAACAGTCTCTCTTGGGTCGACAAGAGACGCTCAGATCATAATACCTGACTAAATTCATCGACCGGCTGCTTCCGGCCAATAGCAGACGTTCGCCATATACAAAAACGACTCCCGTAGGAGCCGCTTTTGATTAACTTTTGAACATTAAGATTTCTTTCTTCTGGCAACACCGACTAAGCCGATAAGACCTGAACCGAATAACCATGCTGCTGCCGGTACTGGGACACTACTGACTTTATATAAAGCAGTACCTACACCAGGAAAAACAGAATCCACACCAGCAAAGTTTCCATAGTAGCTCAAAGTACCATCTAAGCCTAATACAGCGCCACTTGTAGAGGCGCCTGGTTGAGTTCCAATATCTGAAACATTAAACCATGTTTTATCTGTTGTGTGGCCAGTGACACCCCATAGTGGCAAGAGATTAGACGCCAGCACAGTCTGCGTGCCAGGGTAATTACCATCACCGCCAGCGTTGTCGAATAATTCTTCTACATCAGAATAACTTGCAATAGTCCAGCCTGCAAATTGTCCGCCCACCCCAATTTCTAAAAGCATTTGGTTAAATGACGTGTTTGTGGTCTCCGTTAAATCTAGCCAATCTCTACCTGAGGTCGTATCTCGTGTAATATTTCCTAGGTCCATAATTGCTGCATTTACACCGCTTGATACAACTAATGCCATAGCTGCTAATGAAATTGATTTAATACCCATTTTCCCCTTCCTTTATTTAAGTTTTTTTACTCGTCATTGCGACGAAAGATATTATTAATAACCTGTAAAACTATAAGGAAATATAATGAATGTCAATAAATACCCGTACATTAGAATTTGCTGTTTTTTTGACATACTATGAATACGAAATAGAATGAAGTTATAAATACTAGGATTTATTTACAGTATATGAACGTCTCTTATGGGTCGACAAGAGACACTCAGACTATGAAGCCTGGCTAATTTATTCGACTGTCTGCTTCCGGCCAAAAACGACCTGATAGAATGAAGATGTATTACTCAATTCAGGGTGATTTAATTAATCGAATTTTGCTCTAAAAATCAAACTGAAATCAAAAAGCGGGCACTAAACGCACTGTTCGGCTGAAGCCTGCTAGAAACGCCCCCAGCAACAACGGGCTCTTCCGAGGTCCGTGTCAATGCGATATCCATGTGCCGCTACCCATCTATGAGCCCCATCTGTGAGTTTTTCGGACCTGCAATTCAAATAATCTTCTGCCATTTTTTTGTCGCCGTACTCATTCAACACAGTAATCAGTTCATCTTCTGATCCATCAAGCCCAAGTTTGATAGCCAAAATAAGAATTTTTGTCCGAAGTTCTGGGTGAGCGATGATTTGCTGGCAGAGCGAAACTGTCACGGCCTTATGATTCAACGCCAGAAGCCCGTTATAACCTACTCTAGCCTTATGCTTGTCGGTCCATCTACCATTATTGTTCAGGAGAGTACTTGTAGCTATCACCTTACTGTCGATTTCTGAGAACTGTTCAGCTGTAATGACCGACATTAATGAGGACGCTTCCTGATAGGCGCTCGTTGAGGAGAATAAGCCGTATACCTGTAACCTCTCTTCATTCGTCGGCTTCCAGTTCAGCCGAGCAAGGCTCTCAAGGGATTTTCTTCGGATAGAAGAACGCTCAAATGAATTTGTGGCAACTCCTGTCAGCTTTGGAATGTTACCAGAATGCTCCCATTGTTCAATCTGGCCTGGTGTCGTTACACATCCTGACAAGAACCCGAAAACTATGACTGTTGCCACTAGAAAAATGATGTGATTCTTCAACATGCTTAGTAGTTTCATATTGCCGCCTAGCTTTCCTCATTGCACCGAACGCTCAGAATAACTGGCCATCGTCATTACATGTCAGAGTGCCACATTAACTGATAGTCAGGCTTGATATGCCTCAATATGTTGACAGTAATAAACTGTTAGCGGTCAGTCGAGTGATTTAGCCAGGGCTTATGGTCTGAGTGTCTCTTGTCGGCCAATAACAGACCGGTCAACGACCTCTAACTTGACAGCGCGTTTTATGCGCCGGTCAATGTTAAGTTATTTGTTAGAAATTTTATGGTAGATCTATACCACCTTGATATAAAGCACCATTACACCTTTTAAATACGAAGGAAACTAAAATAGCAGCTCTTTATAACACCATAAAAAATCGGGGGCAGACCACAATTCTTCATACTACTTCTCACCAACAGCAATCTATACCTCGGTGTTAAACCAAACACTTTTCGGTAACTGCTCCTCGGTAACTGCTCCTGCGTTACCCTACTACCGTCCATCCATGGACATATGCATTGCCAGCACTTCCACCATCCATGGCAGCAGTAGTGATCTATTTATTTAGAATCATCACCCCAGAACTTCCACCATTTTTTGCTGTGCGTTTCACGCGATTCCTGTCCCTGTTCTGAACCTTTACCCGCTTCTTTTCTTTCCTGTTCGGCTTTGCCCTGTTGTTTTCCCATTTCTCCGTTGGCTTTTTCTTTCTTCTCTTTTACTTTTTTCTCGGCTTTTTCTTTTTCTTCCTTAACTGCTTCCTTGGCTTCTTCTGTCACATCATCGGCTTTTTGCTCTGCTTCCTGCTTTACCTGTTTGGCGGATTCGTGGACTTCCTGCTGCTCGGCTGCCATTTTGTCTTTATCCGCCCATTGCGGTTTTTCTGCCATGGCAGGTGATGATACTAATAAGGCCGTTAAAATTGTCAGATAAGTTATTTTCATTATGGATTACTCCTGGGTTAATTAAACTGTTTTGTTGTATTCGGTGTGGATTTGAATTTAGGATCGATAACAAATTAAGTGTCGAGTCCATGCTGGATCATTTGTTTGCGAGCTTCTGACTTCATCTATTTTAGCAGGTATACCCACTAACTGCATGTTTTTATTATTTTTATCCATCCTTGAAAATTGTTTTATATGTACTTCCTCGGCAATAGCTCCCGCCCTGCCGTCGGTCTCTGTTCCCGACTCGACTCTACCGATTCCTTGCATGGAATCGTACTACCGTCCATCCATGGACATATGTACTTAATCTTACGATTAATGTTAACACAGTGTTTGCGGCTGCCTTTAGCTTAGGTCATGGCAAACCATTAAATAGATTACAACAGGCCTTTTTTATTGACGCGGATCATCGGTTTGAAAGCACCAACATCCAGTTTGGCATTAAATTCATATTCGATATGTTCTTTATGCTCATTCATAAGTCCTGTTAGCAACTGGAAACCGCCAAACAAATTCGCCGTCGCTTCGAGCTTTACAACGGCTTCACCGTAAGGCTCAATCGTTGGTAGATCATTGGCCACGCCCGACATGACCTTGTTACCTTGTAGATGAATGGTGTACGACAGGCCTTCCAGTTCTAATGGATCACGATTCGGGTTAGTGATATGTAAAACAATCTCAAACCGGGGCGAAATGCTGTCAGAATTTATTGGTGCGAACGATGTAACTGATAGCGAAGGCTCTTCAAAATCTGACGGTGTTGTGACACAGGCCGTTAGCGACGAGATGCTGACAGCAGATATTAATAAAAGTCGGATAAAATACATCATTGATACTTCTCTGGTGAAATCGTATTGATCAAAGCGAGGATAATTAATATGGATTAACTCTTTCAAGCTGTTAAGTTATTCATCCAGTCAAAACGGCATCACTCTTTGAGTCTGATGTGAAGTTTTCCTTCTCTCACTTCAATCTCTTCCACACCTTCGTTAATGGCTTGCCAGAAACCACCCGCCTCACCGAACGCTTCATTAAGATCGGTGTTTTTTAGATTACCCAGCCATGCATTGGGTATCGGTACGCCCCAGACACTGACACCTTTGAGTATCGCGCTGGGTTTGCCGTTGGACAATTTAATTTCCATACCCGCAGTAACCTTCAATGTTTTTCCGCCGAGCACAGGGAAATCAGGATCAAGATTCACCAGTAATTTGGCACTGGCCAGGTTATCTGAAAAATCAAAAGCCAGCTTGCTCGCGAGATCGGTATTCTTTGCCAGCAGTGCGTTAAACTCTTTTTCACTGAAATCAATGTCACGGCTCGCACCGACTTCAGTGTAGGCTTCTGGTTGCAATGTTTCTTTAGAACCCGCCTTTGTTGAAGCGTTACTGGTTGAAGCGGTGTTTGTGTCAATGCCAAGACGTTCGAGTTTTTCGTCGAGACGATGCTGATCTGAGACACTGAGTACCACCGGATCAAATTTGCTGGGAAACAGGTAACTGGTCACTAGCCAGTAACCTGCGCCTGCGGTGATTAAAACCGTAATAATTACGATGCCGAAGGTGCGCCAGCCGTTCTGTGATGGCCCGGGGTCGGGTTTTATAGAAATGCCCTGCTGCTCGTTACTCATACTTTACACTCGTCAATGATAATCGCTGTTATGTAGTGGCTTCGATGCACCGAACGATGGCTTATTTACTGGCATATTTTTCTTTATTGGCCTGGGCAAGTTTCGCTTCTTCGTCTGTGTATTGGCGGCCCGACCAGAGCATTTCATAGGCGATTTCTTCATTGCCGTTCTCGCATAGTTCGAGCACGGCTTTAAATAATGGCTGGAAGGTATCGCTCTTGTGTGATTCTTCATGTTCGGTGAAGCTTTCCCAGAAAGTCACAATTAACGCTTCCTTGTCTTTCAACTCACTATCGACTGCCTTGCCGGTAGTCGAACCTTCATTTGAAATCTGCCCCATGTTTTTACACACAAAACCACCGACAAAACCGGTTTCTGAATGGTAGGTTTTAACGTTTTCGCATAACATGGCAACACGTTCCTGTAAGTCATCCATGCTGAATTCCGACTTAAGAATGACACGGTTGACAGTAACAACGCCACCGGGTGGATAGTCTGGTATTAATCCGCTCATAGTTTTTCTCCTGTAAGTTAGCCTTAAAACTGGCCGTAAGACGGTATGTTAATTTAGCTTGTATACGCTACCAGCTTACTGGCAACTTCACAATTCAGATAAAGTTAACATTTGTTAAATGTGCCTTATATCTATCCCTTATTAATCTATATGCAGTTAACATACTATTAGAAAATATAATATCGAATATTTTGCTCGTCTTCAGGGCAATATTATTGGGTATAATGTTTATAACTTAGAAATACAAACATTTATAGAAACGGTGATTACGATGGATTCTGAATACTTTATGTTTTATATTTTCGGCAGCATTGTTTTTGTGATTATGACGGTAAGCACATATAACCGTTTTATAAAATACCGGAACATGATAGAGGAAAGCTGGAGCGGTATAGATATCGCGTTAAAACGCCGATTTAACCTGATTCCGAATATGATCAATGCAGTAAAACTTTATAGTGCGCATGAAGCCGAGGTTCTGACTAAAACCACAAAGGCACGGCATGGCTCAGATGCCATAGCAGACCGCACTGCCGAAGAAAGCGCGATAACACAATCATTACAGGGCTTAATCGCTGTCGCCGAAGCCTATCCGGATTTAAAAGCCAGCCAGAACTTTCTTAGCCTGCAGCATAGCCTGAGTGATGTAGAAAATGAAATTCAGGATGCGCGCAGCGTTTTCAATTCTTCGGTAAGAAAAAACAACACATTAGTTCAATCATTTCCAAGTAATATTATTGCTAAACTTTTTAATTTTCAGTCAGCTGAATATTTTTCACTGGAACTGGCCACACAACGATCAGTACCGGAAGTAAAGTGACCATAAGCAAAATATATCAAAAAATCCGTATTATCCCACATCAATTCAACTATCGTATCATTGCTTACAGGTCTTTCAGTAACCAGTTGCGCAAATGATCCTGTCCAAAGTAACAATGTAGTGTTTTAAAGATTCTACTGCTAGCAGAGTTATCTATCGATTAAATTAAACTGCCTTTATATTCATATTTATATTTATATCCTTATCCTTGAACCCTGTTTTACTTCACTCTAAAGCAACAGTTAACAATTGCTAACAGTTGAGGTATATATATAAAAGACCTGTTGCTATAAATTAGCCGAATATCAAATTTATTAAAAAGTTGATATTTAAACTTATTACTCAACAGGAGAACAATCATGGGTTTATTTGATTTTGCCAAAGACATGGGCAAAAAATTATTCGGAAAAGACGATGATCCGGCAGCAAAAATACAAGAAAGCATAGAAGCAAACAATCCAGGAATTACCGATCTCGGCGTGGCTTATAACGATGGCAATGTTGACCTGAGCGGTAAAGCAGATTCAGCTGAAGCAGTGGAAAAAGCCGTACTACTGGCAGGAAATGTAAAGGGCGTTACTGACGTTAAAATTGACAACATGGATGCACCAGCGCCGGCTCCGGAAGTTGAGTATTACACTATTGCTAGTGGCGACAGCCTGTCGAAGATTGCCAAAAAGTTCTATGGCAATGCTATGGATTATCCGAAACTGTTTGAAGCCAACCGTGAAGTCATCAAGGATGCTGATCTCATCTACCCTGGACAGAAAATTCGTGTGCCACCAAAAAACTGGTAGTGTTTACTGCCGTTATCAGCAATACAGAGACACAGGGACGTGTCACATATAGAGTTAAAACAATCTTTAGATAAAATTTTGTAACCGCATCAACTAACACCGGAGAAAATCATGAGTGTAGCAAGAGTAACCGAAATTAGCACATCATCCAAAAAGAGCTTTGATGATGCAGTTAAACAAGGTGTAAAGCGTGCCAGTGAAACCTTAGACGGAATAACCAGTGCGTGGGTAGCAGATCAGGAAGTTTCGGTAAAAAATGGATCTATCACAGAATATAAAGTACGAATGAAAATCACTTTCATACTCAAAGCCAGCAGTAAGAAAGCCGGTAATAAAAAGTAGCACTAAAAGTTAAAATGAGGGACAGAACACGATTTATCGATTAGATTCTGAAAACCGTGGCCTGTCACCTATTGTTCTTGATCAATTAATTAACTTGGGGAAAAACGATGGATATAATACAAATAGGCGCACAGCTGTTGCAAAGTAAATTAGGTAGCAATTTACAGACAGGTGATATTGCGTCTGCATTAAGCGGTTTACTTGGCGGCGATAATTTTGATATAGGCAGTCTGATTTCGAAAATGCAAGGTAACAGCGGACTTGCCAGCATGGCGGCATCATGGTTAGGCGATGGTGCTAATTCAGCGATGTCTGGAAGTCAGGTAATGGACATATTTGGTAAAGATAAAGTGACCGAATTCGCTTCAAAACTAAATATAGATGAAGGTACAGCAAGCAATGGCCTTGCTGATATGTTGCCTCAGCTAATTGATAAAGCGAGTTCAGGTGGTTCTTTGCTTGATTCTGCCATGGGTAGCATGGGTGGTGCTGGCGGCTTAATGGGTATGGCAGGTAAATTATTTGGTAAATAATAATTAATTAAAGGGGCTGGGTGAAGCTTCCGCGTCCTCGGCAATTGCTCCTGCATTGCTCTACTTACGGGCGTCCTGCCCTAATGCTCACGCCCCTTACCTACATCCGTGTAGGCAAAGCTTCCGCGTCCTCGGCAATTGCTCCTCGGTAACTGCTTCTCGACAATTGCTCCTGCATTGTTCTACTACCTGCCATCCATGGCAGTATGCGTTACCCTAATACCGTCCATCCATGGACATATGCTTTGTTCTCGGTCTCTGTTCCAGACTCGACTCTACCGATTCCATCCTTGGAATCGTACTACCTGCCATCCATGGCAGTATGCATTACCCTACTACCGTCCATCCATGGACATATGCGTTACTCTAATAACCTACGCTGACCTCCATGGATGGAGGAAATGCAATGGGATTGTTGGGAACAACCCTTGCCATGTAGGGATCGCATTGACAGTACGCTTATATGTAGAGCTAAACGTCATTGCGAGCCGTTTTGTGGCGTGGCACTAATTTTTCTCGGAGCAAAATTGAACGATTTTAAATCGGCCTGAAAGGTGAATTACATGGAGGTTGCACTGCGTGCACTCAATTTTGCTCCAGGCAAAATTAGTGCCGCGCTCCGCTCGCAATGACGATATCGACTAACTAAGTCTGAATCCTGATTCTCCAATTTCTTTTATCGATGTTAGACTTCTATACTTAATCTGGATAAGAAGCTGGATAGGCATGCAGCTGCAGACAACGAATCTTTACAGGAAACAGGTATATGAAAGAGCATACGGTAACTGTCACTGACAATAAAACAGGCAAACAGATTGAGCTTCCGGTAAGACACCCGACACATGGTCCCTATGCCGTGGACATTGGCCGTTTATTTAGTGACGCGGGTTACTTTACTTATGACCCGGGTTTTTTATCCACTGCCAGCTGTCAAAGCTCGCTAACTTACCTGGATGGTGATGAAGGCGAACTGCTCTATCGCGGTTACCCTATCGAACAGCTGGCAGAAAAAAGCAGCTTCACCGAGGTTGCCTATCTGATGTTATACGGTGAGCTGCCTGGCAAAGAAGAATTGCAAAAATTCAACGATGTCATCATTGGTCACAGCATGCTCAATACCTCATTGAGCAGTCTTTTTGGTGGTTTTTATCACGATGCACACCCGATGGCGATCATGGTTGGTGTGGTGGGTTCATTATCTGCTTTTTATCATGACTCGACTGACATCAGTAATGCCCACCACCGCGAAATTGCCGCACACCGGATGATTGCCAAGATGCCTACCATCGCCGCAGCGAGCTACAAACATTCGATCGGCGAGCCGCAGGTATATCCTGATAACTCCCTTAGTTATACCGGCAATCTTTTACGTATGATGTTCTCCGTGCCCTGTGAGCCTTATGAGATAGACCCCATCGCTGAAAAAGCGCTCGATCTGATCTTCATCCTGCATATCGATCATGAACAAAATGCCAGTACCTCAACGGTTCGCCTGGCGGGAAGCTCTCGTGCT
This sequence comes from uncultured Gammaproteobacteria bacterium, assembly GCA_963807625.1. GTDB lineage: Bacteria > Pseudomonadota > Gammaproteobacteria > SZUA-229 > SZUA-229. Next base: position 32,685 of record CAWECN010000006.1, read on the forward strand.
AATCCGTTCGCGTGTATCGCCTCTGGCATCGCGGCTTTATGGGGACCAGCGCATGGCGGCGCCAATGAAGCGGTATTAACTATGCTGGATGAGATCGGGCACATTGATAACATACCCAAATTCATCGAGCGGGCAAAAGATAAAAACGATCCGTTCCGCCTGATGGGCTTTGGTCACCGGGTCTATAAGAACTATGATCCTCGGGCAAAGATCATCCGTCAGATGTGCCATGACGTGCTGGAAAAACTCGGCGATAAAAATGACCCGACTTTTGAGCTGGCGCTAAAACTGGAAGAGATTGCACTGAACGACGACTATTTTGTAAAGCGCAAGCTTTATCCCAATGTTGATTACTATTCCGGCCTTATCTACAAAGCGTTAGGTATTCCCAACAACATGTTCACCGTGATGTTTGCCATCGCCCGAACTGTCGGCTGGGTGTCGCAATGGACGGAGATGATCGCCGAAGAAAATCAGCGTATCGGCCGCCCACGCCAGTTATATGTTGGCGCGGCAAAACGGGATTATACCGATATCGACAAACGCTGATAATTGAACAGATAGGAATTATGTCAGGATGACATTGGTTGAGCGTTGGTGGGCGTTATGTGTACTTCTATATCAAGCCCTAGCCTGTAGCGAAGGGTGCCAATTATTTTTGTCAGATTATCCATGGTTGGGTTACCACGAGCGGAAAGCATTCGGTGCAGGCTTTTACTGGATTTTTCGACCTCAAGCGCAAGATCTTCGAAACCCACTGTCGCATTGACTAAATCTCTCAGCACTAAACGGGCAACTTCTGGCTCACCGTTTAAAAACAGGGTAATGGCTTCATCAAGTAGCGCAGCGGTAAATGCCGGCTCTTTTGCTACTCGTTCATTGATGGTGTTTTTATAGTCTCTGGTTATTGCCATGGGTTATCTCTGTTTCTTACGAAATTTATATTCTTTACTCAGCTCTATTGCTTTTTTGATGTCTTTTTGCTGTTGCTTCTTTGTGCCGCCACCAAAAAGAACAATGATATTTTTACCGTCCTGGACTAGATACACCCTGTAACCGGGACCCCAGTCGATACGGTATTCGCCTATACCGCTAAACCATTTAATGCTGGATGTATTTCCTGGTTCTAAGCGAGCTTTGGCAACGGCCACTTTTGCTGCGGCTTGCACGTTCAACGAATCAAACCACGCCTTAGTATGGGTTTGATCCATCTTCCTTGATGTATTCCAGTACTTCCACAATAATACTGGAGTAATCAATTTAACTATTCGCTGCGATCAATTACAGAAGTCTTTAACTACATAGGCATGCAGGTGACCGACCTCTTCAAATTTAGAGGCAGGTTTAGGTAGTTGCTGTCAGGCAGCCTGCTGGCAGTTTTCAGCAAGCGGTACAAAGAAGCCGGCGGCAAATTCTACTGCTGATGGCAGGTCGAAGATCTCACGGGTATCCGGCGATTCGGCGAGCCAGTCACGGGCCACACTCTCGTTGGCCAGGAACATCATCTCCATACAGAGCGATGCGGCGCAGACGCTGTCAGAAGCTGCTGCGCCCCAGTTGATACCAAACCAGGCATCCAGGGTGCCACCGCTGAAGCTGGTACCATCCTGCTCGATGTGAATCGGTTCACTGCTCACCCGGCACTGCGAATCGATGACCGTCGGTGTATTGAACATGCAGCTGACGGACAGCGCATCCAGGGCGCACATACAGTGCGCGGTGACGCCGTTGATATGGACCTTGTGTTCGCGTTCTTCTGAAGTGAACGGGTAAGCACCGGCAGGATTGCCATCAGCATCAAGCACGATGAGCTTGCTTTCTACGATATTGGCCAGTGACTGATCGGCGTTACTGACTAACCCGGCGACTTCGTTTCGGGTAAGTGTTCGGCCCTGCTGTACGTAGCTGTTGAGCAGTTTGCAATACAGCATGGCGTCTTCATCACTGAGTGATCTTAGCCCCGCTACCAGCGGCAGTATGCTGTCCAGTCGTTCTAGTGCTGTACTTACTTGCGGTGTCATATTCGTTGTCCTCTTTGTTTTTTTGTTTATTTGTGTGGAAATTTAGGTGGCGGTAAAAGCAGTTATTTTAACAAATCCAGTGTTTGTATTATATCTTGCGAACATACCTGAGAACTTACTATTTTTTTTCATCAACTAATGTTTTTAGCTTTTTTGTGCAGGCAATGAGCACGAATAATAAAGCTTCATCGATATCGAAATGACCTTCATACTCGGCAATGTTACGTTATTCATGACATTGTGAGCGAACGCGAGGTACGTCATTGCGAGCGAAGCGCGGCAATCTTGCTTAGACGACACGGTTGCCTATACGAGATTGCCACGCCACAAAACGGCTCGCAATGACGTTTATTTTATAAGCAGGATTACTAAATATATAAAGCCTGATTCAGGGTTGTCTATTTCGATGTTACACTTCTCAGAAATTTTTTAAGAGCTTCAAGTCTTGGATAAATCACTTCTCAGAATTTCTTTACTCGGTGCCCTCACCGGCCTGATGGCAGGTGTGCTGGTGACCCTGTTCCGGTTTTCTATCGAGTTGAGCCAGAACTGGCTGCTGCCTGACGGACAGGTCGGTAATTATGAGGCCCTGCCCGGCTGGCTGCGTTTTGTCTTGCCTGTGGCCGGTGCGCTGCTGCTGGCGCTGATCTTTGAGCGCCTGCCTGCCCGGCGGCGTGCTGTCGGTATCGTGCACCTGCTGGATTACCTGCGCTTTCGCAAACAGCGGCTGCCTTTTAGTAATGCGGTGGTACAGTTTTTTGGCGGTTTGATCGCCATCGTTTCCGGCAACTCGGTGGACCGTGAGGGCCCTGGTGTGCACCTGGGCGCCGCCACCGCCAGCCTGATTGGCTGGAAGATAAAACTGAGCGAGGATGACAGTTACCTGCTGGCGGCGGCCGGTGGTGCGGCGGCTATCGCTGCGGCATTCAATACCCCGCTTGCCGGGGTGATCTTCGTTATCGAGGTGCTGCGGGTTCGATATGCCATCAATAATATCGTGCCGGTGATCGTGGCCTCGGTGGTGGGTGCGATCATCGGCCGACTCGTCTATGGCCAGAGCCCGGCGTTTGATGTGCCGGCGCTGTCGATCGGTTCGCTGGCGGAACTGCCGGTGATGTTACTGATGGGTATTGTTATAGGCCTGCTGGCGGCCGGGTTTATCTATACGGTGCAGACCACCGCACATAAGACCCTAAGCTGGCGTCCGCTTTACGGTTTTGTAATGGCCGGTGTGGTCACCGGTCTGCTGGCGCAGTGGGCTCCGGAGATCATGGGCCTGAGTTACGATGCCCTGAGCCGGATATTTCAGAATGAACTGGGTCTGCAGATGCTGCTGCTATTAGTGTTTGCCAAACTGGTTGCCACCGCGGTTTCTATCGGGGTGCGCCTGCCCGGCGGTCTGATCGGCCCGTCACTGGTGATTGGCGGTGCGCTCGGCGGGTTTATCGAGCTGCTGTTTTTCGACTGGTTCCCCTCTTATGTCGGTTCTGCCGGCTTCTACGCCATGATCGGCATGGTGGCGATGATGGGCGCTATCCTGCGCGCACCGCTGGCGGCACTGGTTGCGCTGATCGAGCTGACCGGTAATCTGAATATTATCCTGCCGGGCATGATCGCAGTGGTATCGGCAGAGATCGCCACGCGTGCGCTGATCGGTGATGTGTCAGCATTCACCGCGATGCTGAAAGTGCAGCATGAACGTGAGGCCATGGAGCTACATGCTGAGGAATTAGCTGCGGTGGTGGAAGATGAAACAGTTGATGCGGCGGATACAGTAGATAAAGAGCAGAAAGATAAATCCACATAGATAAAGATGGGACGCTGTGATTGTGAGCTAATCGTAACGCTACTAACCTTAGAATAAAGAACCGTCATTGCGAGCGAAGCGTGGCAATCTCTTTTTGACGACTGTGCTGCCTGCATGAGATTGCCACGCTTCGCTCGCAATGACGTTATACCTTTGTCTTTCTCAAGCGATAGATGCAGCCGGCGATGGTTACGATACCGATAGCAGCGATGAAACCCACAAAGATAAGTGCTGAGGCTGGCTCATCAAAATTAGCTGACATCTTAAGCATCATCCCCAGCATCACCAGGTACCATAAACCAATGCCAATGCCAGACCAAAGTACCCAGCGCGGTGAGTCCGGTCCCCAGATACCCATCGACCAGCCGATCGGGTACGGCACGAAGAATAACCCCCACCATATCGAGTACTCGGAAGTACCGCCAATCCCCCCTAGCATGGTGGTCAACCATAATGCGGCTACCCCGATAATGATCAGAAAAAAACTCCACAAGCGGTAAATGATTACCCCTGTCTGCTGATGACTGAGAAAGGTACCGAGTGCAACCAGGGCGCTGCCCGGCAGGATGAGTAATGATCCCTCCATGGGATCGATAGCACCGATAAGCATCGCGATATAACCTGCGATGAGCAGATAACGTGACCAGCGATTGGTTGCATTCATGTGTGGTGTCCCGGCGAGTCATTCAGTACCCTATTCTACAGATAATTGTTTGAAGCTTATCAGTGTGGCATGCCGTGGTTATGCGCTGTGATATTGAATGTCAGAAGAGTAAGTTTTATATGCCTGCGAACCGGTCAAATCGCAGGATGGGTCTGCAACGCTGCTTGCGGTAAAAGATCGCGGATTACAATCCGCTCCTACAGGGAACTGGCATCCATGAATAAGTGCAGATTAAATAGAATTCGTGGAAGTGGATTACAAGCTGATACTGCTGGGAACAGGCATCGATGTACGAGCGCATGAAAAAAGAAACTGTAGGAGCGGGATTGTAATCCGCGATCTCTTCTGCTGTGTTCAGCGGATATAAATCCAGCGTAATTTAAATTAAAGTATTTTATTAGATAGTGTATTTATATTACTGTTTTTATTGATCATTATTCCCTGTACTCCCTGATTCCTTTTTCTGCTTGTCCTGACGTAGACGCTCGCGGTATTTTCCCCTGGCCAGTTCCTGCATATCTTCGACGACATCACTCTCATCGACGATCTCGCGGCCCAGCAAGGTCTCGATGGCATCTTCCAGCGTCACCACTCCGGAGGTCTGACCGAACTCGTCCTCGACCAGGAACAGGTGCATGTGATGTTTGATGAACATGTCCAGCAGCTGTTGCACCGGCAGCTTCTCAGAGACCCTGACTATTTTCTTGGCATACTTGCTGATCGGGTCTGAGCCGTGCCCGGCCCTTTCGGCTTCGAACAGGTCGCGCATGATTACCTTGCCGGTAATATTATCGCTGCCCTCGCCGTATATCGGGATGCGGGTAAACTGGGCAGATTGTGGATGGTCGAGCGCTTCGCTCACCGTGGTATTCTCATCCAGCATGTGCACCACGCTGCGCGGCGTCAGTACCTGTTCGGTACGGATCTCACGCAGGCCGAGCAGGTTGGAGAGGTACTCGTTTTCCTGGGTGAACAGGGTACCGTCTTTGTGGCCTAGCGAGGCCAGTGCGATGATCTCTTCACGCGTGATCTCATTTCCTTTGTTTCTGCTAAACAGCTTTGTTATTCGCGTTGACAGCCAGACCAGCGGGTACACCAGCTTCACTAACCAGGAGATGATATACACCGAAGGCACGGCCAGTGTCCGCCAGAAGGTCGCACCCAGGGTTTTCGGGATGATCTCGGAGAAATACAGGATGGCCAGGGTGAGCAGTACCGCGATCAATGTCTCCCACTTATCACCAAAGACGCGAACCGCCTGGGAACCCACGCCGGCAGCACCCATGGTATGGGCAAAGGTATTGAGTATTAAGATGCTGGAGAGCGACTGGTCGAGTTTTTCTTTTGATTTCGCCAGTATTTCACCTGACCGGGGATTGGTCGTGCTTAGCTGTTCGACATAACTGGGAGTGATGGATAACAGCACCGCTTCGAGCACGGAGCACAAAAAGGAGATACCGATGGCGATGGCGAGGTAAACAAAAAGCAGTGTCATGTTTTAAACCGAGAACAGCAAAAAGTAGAAACATACCATGATGAGTAAAATCTGACCATAAGCACCTGGTGATAGCCAGAAGATTTTTGACCTTTCACCCTTGAAATCTTTTTCGATAATCCCTATCAAAATTTTTACAGGCGCCAAAACGGACCGTTTTTGAGTCGCCTGTTTATCCGTTTAATCAATTAATATTTTTTGAGGTGAGCATTATGTCATCAGAAAAATCTATTACTCTAAACCCGGCCAGGCACGATAAGCTTGGCGCCTATCACTGCGGTGTTACCCGTGAAGGCCGTATCGCCGTTGCCGGTGAGCCGCGCGATATTGCGGATGGTGAGTCTGTCTATTTCGAACGCAGCAATATCACAGCGATACGCAATGGCAGTGATTACACCTTTAGCCGCGGGCAGGTAATCGAACTTGCCAGGGCTTCATAAGGCTGAAAAAAAACCGGGTAATAACCCGGTTTTTTTTATTCACCTTGCACCTGATCACAGCTATCGCGAAAAGCGGATAATTCCGTTGACTCTAAAATAACTTGCTCAATCCGACTCTTATGATGGATTTGTCGTAATTGTAGCGGTCGACGCTCGATTCGTTGTCGATATACTGATATTTAGAGGTGAATTTGAATGTCCGGTCAAAATGATAGTCAGCTGAGAGTGTCAGCTTCAGTTGATAGTCATCCCGGTCGACCGTCGACGATGCCGGAAAGTCACTCGCCTGGTAGGACAGATCGCCGATCAGCCACCATCGCTTTTTTAGTATATGGGTGTATATACCTCGGACGGTATGACGTGTAGGTGAGTAATCATAACTATCTATTAAGGTCACCAACTGTCCCCTGTCGTTCAGTTCCAGTTCGTAATAGATATGTTTTATGTTGCTTGCTGAATAATTGCGGTATTCCACCCGGGCACGTTGCCGCCAGCCTTCCAGGTAATCATAGATGGCGTTATCACTGCGAAAATCTTCTGCCTGGTAACGCAGGTAAATCTTATCTCGGCTGGTAACAGCTTTACGGCCGATGATATCGAGTTTGCCCACATGTTGAAAATCTTCACCGCCGTAGGTGCTTTTAGAGAAGTTCAGATGTGCACTGGTGTCCCAGCTTGATAGTTTCATGGCTCTCTTCACACCCAGGGCAATTGTATTTAGGCTGTTGCTATCATATTCGAAGTATTCGATACCGTATAAGTAGGCCTCGGCAGACCAGCCGTTATCTCTTCTGCCTGACAGCAGCAGGTTGGTCGAAGCGAACAGCTCGTAAAAACTATCGGCTCTATCGAGTACTGAATCACCGGAGACCGAGCTAATATTATCGTCGTAACCACCGTTTAAGAAGATATGACTTTTCCAGCGGTCTTCTTCCGGTCTCAGGGCGTCTAACTGTTTTTCTGACAGCTTTATCAGTTTTGTATCTTCACCCGTATCGACGACCGTATTGAAATGCCGTCGTGCCTGGCTGCCGTCTTTATGTTTAATGGCGATGAGACCGAGGTGATATTCAGCAATATCTCGCATTTCTTCTGTCTCGTTGAGCAGTATGAAGTATCTTTTTGCGTCTTCATAACGACCTACCCGGTAGTAACTGCTGGCGAGATTGTATTGCAGGGAAACCGTATCCATTCCCTGCTGCCGGGCCGCTTCGAAATACATGACGGCCTTACCAAAATCTCCGGCCTTGAACGACTCAACGCCTGTTTCATAGTCTGATTCTGGCGAGGCCAGCAGATCTGATGAAGTTAACAGTACTAATGCTGTGAGAAACACCAGGTTGATCAGTTGTATGTTCATATCTCTACCAGTTTCTATGCTTTACCCGGGGTATCAAACAGCTCGTTATTAGCTAGCCGGGGCTCTTCTATATAAAAAACACTTGACGTGGGAAATTATACCACGCATAATAAATACATGTGGGATTTATTCCCACGTTTTTAAGCAAAGAGGAAAATTCCATGAAAAATACAATTAAATTAGGTTCATTGATCTTACTGGCTGCCAGCGCGAACGCATTTGCACATCACCCTGCAGAAGCTATCGTCGATCCGGAAGTCTATGAGATGATCGAAGAAAACATCTCTGAAGTTCATCTCGACATGACTTTTGATGATATGGGTGGCGATACCACTGATGTGGGCAGTAATATGGAAGCTCAAGATAGTGATGTCGGTGCAGCGATGGGCGGTGATGTCGCCGATGTTGGCGCAGCGATGGAAGAACGTGCAGAGATGAGTTCTATGGCTGATGTAGAAGCAGCCGGACCGATGAGCTCACAGAGGTAGTAATACCTTTTAGTTTATTAACAGCTTAACAAGCTGTAATACTCACGCTGTAATGCGCAGAGGGCAGTATCATAATGATACTGCCCTCTCTTTTTGCGTCGTTAGCTGGTCAGAGGCTATACGATAGCCCCGCCGGCTTAGTAAGCGATGATGGTATGCGCATCGAAACAGCTGGTACCCGCGTTTTCGTTACCATAGACATCAGCTGGCTGATCCGGGGTAAGACCAGCCACTTCGATAGGACTTGAAGTACCTGCTATTACCAGGAAGGCCTTTGTCTCGCTGTTAGTTGCGATACTGCGGTCACCGCCTGCAGTTTTTAAGGTGAATCCGCAGCTATTATCCGGGCTGGCGCCGACCGTGCCGATCAACTGGGTTGAGCTGTCGGTATCGACCATGATGAGTGAGGCGAACAGCGTATCGGTGCTGATGTCGATCATACCTCGTGCATTCACCAGCTTGCCGCTATCGATATCATTTCTACTAACTGGCTCGCCCTGAAGGTTGATCAGGATGGTGCCATCCTGGATCTGCACCTTGAGGCTAAGCGGTGTGATGAAACCCTGCCCGGGATCAACGTCCATAGTGAACTGGTCGTTTATGTCTACGACTGAGGTGGCGGTGCCGTTCAGTTTCTTGAATGCGGACTCAGAGCCCAGTTCGATCAATGCCGCTTTCAGAACCAGGTCGTCCAGTTCGCGGTCGTCGTCATTGTCCTTTTCGTCGTAATCGTCTTCATCGTCGTCCTTATCGTCATCATCCTTTTTGGTTTTAGCACCGGCAATGTTCTGCACGAAGTCATCGTCGCTGCTGTTATCGCGCTGCAGATATCCGAATACGGTGGCTGGTTCACCTTCGACCAGGTTGATAAACGCAGCAGGCATGCCGTCGATGCCGAATATAGACGTCGTACCGTCGGTAGTAACTCGTACACAGCCACTGCTGTTTTCGTTCGACTCGTCATCATCAGTCTGTACCGGGATACCGGTGTTGCAAAGTTTGAAAGACTGGTCTGTATCATCGAGGCCTTTGATGTTTCCGAACAGCTTAACGTAACGTTCTTCATATGAATCGGTCACGATAGTGATGAACACTACAGGCCTGAACTGGTATTTGTCTGCACCGTTACCGACGATATGGACCGATTTATTGCCATCCATGTCGATCTGGATGGTCAATGTGCCGCCGCTGACCACATCGAAACTGCCACGCGGATTGAGGTCCAGCTTACCTTTGCCTGGCAGCTTCGGGTAATACTTAAGAAACTGGGCAGGTTCGTTCTGGTCATTATAATCGACCAGCTCTATCTGGGTCAGTGTCAGACGGATCTTGTTATAGGTGCCGGCTGCGATGCCCTCTCGGATGGCGAAGATCCTGGCATCGGTCAGGTCCAGCAGGTTGAAGGTACGCTCACCCTGAAACACGGTTACCGCGCCGCTATCCGACAACAGCTCCGCCTTGATGACAGTAATGTTGATCTCTTCGAAGATGTCAGAGGGTGCGTCGGTCAGTAGTAGTGCAACACTTCCTGTACCTGCGGTCGTATTCGGTGCCGCTGTGTCACCACTGCTGCAACTGCCAAGTACGGCAAAGAAAAGACCGAGAAACAATACTGAAAATATACGGGTAAACGATTTTGTGTGTTGCATAAGCGAACCTTAGTTTCTTTGCTGACTCACCGGTTAATGTGTTCAGCCATTTGATTTAAATATAATGACCTACTAATTTACTCGCTATATGCAGGGTATACAACAGATATACTGGCACTTTCAGACGAGCGGTACATGCCGTAATCGACATGATTCCTCTTTTCGTCGAGATAGCATATTTATATGTGCAATATCTGTCATTGCGAGAGGAGCGTGGCAATCTCTGTTAGACGACTGTACAACCTGCATGGGATTGCCACGCACAAAACGCTCGCAATGACGACGTGGCCTTACTCGATGACGTTAGATACTTAAACCGCCAGCATTCCTGCCAGCTGTGTTCGGTACTGCTGTGCCATCTCCGGATTATTCGGTGCGATGGTATTGATGATGGTGATGATCATCTCTCTTGCTGCGCCTTCTTTATAGTCAGCATTGTTTTGCTGTATGTAGAACAGGTAATCGAGTGCCTGCTGGTAGTTGTGCTCGGCGATCTCGCATATCGCTGCGTCGAAGCGGGCATCGTAATCATCCGGATTTTTCAGCAGGGCTTCTTTGAGTGCCTGCAGACCTGCGGTATTACTGGCCTGTTCGATAATCCATAATTGTCCGCTCAGACTGAGCCCGGTCTCACTGCCTTTGTCTTTTTCAGGTAAGCGGTTGAACAGGCTGCTCGCCTGCTCTATTTCACCGATATCGATAAATATCTGCACCATGTCCATGGCGACTTTTGTGTTTGACGGATCTTGCTGAATCGCCAGGGTTAGCAGCATGATGGCATCCTGGGTTTCGCCCTGCATGTGTAACTCACGCGCCTGCAAACGTTTTTCTTCGGTCTGGTTTACGATGTCGAAACGCTTCAGTAATGCCCTGGCCTCATCCTCGGACAGTTTGCCCTCTTCTGTCGCGACGACTTTACCGTCGATGAAGACTTTTACTGTCGGCACGTTCTCGATATGGTACTGCTCTTTGAGCTGCTCGCTCTCTTCGACATCGACTTTCGCGAAGACGAATTCTTCGGCAAATTCTGTCGCCAGGTCGGCAAACATATCCGTCATCAGGATACAGGGTTCTGACCAGACACTGATGAAAGCGACGAAGACAGGCGCCTTGTCTGAATTACCGATGACATATTTTTCAAAACTTCGATCACTGACTTCGAAGATAAAAGCCTGTTTACTCATGTGTTATACCGTTATGAGAGTGTTTTTCTAATTATGTGTGGATCTAGGGTTTCTGTACCTGGTACTGCACCCAGAGATGATGCGTCTTTCCGGATGGGATCTCGACGACATCTTCGGCAGCATTGCAGCTTTCGACGCAGAGCATTTTTTTATAACCGTCTTCACCGAGGTCGCCCATCTTATCTGCCGTTTCCTGCCACGGGTTCCAGACCACGGTAGAGTGACTGCCACATTTGTTGATGACGATGTTGCGTTTTAGTGCTCTGTCTTCGATGACGCATTCACTGACGGTGTCGAGGTATATCCGGTCGATTTCCTGGTCGATGAATATCGGCCCGTGCTGATGCTTTTGTTTGAAGCCTTCGAGTTTGTCGAGATAGTCGGTATCGCCCAGCCCGTGCAGCAACACCTTGCTGACATCACCAATCTTGAAATAGGTATGTAGTGCCTGGCCGATGACAATTGATTCGGGGCCCTTGTTGTGGGTAACGAGTTCCATCTCCAGTTTTTTGCCGATGGTTACCTGGTAATGCACACTGATTTCTGGTGGCCACATCGTCTCGCTGCCTGCCTGAGGTTCCGTGGTGAAGGTGACACGGGTTGTGCCGTCTTCCAGTGATTCGATACAGATGATCTCCCAGTTCGTGGTGCGGGCGAAACCGTGGGCCGGGAAGTCTTTGTTAGTCTCATGGGCGCCGAACCAGGGCCAGCAGATCGGGATGCCGCCACGCACCGATTTACCCGGTGCAAACCTGGCATCTTCCGAGACCCAGATAACCTCATCTTCACCATTGGGTATCCAGCTGAGTACATGGGCGCCCTGCAGGCTGATGATGGCGGTCGCGTATTTATTCTTGATATCGATTAACGGGATACCACCTTTGCCTTTGCTGAAGCAAAGGTGGTTGTTATTGGTTGTTAACGCGAATTTTTCCTTGAGTAGTTCCATAGTGGTTTTATTGTTATTTTTTAATTGTACGGTTTTTAAAAATCGAAACGTTTCGCATTGCTGCTTCTATAGAAGCATGAATGCAGATACACGGGCGATATTTCTAAATACGTCAGCAAGACTTCTATACCTTGATGAATTATTCGCCCGCATTTGGCAATGCATATTTATATTAGTTTATTATCCACGAATTGGTGTATTTGCAGAACCTTTAACTAAACTAATGGAATGAAGACAAGCTTTCTTATTGTTATAACCATCGTCAGAACTAGCGATGATCCTGTTATTTGAGGAATATAAACGCCAACGCCATAGATTATCAGTATCTTTATATATATAGTAAAACATGAAACCTCCCTCCCAAAAAAAATTTAAAACATACCTGTTTCGGTATACACATGATAACGCAGAGTGGGGTTTTGAAATCCAGGCTGAGAATGAAGAAGATGCCAAACTCCGGGTATCAAAACTAATGTACGCGAAATACGATGGCGAAATAGCCTTGAAAACCCCCTCTCAACTCGGCGCTCTCCCGCGCCTTCTTATCATGATATTAAATAGCCCTGGCGCAATCATCCGTTTACTGTCCACACGGTAAGTAGCGCACCCATAAACATAACACTTTAGTTAATCATTCTCCATCGCTTCTTCGTATTCTCCCAGCATAGCCAGGTGATTTAAGCGGGCGCGTTTTAACAGGGCCTGTTGCGCGGCCGGGATATTCTCTGTTTTTCCCTGCCAGGCCTGTAGTGCTGGTTGCTGCAGTGCTCGGCCGTAGGAGATGCTGAGTTTCCAGAGGGCATCGGATGCCTGTCGGTTTATGGCATTGAGGTTGATAGTAGATTCTTCGGGCCCCATGCCACCGGAGAGGAAGTTTATGCTGGGCATGGCTGTCGGTACGGTACGACGCAGTACTTTTAGCGTGGCTTCAGCCACTTCGTCTGGCGGTGCACGGCGGTTGTCTTTGCCCGGCAGTATCATGTTCGGCTTGAGTATCATCAGTTCGAGCACGACATTATGCCGGTTCAAGGCATGGAATACTTCATGCTGCACCGCTTCGGTGACTTCGGCATGGCGCTCGATATCATGGCTGCCATCCATCAGTACTTCTGGTTCGACGATGGGCACCAGGCCTTCTTCCTGGCAGACGGCGGCATAACGCGCCAGCATCTCGGCGTTGGCTTCGATACCGTGTTGGGAAGGTACGTGTTTGTCGATGGCATAGACCTCGCGCCACTTGGCGAAACGTGCGCCCTGCGCTTTGTAACCGCGCAGACGTTCGTGCAGGCCATCCAGTCCTAAAGTGATGAGGTCACCGGGTGACAGTGCCAGCGGGATCTTGCCCTTGTCCACCTTGATACCGGGTACGATCTTCTGCGCCCAGGCGGCTTCGGGGATTGTTTTGCCACCATCGGTTTTCTGATCCAGGGTTTCTTCGAACAGGATGGTGCCGCTGATGTATTCACCCAGGCCAGCGGTGGTGAGTAACGTGCTACGCCAGATCCGGCGGTTTTCTTCGGTGGATTCCAGATCGATCGCTTTGAAACGTTTCGCGATAGTGGGCGCACTCTCATCGGCAGCGAGTACGCCACGGCCTTTTTGCACCATGTCATTGATGGTGGTTTCGAGTTCGTTCATATACTGCATTTTGATACCCTCTTGCCCTTTCAATAGGGCCTATTGACTTGTTCAATATTAACCAGTCGAGCCGTTCATTATTATGCAGCCGGCCTGTTCAATATTAACCACTCGACCTGTTCAATATTATCTGATGTACCTGTTCATTATTAACCTGTTAATCGTGCAGTTAGTATATGGCTCTAACCTGATTTACTGTGCTGTTCAGCTAGCAAATCTATGCATATATCTGCCAAGGTCTTTCACTTTGCCTCTCGATACTTCAATCCCTTCTTGTTGCAACAGCTCTGATTTTTTATCAGAACCCAAAGCGTATTGACCGATAGCGCCATCACTTCTAACGACCCGATGGCACGGTATGACGAACAGGTTTTTATTTTTAGCCATGGCACTACCAACGGCACGCCAGGCTTTAGTGTTTAAGGCTCTTGCGATCTCACCGTAAGTAGTAACCTTACCCTCGGGGATAAGCTTGAGTAATTCGTAACACCTCTCATTAAAGCTGCTATTGATACCCATATAATTTTTCCTCTATGGTGACTACCGGACCATCCAGCTCAATCGGTCTGTATGCGATGAAAGCTTGTCTCATGACACTTTGGACAAGGCGGAATTTTTCCTGCTTCATGGAAATGCAGTTTCTCACCGCATTCATCACAGATAAGCGTACCAAAACCCGTGATCTCACCAGTACGGTAAATATAGGGTTCATGCGCATTCTCTTTCATGCGTAATAGTGCGAGCGTGGTCGGGTCTGCGGTTTCCAATAAGGCGTTGATAAACGAGGCCTTGATCAATGCTGTTTCAAAACCAAGCCAGTCTGTCAGCGCATATTCAGTTTCTGCTACGAAATTTATCGCATCGTCCAGGTCACGTTTTAGCCACGTCGCCAGCTTTTTGGCATCTTCTTCGGTTATGTCTTCGAGATCACTGACCTTTTCTTGAGCCTCGTCTATGAGCTCCTTAATCAGCGGGCCGGTTTTATGTGTTGCCGCATGCAATCCACCAGCAACGTGTTCGTACATGGTCTCATAGGCACTACTGAGGGCATCAAACGGGTCGAAACTTGATGGTTTTGTCATGTCCTTCTCCTGTTTTATTTCTTGTTACCTTCGCTTTTCAGTCTATGCAAGTTGGCTATGATTATGTTGATACAAATCAATACGGTGCGTTATTTTTTTAAATAAAAATATCTAAAAAAAACACTCGCTTAGAACACCTCACAAACATCTACTGCTATGCTCTAGTGATAAATCCACCTTACACATAAAACTGGATGCTTAAAAGAATACTACAACTGATCGCTGCTGCGTGTCTGCTCATTTTGCATTCTGCTGTTCTGGCGACACCGGGTGACCTGCTATTTTCGGATGATTTCGAAAGGACTACGCTGGCGCCTAACTGGACGGCAGATGATGTCACGCGTGCGGGTATAAGCGCAGCGACAGCCAGCTCACCCACGCGATCCATGTATACACGCAACCAGGTGGTTACTGTGACCAGTAGCGTGATTGACCTGACGGTGCCGGGAGCTTCTGTTAATTACTGGATAAGACGCGGGCGTGACGATTTCTCGGAAGACCCGGATGATGGTGAAGACCTGATCGTCGAGTATTTAGATAGTGTTGGCACCTGGATGAACCTGTTAACTTTTCTCGGTGGTGGCACCGCCGGTCAGGTATTTTCGGGCACGGTGGTATTGCCCTATTCTGCGATGCATGCAAATTTTCAGTTTCGGTTTCGCCAGACAGGCGGCAACGGCGTCGATTGGGACTACTGGCATATCGATGATATCGTTATCACCGAAACCGCCAGTTCACGTCCACCGCTTACGCTTGGCAGCTGTGACGATTTCGAACAGGGTATGACGAACTGGAACATCGTCAGTGGCGGTGGTAATGCCGGCATCAATACAGCGACATCACAGTCACCTTCGTCGTCGATGTTTACCAACAGTGGCGTGGTATCTGTCACATCGAATGACATCAACACTAACAATACACAATTTGACGGCGTCTCTATGTGGATCCGACGTGGTGCTGATTCCTTCAGCGAAGACCCGGACAATGGTGAAAACCTCGTCGTTGAATACCTGAACAACGCACTCACCTGGGTAACCCTGGAAACGTTTGCCGGTAATGGAACAGCCGGTCAGATATTCATTAGAAATTACAACTTACCTGCCACTGCACAACATGCTGGTTTTCAGGTACGTTTTCGACAACTTGCAGGTAATGCTGGCCTGTTCGATTACTGGCACGTCGATGATGTATGTATCAATGGAACGGTACCATTCCCAACCCTGGTGGTATCGAAAAGCGTGGCTATCGAGGATGACCCGATAAATGTGACAAACCCGAAAGCCATTCCACTATCGAATTCTGTTTACAGCATCAGGGTGACTAATACAGGTTTTGGTTCACCGGATACCAACTCGATAGTGATCAGCGATGACATACCGGCAGGCGTAGAAATGTTTACCGGTAATTATAGTGGTGGCGCACCTTATACTTTCGATGCAGGGTCAGGTGCGAACGCGAGCGGTGTGACCTGTAATTTTGTTAGCCTGGGCAATGGCGGTGACTGTATAACTTTTTACGATGCTTTCTCGAACCCGATAATACCAAACGGCAGTTATGATCCATCAGTAAAATCGATCGAGTTTCGACCAAATGGAACGATGAATCCCAGTACCGGCTCAAGTACACCGTATTTTGATATCGACTTCAGGATACGGGTCATAGCGCCATAAACTGTTGTCTATGCTGCCTTTGCTCATCAATTAATATGATGAGCTATTCCCCTGCATTGGGCCTATAGTGGTAGATAACGCTCGCCACATTCTATACCGATAAGCGACATCTTCAGTCAAGAATGCAGCTTCCGCAGGGATTATGCATATCGTGTAATCTTACAAGCGGCCGGCGATGCGTAACAGGAGGCATCATGCCAATTCCAACCAAACTGAACACCACCACTAACCTGCAACATTTTAACTGGGGACCGACAGAGACCATGCAACGCGACAAGGAACAGAGTCGTCATTTGCACGAACCCAAGTTTCGTATGATGACGACAGACCCGATATCAGGAATAGATGTCGAGGATTATATGAGCCATACCTCGCTGCTGGTAGGCAATATGACCATATATTTCGAGACAGAAGAAAATTGCAAGGCATACCGGAACATGCCGGTAAACCATCCAAACGAACATCTACCTTTTGCGGCAACTGACGATGATGACCGTGGTGGATAAACTTCGAGCTTCATAGTTTTCAAACTAGAGATGAATCACAGGGATGTAATTCATCATCTAATCGGCAGCCAGTTTCGGTTTTTCTGAAACCAGGTCACAGCATCAGCTAAACACTCTATCATCCATTCAGCGATTACCTTAATATATTCAGCACGTATTAGCCCCGTATATGGAGTCGTACAGATTTCAATAACGCTAGATGGTTAGCATCAACACAAAACCTGTTTTGATCAATACATACCGATCAGCACGACCACCTTAAAAATTGAGGAGTAATCAATAGTGCATCTTGATCCCATCATGCCCTATCTCGTCGGTGCTGTTTTAGCGGTACTGATACTCGGCCTGATTTTACGTTCGATCCGTCAGCCCTATGTCATCGGTTACCTCATCGCCGGCATCGTACTCGGGCCGCATGGTTTTGCATTCATTACAGATGAAGACATGCTCGCTCATCTGGGCGCGATCGGTGTCGTGCTATTACTGTTTTTCATCGGCATGGAAGTTTCGCCGCGAAAACTGCTGGACAACTGGAAAGTCGCTGTCATCGGTACGCTGCTGCAGATTTTTATCAGTGTCGGTTGCGTTTTGCCACTGGGTATATTTCTGGACTGGCCACTACCACGCATCGTATTAATCGGTTTCGTCATCAGTCTGAGCAGTACCGCCGTGGTGTTGAAACTACTTCAGGACTGGAAAGAGTTCGACTCAAAAGTTGGTCAGAATGTACTGGTGATCCTGCTGGCGCAGGATCTGGCGGTGATTCCGATGATGATTATTTTATCTACCCTGGGCAGCGCTCTCGGGGAAACTAGCAATATATGGCTGCAGCTTTTCGGTGCCAGCATCATGGCGCTAATCATCGGTTATATCGCCGTCAAGGAAACTATCCGCCTGCCATTAGGCAAGTTACTGGGGAATGATCACGAGATTCAGGTATTTGCTGCTTTGTGCATCTGTCTCGGTCTGGCGTTACTGACCGGTCTTGCACAATTATCGACTGCGCTCGGCGCTTTTGTCGGCGGCATGGTCATCGGCGCCGCGAAAGAAACACAGTGGGTACATCATAGCCTGGAGTCGTTTCGTATCGTCTTCGTCGCCCTGTTTTTTGTTTCCATCGGCATGCTGGTCGATCTGAGCTTTATTCAGAGTCATATGTTACAGGTCGGCGCCCTGGTTCTTCTTGTCATCATCACCAACACCTTCATAAACGGAGCCATCCTGCGGATGCTGGGTGATAACTGGCGAGACAGTCTTTATGAGGCACCCTGTTATCACAGATCGGTGAGTTCAGTTTCGTGCTGGCCGCGGTTGGCATCCAGGCTCAGATAATCACCGACTATGGCTATCAGATGACCATTGCAGTAATCTCTATCTCACTGCTGATCAGCCCACCGTGGATCATGTTAATAAAGAAGTTATTAAAAAATAATAGACTCGAAAAGCAGTAAGTAATCTGAAAACACCAATGATGGCGAATAACTAATGTCCCAGTTCGAAAAGATCTATCATCCACCCGGTACTTCCCCCGGCACGCTCGTCAGCCATGAAGGTGCCGATCTAGAAACTGTCAGTATCCACCTTATCGATTACAATGCCAGCGAGTTCGTCGAAAAAGAACTGTCGAGTGCCGAGGAATGCAAACCCTACCTGGATAAAGACAACATCACCTGGATACACCTGCAAGGCCCGATCCAGGCAGAGACCATCAGACATATCGGTAATATATTTGAACTACACCCGCTCAGCCTTGAAGATGTTATGAATAAGGGGCAACGCCCCAAGATCGAAGAGTACGATGATCAGCTGTTTGCCATCATGTCCATGCCTATAAAGATCGAAGACAGCATCGTCATCGAACAGGTTTCAGTATATCTCGGGGTGAATTACATCATCAGTTTTCACGCTGGCGGCACTGACCCTTTCGACCCCTTGCGCAACCGTCTGCGTAAAAAAAGAGGACGTATTCGCAACCTGAAAGCAGACTACCTGCTCTACGGTATCATGGACCTGATCATCGACCAGGGGTATCCGATACTGGAAAGTCTTGGTGAGACTATCGAGAATATCGAAGAAGCGTTGCTATCTTCATCGGTGAAACAGTCGACACTCGGCGATATACACAGCATAAGACGTCAATTATTATTACTAAGACGCAACCTGTGGCCACAACGAGAAGCAGTAAATAATTTATTGCGCGGTGAGAATACACTCATCGCAGAAGGCACCTCGCTCTACCTGCGTGACTGTTATGACCACACTATCCAGATTCTCGACCTGATAGAAAACTACCGTGAGATGGCTGCCAGCCTGATCGATATCTACATCTCGTCTACCAGCTACCGCCTGAATGAGATCATGCGGGTACTGACTATCATCGCTACCATCTTTATCCCGCTGACCTTTATCGTTGGCCTGTACGGGATGAATTTCAGCAACCCGGACAGCCCGTGGGCGATGCCAGAACTGCACTGGTATTATGGTTATCCGATGGTATTAGGCATAATGACCGCAACGGTGGTCGGTATGGTCATCTACTTCAAGCGTAAAGACTGGTTTTAATCTTCAGCGACTAATGACCCGCAGGTACACCTCATTTTCTGGTGTACGGCATAGCATTGAAGATTGAAAGAATGGTGCCCGCAGGATAACTAATTTTGTCTGGAACACAAATTTATCAGGAATAAATTTGAACATCTTTAGCTGGCCCCAACGGGGCAAATACCAGGGATGGTATTTGTAATATTGAATGGCAATAAGCTAGCCTGAAAGGCTAATCACAGGAAGTAATTTGTAATCACAAGGATGTGATTAATAATCTAACTGGCAGCCGGTTCGATTCTGTGCAAATAGTACGCAGCCAACAAAACCAGGACAATCCAATGGTCACTTCCCGGCCAGAAGCTGACATTCAGAGTATAAAACAGGAATACTTTCAAACATCCTGTCTCAGAATTACATAGAAACCCTGTATATTTCATAAAATAGTCTATAGTTAATAGGTTCACACCTAAATGCCCCAAATCCCCTTTGTTCAACTCACTGGCGGGTTTTTTATGCAATTGTTAATTATTTTGGCACTATTCATGTTGCCAATGACTGTGGCTCAACTCTATTCTACTGATTCTTATGCGCTGACAAGTAAGACTGCGCAGCAAGAAATATTATTTGATAAAACAGCTTTACCCGAGAGGCATGGTTCAAATATAAGACCTTATGTTGATAAAGGGCTTTATTTGAAAAAAAGCTCTGTGACACAAGTTGAAAATGAGCAGGCGAAAATCAATATTGGCCCACCTTTAAAATCAAAAAAAGTGAGATTAATGAAAGGTAAAAGAAATTCTCAGGGAATGCAGTTATTTAGTTTTTTACTTTTGTTAACAGACAAAAACAAATAAAAGCTACAGACGGATGATGTAGCCATTTAAGCTGGTATCTGTTTTACCAACGTCAATAATGATGGAGTCAAATCAGATAGGTTTAAAATTGATCTGACATGAATGACTGCTACCGGCCAATAACGGACCTTTGTTTATAGTAATAGGGTCGTTCATTATTCACACTTTGCTGCTGATATTCCTAATAAATAAGCGTAGGCATATAAGAACGAATAAAGGGCTGCGTAAAGCAGCCCTTTATTCTGATAAAAATACGAATGAGCTTATTAGCTAACACCCTAGATGGGTACCGGACCAACATGGAATGGACGCATCATTTCATGGTCTTCATGAGAAAGGATGTGACAGTGCCAGACATAACGTCCCGGTTTGTCGAAGGTCATCTTGATACGTGTAACCTCACCCGGCAGCGCCATAACCATGTCACGCCGCGTCTGTTCTGACGGATCCGGTGCTCTCACATTGCCGTCTGTAACAATATCCACCAGCCGGAAACCAAGCCCCTGTGTGCCATTATGCTGCTGCGTAGGCTGATCGATCACACCTGAGGTGTAACCTTCCCGGTTCATTACCTCAAAGTGTACAAGGTGGACGTGTACTGGATGCGCATCGCCGGTCGCATTATAGATTTCCCATATCTCCGTAGAGCCCAGCACCGGGTTTTCCGTAATCGGCTGAAACCAGGTCAGAGAGCCATCAACCGTATTGCCGTTAACATCAACCGTCGGTTCCGCAGTACCCAGTAGTGGTTGAAGACGGCCGAATTCATCTAGGCCTTCAAACAGTGCAAGTTTACGTACTGGTGTTGATAATGTGGTCGGTATATTCACGCCACCGCCCAGGCCAGTTCCAACGCTGATGTTTGTGTCTGGCACCATCGGATCTAACGGCAAACCTACATCGAAGGCCATCACTCTGTCGGTTCGACGATCCGGGAACAGGTCTTCTGGAGCAGGCAAGTCGCCACCAAATGGCGCATCACCAAGAATGTTCTCGACGATCACTCGGCTTCCAAAAGGCACATCCTTGAAATCGATAACCAGATCCAGACGTTCACCCGGCATGAAGTCAACCTCGTCAACCATAGCTGCATCAACACGCAGGCTCTGGTCAGAACCGATGACATAGAATGACTGTAATGTCGTACTTAATGCAGGATCGGTTTCACCGGCAGCAACCACTTTAAGGCGCAGACGCATGAAGCGGCTATCGGTTCCATTGAGAAAACGTACCCGGTACTGGCGCTGTTCCACATCGCATTTCGGCCAGATAATGCCGTTGACGACCATATGATCACCGAAGAATTCTGCCAGTGCCGTCGGTCCACCACCGGGGAAAATATCGGGCGGTAACACTGCGCCTTCGCCTGTAATAAAGTCGTCGTAGAAAGGATCTCCCGGTAACGATGGATAGAACAGTTCACCGGTATTGCTGAACATACGGTCCTGTACGGCAAGACCGAGTTCATATGGGTCTGCGGGCAAACCCGCGGGGTTACCTTCTTTGCCTGTGTCGTAATCATCGCGCAACGGGTAAAAACCTGCAAGACCGGCGTAAACATTAAGACGTGTAATACCCAATGCATGATCGTGATACCACATCATGCCAGCCGTATTGTTCCAGTCGCTACCACCATATCTGTATCTTTTGCGTTGCCAGCGTGGTCCACGTACACCATAACCTGGTGAGAAGAAATACTCAGGGTTACCATCAACCGGGCTGTCATTTTTGCCGCCATGTACATGGGGAACCAGTGGTACACCATCTTGCTCGATTGAATACTGGCGGTAATCCACACCGTTGACCGAACTCTCGCCGTGCAGCGCATAAGCCCAGTGCAGACTGCTATCGACAGGCAGCAGATGAGGTAATGGGTTGCCAGCAGCATCGGTCAGTTTGTTCTGCCAGGTAATATCGAGCGGTTTATCATTAACATGTCGCTCTATGGTCATACCCGGCCAGGTCACACCGGCACCGTTCTCGCCATAGCCCCAGATAGTCGTTGGAACAGGCGTGACGCCATCCGCACCGACAAGCCCTGTCATCTGCACTGCTTGCCTTGCAATGATACGTAGCTTGTTGGCTTTGGGTACATACTTAAAGCCGGCAGACAGAGCATTGGGAACAGGATTAACAAAGAGTGGTTGTGCAGCAGGATCAGATAATCCTGCTGAAAGTATTGCAGCATGTGCAGTATGGGTTTTTAATAGTGATGCAGGAATTGCACCTGTAAAGCCGGCAGCCATCGCTGCCTTGACACTGAGTGTCAGGAAGTCTCGACGTTTCATATTTGTTCTCCGTATTTAGTAGCATTTAGTGGTTTGAGTGAATCCGTAAATCGATAGTCTGACTTCTGTGTTACACCATGATTAATGGAATCAGCGCAACACGAATAAAAGCAAGTATTATGCCATTTTGTAATGATTCTAAATTAATCAATGATATAGAAGAAAACAGATGCTTATAGATAAATACTGCCCATGTCGTTTTGTCATGGCACACCGACAATGATGACAGTTACCCCTGTCATGGTTGTCGGACAGGGCGCAGGGTTCTTAAATAAGTGGGGTAAAAATTAAGTGGGGTCAGGTGAAACTAATATGTCTTTGGTTCGTAACCTGGGCCTGCACATCTTTGCTAACAAGTTGAAAGTTTCAACTGACCCACTTATTATTCGAAAGCAAAGGTCTCTCATGTATATGTACCCCTGCTAGTGCAAGTTTCACCAAGAACAAATTAAGACGCTTACGTATATTCGGTTATGAAGTGGAGACGTAATCTTCTAAACTACAATGTATATTAGTAATTGCTAACAGTCTGCTTCGGGTCGTTAGGCGACCTCCAGGCGAGAAATTCACTCAAAATCAGCTGACCGTCTCAGAACGGCCAGAAGCAGACAGTCAGCACAAACAAAAACGGCTCCAGAAGGAGCCGCTTTTGATTTACTTTTATACCGCTATGCTTGCTTTCGTCTAGCAACACCAATCAAACCGATAAGACCTGAACTAAATAGCCAGATGGCTGCGGGCACAGGGATCGCGCTAAGGAGTTCGTTACCAAGAATATTATGGAGGTTAGCCGTCGGATGGATGTTGTCGATGAAAGCGTACTGGTTGATCACAGAGTCGTTGCAGCTACCGAGGTAAACCGGAAACGGCAGGCCAGTGGTGCAGGCATCGTTGATGTTGGTAAGGCCGAAAGAAAACGGGGCGGCGACAATGCGCTGACCGAAGTCGAACAAATCATATTCGAACAGATTAATGCTCTGACTGCTTTCAACGCCGGCCAGCGTTGTCGCCAGAGCCATGTTGTACTCAACGCTGCGTTGAGTGGCGAGTGCTCGATTGGCAGCGGCATCCGGGGTCAGACCGATGTCGAAAACATTGGGCACCAGGATACTCTGCGCACCGGCACCAATCAGGCTGTTTAGACTCGTCTCTACGGCCTGGGTGGCGGTGCTGATAGCAATAGCAGCAACTGAGTCGTCGACCTCATTGCTAATGTTGAGCACGTCATTACCTCCGATGAATAAAACGTAGAGCGCATCCGTAGGCGCTCCGCCGGGGTGATTGGCCTGAAATGCCGTGAGCTGGCTGCCAAGATCACCGAAGTTTGTACGTCCTGCACGCGCGCCAGCAACTGCATAGTTGGTTCCAGCCGCGGGTATCGAAGTCGCAAACAAGGAAGGGCTCAGGGTTAGGCCTAGTTGGCTTGCCAGAACCTCGACCGCCAAGGGACCATTGGACACGCGATTTATATCCTGCGCAGGTATGCTGGAATAGGGAGGCGGGTAATCGGCGTTAAAAACATCAGCTGCCGTGCCGTTATCAGAAAGACTGTCACCGAAGACGTAGATGCTGCCGAACGCAGCCCAGGCCCCGGTCGTTGTTAATAATAGTGAAATCAGTAGCCATGCTGTCAGATGTGCGCGCATATCCTTATCCCTCTTTTTATATTCATTTACTCGTCATTGTGACGAAAGATATTATTAATAACCTAAACAACGATAAGGAAATAAAAATGAATGTCAATCAAACACCAGTACATTAGAATTTACTGGTTTTTTGACATGCTATGAACACGAAATAGAAAGAAGGTATAAATACTAGGATTTATTTACAGTAAATGAAAGTCTCTTATGGGTCGGAAGCAGTCATTTAGCCATTCCAGTCTTTATTAACGCTAGAGCCATAATTAGGCGTCTTGAGGTAAGTCGTTAAGTATTTTTCGAAGCTTGTCTATTTCAAGCTGTAGTTCGTTCGAATCCAGGGCAACACTAGGATTCAATGAAGCATGATCTAGAGCGTCAATAACTGCATTTAGTTGCACGCGAGTTTTATATCCTTTAGCGTGCTCAACAATTTTTTCATATATTTTTATTTCTATTGAGCCAGAACTACCCATAATATTCACCTATAAATGAAATGCACCTTTCAGGAATTCCGTCCTTGGGGAGCTGGTCACTAACATTCCATGTTGAGCTTTCTCTAACAACTATAGACCGCACCGTAAATAATACTATTAGACCTGCTTTATGTCAGCATGAAAAACATGACAGGCTAAGTGTCTTTTCTCGGCCAACAAGAGACACTCAGACAATCAAGCCAGGTAAAATCACTCGACTGACTGCTGTCGGTTGAAGTGGCAGTCGATAACAGACGTTTAAGTGTAAATTCTATATGAGTGGATTTTATTATATAACTGTTCCGCCAGGAACTTTATCCTCGAAGTAAGGTTCTCCTTTTTCAATTGCTTCAATCACCCACATTACGATGTTGTCAGAATCATGAAAATTTATTCCAGTGATAACAGGTTCAACGTCGAACTTGTCAATGTGTAGTTGAACTACATCTTTCCATTCAAGTGTTTCCATTTTTTAACTTTGTCTTTGAAAAATGATTATTTATCAGGGCCGGACTAAAATTGTCAGGAACAATTTTGAGCATGAGTGTTTTATGCGAATGCCCCGTAGGGTGAATCACATGGATGTGATTCATAATCGAACCGGCACGGTGCTACTACCGAGGGATTTTATGTTATTAGCGTCCTTGATTATCCTTTTTATAAATTCTTTTAATTTCTTTTTAATATCAATATTTGATATATAAATCAGATGTTTATTTGTTTGACAAAATCCGACCAAATCCGCTAGTATTTAAATTCTACTGTCTACAATACGTCTACAATTATAAAACAAGGGATTCTATGCCTCTTGAACCCCTCTTAAAAAAGACCTGTCTACAATAGTGAGACAAACGAAAGTCAGTAGGCGTGAGGGATTATATAAAGCCCTCCTTGTTGCTCAAAACCTCTGTCTACAATGTGAAAAAATTATGCGAATCACCAAAACGTTTGTCGATAAGATTGAACCCCCTCTCCCGAAGGAAGATGGCAAATTCATACAAGCCTTCTATCGTGATTCGGCCATTCCTGGATTTGCATTACGGGTAAACAGTGGCGGCTCAAAATCCTTTATTGTTGAAAAACGCATCAACGGCAAAGTAAAACGGGTCACCCTAGGTCGCTATGGCAACATGACCGTCGAACAAGCTCGTCAACAAGCCATACGTTTTCTTGGTGAGGTTGCCACAGGAAGAAACCCCATCGCGGAAAAACGTAATCGACGCATTAGGAGCACCACCCTACTGGAAGCGTTTGAAGATTACCTATTAACCCGAAACAACCTCAAACCCTCCACCATCAATGATTATCGTCGTTCGATGAACGGCCCCTTTTTGATGTGGCAAAACAAGCCACTAACCGCAATAACCAAAGATATGGTGCAACTGCGCCACGCGGCCCTGGGCAAACGCAGCAAAGCCCGCGCAAATAATGCCATGCGTGTGTTACGGGCCATATTTAACCATGCCATCGCAAAATATGAGGATAGTTACGGTCATCAAGTAGTTATAAGCAATCCCGTGGATCGATTAAGCCAGACGCGCGCCTGGTACAGAGTCGACCGCCGTCAAACACTCATTAAACCCCATGAGTTGCCAGATTGGTTCGCAGCAACAATGCAACTCAACAATGAAACCACACGTCATTATTTGCATTTCGTGCTGTTTACGGGGCTGAGACGCTCAGAGGCGTCAAAACTAGCGTGGGATGACGTTGATTTTAAGGATAAGACAATCACGATTAAGCAAACCAAAAACCATCAGGTACACGTCCTCCCCTTATCTGATTTTCTTTTTGAATTATTAAGAAAACGTCATGCCGTCGCGGACAGCCCTTATGTATTTCCCAGTGATTCCGAGAGAGGCTATCTGGTTGAACCAAAAACGGCAGTTAAACGCGTCTCAGAGCTCTCTGGTGTGACGTTCACCCTACATGATCTACGACGGACCTTCATCACCATCGCAGAGAGCCTGGATATACCAGGTTACGCTCTTAAACGATTGTTAAACCGCAAAGATCCTAACGATGTAACCGCCGGTTATATCGTGTCAGATGTTGATCGTCTTCGAGAACCAATGCAGCAAATCACCGATTTCATCATCAAGCACAGTAATAAAGGCTAAGGGACATTTTCCACTACGCCTAATCTGAGTGTCTGTTATCGGCTGCGGTTTCAATCGGTCGATGCAACACACTGGTTAAATCTTACTGCTGGTGTTTCATAGTTTAGCGTCTTTCTGGGCCGTTCGTTGAGCCTTCTTGCCACCGCATTTAACTTTGTTTGTGAGTGTACCGACAAGTCTGTTCCTTTAGGAAAGTATTGTCTCAGGAGACCATTGGTATTTTCATTGGAGCCACGTTGCCAGGGGTTCTGTGGATCACAAAAAAAGACGTTGATGTCTGTCGCCAAGGTAAATCGTTTGTGTTCTGCCAACTCTGAACCACGATCCCATGTCAGTGATTTATATAATTCACGGGGTAATTTATGTGCCTGTTTGATCAACGCATCAACGACTGTCTTGCTATCTTTACCATTAACTTTCGCTAATAAAACATAACGAGTATTTCGTTCGACCAATGTTGCTATCTGGCTATTGTTACTTCCCATGATTAAATCACCTTCCCAATGGCCAGGAACAGCACGGTCCTCTACAGAGGCTGGACGATCACTGATAGAGACAGCATCGGTAATTTGTCCACGATCAGGTGTTTTCAGCGTATGGTGACGTGAACGGCGCATTACACGTGTTCGTCTTAAATGCTGCAACAATTCCTTTTTCAAAGCCCCGCGAGCTTGTATATAAAGGCTGCGATAGATCGTCTCGTGTGACACCTGATAGTTCTCATCATCCGGATACGTCTGTTTAAGCCACCCGGCAATTTGCTCTGGTGACCACTCCAACTGGAGCTTTCTTGCCACAATACGTGCAAGTGACCGATGCTCAATCAGTTTACAGATTTTAGGGCGATGTGCACGGTCCCAGGCGGCTTTATCAGCCTGGCTGGCTCTGTATTTATTCAACCCACCATTACGGCTGATTTCTCGACTGATGGTTGATGGTGCTCGATTCAGTGAAGCTGCAATGAGCCGAAGAGACTGGCCAGTGGCGATGCTTCGAGATATCTCTTCACGCTCTGCCAAAGACAGGCATCGTGATGCTCTATGACGAGGTGCAGGTCTGATCCCACCTGTCTCAGCAATGATGCCCTCAATGGATGAATGATGTCGATCAAATAGCCTTGCAATAGACCCTAGTGTCTCGCCTTTTTGCCAGCGATCCCACATCATGGCTTTTTGTTCTTCGGTGTAATAAATTCTTGGTCGCTGTTTCATTTTCAACATCCTCCTCTTTATACTTAGAGATTAGGTGTTGCATCGACCGATTGAAATCGCAGTCGTTAGCGGACGTTCAGGAGTCTTCTATCCGTTACTGTAACTGGTATACTTTTCAGACCAGCTCAAAGGAATCAATATGATGAAACCACTCGCCTTTTGCTTACTGCTGTTATGCTCTGGTTCGGTTATGCCCGACCAGTTCGACGCCCTCTCTCAGTCTAACGTTGCTCAACCAGGAGTTAATAATGCCGACTAAATCAGAACTAGAAGCAGAGATCACTCTGCTCAAAGAAATGCTCGAAGCTGAAAGAGTCCGCGCTGATGAATGGCGGGAAATAGCTGAGCGCAACTGTAAGTCATTTTTAGATCTTGCCATTTTGAGAAACAAAGAAGTCGTAATGCACCGCTCCCGTGAATTATCGAATAAGAGCAGGATTAAGATGAGAAACAGGGCTATGCGCGAATACTTTCTCACACTATGGAAAGAACATGAGAACCCTCATGCCTATGGTGTTATCGGAGAGCTTCGTCGAAAGGCTAACCAGTGGGCAATAGACAATGGTCATTTCACTAATGACAAACGCGAGACTCGAGATACGCTACTAAGTGATGACACACTAAGGGAAATTCTCAAAGTGCCGAAGTAGCTTATGGCACACATGCTGTTTTTTAAGCCTGCCTCACCTAACCCCGCTCTTACTATTCAGTAGCCATAATATTGCCCTAAACGCCCTGCTTCTCGGTATTTTAGATGTATTAACGGGCGCATTTGCATTAGCATTGCATTAAGACGCCCTGAGATACCGTCAGTGCCGACATATATACTGACTACAAGTCCTTTTGCTTGAGCTTTGGTTCCCCGCAGATTAGCTATTAGCAGGATATGTCTGATTATCCTCAAAGATTACTACTGCGTTCGGATACGTAGTAAATCTACGCACTCTATTAAGATGCGCCTGGACTGATAGCATATCGTGAAATAATCGTGCCTTTTCTTCTTCTGTGGTGACTGCACCATCTGCAAGCCACACACCATCATCTAGTTTTACTTTCCACATCATACAAATGTATCACAGGCTAAAAATATCAGACATAAAAAAGGCAGCCATAAAGACTGCCGTAATCTTGCTATGAATTAGTCTTACTTCTTTTCTTTGGATATGAATATAGCTCTTCTTTTCGCTCTCGTCTTTGACGCTCACGAAATTCTGCTAACCTTTCGTTTATAGTACTCAGTTTCGATTTCATAACCGAACCGTTAGACGCTTTTAAATTGTTAGTGTCACTCATAAATACCCTCCTTGAGAAAGAGAGTGTAGTAAGTATTATTTCATTATCCAGCCCGAACGTAGCAAAAGGGCAAACAAGAGACACTCAGCCCAGAAGCTCAGGATAAATCACTCGACCGGCTGCTTCCGGCCATGAGTGGACACATATAGAGTCAAAATCAATCGATTTTTATTTATGTTATTAGAGTTTTTCCAGTTCACAATGAAAAAAATAGTTATCCTTTTTAGATAGCCATCGTGCAAGCTTGTCAACCTGTACGTCATCCTTGTCAATAAACATGACACCAACTTTGTAGTGATCGTCAGAGTGATCATAGTCCGCCCAGATGACTTCAGCGTCGATGCTGACACCTTCTTGTAGTGACATATCCGGGTGAAAAATAGTTAGGTGAACATTACCAGAAATATCGGGGCGGTCATCTGTTTCAACAGTCTGGAAAAGTGATTGCTCCTTTGTTAACAACAAGCCAGCGCCTTCGTTGTTGATGTCTACCACCAGGCTGTGTTCAATCTCGTCATTTAAAAGACTTTGATTGTAACAGTCGATGCGCTTGATGCTTCGGCGCTCTTTTTTGTCTGACATCTGGACCCCTGACTACGTAGTTATTTAAAACAATAAGTTAGACCATCCAATTGTAATGTCAATAATATTCCCTCGTTACAGATACTACCAACTGAATCAGTGGACCTTATACCTTCAAACGATTCATAATCGCACTCACAAGTCAGCAGTCGCTTACCGGCCAATAACAGTCATTCCTATTTTTCTAGAGCAGCTAATCGCTTAAGCATTTGCAATCGGCTCTAAAAAATCTGTTCAGTCGAGTGTCACAAAACTTAACAAAGCATGAGATTTGGATGATGGTCCCTGATATGTATGTATGGCGGCTTTTTGCGCGTGACGACCATTCACTAAGCTGTTTAAAAACGCTACAAACTGTAACGCCACCTTTACACTTAAAATTGATTTGAAAAATCAAGTAATCATCATATCTATCTGATAAATATGGCACCTGGTAAACACGGCATGGAATATGCTTCTTTTTACATGTGGGCCATGTTATGTAAATGGAGGAGCTGAGATGGAAATATTATTTAAATTATTTTTACTGGTATATCTGTTGGCTATGGTTTTAGCAACCATTCTTAGTGTCATCTGGATTTTGACGGCGATATTTACACCAGAATGGTCGACAAAGAAAAGCCTCAATAATCACGGTTATAAACGAAGGGCTAAACATGGTGTCGATTAGATTCTTTATCGCAGTCCTTCTTTTGTTGTTTTCTGGTCAGACCTTTGCATTATTTATGCCTGCTGGATTCCAGATAAATACTGTAACGGTGGTAGCTAATGATGAAGGTTGCTGAGTGCTTAATAATACCCATCATTATATGATTTAGCCCCGCCATCGTGCGGGGTTTTCTTTGACTGTAGGAAAGTAACAAGCGTCCGTTATTGGCTGCGACTTCAAGTGATCGACGCAACACTTTATTCTTCACTCTAAAAAGAAGGAGTGTTGTAAATGGTATACAGAACCCGAATAAACTATACAGCTCAATAACGAGCGGAGATTTGGGATCGCTGGCAACGAGGGTCGGATGAAAACACCAATCGCTTGCTAAGACAATATTTTCCCAAAAGTACCTGGTCTAATCTATCATTTTGTATGCTATAAAAAAATGAAATCCTTATATTTTTTAGTGTTTATTTAAATAAAGAATGGCAATTGAGACCACATGTTCGATAAGATAGATGTGTAAAGAGAAATAAGTGACCTTTTGGGAAGAATCAAATGACTATTGAACTTGTTGTTGATGATAGAACAAATCCTTCACACGCAATTCGTACTAAAGGCGGTCGCAGAATAAATAAGATTATTTTTCATTTGCTCAAGCGACCATTTAAAGATAGTTATGGTAGATGGGTGACTATAGATCGTCGCTCTGGCTATGATCGCAGAATTTATTAAATAGAAATAAGTTAGATTTTGAATAATATTACCAACACATAGTTATTCTACAGTTTATTTGTAAATGACCGCTTTTTAGCCGTTATCTGACATACAATTATTGCTAGAAGTGATATATGACAATTACATGATTCGTATGGTTTTATAAACTGAAATTCATGAAAATTAACCACCTACCTTTATGGAAAATAATTAGTGCATCAGCGCAGAAACTGATAGTAATTAGAGAGTGGGGTGCGAGAACGAAAACACCCAAAAAAGAGACTCATAAATTGGTTATTAATTCAGAATTACTGGATGTCAGCAGTGAGGACAATGACGAAAAGAAAGACGCTGACCGAAGACTACTGGACTCGCTTATCTCAAAAGACCCAAGCCGAAAATTTAATGTAGATCGCAGGACTAAGGGTAGTGAGCGTCGTGACAATGCAGATCCTAACTACAAAGGTCTTGCTCGTAGAAATACCATCGATAGAAGGCTTAATCTAAAAGACCGAAGAGAAAAAGACTAGTTCTTTTTTAGCGCTTTTCCTACGTACTGTAACCATTGGTGAACTTGATAGTCAAAAGTCCGCTTTTGGCCGATAGCGGATATAGAAAGTAAAGCATATCGCTATATTGATATGTCTACATGGTAGATTTTTCAACTTATTATGAATGAAGCAATAAGTTGAATATTTTAACCTAACCTATTGAATTATATATGGCACCCAGGGCCGGATGAAATTTGTAAGGAACAAATTTACAACAGCGTTATTTGCTGTTGCCCGCAGGGTTAATCACATGGATGTGATTAATAATCTAACTGGCAGCCGGTTCGATTCGGTGCAAACAGCACACAGCTAACCAGAGATATAGCTCTATTATAAGAATTAATATGGTGCCCAGGGCCGGATGAAATTTGTAAGGAACAAATTTACAACAGCGTTATTTGCTGTTGCCCGCAGGGTTAATCACATGGATGTGATTAATAATCTAACTGGCAGCCGGTTCGATTCGGTGCAAACAGCACACAGCTAACCAGAGATATAGCTCTATTATAAGAATTAATATGGTGCCCAGGGCCGGAATCGAACCGGCACGGTGTTACCACCGAGGGATTTTCATACCAACTATAGCTTTCGCTACTGTCAAAAAGACATTTGTGGTCTGGACTTTCTCTTCACCGTACTGTAAAAAAAAACAGTTTAGGCGGGAGCCGTCAAGTCTCTACACTTTCAAAGGATTGAATATGAAGCTACATAAATACTCGCTTGATCAATTAAAACTAGCAATTAATGATTCAACATCATTAAGGCAGGTTCTAATCAAACTAGAAGTAGCACCATACGGTGGCAATTACGAAATACTGAAAAAAGCAATAAATCACTTTCAGCTTAATACTTCGCACTTCAGTGGTCAGGCATGGAATAAAGGGAAAAAACTGTCTGCAAAATACTCACTTTCTGACTATCTTGAAAACAAAATTCCTATTCAGTCTTATAAACTGAAAAACAGACTCTTAGACAATAAATTGCTTAAACCTGTTTGTTCCAACTGCAATAATGAAACCTGGTTGGGAAACCAGATTCCATTAGAACTTGACCATATTAATGGGATTAAGAAAGACAATAGATTCGAGAATCTACGCTTGCTCTGCCCCAATTGCCACGCTCTTACTCCAACATATAGGAGTAAAAACCGTTCCAAAGCTTAGCTCGGGATTGCCACCAACTATATTGCTGAGGTTTCCCCGAATTTGACTCCATTCACACCAGTAGTTTCCTGACTGGGTGCTCAAATTTTTAAGTCCCTTGCGTCTACCAATTTCGCCACCTGGGCTAACAGAATGGTCTTTTTTACTTCAGCCTTTTAATTTTCGTAGGGTGTAGAGTAAATCTTCGAAGTACTATCTACCACAACGCCACCTGGGCTAACAGAATGGTCTTTTTTACTTCAGCCTTTTAATTTTCGTAGGGTGTAGAGTAAATCTTCGAAGTACTATCTACCACAACGCCACCTGGGCTAACAGAATGGTCTTTTTTACTTCAGCCTTTTAATTTTCGTAGGGTGTAGAGTAAATCTTCGAAGTACTATCTACCACAACGCCACCTGGGCTAACAGAATGGTCTTTTTTAATTCAGCTTTTTATTTTTATCATCTGTGCCAACAGATGAGTTTAGTAAGACGGTGCGTATTCTAAGTAAAGTTCATGTTTATGTGAATCTTTATTTTAAATACGATTACATACTATTCCGTCTTTAGCTAATTGGAGGCGAGTACCGGAATCGAACCGGTCTAAAAGGTTTTGCAAACCTCTGGATAACCTCTTTCCTAACTCGCCGTAATTTCACACTTGCGTCTTACAATGTACCTGATTACTTTTGTAATCACACGCGTATTTTCATTATATATGTACAAAATATGTCTATATAAATGAAAAAACCCTGCATCTTGTTAACAGGTACAGGGTTTATCATAAACTGGAGCGGGAAACGAGATTCGAACTCGCGACCTCAACCTTGGCAAGGTTGCGCTCTACCAACTGAGCTATTCCCGCGTTGCTTTGTAAGCAGGCAGGTATTCTAGCGATGCCTGCGTTACTGTCAAGATAAAAATCTAATATACCGAATATATTTCGTTTAAAAGTTAAGAATTACTGTCACTTAGAGTCGGCCACGCTGATTTTACGTACACGATCATCGATACGATTGTTAAAACCGCTGCAAAGACGAGTAGCCCTACGCCAAAGGTATATATCGGTAATCCGAAGAGATCCTGCTCGTAGATCAGGAAAAGTAAGGCGAACATCTGCGCCATCGTTTTTGCTTTACCAAAGAATGAGACCGCGACAACGTCGCCTTTGCCCATGCCCGCCATCCATTCACGCAGCGAAGATATCAATATCTCACGCCAGATGATGATCAGTGATGAGAACAACAGCCAGTTATTCTCCGGGTTTTTTGACAATATCAGTAAAAGTGCCGTTATCACCATCAGCTTGTCTGCTAGTGGGTCGATGAATGCGCCGATTGCGGACTGCTGGTTTAACTTTCGCGCCAGGTAACCATCGAACCAGTCGGTGATGGCTGCGAACCCGAAGACAAAGGTAGCGAGGACTGGCGCCCAGTCATAGGGAAGGTAGAAAACGGCGATGAATACCGGTATCAATACGATACGTGATGTGGTGATTGTATTGGGTACGTTCATTAGGTCTGTGTTATTACGGGTCACGTTAGCAGTTTTTAGTAATGCGTTATCTGCTCGAGGTGCTTCGTCTCTCGTAATGACGGTTACTTTTTTAGCTCTATCGCATTTAGTTAATCGGTTGCATGAAACTGCTCGTAGATATCCTGCGCCAGTTTTTTGCTTATTCCCGGTATTTTAGCAATATCTTCGATGCCTGCCTGAGTTATTCCCTGTATTCCACCAAAATGTTTCAATAAAGTCTGTCGGCGCTTTGGCCCCAGTCCTGAGATGCCTTCCAGCGGCGATGTCCTGCGCTTCTTCGCCCGTTGTGCACGGTGACCACTGATAGCGAAACGATGCGCCTCATCCCTGACCTGCAGGATGAGATTAAGCGCAGCCGATTCTATGGTGAGATACAGGTCTGGCCGGCCATCACTGAAGATCAGCTTTTCCAGTCCGGCTTTACGGCCTTCTCCTTTTGCGACACCTATCAGCAGTACCGAGTCGATCTCCAGTTGCTCGAAGACTTCGATGGCCTGTTTGAGTTGTCCCTTGCCACCATCGATGAACAGTATATCGGGGAGTTTTTGATCTTTCGACTTTGATGGTCTAAAACGCCTTTCCAGCGCCTGCTTCATCGCAGCATAATCATCACCGCCGGTGATGCCGTTTATGTTGTAACGCCGATAATCAGTTTTAAACGCACCTTCCGGCGTAAAAACCACGCATGACGCAACCGTGGCTTCACCCTGTGTATGGCTGATATCAAAGCACTCCAGGCGTACCGGTATTTCATCAAGCTGCAGCACTTCTTGCAGCGCCTCGAATCGACTGAGCAAGCCTGAACGTGATATCAACCTTGTTTTCAATGAGTTATTGGCATTATTTAATGCCATTTCTATCCATTTTGCACGCTCACCTCTGACCTTACTGGTGAGTTTTACCCGGTGTTTCGACTGCTCGGCCAATACTTCTTCGATCAGTTTTCTTTCCGCCAGTGCATCGGAAACGATAATCTCGCCAGGCACGTCTCGTTTCAGGTAAAACTGCGGGATGAATGCAGTGAGGATCTGCTCCGTACCCATCTCCTCCGGCAGACTGGGATAAAAACTGCGATTCCCCAGGTTGAGTCCGTTTCTTACATAGAACACCTGCACACAGGCCTGTCCTCCCTGCGTACTGCAGGCGATGATATCGATGTCACCCTTGTCGGCACTGATGTGCTGTTTCTCTGTGACTTTGCGCAGGTTGATGATCTGATCACGGTATAACGCTGCTTTTTCGAAATGATGCTTCTGTGCAGACTTTTCCATGTCGTTAACCAGTTCGGTAATAATCTGTTCGCTTTTACCCTGCAGGAACAGGACGGCATGATCAATATCTTTTCGATACGCTTTTTCTGTGACATAACCCACGCATGGCGCAGTGCAACGTTTGATCTGATATTGCAGACAGGGTCGCGAGCGGTTGGCAAACGTGGTGTCTTCACACTGACGGATGAGAAACATCTTTTGTAGCAGGTTGATGCTCTCTCGTACTGCGTGGGCGTTGGGATATGGCCCCAGGTACATACCCTGCTTCTTACGTGCACCACGATGCAGCGCGATACGTGGGTAAGCAGACTTATCCGAGATAAAGATGTATGGATAGCTTTTATCATCTCGCATCAGCACGTTATATCGTGGACGCAGTTCTTTGATGAGGTTGCTCTCCAGCAACAGTGCCTCACCTTCGGTATGCGTGATGGTGATGTTTATATCGTTTATCTTAGAGACCATCACCTGGGTTTTTGGTGATAGTCCTGTCTGACGAAAATAGCTGCTTAACCTGTTCTTCAGGTTTTTGGCTTTGCCGACGTAGATGACCTGCTCTTTTTCATCGAGCATACGGTAGACACCTGGTTTACTGGTGACATTCTTCAGGAAAGAAGCAGAATCAAAAACGGGTCTGGTTTCTGTGTTTGATTCTTGTTCTGTTGAGGTCATTAATGTTTTTTGACTGGACTAGCTGTTGGCCTGGCTGCTGCTCTGGCTGTTGAATCGCGGATTGTAATCCGTGATATTCTGCAGACGCGTCACAACTCATTTAATCGGCATATTATTTTCGTCCAGTACACCGTGTTTCATCGCCAGGTGCAGCATTTCGATATCTGAATTGACATCGAGTTTTTCATATAGACGTTTGCGGTAAGTGCTGATGGTTTTCGGGCTCAGATTGAGAATTTCTGAAATCTGCTGCGTGCGCGTACCCTGCGCGACCATCATGAGCACCTGGATCTCACGCATGGACAGGGTATCGATGGGATTGGTCTCGCCCGGCAACACTGAGAGTGCCAGTTGCTGTGCGATGTCTTTCGCGATGTAGTGTTTACCACTGTGCACATCCCTGATCGCCGTTATCATCTCGTCGACACCATTGCCTTTGGTCAGGTAACCTTTGGCGCCGCCATTGAGTAGCTGTTTTGGCAGTGGACCATCATCGTGTACGGTAACGATGATTATGCCGATGTCGGGCCACGAGTTGCTGATACGGTGCGTGGCTTCGATACCGCCGATGCCCGGCATGTTGACATCCATGAGAATGACATCGACGATACCTTTGTTGTTACGACACCAGCTGATAGCTTCTTCACCACTGCTAAGTGTTTTCACCACCTCGATACCATCTTGCGTCCCCAGCAGGCTCTTGAAGCCGTGGCGCACCAGGTCGTGATCATCGACGATGACAACACTTATTACAGAATTGTTACTACTATCAGACATTTAGATAAAGCATAACTCGTCAGTTTTTCTTGCATTGTAGCAAAGTTTTACATGCCCCAGTTGCTATATGGTGTTTTTACCAGGTAATTATTGTAATAACGTTCATCATGGCTGACTTCCGGGCCCAGCCAGTCGGGGCGTTCGAAGTGCTCGTCCAGACTGCCAAGCTCGACCTCAGCCATCTGTAGACCGGTATTTGCCCCGCTGAAGACATCTATCTCCCATAGATGTGATTCATAGGGGACGTAATAACGTGTCTTTTCGATGATGGCGCTGTTGCACAATGTCGTCAGCATCTGTTCTGCGTCATGCAGGGGTATGTCATATTCGAATTCCTGGCGCACGGTTGAGAGCTCGGCACTTTTCACATTGATGTTCGCCTGTTTGTTGCTGATGCGTATGCGCACTGAGGATTTCTGCGTTGGGTCTAGCCCGCTCTGCAGATATCCCTGCTTTATGAGGTGCGTTTCTGTGACATGTGCTTTCCAGTCATCATTTTTCATTAAAAACTTACGTTCTATCTCAGTGCCCATTATTTGTGCCAGTGGTTAATATTTCGTGGTAGATTGCAGCATATGAACTCATTTTTCCAGCTCGATGATCACATCGTTCATCTCAATCATGCAGCTGTCGCGCCATGGCCGAAAGTGACGCGTGACGCCGTCGTCGCTTTTGCCGATGAGAACGTCTCTATCGGCTCGCAACATTATGATCAATGGTTAAAAACCGAGCAACAATTAAAGCAGAAACTGGTGCAGTTGATCAATGCAGAATCTACTGACGAGATAGCGATTTTAAAAAACACCTCTGAAGGCCTCTCCCTCATCGCACAGGGTCTAACATTCAATGCCGGTGACAATATCGTTATTCCTGCTGAAGAGTTTCCTTCCAACAAAGTCGTCTGGCAGGCGCTGGAATTACAGGGTGTAGAGCTACGACGGGTGTCTGTACAGGATATCGATGAACCTGAACAGGCGCTTATCGATGCCATCGATGAACATACCCGTTTGCTGAGCTGCAGTTCGGTGCAATATGCACGTGGCTTAAGACTTGATCTAAACGTGATCGGCCGGGCCTGCAAACAAAATGATACGCTGTTCTGTGTAGATGCTATCCAGTCATTAGGTGCGATTGCATTCGACGCACAGGCTTGTCATGCTGATTTTGTTGTAGCAGATGGCCATAAATGGATGTGTGCTCCGGAAGGCACAGCACTGTTCTATTGCCGCAAGACGGTTCAACCCTCAATACAGTTGCGACAATATGGCTGGCACATGCTTAAAGATGCTTTTGATTTTTCCCAGCATCATGATCAGATAGAGATCGCAGATAACGCACAGCGCTTCGAGAGCGGCAGCCCCAACATGATGGGTATAGCCGCACTCGATGCATCACTCGGACTGCTGCTGGATATCGGTATAGAAAAGATTCAGGCGAAGGTCATTGAGAATTCGACGTACCTGATCGAGCGATTGCTTGAACTGCCTGA
Source organism: uncultured Gammaproteobacteria bacterium (assembly GCA_963807625.1). Taxonomy (GTDB): domain Bacteria; phylum Pseudomonadota; class Gammaproteobacteria; order SZUA-229; family SZUA-229. The sequence goes on from CAWECN010000006.1 coordinate 71,452, forward strand.
CATCACGATATTAACACCCACCACACAAGGACAGTACGCCGGTATCATCACCTTTCAAAAAAACGATATAGATAATGTAAAGCTGTATCAGCATCTACAGGATAACAATGTTATCTGCGCATACCGAGGCGATGGCATCCGTTTTTCACCCCACTTTTATACCCCTCAACAGGTTATTGATAAGGCATTAAAAGTACTATCTGAATTTTGCTGAGCAGTTAACATAATTGCCGTGTTTTTGAGCCTATGCTTTTAGTATGAACGGAAAAGCGGGTATTCGGTCACAATAAAGTATGTATAGCCGCATTTTGGACTAGACTTATAGATACTTGCAGTTCGATTATTGATTTACGATGGCTGCCTTATTCGATGATGACACTTTGATTACCATATTCGATATACATCGTTCAAATGACAATTAAGATGCGACGATAACTTCTCCATGGAGCCAGTATGTTTCGTTTTGCAAAATTTAAAAATTTTCTGTGGGACAGATGTGTACATTGGCTTACCTATGAGTCCCCTAACTTTAAAACGCCCTTAACCAATTTTGAGCGTTTGCGCTTTGAGCTGCGCCCCGGTGATGTGCTGCTGGTCGAAGGGCGTTCGAATGTTGCCGAGATCATCAAGTCCATCACCCAGAGTATGTGGACACACTCTTTCTTCTATATCGGCCGTCTGCATGACATCGATGATCCTATGTTACGAGATCATATCCAGAAGTATCGCCACTGTATGCCTGATGAGCAGTTAATCATCGAGGCCATACTTGGTAAAGGTATCATCGTATCGTCTATAGATATCTATGATGGCGAACATCTACGTATATGTCGTCCGCGTGGCATCACACGTGCCGATTCTCAGTCCGTCATCAAGTATGCGATCAATGATCTAGGCAAAGATTACAATGTTCGCCAGATAATGGACCTTGCCAGGTTTATGTTTCCTTACTGGTTCCTGCCCAGGCGATGGCGCTCGACACTGTTCGAACATAACGCGGGCAGACCGACTAAAACGGTCTGTTCGACCATGATGGCAGAAGCTTTTGCCAAGGTTCGTTTTCCGATTATCCCGGTGCTACACCAGGATAAAGGCGGAGAACTGAAACTGATACGTGGTAATTCCAAGTTGATCACACCACGTGATTTCGATCATTCACCCTACTTCGATGTCATCAAGTACCCTATCCTCGATTTTGATGAGCTGGGCATCTATCGAAAACTTCCATGGGATCAGACCAGTGTGCATTGCAACGATATCGGCGACTGTTTCTATTCTCATCCTGATGAAGTTGAAAACCTTATTCCGATTCAATCGGCTAACACGATTCATCCTGGGGATACCATTACTGACACTGATGAAGAAAATGATACTGCATTGACAGACAGACAACGAGTCAAGCGGTAGCCGAAGTATTGATCAGGAAACCTGATTACAACATATATGCAGGTACGATATCGCCACTGATCGCAGTGTCGTGCAATATAAGCATTTCATTATTTTAACTAACACGTGTATAGATTATTTTTTAAATTTCGCTATTAAGTCTGTACAAATGTTTATTTCAGCGTACACTTGTACACTTAATTGCGTGACTAAAAGTTTGATCAATTCACGTTGAAGAATACATATCAGGCATTTTGACTCGTAACGACGGTGGTTGCATAAGCACCTGAGATGAACCAGTTACCTGATTAAACGTCTATAGTTAAAATTGTTCTATTAATTTAGCGGGTAATGCAGATGATGTGGACAGGCCTTTTAATTTTAATCATCCTGATTTCAGCATACCTGCGCCTGCCGCTATTACTCTGGTCGCTAATACTGGGTTCAGGGCTTGTCGTTTATACCGTTTTCTCTGATGCCTCGACAACACAGCTTTACCTCACGTGGATCATCTATGCCGCGATCATCGTTCCACTTAATCTAAAATCAGTCCGTCGTAATCTTTTTAGCCGTGCTATTTATTCGGTGATGAAGAAAATCATGCCGACGATCTCGCAGACAGAACAGGAAGCACTCGATGCCGGTGACGTATGGTGGGAAGCGGAACTGTTCAGCGGTAAACCGGATTTTAACTTTCTGCAGGAACTTCCCAAGCCGACATTGACTGAAGAGGAGCAGGCTTTTATCGACGGCCCTGTCGAAGAGTTCTGCAAGATGCTTGATGACTGGCAGATCACACATGTCGATTATGACCTGACGCCTGAAGCCTGGCAGTTCGCCAAAGATAACGGTTTCTTCTCACTGATCATTCCGAAACAGTATGGCGGGCTGGATTATTCCGCCTACTGCCACTCACAGGTAGTGATGAAGATCGGCAGCCGTAGCGGTTCAGCCGGTGTCACCGTGATGGTACCTAATTCCTTAGGCCCGGGAAAACTGCTGATGACCTATGGCACCGAGGAACAGAAAGACTATTACCTGCCACGCCTGGCGAAGGGTATCGAGATCCCCTGCTTTGGCCTGACCGGTCCTGATGCCGGCAGCGATGCTGGCGCAATGCCTGATACTGGTGTTGTCTGCTATGGCAGCTATGAGGGCAAAGAGAATGTGCTAGGTGTACGTTTAAACTTTGCCAAGCGCTATATCACGCTGGCCCCTGTCGCCACCATCCTCGGTATCGCTTTTAAACTATATGATCCTGAACACCTGTTAAGTGATGATGAAGACCGCGGCATCACGCTGGCATTGATCAAACGTGAGACCGAAGGTGTAGAGATAGGAAAACGACACTTCCCCGCCAATCACGCTTTTATGAATGGCCCGATCCGTGGCAAGGACGTGTTTATTCCGATGGAATCGATCATCGGCGGTATCGACTATGTCGGTAAAGGCTGGGCCATGCTGATGGAATGTCTCGGTGACGGCCGAGCTATCTCATTACCCGCACTAGGTACAGCAGCAGGCAAGATGGGCTGCAGGTATACCGGCGCCTATTCACGCATCCGCCAGCAGTTCCACATGCCTATCGGCTATTTTGAAGGTGTCGAAGAATCGCTGACAGAGATCGCCGGCCAAACCTACGCCATGGATGCGGCCAGATCCCTGGTCGCTGTCGCACTGGATAGCGGTGCTGTTCCTTCTGTCATTTCAGCCATCGTCAAACAACAGGTTATGGAGCGTATGCGCACTGTGATCAATCATGCCATGGATATCCATGGCGGACATGGTATCTGCATGGGACCGCTGAATCATCTTGGTCGGGCCTATCAGCTGACACCTGTCGGTATTACGGTCGAGGGCGCAAACATCCTGACCCGGACCATGATCATATTCGGACAGGGTGCCATGCGTAGCCACCCTTTCCTGCTAAAAGAAGTAAAAGCAGTACATGATGAAGACCAGAAACGCGGCCTCAAAGATTTTGATAATGCTTTCTTCTCACACATCGGTTTCATCATCAGTAATGTGGTGCGCTGTTTCTGGTTCGGTATCAGTTATGCCAAATTAGTAACCACACCCGGTGATCGCGATACCCAACGTTACTATCAGCAGCTGGTTAAGATGAGTTCTGCCTTTGCCTTGCTTGCCGATATCTGTATCGGCGTACTCGGTGGTACATTGAAACGCCGGGAAAAAATCTCTGGCCGTCTCGCTGATGCGTTATCGAACATGTACGTGATGAGTGCCGTTCTGAAACATTATGAAAACCAGGGTAGTCACCGGGAAGACCTGGTACTGTTGAAGTGGGTATGTGAAGACTCGCTATATAATATACAGACCGCGCTCAAGGGCATCATGAAGAACCTGCCAGTGCCTTTCGTCGGCAGCCTGTGTAATTTCATCATCTTCCCATTTACCAAACCCTATCAACGTCCGAGTGACAGTACCGGCCGCATGGTGGCCAGAAAGATACTGTCTCCCGGTGCGACACTGGGCCGGTTGAGTGCTGGCGTCTTCCACAGCGATGAAAAAGATAATGCTACAGGACGCTTAACCCATGCATTGAACCTGGTACTCAGGACCGAAGAGTTACAACGTAAACTTCGCGGCGCCTATAAACAGGGTCGTATCAATAGCCGTGACCGTGATGCCTATGTTGAAGCTAAAGACAAAAACATCATCACAGAAAATGAATATAACGCTCTGGTCGAAGCTGATGAAGCCGTTCAGAACGCGATCAAGGTCGATGAATTTTCGTTTAGTGACTGGAAGATAGAAACACCTTAATCATGACATCGTCATTGCGATCCCTACATGGATGTAGGGATCGCAATGACGGGAATATTTTTACAAAAAGAGAAAAACTATGAGTAATGAATGCGCACGTAAAGTTTATATCGTTGATGGCAGTCGGACACCGCAACTCAAATCACGCGGTAAAGTCGGTCCGTTTTCGCCGGGTGATCTCGCCGTTGCTGCAGCCAGACCGTTGCTTTTGCGTAATAACTTTCCTCTAGATGCCCTGGACGAAGTCATCCTCGGATGCATGATGCCAGGTGAACGTGAAGCCAATATAGCGCGCGTAGTAGCATTACGTCTGGGGATCCCGCTCAACGTACCCGCATGGACGGTACAACGTAACTGCGCCTCAGGTATGCAGTCGGTTGATTCCGCATTCAAGAACATACGTAATGGTGACTCTGACCTGGTGCTGGCCGGTGGCGTCGAATCTATGAGCTGGGCACCGGTACTGTTCAATCACACCATGGTTAACTGGCTCGGTGACATGATGCGTTCTCGTTCACCAGGCCAGAAGATCTCAACCATCTTCAAGTTGCGCGGCAGGCACTTTAAGCCGGTCATCGCCCTGTTGCATGGATTGACCGATGATACCGTTGGCCTGAACATGGGAGAGACGGCAGAGATCATCGCTGATAATTTTGGCATCACACGCCAGCAGATGGATGAGTACGCGATGTCCAGTCATCACCGACTGGCCGAAGCACATGCCGCAGGACATCTCGATGAGATCGAAGTACTGTACGATGGAAAAGGCAACTTTTATGACCATGATGACGGTGTTCGACCTGACTCCACCCTGGAGAGCCTCGGCAAACTGCGCCCTGCTTTCGACAAGAAGTACGGCAAAGTGACTGCCGGCAACAGCGCACAGATCACTGACGGTGCTTCCTGGCTATTGCTCGCCAGCGAGGACGCGGTTAAAAAATATGATCTGCCAGTGCTGGCCTCGATCACCGATAGCCAATGGGCAGGCCTAGACCCGTCCGTGATGGGCATGGGACCGATACATGCCATGACGCCGATCATGCAGCGTCATCAACTCACTATCGATGATATCGATTACTGGGAGATAAATGAAGCGTTTGCCACGCAGGTGCTCGGTTGCATACAGGCCTGGCAACAGGATGACTACTGCCGGGACAAGCTAAACCTGGAACAGGCGATGGGACAGATCCCTCACGAAAAATTAAACATCGATGGCGGCGGTGTCAGTTGCGGTCATCCCGTTGGCGCCAGCGGTGCACGTATCATCCTGCATCTGTGCAAGATCTTGCAGCGCACTAATGCCAGACAGGGCATAGCCAGTCTATGTATCGGTGGCGGCCAGGGTGGCGCGATGCTGATACGAAATGAATCAGAACCACTAACCAATGTTGAGGCTGCCTGATGTCTGACCCGAAATCACCCCAAGTAACATCTCAGCCCGATAACTGGAAAATTGAAATAGACGAGAACAAGATTGCCTGGGTGCATTTTGATATGCCCGGCACGTCTGCCAATCTCCTGTCACAGGCGGCCATCAAAGAACTGGATGATATCATCAAAGGGTTTGAGACTGACCTGCCCCGTGCCGTCATCATCCTTTCCGATAAAAAAGACAGTTTTATCTTCGGTGCCGACATCAAGGAATTTACTGCGCTGGACAACAAAGAACAGGCGTTGGCCTTTATGCATAACGGTCACGACCTGATGGATCGGATCGAGGCATTATCATGCCCGACCGTCAGCATGGTTCATGGCCTGTGTTTCGGTGGTGGTACAGAGTTGTCCCTGGCGTGTGACTATATCGTGGCTTCTGATGACAAAAAAACAAAGATCGGACTGCCCGAGATCAAGCTTGGCATACATCCCGGTTATGGCGGAACGGCTAGATCGATCGAACGTTGCGGGCCGTTAGCGGCGATGGGCATCATGCTTACCGGACGCGCACTGACAGCACGCGCGGCGAAAAAGATAAGACTGATCGATGAAGCGGTGCCAATAAGACAGCTGAAAGCCGCTGCGGAAAATTATGCGTTATCAGCACCAAAACGCAAGGCATTACCCTTACACATAAGATTGACCAACAGCGCATTAATACGTCCACTGATCGCCGCACAGATGCGCAAACAGGTGGCTTCGAAAGCAAAACCCGAACATTACCCGGCACCCTACTCACTCATCAGCCTGTGGCAGAAATATGCAGGCAATAAAAAACAGATGCTGGCACATGAAGCGATCGCCGTTGCAGAACTGGCTACTACCGATACCGCGAGAAACCTGGTGCGTGTCTTCTTCCTGCAGGAAAGTTTGAAGAGCCAGGGTAAGAAGGTCGATTTCGATGTCGAACATGTCCATGTCATCGGCGGTGGCATCATGGGTGGTGATATCGCATCATGGTGTGCCATACAGGGCTACTCTGTGACCGTACAGGACCAGGATCCGGCGAGACTGGCGCAGACTATCAAACGTGCTCAATATTCGTTTAAGAAGAAATTTAAGCGCGATAGACGGGCGATCAGGGATGCCAACGACTTACTCACTGCAGACCACCGCGGTGCCGGCGTGCATCGTGCCGATATCGTCATCGAGGCGATCTTCGAAGACGTTGCTGTAAAGCGCTCACTATACGAATCAATCGAACCAAAGATGAAAGCAGACGCCATCCTGGCAACGAACACATCGAGTATCAAACTCGAAGATCTGAGTTCCTGCCTGAACCGGCCCGGCCGCCTCGTCGGCCTGCACTTCTTCAATCCGGTGGCACTGATGCCCCTGGTCGAGATCATACGAGGTAACGAGACCGATGAGACCGTGGTCCAACAGGCGCTGGCTTTCGGCAAGAATATCGGCAAATTACCTTTAGCCGTCAAGAGTTCACCCGGATTCCTGGTCAACAGGATTTTGATGCCTTACCTGCTGGAGGCTGTCACCATGGTCGATGAAGGCATCGCACCCGAGGTGATCGATAAAGCAGCAACCGATTATGGTATGCCGATGGGGCCGATCGAACTCGCCGATGCTGTCGGACTGGACATCTGTAAATCAGTCGCAAATATTTTATCTGAAGCGCTCGGCATGGAATTACCCGGTAACCTGCAGGCGTTATCTGATAAAAAACTGGGTAAGAAAACAGGTGAAGGCTTCTATAAATACAAAGGCGGCAAACCGGTTAAGAGCAAGAGAGCTCATTACCCGAACCCGCAGGAAGTTCAGGACAGGCTGGTCATGCGCCTGATCAACGAAGCCACAGCTTGCCTGCGTGAAGGTATCGTCGAAGAGAAAGATCTGATCGATGCCGGTGTGATCTTCGGTACTGGCTTTGCCCCGTTCAGAGGTGGACCGCTGGAATATATCAGGAGCAGTGGCGCAGACAAGCTGTCTGAAACCATGGATCAGTTAAGAGTAAAGTTTGGTGAACGATTCGAGAAAGATGCAGGCTGGTCAGATGTATAACCAGGATCCAGGGTATGGCTGATATCTGAAAGTGATCGCGGTTTACAAACCGCTCCTACGAATCACCTATCCCTGTAGGAGCGGTTTGTAAACCGCGACAAGGCCAGAATATAAAAACAAATTCGAATACTTCCAGACAACTACATAGAGACAAAGACACATTTACTGCACTGAGGATAACAGAGAAATTACTCTGCAGGTTCTTCTGTCTCACCTTCATCAGAATAAACCACCTTGTTGCGCCCCGTGTGTTTCGCACGATACATCCTGTTATCGGCACTCATCAGTGTCTCCTGGATGGTATTAAACTCTTTGAAGTTTGCGATACCTATCGATACCGTCGAATGCAATGACGGCGCGATATCATTGAAATTAAAGCTGGCAAGACTATTGCGTATACGTTCGGTCACTTTTTTAGCATTCTCGAGATCGGTATCCACCAGCAGACCAACGAATTCTTCACCGCCAAAGCGTGCGGCATAATCGATCTCACGTATCGATGATTTGAGTATCTCTGAAAACTGCTGCAATACGATGTCACCAGTATGATGACCGAAGGTATCATTGATCTGTTTGAAATGATCAAGATCGCAATACAAGATGACGAAGTCAGAATTATTGCGTTCCGACAGTGCTTTTTGCTGCGTCAGCTTCTCCATGAAATAACGCCGGTTATACAGGCCTGTTAATTCGTCTGTGGTCGCCAGCCGTTTATTGACTTCGAGCGCTGCCTGAAGATCTGCATACTGTTTTTTCGATCTCTCACGTAAACGATTTATCGCAGAACCGGTATATAACATGATGAACACGGTACCGGAAAATACGAGGATTTGTATCAGTTCGAGCTTTATGTTTATGCGTTCGGGTTCAAAGATAAATATATACAGGATGATCAACGCATATCCCAGGATAGCAAACAGACCTACCGATAAAAATTCCCGGAAACGCAGTTTAAAAAAACCGAAACTCAACATCGCGAAATAGGACATGAGTATTAACCCACGCCAGTCATTCAACAGGTAGGCAATGGTCAATAGAAATGATGTACCCCATAACATCTGCGGTATGGTCAGGCTGGGGTCGGAGAATCTTAAATTGAAGCCCGAACGCAGCATGATGGTGAAAACGATCACACCAGCCCAGTAAAATAACAGGATGGCGTTTAGCGTCGATAGATCAGCAGAATATAAGCCGTTATAGTAGAAGAAGACACTGCCCAACGAGAAGATGAACAGAGAGAATACTCCAGCAAGATGTCTCAACATACGTAATGACTGTTTAGGATCTGAACTGAATAAAAAGTTAAACATATAGTCTGCTGCGTCTTGTTTGCGGTTATCTTATCCGCTTATGTGAATTACTGCTTAGCTGTTTTGAATAATCGAAAAAAGTTTATGCGTGATATTTCCGCGATGTGCTCGACGCTGGTCTCTCTAATCTCTGCAAGTGTTTCTGCAACATGCCTGACAAACAATGGTTGATTCTGTTTCCCACGATGCGGAACTGGTGCCAGGTAGGGTGAATCTGTTTCGATCAACAGTCGGTCATCGGGGATCGTTTTTGCGATATCTCTGAGCGCATCGGCATTTCTGAAAGTGACGATGCCTGATATCGATATCATGAATCCAAGTTCCATCGCCCTGTCTGCAAATTCCTGTGTCTCGGTGAAACAATGGATGACGCCACCACAACGCTCTGCATTTTCCTGTCTTAATATATCCAGGGTATCATCACCCGCATCACGGGTATGTATGATTACCGGCTTATCGAGTTCGTTTGCTACCTGGATGTGTGAACGAAACCGTTCCTGTTGCCACTTCGGATCATCTTTATGATAATAATAATCGAGACCGGTCTCTCCTATCGCGACGACCTTGTCATCACTCGCCAGCTCGGTAAGATTATCGATCGAGAATGCATCACTCTCATCAGCCATCGGGTGCATACCAGCAGAGACAGATATTTTTGGATAAGGCCGGACTTTTTCCAGCATAGCGGGATATTTATCGAGATTGATGGATACACACAACATGTGTTCAATCCCCGAATCAAAGGATTGTTTTACCATTTCGTCGAAGCTGTTATCAAATTCGGATAAATCGATACAGTCGAGATGACAATGTGAATCTACTAACACTGTTGCATACAGGATGAAACGTTAAGTATTAGTTACATCGTGTGCGTGATACGATCAGATTTCAACGCACCAGCGAGGTGGGTTTCTATCTTACCGCGTGTTGCACCTTTGTCCTGTGGAGAGAACTGCACACCAACGCCATGCGCCCTATTGCCCTGTGCTCCCTGGGGAGTCATCCAGATGATCTTGCCTGCAACAGGGAGGCGTTCGCCATCATCCATAAGTGTCAGCAGCATAAATACTTCGTCACCAAGATCGTAAGACTTGGTAGTAGGGATAAACAGACCACCATTATTAACATATGGCATGTAAGCAGCATATAACGATGATTTATCCTTGATGCTCAAAGATAACATTCCGGGACGTGCAGTTGGACTACTCATGATTGATACCTGTCAAAGTATTCGTGTTAATTATTATAGATTGTCCCAGGATAATAGCAGATTTTCCCATAATAGCTGCTCATTGACGGCGATTGATGAATGCAGGACATTGAAATTAAGCTGGTCATGGAAACGGAATAAACGTTGCTGATTTACTTTTTTGCTCAACGCCTGCAACTTACCGCGATACTGACTATTGATGATATCGGCTTCAGGCCCGCAGGCGATCATCCGGCTTAGATCCGAAGTCCAGCTCAACATACCTTCCAGCATCTGAAGCTTGGTAAATTTTGCTAATTTGGCAGCGTATTCCAGTGAGTCCTTGCCGGAGATAGCGGCGGTCATCGCCTCGGCGAGCAGTTGTTGCTGCTCCATCGTGTGCAAATTGTCGAGGGCAGCAAGCGGCGAGCCGGATGCGTAACTTAATGCCTGTCGTAGCTGCTCCTCGCCGGCATCGGTGCCTTGCTGGTTTTTCTTGAGCCATGGCAATGACTCTGCCTCGTCAGGGACAGTGAAACGTAATAACTGACAACGGCTGCGTATCGTCACCGGCAGGCGATGTGAGCGCGCACTGGTCAATATGATAAGTACATCCCTACCGGGCTCTTCCAGTGTTTTAAGCAGGCTGTTGGCCGCTGACAAGGTGAGCTGGTCAGCCTGCTCGATGATGGCAACCCGATATCCGCTGTACTGGCTGGTCTGGTTCAATTTTTCGCATAACGCACGCACATCATCGATGCGTATACTGAGCGCGGGTTTTTTACTGGTTGAGTTCTCAGCTGCTATCGGGCGTAAATAATGCAGATCCGGATGAGTGTTAGCAGCAAGCAGCTGGCAGGACTGGCAGCGACCACAGGCCTGTTTATCGTCAGTGGGTTGTTTACACAATAGTGCATTTGCCAGTGACACGGCAAAATCTGCTTTACCCAGACCCTGGTTGCCATGCAGAAAGAGCGCATGTGGCAGGCGGCCAGATGATATCAGCTGTGTGACCTGTTGCCACTGAGATTGTTGCCAGGGATAAATCATCGCAAAATATTATCAGACTTAAACCGTCGAATCTAAAATATCATATTCGACGAGTTTTTGTTTTATCTGCCTCTGCACATCTACCAGCTCTTGTGACGCATCGATGAGGCAGATACGCTGCGGAATATTCTCTGCCAGATCGATATAGGCACTTCTTACCCGCTGGAAAAATTCATCCTGTTCTTTTTCGATGCGATCAGGTTCACTCCTGCTGCCTGCGCGTGCACGCCCTATCTCGACAGGCGCGTCGAGCACGATGGTCAGGTCAGGACGCAGCTCGCCCTGCACCCAGTTTTCCAGCCCGCTGATCTTGTCGACATCGAGTTGACGACCGCCGCCCTGGTAGGCATAGGTCGCTTCAGTAAAGCGATCACATAATACGGTCTTATCACTGCTTAATGCAGGCAGGATGACTTTAGACAGATGTTCCGCCCGGGCGGCAAACATCATCAACATCTCTGCATCAGGGCTCATATTTTCATCTGAGTGACTCAGTAACAGGCCGCGGAGCGCCTCACCAAGGCTGGTGCCTCCCGGCTCCCTGGTGACGACGCAGTCGTGTCCGGACGATTCGAGCAGCTCTTTTATGAACAGCAGGTTACTTGTCTTACCGACACCTTCGATGCCTTCCAGGGTTATAAATTTTCCCATTATTAGAATTTCTTCATTTTGATTGTTTTTTGCTACATGATGTCGAGGCTGAAAAACTGTTCCAGCATTTTATGCATGCAGGACTTATACTTTAATTCACCCTCAACGATTTCATTTTTTCTTGCGCTGATATTGATCAACGGCTTTCTCATGATCCTTCAGATTTGTGGAGAATACGTGCCTGCCACTACCGTCACTGTAGGCCACAAAATAAAGGTATTCTGTTTTGTCAGGGTGTAATGTCGCGTGGATCGCCTCTCTGCCCGGCAATGCGATAGGTGTCGGCGGCAGGCCATGCCGGGTGTAGGTATTATACGGGGTATCTTTTCGTAAATCCCTGAAGCGGATATTACCGTCATAATTTTCGATACCGTAGATAACAGTGGGATCCGTCTGTAGACGCATCTTCTTACGCAGGCGGTTGGTAAATAATCCGGCGATCAATGGCCGCTCTTCTGCGATAGCACTCTCCTTCTCAACGATGGATGCCAGGATCAGTGCTTCATAGGGCGTTTTTAACGGTAGCCCCTCTTCTCGCTGCTGCCATTCCTGCTGCAGGACTTTTTCCATCTCATTGTAGGCCCGGGTTAACAGCTCTATATCAGTCACTCCCCTGGAAACATAATAGGTTTCGGGGTAAAAGCGCCCTTCCGGGTGTTCACCTTCATGTCCCAGAGCGGCCATTATCTCTTCATCAGAAAGATCTTTCAGCTTACTGCTGACTACTGGATTTTTCTGTATCGTTTCGAGTACCTGGCGAAAAGTGTAACCTTCTATCAGCACTATGCCATGCTGAACGACTTTACCTGCAACCATATTGTCGAGCAGTTCTGCCAGGGTCAATCCTGGGGTGATGACATATTCTCCGGCATGCAGACGGGTTTCCTGCCGGTTTAACTTGCCCCATATCAGAAAGTAATTTTTATTGTGCAGATACCCTTTTTCTATTAACTGGTTAGCCAGTGTACGCACCGATGAGCCTCGGGAGAAATTTATAGTTTCAGGTCCAGTGATCTCTAACGGTGTATTCATCTCTGAATAAACCTTTGAAGAGAAATAAAAAGCCACCAGTAATACGATGCTGGCGATGGTGAAAATGGCAGGTAAACCTTTTTTAAATAGCTTGAGCATAATCTTCTTTTGTAACCAACAGTTCTTTGAATATCAGATCAGTGACCGTGACATCTTTAAATTTCTTATCACCCAGTTTAGTAACTCGTTTCATACCAATCAAACTGTTTGTGATAAATAGTTCATCCATGCTTAACAAAGTCTCTAAACTCAGACTGGTCACTGACAACGGCAGTCCGTTTTCGTCAGCCAGCTCCATGATTGCCTCACGCATCACCCCTCTGATACCTGATCTTTCAAGTCCTGGCGTGAACACCTGCCCGTCTCTTATCGCAAACAGGTTACTCATGGTTCCCTCGATGACCTGCTGGTCAGCATTCAGCATCAAACCATCGATGAACATCATTGTTTTATCATTCCACTCATTTCTGGCCAGGACATTCTCGAGACGGTTGAGATGTTTTAAACCTGCGAGGGATTCATTGATAGAAACCTGCTGCTCACAGATAAATAACTCACCGTGCAGCAAGGTGTTGCTCAAAATTGATGAGTAGCCAGTATCCAGCTCAGACAACAGGACGATACGATTTGCCGATATGTCGCTTGAAAATCTATATCCACGTTCGCCAGATCCACGACTGAGTATAATTTTTATTACGTAGCTGTTCCCTGCTATATTTTTACAGACAAGTTCTTTTATATCCTCGAGAAATGTTCGTTCATCCGGGCAAGTTATCTTCAACTTCTCAGCAGATGAGCTTAAGCGCTGATAATGCTGTTGCCAGTAATAGAGTTTATTATCTGTACATAGGATGGTCTCGAACAGTCCATCGCCATAATGTATCGATCGGTCACTGATCATCAGGTGGTCAGCAACAATTCCGTTGATCATGCAGTTACAGGACATCTTTTTCATCATCCAGGCTAAATATCTTTAGTAACCCTTTTGCTTTGGCACGGGTCTCTTCCAGTTCTTTTTCTGCGACCGAGTCGCTCACGATGCCGCCACCGGCGCGAAACGTGATCTCATTGCTATTCTTATCACGCACCATGGTCCTTATCAGTATGTTGAAATCCATGCTGCCATCTCTGTTTATATAACCCAGGGAGCCAGTGTAAGCCCCTCTTGCCTGCTGTTCCAGTTCTGCCAGTATCTCTATACAACGAACTTTTGGACACCCTGTAATCGTTCCTCCGGGGAATACGGCACGCAGGACATCGACCGGCGAACGATTATTATCTAGTTTACCGCGTACATTCGAAACGATGTGATGAACATGCTGCCAGCTTTCAAGCACCATCAGCTCATTGACTTCGATCGTTCCCGGTTGGCAGACCCTGCCCAGGTCGTTACGCTCCAGATCGATCAACATGATATGTTCAGCCTGCTCTTTAGGATGTGAGAGCAGTTCTTTGGCCAGGGCCTCATCACTTTGCTGATCGACATCTCTGGGACGAGTACCGGCGATCGGTCGTGTTTCGACGATACCATCCCTGAGTGATACCAGGCGTTCAGGTGATGAACTGATAACAGTCATGTTGTGGAAACAGGCCAGTGCGGCGAAGGATGATGGGTTCGTCCTTGATAAGGCATCGAATATGTCAGCGTCTGAAACATCCTGCTTTAGAACTGCCCGCCACAACCGGGAGAGGTTGGCCTGAAAGATGTCGCCATCGAGGATGTAGCGCTTTATCTTTTCGACCTGTTCCAGGTATGGCTCGGGATCTGATTCGGCCAATGACTCAAGCGCGATATTCGCGTTCACGAGGGGCATTTCTGCATCGTTCTGTATCGTCAAAAAGTCCTGTTCTATAACATCGAGCAGGTAGGCATACTCACTCTCAGCCATGGCAAAACACTGCTTACTCTGCTTATCGATGATGATAGCTGCTGGGCAACGTGAAGCAACAGCAAGGGGTTGCGAGTCAGGTAATGCCGGCATTGACAGGCGGGGCTCGATCTCTTCAGCCATCTCATAAGACAGGAAGACAAACCAGCCACCGGTAAACGGCAGGCCGCCATCACTTGTGTTGTCTGTATTTGATTTAGTTTCTTTTTCTTTCTGAAATAAGTCTTCCAGGGTATCTAAAAAACTGGATGACAGGTTCAGTTCTTTGTCAGAACAATGCAGTGACTTATGAGCATCGAGTGTCAGCTCGTATTGCGGACAGGCGATCAATATATCGTACTGTGTATTATTCCGCCCGGAAGCACTGCTTTTTAACAGGTAGGGATAACGCTTAGCATCGAGTTGATTGAATAGCCCCAGATCAGGAATCTTGGGAGCTGGACTTTTTTCCTGGCATGTTGTTAATAGCCGCGTTTTAAATGACACGGAAAGTCTCGGCTAATCTGAATCGTTTCAGTTTAATTTTTTGAAGATCAGGGTACCGTTCGTGCCACCGAAACCAAACGAGTTTGATAAAGCGTAATCAATCTTCATATCACGTGCAGTATTTGGTACATAATCAAGATCACAGCCTTCCCCGGGTGTCTCAAGATTGATCGTGGGTGGTGCCACCTGATCCTTGATAGCCATCACTGAAAACACTGCCTCGATACCACCAGCAGCACCTAACAGGTGCCCGGTCATGGATTTAGTCGAACTGACTGCGATCTTATATGCGTGCTCACCCAGTGCATTTTTGACCGCATTGGTCTCTGCAACATCACCGGCTGGTGTCGAAGTGCCATGCGCATTGACATAATCGATATCATCTGCGTTGATACCAGCATCTTTCATCGCCAGTTTCATGCATTTGCCTGCACCACTACCATCCTGTACCGGCATGGTCATGTGATAGGCATCACTGTTATAACCAAAACCAGCTATTTCACAGTATATCGTTGCGCCACGTGCCTTAGCATGTTCATACTCTTCCAGTACGAGTACGCCAGCACCATCACCGAGCACGAAACCATCACGATCTTTATCCCATGGACGACTGGCAGCTGCCGGGTCATCATTCCGTGTGGACAAAGCCCTGGCTGCAGCAAAACCTGCGATACCTAGCGGTGAGGATGCCATTTCAGCACCACCGGCGAACATCACGTCAGCATCACCATAAGCGATGATTCTGGCTGATTCACCGATGCTGTGAGTACCAGTCGAACAGGCAGTAACGATAGCGATATTTGGACCTTTAGCACCGTAACGAATGGAGAAATTACCGGAGATCATATTGATGATTGAACCGGGAACGAAGAATGGAGAGATCTTACGAGGTCCACCATTATTTAGCTTCTCGTTGTTGACTTCGATCATCGGTAGTCCACCGATGCCAGAGCCGATTGCGACACCGATTCTTTCGGCATTGTCATCGGTAATCTCCAGACCTGAATCTTTTAAGGCTTCATCGGCAGCGACCAGACCATAATGGATAAAGGTATCCATTTTTTTAAGTTCTTTTGCTGGAATTATAGCGCTTGCATCAAAGTCTTTGACCGTTGCTGCAATCTTTGCCGAGAATTCGGTAGTATCAAATTTATCAATCGAGATCACACCACTATTGCCAGCAATGATATTGTCCCATGATTGTTTTAAATTATTACCAACCGGTGAGACGATTCCAAGACCAGTAACAACAACGCGACGATTTGACAAAATTAGCCTCTTTGAACGTTACAAAAAATCATAGTCGTTAACGGTACTGTTAACATACGATGATTTTTGATTTTAAACAAAACGTCAGCGATACATGCGTATCGCTGACGTTTTAAAGCTGTTTAGCTTGAGTGTGCGTTTACGTAATCGATTGCCTGCTGAATCGTAGTGATTTTTTCTGCTTCTTCATCTGGAATCTCACACTCGAATTCTTCTTCAAGTGCCATAACCAGCTCTACTGTATCAAGTGAGTCTGCACCTAAGTCATCAACAAAAGAAGCATCATTTGTTGCTTGTTCTTCAGTTGCACCTAATTGCTCAATGACAATTTTACGAACGCGTTCTTCAGCTGTGCTCATCTATTTTTCCTCTAGTTTTGACCCAAATGATCAATATAAAAATTAACTCTCTTGGAGCTATTTGGATTGGTATTTCAAGTTGCGCGGTATTCTAGTGAATTAGAGCGGCACTTGCCAGTCGAATTCCACATTTAGTACCTGCCTTAAAAATTAAGACTTATCAATTAATATTCAAACACTTAAACAATATATTTAATGCATTTTATAATTTAAAAACGGGCGTTCAATAAAAATATATAGCCATTTTAACCTAAAGCCGGTGTCATCCGCCGACTTATGGCATATACATGCCACCATTTACGTTGATCGTTTCACCGGTTATATACGCCGCGGCAGGACTGGCAAGGAATGCAACTGCAGCTGCGATATCGGCAGGATCACCTAATCGATTTAAGGGAATCTGGTTGATCAATGCCTTTCGTTGCTCTTCCGGAAGCTCCCTGGTCATGTCGGTATCGATGAAGCCTGGAGCGACACAATTGACCGTAATATTTCTAGATCCTATCTCCCGCGCTAATGATTTTGTAAAACCAAGCATGCCAGCTTTTGTTGCTGAATAGTTAGTCTGCCCCGGATTACCGGTGAGACCTACTACCGAGGAGATATTAATGATACGCCCTTTTTTCTTTTTCATCATACTGCGAACGACTGCTTTAGACAGGCGGTAGATAGACGTCAGGTTAGTATCGATAATATCGTTCCACTGATCTTCTTTCATCATCATCAGCAGGTTATCTTTTGTTATGCCTGCATTGTTGACCAGGATCGATACCGCACCGTATTCATCCGTGATCGCCTTCATTACAGCCGCTATCGAATCAGCATCTGTAACATTGAGACACATGCCTTTGCCACCACCTGAAGATTTCATGGCTGCAAGGTAAGCCGTTATATTTTCTGCACCGCCATCTGATGTAGCAGTACCGATTACCGTTGCACCGAGTGCCGCCAGTTGTTCGGCGATGGCTTTACCGATTCCACGGCTTGCACCGGTAACCAGTGCAACCTCACCTTCTAATTCTTTACTCATAACTCTATTCAACCTTAATATAAATTCATACGTGCCGGTGCCGATCATCTACACCAGTATTTAACTGTTAAACCATCGAATCCAGGAATTTCTGCATAGACGCTGTAGTATCTAAAGAGAAGCTCTTTACTTCATTATTGATACGGCGCGTGAGACCACCTAAAACCTTACCCGGTCCGCATTCGACGACGGCATCTGCACCATCACTGATGATCTGGATGGTATGGGTCCATTGCACCGGATTATATAACTGTTTCGCGAGTGCATCACGAATCGCATCAGGCTCATCGTGTGATTTTGCGTCAACGTTATGTATCACCTGGATCTTTGGTTTTTCTATATTCACACCTTTCAGGTATTCAGCCAGTTGGTCTGCAGCCGGCTTCATCAGTGAACTATGTGAAGGCACGCTGACCGGTAACGGCAACGCACGTTTTGCGCCCTCTTCTTTTAGCAGTTCCATCGCTTTGTTTACCGCCTCGGTTGCACCAGCAATAACCACCTGTCCGGGTGAATTAAAGTTGACGGCCTCGACAGGTTTGCCAATACCAGCAGACACCTGTTCACATATAGTAATGATCGGATCATCCGGTAAACCGATGATGGCAGCCATTGCACCTTCACCTTCCGGTACAGCCGCCTGCATCAACTGACCACGTTTTGCGACCAGTTTGATCGCATCCTCAAAGTCCAGTGACTGTGCAGCGACCAGGGCAGCGTATTCACCCAGGCTATGTCCGGCAAAGACTATCGGTGTCAGCATGCATTGCTGCTGCATCA
Source organism: uncultured Gammaproteobacteria bacterium (assembly GCA_963807625.1). GTDB lineage: Bacteria > Pseudomonadota > Gammaproteobacteria > SZUA-229 > SZUA-229. The sequence continues at coordinate 90,120 of CAWECN010000006.1, forward strand.
CTCGCATCACCGCGATATCTGCAGCCAGTATGACAGGCTGAGTGATCTCAGTTTTATTGATCTTTTCTGCTGGTCCGTTACAGACGATATCCCAACAGTCATAACCTAAGACATCAGATGCCTGTTTAAATGTTTCCTGAACTTGTGGCCACTCTTCTGCATAGTCAGACAACATGCCGATCGATTGCGAACCCTGACCAGGGAAAACAACAACAATATTCATACCATCCATAAATCAACCCTGCTCTTTATTATTTGGTGTTACATTATTTTTCTAAAACTATATTTCTCGCAGAGGCGCAAAGCACGCGAAGAAAAATTAATATAATCTCTGCGAGCTTTGCGCCTCTGCGTGAGATTAACTCCTTTTTATTTTTTGATAAGTATTTAACTACCCAAACTACCCAGTTGAAAGATTATTTTAAATCCAGTACGTCCTGCATATCATACAAACCTTTATTTTGACCTTCTAGCCACAAAGCTGCTCTTAATGCACCATTGGCAAATGTCATGCGGCTGGATGCTTTGTGTGTGATCTCAACACGTTCACCGATACCAGCAAACATCACGGTATGATCACCTACGATATCACCGGCTCGGATGGTTTCAAAACCGATAATCTTTCGGTCACGCTCACCGGTAACCCCTTCGCGTCCATAGACAGCGCATTCATCAAGGTTTCTACCCAGTGCATCTGCGACCACTTCGCCCATGCGCAACGCGGTACCGGAAGGTGCATCGACCTTGTGACGATGATGCGCTTCTATGACCTCGATATCAACATCATCACCGAGTACACGTGCAGCTATATCAAGCAATTTAAAACACAGGTTCACGCCAACACTCATATTAGGTGCAAATACGATACCGATGCTCTCGGATGCTTTATGGATTTCCTGCTTTTCTTCATCGCTGAAACCGGTGGTGCCGATAACGATATTCTTACCGTTAGCTACACAGGTAGCAAGGTTTTGTAAGGTGACCTCGGGCCGAGTGAAATCGATCAGGGTTTTGAAGTTGTCAGTGACATCGCTTAGCTGTGAGGCGATAGTTTTATTAAGCGTGCCGACACCTGCCAGCTCACCGGCATCTCCCCCTATGTACGGACTGCTACTATGCTCGATAGCCGCACCTAACTGGCAACTTGTATTTTCGTAACAGGCCTGGATCAGGTTACGCCCCATACGGCCGGCGGCGCCTGTAACTGCGATATCTAACATCTACAACCCCAATGATTTTTATTATTTTTGTAGTCTGCCATTATATAACGTTGAAAAAAACTGTACACCGGCAAATAAACGCAAAAAAAAACGCAAATGTTGAAAACCTTGAGAAGCTTTAATATTTGCGTTTTTTATGTAGAACGGCTGTTCAGAACAACTATACAGTGTTTAGGCTTTCAAATCGTCGAAGAAGGTCTTCATACGATCGCCCCATGATGTATGCTGCGGACTGTGTTTAGAACTGCTTTCCTGAATCGATTTTTCAAATTCTTTGAGCAGATCTTTTTGTTTATTACTTAGTTTAACTGGTGTCTCGACGTTTACTCTGCATAGCAGGTCACCCGTTGCGCCACCACGGACCGGTTTGACACCTTTGCCGCGCATACGAAACAGTTTCCCGGTCTGGGTTTCGCTCGGTATTTTCAAGCGCAGTTTACCATTTAGTGTAGGGACTTCTATCTCCCCACCCAAGGTCGCGGTGCCGATCGAAATTGGCATCTCACAGAACAGGTCATTATCATCACGAGTAAAGATATCGTGTGGCTTAACATGCATCTGTACATACAGATCGCCATTTGGTGCGCCCTGCTCGCCTGCTTCGCCTTCGTTGGCGAGACGGATCCTGTCACCGGTATCAACGCCAGCAGGAACTTTGACTGAGAGTGTTTTCTGCTCCTGCTTACGCCCCTGACCATGACAGTCCGGACATGGATCGCTGATCATCTTGCCCTTGCCATGACACTGAGGACAGGTTTGCTGGACAGCAAAGAAACCCTGCTGCATACGTACCTGGCCAGCGCCATGACAGGTGGTACAGGTGGTTGCCGAGGTGCCTTCTTTGGCGCCACTGCCTGAACAAGTCTTACATCCAACGAGCGTCGGTACTCGGATTTTCACTTCCGTACCAAATACCGCATCCTCAAGGGTCAACTCAAGGTTGTACTGTAGATCAGAACCACGTTGAGCGCGTTGGCCACGGCGGCCACCACCACCAAAAATATCACCAAAAACATCACCAAAGATGTCTTCGAAACCGCCGCCGGCACCTGGACGACCACCCATTGAAGGATCGACACCAGCGTGACCATACTGGTCATAGGCTGCACGTTTGTTAGGGTCAGAAAGGACTTCGTAGGCTTCTTTTGCTTCTTTAAACTTAGCTTCGGATTCTTCTGAATCATCTGTATTACGATCGGGATGATGCTTCATGGCGAGGCGTCGGAAGGCCTTTTTTAATTCCGCTTCACTCGCATCGCGTGATACACCCAGGACTTCGTAATAATCTCGTTTTGACATATTGTTATATTCTGTAAATTAATCTTAATTAAAACTAAAAGCTATTTAACCGCAGAGGCGCAGAGACACAGAGAATCAATAAAAACTGCTTTTGACCTCTGCGCCTCCGCGCCTCGACAATTGCTCCTGCATTGTCCTGATCACGGACGTCCTGCCCTGATCTGCGGTTATATTATAAGAAGTTACTTGTCGTCTTTTCCTTCTTTAACTTCTTCGAACTCTGCATCGACTACATCGTCTGCAGCTGCATTGTCAGTCTGCTCAGCACCTGGCTGACCTTCGCCGGCCTGCGCTGTCTGTTCAGCATATGCTTTCTCAGCAATCTTGCCGGCTGCAGCGGTTAATGCTTCAGTCTTCGCTTCGATGTCTGCTTTATCATCACCTTCCAGCGCAGTCTTCAGTTCAGCAATCGCTGCTTCTGCCGCTGTTTTCTCATCAGCTTCGACCTTGTCGCCAAGATCCTTGATAGACTTTTCAGTACCATGGATCATATTTTCAGCAGTATTTTTTGTTGTAACCAGCTCATGTGCTTGCTTGTCTTCTTCGGCATGCAATTCCGCATCCTTGATCATCTGATCGACTTCATCATCAGAAAGACCACTTGAGGCCTTGATCACGATTGACTGCTCCTTACCAGTTGCCTTGTCTTTTGCAGATACATTCAGGATACCGTTTGCATCGATATCGAACGACACTTCGATCTGCGGTACACCGCGTGGTGCAGGTGGTATATCGCTGAGGTCAAAACGGCCCAGTGATTTATTGCCTGTTGCCATCTCACGCTCACCCTGTAAGACGTGAACGGTTACAGCGCCCTGGTTGTCATCAGCTGTTGAGAACACCTGTGATGCCTTGGTAGGAATCGTCGTATTCTTCTCGACCAGCTTGGTCATTACACCACCCATGGTTTCGATACCCAGAGACAGAGGTGTTACGTCAAGTAACAGGATGTCATTAACATGTCCGCCTAATACACCACCCTGGATCGCTGCACCCATGGCAACGGCTTCATCAGGATTGACGTCTCTGCGTGGCTCTTTTCCGAAGAATTTCTGTACTTCTTCCTGAACCTTAGGCATACGTGTCTGACCACCGACCAGGATAACCTCATCGATTTCGCTGGCAGAAAGACCTGAATCTTTCAGCGCCTGTTTGCAAGGATCAATAGTGCGGGAGATCAGTTCACCGACCAGGCTTTCAAGCTTGGCACGTGTCAGTTTGATATTTAAGTGCTTAGGACCGCTGGCATCTGCAGTAATGTACGGCAGGTTGACGTCAGTTGACTGTGTTGATGACAGTTCGATCTTTGCTTTCTCAGCAGCTTCTTTCAGACGCTGCAGCGCTAATGGATCGTTATGCAGATCAACACCGTTATCTTTCTTGAACTCATCTGAGAGATAGTCGATAAGGCGTGTATCGAAATCTTCACCACCGAGGAAGGTGTCACCATTGGTCGCCAGTACTTCAAACTGGTGCTCACCATCGATCTCTGCGATCTCGATGATCGATACGTCAAAGGTTCCGCCGCCGAGGTCATAAACCACGATCTTGGAATCACCGCGTGACTTATCCATACCGTATGCAAGTGCTGCAGCGGTAGGCTCATTGATAATACGTTTCACGTCGAGACCAGCGATACGGCCGGCATCTTTCGTTGCCTGGCGCTGAGAGTCATTGAAGTATGCAGGAACGGTAATAACTGCTTCTGTCACCTCATGACCGAGATATTCTTCTGCTGTGGTCTTCATCTTTTGCAGGATACGTGCAGAAACTTCTGGTGGAGCCATCTTCTTGCCTTTGGCTTCTACCCAGGCGTCACCATTATCAGCTTTGATTATTTTGTAAGGAACTAGCTTGATGTCACGCTGTACCACGTCTTCATCGAAAGTACGGCCAATCAGACGTTTAACCGCGAAGATCGTGTCGGCAGGATTAGTTACTGCCTGACGTTTTGCAGGTGAGCCAACAACGACTTCGTCATCGGTAAATGCGACGACCGAAGGCGTTGTACGTTCGCCTTCTGCATTTTCTATAACTTTTACTGAGTCACCGTCCATGACGGCAACGCAAGAGTTTGTTGTACCTAAATCTATACCTATAATTTTAGCCATTGCTGGTCTCCAATAATTTTCTTTAATCTTTAAATCTCTGCATGGAATTACTCAAATTGAGCTCATTTCCAGCAGTAATAAATGTTGTTAGCACTTATATGGGGCTGCTTTTTATAAATCCAAGTAAGAAATACGACAATTACCTAATAAAAATAATGTTTTTTTAAGACACTGATCTTACTGCTAGTTCTTTCATTCCACTGCTTTTGAAACCATTACCATGGCCGGTCTGATAAGACGATTATTCAGTGAATAACCTTTTTGCATTACTGCGATAACCGTATTTGGTTCGACGTCTGCATTAGGCTGCATGGTCATGGCCTGATGTTTTTCCGGATCGAATTTTTCGTTTAACGGGTCAATCTCTTCGATACCGAGCTTTTCCATCATTTTCATGAGCATGTTCATGGTAAGTTCCATGCCTTCACGGAGACTTTCGGCACTGGCATCTTCAACGGCCAGGCCCAGGCCCATGCTGTCCATCACTGGCAGCAGCTCGTTAACAAATTTATCGATACCATATTTGTGTGCATTTTCTACATCTTTGGCATTACGACGTCGCAGGTTATCCATCTCTGCTTTGGCGCGCAGGTAGTGGTCCCAGTTCTCTGTAGCTTTAGCCTGTGCCTGTTCTAGCTGAACCTCAAGACTATCGGCATTTTTTTCTGGCGAATCCAGTTTTGCCTCATCTTTATGTTCATCTTCAAGCATTTCCTGTTCAGTTTCTTCTACCTGGTCCATCACTTCTTCATTCTTTTGTTTATCTGCTGACATTTTGTATCTCGTTGCTAAATTTAATTATCAATGGCTGTGTCTATGGTGCCAATTTCCTGCAATTCAAGGAAAAAATAGTGGTTTTTTTAAATTATTCAGTGCTTCACTTCTACGCTTTACTACTTAAGTGCATTGCCAAGTAATTTTGCCGTGATATCCACAACCGGGATGACATGATCATAATTCATCCGCGCCGGACCTATCACTCCTAACACACCGACAGCTTTGCCTGCGACTGAATATGGCGCCGTGATGACACTGCAATCGCCAAAACCGGCAAAACCTGCCTCGTGACCGATGAATATCTTGACCCCCTCACTCTGCACACAACGGTCAAACAGGCCGAGCATCTCGCGTTTTCTGTCGAACATCTCAAACAGGTGCTGTAGTTGCTGGCGGTCTGTATTGTTGTTGTATCGAACCAGGTTGGTTTCACCCTGAACGATAAAGTCAGGCTGCTTCATCTCGTTTCCTGATAGTGCTTTATCAGCAACTTCCACGGCCGTTTTCATCACGCTATCGACGTCCTGCCTTGTTCGATCGAGGTCCAGCAGCAGGCAGTCTCTTATCTGGTGCACATCCTGACCGGTGAACTTTTGATTCAGGTAATTGGCAGCATGCTGTAACTCATCTGCGGTGTATTCACGATCCAGATGCAATACCTTGTTCTGCACATCTTTTTCGTTGGTTACCATTATCGCGAGGATACGTTTTTCAGGTAATGGTAAAAATTCGATATGACGTAATTTGGCATTCGTCTGCTTTGGTACAGAAACGATACCCGCCATCTGTGTCATCTCTGAAACCAGCTGTGACGCATGATTGACCAGTTCACTCATCTCCATGTCCGGATCAAGTTGCGCCTGCAAGCGGCTGATCAGATCATCTTCGATCGGCTGCACTTCTAACAGGTTATCGACGAACAGGCGCAAGCCCTGTTCTGTCGGGATACGACCTGCAGACGTATGTGGAGCAATGACCAGCCCTTTTTTCTCCAATCCACACATGACATTGCGGATCGTCGCCGGGCTAATATCCAGGCCCGCATCCTGAGCGAGTTTCTTTGAGCCGACGGGCTGTCCATCATTGATATAACTCGCCACCAGCTGCTTGAGCAAGATAGCTGCGCGTTCATTAAGGACGTGTGGTTTATTCAATGTGATATTTCTGGTAATTAATGTCTTAGCACTCTATTGGGATGAGTGCCAAAAAAACAAGGATTATGGTGTCAAAGTGTAAGATGGTCAAGATAAACAAATTCAAGGATCGAATCACAGAGACATAGGGGTAACAGAGAACCACTTTAGTTCAGATACTTTTTGTTTTACATAACTGAACAAACCCCAGTGACCTCTGCGTCTCCATGGTAATTATTTGCTTTTATGTCAGTAGAATTGTTAGCGTATAATGCATCTTTTGAGAAACACTGGCCGTTATTGCTGTAAACATGACTGATTCACCTACCGCTCGAATTCGTGAGATTCCGTATAACTACACATCGTATTCCGATCGAGAGATCATAATACGGTTTCTCGGCGAAGAAAGCTGGCATATCATAGAGAAACTCCGTGGCTCTCGCCGTACCGGTCATTCCGCACGCATGTTATTCGAAGTTCTCGGCGATATGTGGGTAATCAAACGTAACCCTTACGTAAATGACGATCTACTGAATAACAAAAAACGCCGTGAATCACTGATCGATGCCCTGAAACACCGTTTGAAACAGGTCGAGTTACGAGCCGACGGTAATAGCGATGCATTACTACTGCATAGCAACTGCCTTGCAGCGATAAAAAACTTTGAACAGGACTTATTAGAACAGATTGCATTGCGTCAGAAGAGCCGGAGGATATTAGGTCGGATCACATCACTTAATAACATCGATTTCAGCGGACTCGCAAAGGTAGCGCACTCTACTGATGCCACCGACTGGCGCATCGCTATGCCTTTCGTCGTGATCAAACCGGATACGGAACACGAAGTCGCTGCAATCGTACGAGCCTGCATCAAACTGGGTCTCACCATCATCCCCCGTGGCGGTGGCACAGGTTATACCGGTGGCGCGATCCCACTGCATTCGAATACGGCTGTTATCAATACCGAAAAACTCGAAGCTCTGAGCAAGATCACACAGACCGAACTTGCCGGTGTAGAAGGCAGATATCCTGTGGTCGAATGTGGCGCCGGGGTTATCACGCGCCGCGTATCCGATCTGGCCGACATTAACGGTTATGCCTTTGCCGTAGACCCGACCTCGCAGGACGCTTCCACTATCGGCGGTAATATCGCGATGAATGCGGGCGGCAAGAAAGCGGTCATATGGGGTACGGCACTAGACAACCTGGTGTCCTGGCGCATGGTGACACCTGACGGCCTATGGATGGAAGTCGAACGTGTTAATCATAATCTCGGCAAGATACATGATCAGCAAGATGTCTCATTCAAGGTCACGAGATATGACACGGATGGAAACAGTGTTATCGGTGAACCAGAAACTCTAACGATGCGCGGACAGGACTTCCGTAAAGAAGGCCTGGGCAAAGATGTTACCGACAAATTCCTGTCTGGACTGCCAGGCATTCAAAAGGAAGGCTGTGACGGCCTGATAACATCCGGGCGTTTCCTGCTGCACAGGATGCCTGAACATAAACGCACGATCTGCCTTGAATTTTTCGGTAGCGATATCGCCGAAGCTGTGCCTGCAGTGGTCGAAGTAAAACAGCTGCTCGATGATGATAAAGAGGTATTACTCACCGGCCTGGAACACCTGGACGAACGTTATATCAAGGCGGTCAAATACACGACCAAGGCCAGCAGTAGCGATGGATCATTTGCCGGCAGACCCAAAATGGTATTGCTGGCTGACATCGCTTCAGATGACGAGGCCATGGTTAAAGCGGCAGCCGAAAGGATTATCGAAACGAGTAAAAAGAGAAATGCACAGGGTTTCATCGCTATCAGTGCTGAAGCGCGTAAACGCTTCTGGCTGGACCGTGCGAGGACCGCAGCCATCTCGGCACACACCAATGCATTCAAGATCAACGAAGATGTCGTCATCCCTCTACCGCGGCTTGCCGATTACAACCGTGGCATCGAATGCATCAATATCGTACAGTCGATCAACAATAAGATAAAGATATGTGATGGCATAACACGATACCTCGACAGCAACCTGAAAGATGCCGTCGAAGATGATGAGTACGCCACCAGTACTGAAGCGGAAGAAATCATTCAGAAAAAATGTGAGGCAGCCAAACATCTCATCACTACAAAAAAACAGCGCTGGTCCAACATACTGCAGAATCTTGAAACGCCTGCTGCAGAAGTAAAGAGTTTATTACTCGAGAGCGAACAGGAAAACATCAGGGATAGTGATGCCCTGATCGATTTGCTGTTACGTCGTGACTGTATAATCTCCTATACGGAAGAAATATACCGCGCACTCAGTGAAATATTTTCCGGCCAGGATTTAAAACCTGTCCGCGAAAAATTCAAAAAGATACATGGAGACATCAAAGACGCGAAATTATTCGTTGCACTACATATGCATGCCGGTGACGGAAACGTACATACCAATATCCCGGTACACTCTGATAACTACACCATGCTGCATGAAGCCGATAAGATCGTCGACAAGATCATGGCGTTAGCACAATCACTCGATGGTGTAATCTCTGGTGAACACGGCATAGGCCTGACAAAGATCCAGTACCTCGAAACTGAAAAACTCGAGGCATTCGCCAAATATAAGAACAGGGTCGATCCACAGCAGAACTTCAACAAGGACAAGTTATCTGCCTCATCCAGCCTTGAGCTTGCATACACACCGTCACTACGCCTGGTACAGCAGGAAGCTATCATCCTGGAAGACAGTGAGCTGGGTGCATTAAACAACGAGATAAAAAATTGTCTGCGTTGCGGTAAATGCAAACCAAAATGTATGACACATGTGCCACGTGCTAATCTATATTATTCGCCACGAGACAAGATTTTAGCCACCGGCCTCATTATCGAAGCATTCCTGTATGAGGAACAGACCAGGCGTGGCGTTTCGCTTTCTCATTTTGACTCGATGAATGATATCGCTGACCACTGCACTACCTGCCATAAGTGCCTGAACCCCTGCCCGGTCAATATCGACTTTGGTGATGTATCGATCCAGATGCGCCATCTCCTGACGATGCACGGTAAAAAGAAAAGTAACCTTGGAGCGAAAGCGGCGATCGCATTCCTCAATGTCAAAAATCCGTTCACCGTCAATATTATGCGAACTGTTTTAGCACGTGGTGGTTTCAAAGCAATCAACACTGGACACTTCTTTGCCAAAAAACTTGGTCTTCTGGGTAAGAAAAACAGGATACCTCCGAGTACCACCGGTCCGGTGGTACAGACCACACAGATGGTTAACCTGGTACGAAAACCTGTCCGTGTCAATGTACCGCGCAAGACCAGTCGTGCGCTGTTGAACCTGGAAGATACGGATTATGTATCGATAATAAGAAACCCTGATATCGATCACGATGAGACTGATGCCGTGTTTTATTTCCCTGGCTGTGGCTCTGAGCGATTATTCAGCCAGGTTGCGATGGCGACATTACACATGCTCTACCAGGCCGGCGTAAAAACCGTGCTCCCCCCTGGATACCTGTGCTGCGGCTACCCGCAGAGTGCTGTAGGGCAACAGGATAAAAGCCGATCCATCACCACGGAGAATCGTGTACTGTTTCATCGCATAGCAAACACGCTGAACTATCTCGACATCAAAACAGTGATCGTTTCCTGTGGCACATGCATGGACCAGTTACTGAAATATGAATTCGAAAAAATATTTCCTGACTGCCGACTACTCGATATCCATGAATACCTGATGGAGAAGAATATCACCCTGCAGAGCAAGACCGATAGCGAATACCTGTACCATGACCCTTGCCACACACCGATGAAACTATATAACCCGGTCACAGTGGCATCGAAATTATTAAATAAAGACGTTACGATAAGTGACCGCTGCTGCGGTGAGTCTGGAACACTGGGTACGGCACGGCCGGATATCGCTGAACAACTACGTTATCGCAAACAGGAAGAGTTACGAATAAACATCAAAGCCATCAGCGGTGAAGACAGGGTAAAAAATGACGAAGTAAAAATACTAACGTCCTGCCCCGCATGCCAGCAGGGATTAGCTCGTTATGCTGATGACACCGGTTTAAAGACAGATTATATCGTGGTCGAGATGGCAAACCAGATGAACGGCAAGGGCTGGGAAAAAGAGTTTATCCAGAAAGCGAATAATGGCGGTATCGAGAAAGTCCTTCTCTAGATTCAACATCCGTCATTGCGAGATACATATAAAAATCAGGCGTCCTTAATAATACCGTCTTCCAGCGTATAAACCGTATCCATACGTTCCGCTATCTTGAGATCGTGTGTAACGATTACCAGTGATGTATTGTATTCTTTATTCAGATTGATAATGAGATCTATCGCCTGCTCGGCATTCTTTCTATCGAGGTTACCCGTTGGCTCATCGGCCAGGATACAGTCAGGCTGATGGATCAAGGCACGTGCGATAGCGGCACGCTGTCGCTCTCCGCCTGATAACTCACTGGGTTTATGATGCAGACGTTTATTCAGGCCGACATCCGCCAGCACCTTCTCTGCTCGCTGTTGTGCCTGATCGACTGAACTGCCCTTTATCAATAATGGCATAGCGACATTCTCCAGCGCGGTAAACTCAGGCAGCAGGTGGTGGAACTGGTAGATGAATCCGAAATGTTCATTCCTGACGGTGCAGCGCTGTTTCTCACTCAGCTTGTGCACATCGACATCGTTCAGCATCACATTGCCTGACGTCGGCTTATCGAGTCCGCCAAGGATATTCAGCAATGTCGTTTTACCCGATCCGGAAGAACCGATGATCGCGGAGGTCTCGGCCTTATCGAGAGAGAAATTGACGTCATTCAAAACATGCAGGTCATCACGTATACCGTCATGGAAGATCTTTTCTATATTGACCGCACGTAACATATCAGGGCGCCTCGAATGATTCTGTGCATGTCAGATTGTGATTAAAAATCTGACATATCAAGACGCAGATTTTACGTGTTAGTCTGCTATTGCGAAAATTTGCAACGCAGAGATGACTGATTTTGGACTCAAGATGCTGGTTCATGGATTATTCGAGTCGCCCTTACTCGTATCGCAGCGCTTCGGCGGGTAAGGTTCGCGATGCACGCCAGGCCGGGTAGATCGTAGCAAGGATCGTTACCGAGAAAGCAGATAGCGCGTAGGTAATAACTTCACTTACTTTTACATCAGCCGATATATCGCTGATGTAATAGACATCACTCGGCAGGAAGTCAGTATTGAATAACTGCTCTAACCAGGAGACTATCTCGAACACGTTCAGAGCTACCGGTACGCCGGCACTGACTCCGATGATGGTGCCGAACAGGCCGATGAATGCTCCCTGGATGATGAAGATGGTCATGATGCTCGAAGGCCGCATACCTAATGCCCGCAGGATAGCGATATCCGACTCCTTATCTGTCACTGTCATCATCAGTGTCGAGACGATATTCAAAGCTGCAACTGAAACCATCATCAACAGGATGATAAACATCACCGTTTTTTCTGTCTGTAGTGCCCTGAAGAAATTCTTATGTTGCTTTGACCAGTCTTTTACCCAGTAATCTTCGCCGAAGTCCTTCTCTATGCTCCTGGTTATTCGGGGAGCATCGAACAGGTCAGTAAATTTCAGGCGTACACCATTGACCTTGTTTTCATAGCTGAAGAGTTTCGCGGCGTCTTCCAGGTGCATATACGCCATCGCAGAATCATATTGATGCATACCGACTTCGAACACACCGACGACACGGAAACGCCGAAGACGTGGCATGACACCAACCGCGGTTATACTGGCCTGTGGTGTGATAACCGTAATACGATCGCCTTCATATACACCCAGCGAATTAGCCAGTTCTTTGCCGACGACGATGCCATATTCGCCCGGCTTAAGATCTGTCAGGCTTCCCGAGATCATCTTTGATTCGACCAGCGATACCCTGCTCTCCATCTCGGGCTGGATACCGCGCACCAGTGAACCGCTGACACGCCGGCCATTCGATAACATCACTTCTTTTCGTATATAAGGTGCAGCAGCGACCACTTCTACATTCTGTTCAGCCTTTGCCAGTACACTTCGCCAGTCACGAACGTAGCCATCATAACCGCTGATCGTGGCATGTGATGTCATACTCAAGGTGCGGTCTCGCAGTTCATTACCAAAACCGTTCATCACCGAAAGCACGACGATAAGCGCGAATACACCGAGTGCAACACCGGCTATGGAGATAAATGCGATAAAAGAAACGAAATGACTTTTACGCCTGGCACGAATGTAACGTAAACCGATAAAGAGTTCTTTGGGTTGAAACATATGGTTTAGATAATTATTAACTCAGTTTACATCTGCACAACCACATGCTGTAAGCAGGCTGATTAACCTGCTCAAAGCCGGGCTGAACAATGTCATGCTATATTATTTGGATAGTATTACTTAGGTTGTTTCTTCTTAAGAAGATTTTTTTCATCGAGATCCTTGATCAGCAATTTAGTCAGGTCGACGATGACTTCCTGAACCGATTCCGGAGAAAAGGTACGACTACGCGCTGACCAAATCAGTTCTTCTGATTCGACGTCATACAGGTTTGTTTCCAGTGTGTATGTCTCGTGCGTGGTGTAATAACCCGGACGACTCACATAACTGTTCACGTGCGGGTAATAACTATACATACCACCATAATGACCGCCGCCATACATCGGCATGTAATCCATCGATGGACGATAGACGGTCTCTTCATCGACAGCTACCATGTGAGTAATGAGGACACCCGTGATCTCCATACCGTCGATCGCTTTCACTATGGTGTCACGTTCGATCTTTTCATTACTCTTGATCAGTTTGTAGCTGGCTTCAGCTTCAGTACCCACTTCTCTCAAAGCTTCAACGAAATGGCTCTCATATGCACGCCGGTTCTGTTCACTCTCAGCGATACCGATTATCAAGATATCGTCATATGAGCGTTTATTATCCGGCTCAACCCAGGATTGCGATATTTTTGTATTAGCACATGCTGTTAGAATTATCGCAGTTACCAACAATCCGGCAGCTTTGCCGAGGCGCTTATCAATCAAGCTCATTTTCATATCCTTCAGGTTATCTTTCTATATTGAAGTGCATAATAACAACTGCTCGACAAAACACAATAAATTTAATCATATAGTACCCAAGTAACTGTTAAATATGATTATTTCAATATGCCGTCGCTGAGCAACTGATCGACCAGTAACGATGTCACATCGGTGACGACTTCATCGATGGATTCGGGTGCCACCGTCCTTGTCTGAGCTGTCCATATCAAGGTCTTTGTCTGGACGTCATACAGATCATTTTTCAAGGTAATTATTTCTGCACTGCTGGTACGGCCGCGGGTCGAAACAAGCGTGGCAGAGACTTTGGCACTATCAGGATCACCCGAATATCCCTGGCTCAGTGGTGATTCATGATACAGGACCTCAGTTTCAGATGAGACCAGGTAGGTGACGATAACCGAATCTATCTCGGTTCCCTCGATGGCTTTTATCACCGTCTCACGATTCATCTTCTGTTTACTGCTGATTAAGGTATAGCTCGGGGTAGCCGTAACATTATTTTTTGCCAGCTCTGATACAAAATATTTTTCAAATATCTGACGAGTCTGCTGGCTATCGGATATACCTATGATCAGAGGGTGCTGGTAGGTTTTATCATGGCCTTCTGCTGTCCAATCCTGTATTACTTTGGTGTTCGAACACGAAGCGATCATCAGGCCTAACACCAGGATAATAAAATAATTTACTCTCATTACTAATCTCTTAAATAATATATTAAAAAAGCTCTAATCTTTCTAAAAACCAGTACAGGCCGACAACAGAAATACACATCGATCCTGGAACTACGACAATCTTGCGATAATTAAGTTGATCTTTAAACCATGGTCTCAATAAAATATAAGCGACCAATATCACAGCCAGCTGGCCGAACTCGACTCCGATATTAAAACTGATCAACGCCAGGGCAAAATCATCAGACGGCATACCAAAATCTGCTAATACCCCGGCAAAACCCAGTCCGTGCAGCAGGCCGAACAAAAACACCAGCACCAGCCGGCTCTTATGCAGTTCTTTGGCTAGTATATTTTCGACGCCAACATAGGCGATAGACAGAGCGATCAGCGGTTCGACGACACTGGAGGGCAGTTCGATAATATTATTCATCGACAAAGCCAGTGTGATGGTATGCGCTACCGTGAACATTGTCACCTGCCATAACAATGGTTTCAGGTGGGTCGACAACAAAAACAGGCCGAGGATAAATAATATGTGGTCGAGGCCTTTCGGAACGATATGTTCAAAGCCGATCGAAATATATGAAGCGATAACCTCGAGGGTCGATTGACTGGCTACGATTTCAGTTAATGAAAATGAATTACTGACTTCATCGTTACGCAACCATTGCCACTGTGACCAGTGCCACTGCTGGTTTTCTGTATCGATCTGCCGAACCCTGACAGCGTTATCACCAAATTTGGCCGGGTAATACCATTGCACCGAATCCGCCGCCACGGGTAATTTCCCGGTCAGCTTGATAACACTGATACGCGGCACCTTGGTATAACCTGTGGGAGGAATTTCGACAGAGGCTATCTCAAGTGCGATTTTTACAGTACCAGCCTGTAAAAACACTGACTTTAAAAACTTCAGTTTAAAGCTCTGGAATGCCAGTTGTAACTCATCCGCTGACATCTTGCGAAAATCATCATATTCCTCAGCGTTCGGCGCATCCTGGGTATTTTTATACTGGGCATTGATACCTGTCAGTAACGCTTCGATACTGGCGCGAACCTCGATATTTACCGACCTTTCCTTGTCGATATTGATCTCTACCAGGGCCGGTTTGACGACATCAGCAGAAACATTGCTCAGGGGCAGGCAGACGAGAAACAGTATAAAAAGCAGCTTTTTCATGAGAACGCGGATATTACACAAAATTTAATGTTTAATATGATTTTTTTTGAATATTTTTCTTACAAAACCGTCTATTTATGAATGTAATTTAACCACTTAACTAACCTTTTTATTTTCATTTGCGTTATTATTTGTGCTCTTTTTAAAAAGAATAATAAAGTAACCATAAAAACTACATTCACGATGAGGAATTTCCATGCCTACAATTGATCGCCGTACGTTCTTGAAACTTATGGGATTAAGCGCCACTGCAGGTGGCGCTGGTCTGTTATCCGCCTGCGATAATAAAAGCGCACCTATTGCTGCCCCGGTAACGGCGTCAGCAAAAATCAGCGATGATTTCTACGACTTACCCATGAGCGGTAACGTGCGGATTTTGCATACCACTGACTTTCATGGACAATTACAGCCAGTCTACTTTAGAGAACCTAATGTAAATCTGGGTGTTGGCGATGCATTTGGCCGTCCACCGCACATTGTAGGCAAGAAATTTCTGGAAGAGATGAATCTTAAACCAGATACACCTGAATCTTACGCTTACACCTACCTCGATTACGAAAATGCGGCAGCCAAGTATGGCAGGATGGGCGGATTCCCTCAGATGAAGACCTTACTGGACAAACTGCGCGATCAGGCCGGCGGTAGAGATAAGACAGTCACACTCGATGGTGGTGACCTTTGGCAGGGTTCAGGTACATCATTGTGGACCCGTGGTGTCGATATGGTTGAGGCATCAAACATCCTTGGCATCGACGTCATGGTCGGCCACTGGGAGTTCACCTATAAGGAAGAAGAAGTCTTGAGCAACGTCTCTCTGTTCAAAGGCGACTTCATCGGTCAGAACGTTCGCGTAAAAGAAGATTCTTTGATGGATGAAGGTTATAGCACCATGGTCGAAAAATTCGACGGTCGCGGTCTGTATGACGAAGACGCAGGTCTTGCTTTCCAGCCTTATGTTATCAAGGAGATTAACGGCGCGAAGATCTGTATTGTCGGTCAGGCTTTCCCACGTACTGCGAATGCGAACCCGCCTGAATTCTTCCCTGACTGGTCATTCGGACTTGCGCGAAGATGACATGATCGAGCTGGTACAGACTATCCGTGAAGAAGAGAAACCGGATGCTGTTGTGCTGTTATCACATAACGGCATGGACGTTGATATCAAGATGGCAGAACGTGTACCTGGGCTGAACGCTGTCTTCGGCGGTCACACCCATGACGGTGTTCCTGAACCCGTTAAAGTAAAAAATGTTGAAGGCCATGAGTGCTGGGTCACCAATGCCGGCTCCAATGGCAAGTTTGTCGGTGTCATGGATTTCGATATCGCTGATGGCAAGGTTAAAGGCATGACTTACAACATGCTGCCAATCTTTGCTGATGTATTACCTGCTGATAAAGAGATGCAGGCTTACATCGACCAGATGCGCAGCACAAAATACGATGAGAACATCGTCGAAAGTCGTGTTAAAGCGATGCACTTCAACAAGAGCCGTCTAGGTAAGTCCTATGCGGAGATCCTTGATGAAAAGCTTGCTATAGCAGACCGCGTATTATATCGCCGTGGTAACTTCATGGGCACCTGGGACCAGGTGTTATGTAATGCCTTACGCAAAGAATATGATGCTGATATCGCTATGTCGGCTGGCGTACGCTGGGGTACAACCACACTAAAAGGTGACTGGATCACTATGGAAGATGTCATGACACAGTGCTCGATGACATATGGTGAAACCTATGTTTCCGAGATGACCGGTAAAGACCTGCTAAACGTCCTCGAGCAGGTAGCTGACAACCTGTTCGATCCTGACCCATACCTGCAGTCAGGCGGTGACATGGTCCGTGTCGGCGGCCTGGATTACACCATCGATCCGTCAAAACCTTTATATGAGCGTATAACCAATGCAAGACTGGATAACGGCCACCTGATCGAAGCGGATCAGAAATACAAGGTTGCTGGTTGGGCACAGGTTAACCGCACACCTGAAGGCCGTTTGATGTGGGACGTCGTACATGACTATATCATCAAGAATAAAGGCAAGGATGATGTGTTGAAGCTTCCTAAGATCAACCATCCAGAACTGGTTAACGTGATGAGCAACCCCGGTATTTCTAGCTACCCGGGTAAAGCCAGTTAGAAAGAAGCTTATACCTAAGTGGTAATCAAAAACAAAAAGCCCTGCAGTTACTTGCAGGGCTTTTTACTTATAAGTGCAAATAAGTTAGATTATTTAAGATTTCTCTTAAGCACAACCTGAATGCTTTAATGAGCAAACCTATTGTTTTTTAATCAACCCATACCCGTGCATTTCTGAACATACGCATCCATGGCGAATCTTCCTGCCAGTCATCTGGATACCATGAGTGCTGCACTGCCCTGAATACTCGTTCTGGATGTGGCATCATGATGGTTGCACGTCCATCCTCATTACAGAAGCCGGTGAGACCCTCTGGTGAGCCGTTTGGATTTAATGGATACTCCTCGGTGGGACGTACGTTGTGATCGACAAAACGCATGACTTTCTGCAGGTTCTTACGTTGCTCGTCAGATCGGTATTCAGCCCTGCCTTCACCGTGTGCGACAGCGATCGGCATATGAGACCCTGCCATACCTTGCATCAGTATGGATGATGACTCCATCACTTCGACCATACTAAAGCGGCCCTCGAACTGTTCAGAGTTATTTCTTACGAAGTGCGGCCAGTGATCGGCACCGGGGATGAGTGATTTAAGGTTCGCCATCATCTGGCAACCATTACATACGCCCAGGCTGAACGTATCATCGCGATTGAAGTAGTTCTGGAATACATCTCGTGCGCGTGAATTAAACAGGACTGACTTCGCCCAGCCTTCTCCTGCACCCAGGACATCACCATATGAGAAACCGCCACAGGCAACCATACCTTTGAAATCTTCAAACGACACATCACCACTGATTATGTCACTCATGTGAACATCGACCGCATTAAAACCTGCACGGTCAAAAGCTGCGGCCATCTCGACCTGACCATTAACGCCCTGTTCTCTCAACACGGCTATATTGGGCCTAACACCTTTATTGATACAGGGCGCAGCGACATCTTCGTTGATATCAAAACTGAGACTGCTGCTCAGACCTTTATCTTTATGCGCGATAGCATCAAATTCCTGCTGTGCACACTCTGGATTATCACGCAGGCGCTGCATGTGATACGTGGTTTCACTCCAGGCCTGTTGTAACGATACACGAGAAGCTGAGAAAACCGGGAATGCCGTTATTGTTGATGGTGAGCTGGTCCTCATCATGTATCTTTCCAAGCTCGTGCAGACAGTCTAACAACCCGGCCGAATCAAATGCGGCTTCGACAGCGTCGAGATCGTCACAGCGTATCTGTATAACACCGCCGATCTCTTCATTAAACAGTACAGAGACCGCATCAGAATCACCATCAGCCAGCATTGAATCGAGCTGGATATTCAGTCCGCAATGACCGGCAAATGCCATCTCCGACAAACAGGCAAATAGACCACCGTCAGAACGATCGTGCCAGGCGATAATTTTTCCTTCACTGTTTAACTTCTGGAACACATCAAACAATGCTTTTAATTTACCCGCATCGTCCACGTCTGGTGGAACATCACCGACCTGTTTGCAGGTCTGAGCCAGTGCCGAGCCGCCGAGACGGTTTTTACCGAAGCCCAGATCGATCAGCAAGAGCCCCGTATCATCGATATCAGTTCGGATCTGTGGAGTGAGGGTTCTGCGAACATCAGTGACCGGGGTGAAGGCTGTGATGATCAGTGATAACGGTGCGGTCACTGACTTATCCTGTCCATCTTCTTTCCAGACGGTCTTCATAGACATCGAATCTTTACCCACCGGTATGGTAAGACCAAGTTGTGGACATATCTCCATGCCAACCGTTTTCACGGTGTCATAGAGAACAGCATCTTCACCCGGGTGCCCTGCCGGGGCCATCCAGTTGGCAGACAGCTTGATATCCGAAATCTTCGCTATCGGTGCCGCCATGATATTGGTCAATGACTCAGCGATAGCCATACGTGCAGATGCTGGGCCATCGAGCAAAGCTAATGGCGTGCGCTCACCCATCGCCATCGCTTCACCACAATAACCTTCATAGGAAGCGGTAGTTACCGCTACATCGGCAACCGGAATCTGCCAGGGACCAACCATCTGGTCTCGCGTCACCATACCGGTAACCGTACGGTCGCCGATGGTGATAAGGAATGTCTTATTAGCAACCGTTGGCAGACGCAATACATTAAATGCCGCTTCAGTTATATCTATCTGGTGGCTGTCCAGAGCGTCATGTTTCACAGCGATGCGTTTCACGTCGCGTAACATCTTTGGCGGTTTACCAAGCAACACATCCAGCGGCATATCCACAGGGTAATTATCGAAGTGGCGGTCATGCACTTTCAATGTCTGCGCTTCAGTGGTTTCACCGAGGATCGCGTAAGGACAACGCTCACGCTCACATAATTTTTTAAAATCTTCGATACGCTCAGGACTGACCGCGATCACATATCGTTCCTGTGATTCGTTGCACCAGATCTGCATCGGCGTCATGCCAGGTTCGTCGTTATGGACTTCACGTAACTCAAATTCGGCACCACGGCCACCGTCGTACACCAGTTCAGGCAATGCATTTGAGAGTCCGCCTGCACCTACATCGTGGATCGAAAGGACAGGATTGTTATCCTGAGACCAGCACGAATCGATCACTTCCTGGCAACGTCTCTCCATCTCTGGATTACCGCGTTGTACCGAGGCAAAATCGAGGTCTTCCGCACTGGCGCCGCTATCCATCGATGATGCCGCACCGCCACCCAGACCGATTAACATGGCCGGCCCGCCGAGCACGACGATCGGGGTACCAACAGGCAGCGCTAACTTCTCGATGTGCTGTTCACGGATATTACCGTAACCACCTGCCAGCATGATCGGTTTATGGTAACCACGGACTTCATCACCATCAGGTCCGGCCACCTCTTCTTCAAAGGTACGGAAATATCCCGCTATATTAGGGCGACCGAACTCATTGTTAAATGCGGCAGCACCGAGAGGTCCTTCCAGCATGATATCCAGTGCCGAAACAATACGTTCTGGTTTGCCATAATCGGTCTCCCATGACTGGGGGTTATCAGGTATCTTCAGGTTAGACACCGAGAATCCAGTCAGGCCCACCTTGGGTTTTGAGCCACGCCCGGTAGCGCCTTCATCACGTATCTCACCGCCGGATCCGGTAGCAGCTCCCGGGAATGGCGAGATCGCTGTCGGATGGTTATGTGTCTCTACTTTCATCAGTATGGCGATATGCTCATCATGATAGTCATACCGATGCGTCTCGTTATTAGCGATAAAGCGTTTTGCCTTGTGAGAAGCAATAACCGAGGAATTATCACTATAGGCACTCAAGACATCTTCTGAATGGGATTCGTAGGTATTACGAATCATCTTGAACAACGACTTATCCTGCTCCACGCCATCGATGATCCAGTCAGCGTTGAAGATCTTGTGACGACAGTGCTCCGAGTTAGCCTGTGCAAACATCATCAGTTCTGCATCGACCGGGTTACGCTTGATAGACACGAAGTAATCGACCAGGTAATCGATCTCATCGTCAGACAGGGCCAGTCCCAGTCTCTGATTGGCCTCGACCAGTGCGTCTCGACCACTATCGATAATATTGATGGACTCACCCGGCGCAGGTTCATGATGGCCGAACAGGCAACTGGCTGCATCAAGCTGATCCAGAACCATCTCGATCATGCGGTCGTGCAACAGCCCGGCAACCGTCTGCTGCTGGTCCTCTCGCCATTGAAAACCATCACCGCAAGCCACGTGGTAAGCAATACCGCGCTCGATCCGGTTGACCATCTGTAGATTACAATTATGTGCGATATCAGTGGCTTTTGAAGACCAGGGAGAGATGGTTCCGGCACGGGGTACGACCAGGAACAGCTTACCTTCTGTAGAGGTCTCCTCCATGTGAGGCCCATAACGGAGCAGCTTTTCGAGAACCGCCGTCTCGACTTCAGTTAACGGTTTATCGGTATCGGCAAAATGCACAAAATGAGCATTCAGCTGTGTTACCTCAGGGATTACTGACTGAAGCTGGTTAAGTAATTTTTCCTGACGAAATCTCGATAGCGCGGTGGAACCAATGAATATCTGCATTTTAGGTCTGATTTTTTGAATTATGGGGCATATGTGTATGGCCGGAAAAGGCAGCCCAGCCAGACAAAAATTAAAGCGGAATATTACCCTGAATTGGCCTCCAAGTCGCCCTTTGGGGAGATAATCTTGTCCCTCTATTACATTATTTTGTCAGACTGGCGAGCGGCAACGATGACAGAAACACGACTTATTTAACTTGAATTGTCAGGATTCGTACATATATATATTACAGCGAGTCAAATGTCGTATAATAACGGCAGAACTTGACCGTTCTTCTTCAGGGGATGACATGGCTTCGACGTGGGTAATGAAACCTGAGGTGCATGCAGAGGTGTGAAGTTCCTCTTAAAACTATTCACAAAACTTATAGTTGCCAACGACGACAACTACGCTTTAGCAGCTTAAACACCTGCTCATAGCCCTCGGCCTAATGTGCGCTTACACGCTTAGATAACCGGGGTCGACTCATGTAGGATCGCGATGAAGCATGTCTGGTGTGGATTCGTTAAAACTTATCCAGAATCGCTCTGTATTTTCCCTGTTCGTCGGGTAATACAAAGTTAAATCAATAGACGAAATAAGCATGTAGAGCCGATGGCGGAGTGCTTGCGGACGCGGGTTCGATTCCCGCCATCTCCACCAAATAATGAAACCACCCTTGCGGTGGTTTTTTTATTTGTGGATCTGGTGTTGAAACGAGCCCGCTACGGGTTCGAAAAAATTGCCAGGAGCAATTTTTAACGTGCGCCTTTTGCACGGCCCCGAAGGGGTGAGTCTCATGGATGAGACGAATATTCCCGCCATCTCCACCAAATAATGAAACCACCCTTGCGGTGGTTTTTTTATTTGTGGACCTGGTGTTGGATTTAAACCGCTAACTGGTTCCAAAACTCGTCCGGAACGAAAGTGCTGGGCTTTGTCTTGAAACAAATATTTAAAACCTTAAGAACCAGTCCATGTAAATATAATATTCATCATCGGTGACAGCGAGTTGAGGTTGCTCGGTATATTGATAGCCAGCGCCCCAATTAATTACATGATTTTTTAATTGCAGGTTTTGCCCTAGATGAACATCCAGATAATCCGTTTTTATCTCGGGCGAGACGGTATTTTGCCCTTCACCATCTCGATTGAATGTAGCCTGACTAATTGAGGCCAGCCAGGTGACGCTGGGAGATTGTGCAAGGCTGCCACCCAGGGTGAGCATTCGACCATCATTATCCATACTGTGGCCTATGCTTCGATCGTAATATCGATAGCCACTTTTATAGACACCATGGTTATATGCAGTGTTATAACCCGGGTTCTTCAAGCTCCACTCTCGATAAGTCGCGGTGTCGGAAAACTCTATAACCAGTCTATAATCTTTATTATCAAGCCTTCCCCAATGCTCCAGACCTAGTAAATACATTCTCGCAGTAGGCAGCATGCCCGATTCATCCTCACCTATAGATTGAAAATAGAATGCGGATGGAAAAAATTCGAGTGGTAGCTTCCAGCGTACATCATAACCACCCAGTTGATTACCTGGCTGATTTTCTGTAGTTATCGAACCTTCACCGCTATTATCCTGGCCAAATAGCATTCGCAAAAATGTTTCCAGGCCTTCCGGGCGCCCCTCACCGCCGAACTGCGCGGCACGGGACAAGCCTATTTCCAGGCTGCTGAAGGGTTTGAAGGTGAAACGGGCTAACCATAATTTTGCATCGGGGATATACGCGTTCACTTTCCATCTGGCCGAGATAGGTCATGAATGACCATGGGCCGAGCCATTTTAACCACCTGGTTTCCGGCGCCTGTGACTGAATACGTTGAAAAGTGATACCCGGTACCGGGCGCGCATTATTCGACATGATCAAACTTCCCTGCCAACCCGGCCCCCACCATCGATCTTGCGCACCCGCTGACAATATCCAGTTGCCCAAATTCATACTGGCATAAGAGTCATCCAGGCGCAGGTCTTTATTGTCTTGCGCTTCATCAACACCGGTCAGCTTTAGCTTGAAGGCATAGTCTTCATTCATCCACGAGCCACTGGCATAAATCTGTTTTTCTTCTCTTGGTGTTGAAGCAAAAGAACGGATGATTGGAATCGTATTTCCAGCAGAAATACCGGCGGTCATCTGCACATGGTTATAACGATATTGTTTATTTAATTTACTCTGGATGCGCTGTAAGGCTTGCTGTGATTGTTGATGCGTTAGTTTGATCTCATCTGCTGACTGTAATGCATGGATAACGTCATCCCATGCCAATGGCCACGTTGACATAGGAATGTTAATCACGTTGTTATCATTTAATGTCTGTAAGTCGCTACGTAACTGGAGATCACCGCTTTCGATAAAAGGGCCTGCGTTTGCGAAATTTGCCGCTAACAGCAGATAGACTGCTGCTATTAAGAAGGTAGGCTAATTTAATGCCTCTGGCTCACAACAGATTCCGTAAAGTGACGTGAACATTATGAGTGAGGTATGAAATAGTTTGCAGGTTGTGATTAAAGCGATTCACATTACTTAATGATTTTTTTGATAAAGATGGCAATCTATCTTA
Source organism: uncultured Gammaproteobacteria bacterium (assembly GCA_963807625.1). Lineage (GTDB taxonomy): Bacteria > Pseudomonadota > Gammaproteobacteria > SZUA-229 > SZUA-229. The sequence continues at coordinate 114,320 of CAWECN010000006.1, forward strand.
TTTTTATCTGATCCGTACTCCAGGCTCCCTGCCCTGCGTGCCATCTGTATAAACCAAACCACCTGGATCAGGTTATTCAGGTAATTCCAATGACAGTTTCTGTCGCACAAATCGAAGAACTACCCAGGCGTGTTTTATTCCCCACAGATAGACGAAAAATGTCAGCATAAAGCCACTGAACATTATCCACTCAGCGACCTGGTAGATGTCACCTGCAATACCGATAGTAGCGAAAAACACAGAGAGTAGAGACATAATGTACAGAGTAGATCTGTCACTGAAACCTGCTCTCAGAAAAATGTGGTGAAAATGTTCACGATCAGGCAAAAATGGAGACTGCCCTTTCATCACACGCCTGAACATAATTGCCACGGTATCGATAACCGGAACGCTAAAGAGCCAGAGCGCCGTTACCGTATTCATAATCGCATCCGTCCCCTGGCAGGAATCAATCAACACCCAGGCAACCCCGAGCCCAAGAAACATACTGCCCGAATCCCCCATAAAAACTTTTTTCACTGCGCGCAAATTGAATGACAAAAAAGGGATTAATACGGCGACAAACAACATAGGTATTAGCTCAACTCCGCCAGATAGAGATTGAAGAAACAACACCGCAAGAAAACAAACCAACGCAGAAACACTAGCCAGACCATCAATGCCATCAATCATATTCATCGCATTCATGGTACCGACAGCTGCAATGACTGTAACCGGGATTGCCCATACTCCCAATGCCAAAGTATCCGTACCCAGTAGACCGCCAAGGTCACTCAAGACCACGCCGGAATGAGAGGTCATGACTAAAACAGCAATGATCTGCGCGAGAAAACGAAAACGCACAGAAATATTCCTGGCGTCATCAAGTACACCTACACCAATAATGATGGCAGTAGAAATCAAAAAACCACTAACCTGGTAGAGGCTAGAAGAAAAAATCAGAAGAGCAGCTGCAAACACAGCAAACATGGCAATACCACCGACCAGAGGAACGTCCCCAATATGGGTCTTACGATGATCAGGGGAATCGACTAGATTAAACTTATAAGCAAATGGGTAAAGCAGACTAATGACAATAAAACAGAAAAAAATAGCAAAGATAAAAGGACGATAATAGTCCATACCGCAAACACTCCTTGAAATATATGTTGTTATTATTATTTATTATATTCGGCCACAACATGTATAAGCCATTATCAAACTAATCAAGCTGAATAAATACAATAAAGAAACGGTAACGTATATTCAGCAATTAACAAGAAAATGGGTACAAGAGAAAAGAAGAAAACCGTACCTGTATCCATAATCAATGTGCACGATTATACACACATAATTTTCATGTGTATCTGAATATTAAAACCATTCCTGGAAGACGAGTTGCCGGCAATTTACTGACTTTTAAGCTTGCTAAATTTTTCCGAATTAAAAAATAACTCAGAATATATAATTTACATTCATGCAGTCTATTCTCTCATAACCCATTGAGACATTTTTCTCAATGGTTTCAGTGGGATAGTCCATAGATATGGCTTTAATCCATTAACACTCCATGCCCTTCTATCCATTCGATTTGCCCGCAATCTATTTAAAAGAGATAAGTTACTTTTACCCCCGGTTCTCATATGTACCAGAACATCAGGAATATATACAGCATTAATACCGTGCTTTAGCAGTAGCCTAAGCATCAGTTCATAATCTGCTGCAGTTCCCAAATCTAAATTGAAAGCACCATACTTTTCATAGATTGAACGGCGTACGAAAAAAGTCGGATGTGGTGGCATCCAGCCACTATAAAACTTCTTTTGATTATAATTTCCTGATTTCCAGTAGCGGACAGTTTTGTTTACATTAACAGGGTCGACATATTTAAGATCACCATAGCAAGCTTCAACTTTCGGATCAGAAAAAACAGCAGAAACTTTTGCTAGAACATCATCTGATGGATAAAAATCATCGGCATTAAGAATACCAATCACATCACCCGTTGCCATCTTCAATCCCCTTGTTCATCGCATCATAGATGCCATGATCTGGCTGAGATACCAGCCTTACAGGATGCCCCGTGTATTCCTCGATAATATGAATGGTATTATCTGTCGATACACCATCAATAATAATGTGTTCAACACCACATGTTTGCGCCGCCACTGATTCAAGGCAGCTAACTATAGTTTCACAAACATTAAAAGTAGCAGTAATAATTGATAGCTCAACCACGTATAACAACCATATAATTACCCATCACAAGAACTACCATTTTTGTTCTTAAGAAATAGGAGAGTACTTCTTTTGGCTTACAGACAACCGACTCATTTTTATTAAGCGAGTTATTAAACATGATCAGCATACTTTAAACTTGAATTTCCAAAACACGCTTGATCGCGGTTACAGCATCACAATCGTGGTCACGCATGTAACGCTTCACCTCAGAAACTTTTACATCAACAAGATAGCGGTACCAGAAACCTTGTAAAAAATGGAAAGAAGCACCTGCCTGGCCATCGAGAAAGCCTAGGCGAATCACATAGCGGTAGAAAAAATAGACAAAGGCACGGAAACCACCAGGAAGACGTGCATAAATATTTTCTTTGATCCAACGCTTGATACCAGCTTGTGATCTTAAAGACAACTCCGCAACCGAATCATGAGGCATGAAACTGTACTCTAAGTTGAGAAGGTCCACTGCTTCACGTGAAGCATAACTATTGTGCTTATCAGTCCACCAGGTTATTGAATTAAGGTTATCATCAATAATCTCACCATGAAAATTAACTGTTGGCCCCGCCACTTTAATATGTTCGTCCATCCAGCGATTTTCACACTCTCCTCGACCATAACGAAATAGCCGAAGGACACGTATAGGGAACACCCCACCGTATCTAATCAAACGCCCCTGAAATGTCATGCGCCGTCCAAAGTATACTCCGTCTATCTCTGCCTCTACCTCAGAAAGACGTTCTCTGATTTCACCCACAAGGGTCGGTGTTAGAATTTCGTCTGCATCGATGCGTAACACCCAATCCACATCATCGTCAAGCTGTCTCAGTGCCCAGTTAAATTGAGTAGCATAATTCAACCACTCACGCTGAACCAGATTTGCACCATATTTCTGTGCAATATGGACAGTGTCATCGGTGGAGAAACAATCTACAATCAGAACCCAGTCCACCAACTCCTTAAGACTCGCCAGGCAGCGGGGCAAGTGCTGCTCTTCATTTAAAGTAAGGATGACAGCGACGAGTTTCACGGCTTACGTGCTATAGCAATCATCGACTTGGCCAACGGCGGCACCCTACCTACTCGCACATAACGCACATCAACGAAACCGGCCTCGCATAACAATGTAGTTAAAGTGGCCATGGACCAGAACTTTATATGACCATTATCCCACAATGCAGTGAAGTGATTATCCATCTTACCTGTCAAAGCCATGGCGAGGTTCTTCAAGTAACCATGATATGGTGTTGAAATAATAGCCGTGCCCCCCGGGGCAAGCAATTCAAAGACTGTGCGTGCGTAGTGACGCGGAGCGTAGACATGCTCCACCACCTCCAGACTCAGAACAACTGGAAACTTACCATATTGCTCCGCCAAGGCGTCATATGCCGAGCCTTTCTCTAGTTTTAGTTCAGGGTAAGCTGTTTGCGCCTGCTTGATTCCTTCTTCCGATGGATCAACACCAGAAACATCCCAGCCAAGTTGAGATAAATTATAAGCCACGCTCCCATTGCCACAGCCAAGTTCAAATAGGCGCTTATCCTCTTTGTTTAATTTTAACGATTCTAACAGTTGCTGAACAGCTGGCAACAGCACACTATGTGAGTCGTTCAAACCAGACGTTTCATAACGGTAGCCCGAAATATCTTGATTATTTTTTGTCACTTTCACTCTCTTATCAATACTCTAGTTCTTACAGACATGGCCGTATTGCCACCGAAAACCGACCATAATAACATTAGCGCCTAAATTTTTTGCAATTCCCACAGTATCATCAATGCTAGAAGAGACAAAGACTACAATATATTCAGAACATTCAACAGACTTCAAGTGATCTCTAATATTACTCTCTTCATTTAGCAAATATTAAAATAGGAAAAGACGTCAATAAATCTTTTTTTACTCGTTTTACTAAGAGTATATTTATTTCTTTTTATGCATATAAAACATATATATTTGTCTCACCCACGAAAAAATCATACTCAGTTAATTTCATTTATTTTTTCAAATAATAGTCTAGCTTCAAATCCACTAAGCCATACAACTTACTTATCAGATATATACATCAATTCATTTTCACCTTGCAATATCTAACACCCTCACCCCCCATGCTCTCGTTGAATTCGCATACTCGCAAAAAATATAAGCATACACACACCAAATCCAAAGAATTTATACATTGGATTCAAAAAGGTTCCATACAGCCACATCGGCAAAAGACAAAACAAGATGACATTATTATAACCTAGACATTTAAACCAATCATATATACTTGCAATAGTTAAAAGAATCACAAAGATCATAACAACAATGCCAGACTTATAAAGATAATACATATGCAAACTGTGCGAAAATGGTAATAACCTACCACCAACATCAAACCAAGCCCCCAAACCCTTACCAAAAAAAACAAACATCGCAGAATCAGGAATATTTGAAAGCAAAAAAATAAATTCTTCTGTTTTGTTAGAAATACCAACCAACTGCATTTTTGACTCTAAGCCGTGAAATACACCTAAGGAGTACAAATAAAACACCGCATAAACGACAGCGACAATCGCAATAGATCTTTTCAACAAAGAATAAAACATGTATCGTCTATTACTGTCAGAATAAAAAAACACATATCCAATCGCCAACAACCCCATTGCTACTGGCCCTCTCATATTTGAAGCTATTAGCACAGCAAACGGAATAGAGAATGCTACCATCCACAATATTTTAATTAAAATATTTTTATCGCATGAGAAACGGTATACCGAATATATTTCAGCGAACACAATCAATGGCTCGGTATTTAATTTCAATAAACCATCATATGTAAATGACTGATCGCTCATCAGATAAAGATTAAAACCAGACTCAAATGCAAAACGTATAGCAAGCATTATCCCAGCTAAACATGCAGACACTGCAATTCTATCGATATCAACCACACGAAGTTTCAAAATATATACAACTGGCAAGCAAAAGTATATATGTGCAATCGCATCACGAATTACTTGCCTAACATCATTATCAGGCGCTAGAATCAGTCCGAAAAAATAAAATAAAATAAATACAGAAGCATATATTTTCTCTGAAAGAAAAATATGCAATCTTTTTACCCCAAACATAAAATGAAAAAAAACAGAACACACTAGAAGCACTGCTATAACAAACTCAACAAAGCTAAAATTATCTGGCGTTGGACTACTAAGCGAGCCATACAATAAAATAGATAAACATAGCAGAAGTACTGAAATATCTTCTTTTTTAAAATATGTCACACTTTTTTACCAAGAGCTTTAATTAGCCAACTACTAATTGCAATTCCTCTAACTTCTGTATGCTGATATGAATATGATGAAGCCATGTTAGTTAGTCGTAAATAAATTTAAATACATCAAGTGCACTACAGATACTTGTACAGTTTAAGCAACGGGAAAGAACACAAAGTAATAATTATTTTTTTAAACCTTCCAAGCCCTTGCCTCCATTTTTCATCTTCTCTTAATAAAGTCTTTCCCGATGCAAACTTCATTGGATTACCGAGACACAAATGGCCTGGACTGCTTAGCATCACTTCGCGGCCATTAATATAATCAATATTCAAGCAAGCACCAAATATAGGACGCAATATATTTTCAACACAAATACTAGGATAACGAACAAAATCCTCATATCTGACAAATGTATACTTAGACTTGTCCGCATACATATGCACCAATATATTTGGAATAATCCATTTGTATAATGATGTAGAGATACTATCCCGAGGCATATACTCAACACGGTCAACTATTGCCAGCTTCCTCTTTAATGTCTTTCTGCTATATGCAACAGCTCTAACATCTCTCACTAAGTGCAGGACTTTGACATCAAACTCACCACTTATCATGTTAAGTAGAAATAAGTTAATCGGATGCTTTGAGGAATCAATCAAGATTCTAGATTTATTCACACTGAAAATAATCTCATAAAAGGATTTTAAACAGCGAACATACACAGACAGATCACTCTTAAATTTATTTGTTTGTAATACAGGAAACATAAATCGCCACAAGTTTGAATTTCTAACTATAGATTTCTTTAAAATAATCAATTCATTGATTGTGATTTCATTGTTTTTCTTAAACTTTTGTATCACCTCCGCCCATATTTCACATTTCTGTATACTCGCACCACAGCTACACTTTTGATTACGCAAGTACCCTGCATCCCAGAAGTTCATCAGTTCCCCTGCAGAAAAAACCCCATCATGCTGACCAAATATCTTGTCCACTAGTGTACTCCCACTCCTACCAGTGCCCGCTAAAAAAACTATAGTTCTTTCACTCACAAAAAATACCGCGTCATTTGTTTTTTAGATAAAACTATACCCATAAACTGAGTTAAAGAAATCGCTATAGTTGCTAAAACTATTGCCACAGACATTCTCAATATGTCGTCAGGAATATTTAGTTTAAAATAAGCCAGCATTAAAATTATTAATCCAAGAAGGTAGCTACAAAAGATCCATACTGTTTTCTTAGTTGTCCTTAGATGAACAGACTGAAGTCTAAAAACAAATATGAACAAGTTAGCACACCACAATACAACCATTGAATCCTCTCCACCAAGCAACTTGTCCGATCCATAATACTTTAATATCGCGCTAGAATAATTCACTAGAACATATAACCCAGTACACCATGTTATTACACCTACTATAAGAATAGATCTTAGCGTATTCAGATACTCTTTATTGTTTGATTTTATTGTTCGCCCTAACGTTGCAGACACTTTTGTTTCTAGCATTTCAAGTGGTACATTGGCAATATTCATCAAATTTCTAATGGCCATAAAAACACCTGCCTGAACCACGCCCACTGTCTCTCCTAACAAGAAAATGGGTGCCCTACCCCAAATAACAACTAATGGTGTGTTTGCCAATAACCACCTGGATTGTCGACATAACTGACCAAACATTGCGTATAAGACATGCTTGTCAATTTTACTTTCCAATATAAATTTTAATTCGATGCTTGAGCTTAATAATGTAGAGATTAAGAGAACTATATAAAGCTCTGTGGTTGAATCCACAGTCACCAAAACTAGCAGTAACAATCGTATCGGGTATACCAGAATACTACGACCAAATGCACTTGAAGCGTCATGCGTTATGTAAGATATCTTCCTAGAAAAGTCGGCTATCTGTTGAAAAACTATAAATAAAAATAGAAATACAAACTCTATTAAAGTGCTCGATGCAAGCAGAAATAAATATAATAAGCCACATACTATAAAGCCAACAGCAACTACTATTATTAAATTTAACGCTCTCAATCTACTTATAAATTCACTCCCTTCATCAATTTCAGGGTACATAATCGAAACTGGCTGAAAAATAAATGCCGACATGACCATTGAAACTACTACATATACCGAATAGCCATATGTAAAATACCCGAAATCCACTGAAGTCAGATAGTTCAATGCAATAGCGATAACTAAAAAGTTACCACCAGAGACCAGCATTTGGTCGGCAATCGTATATATTTTCTGCTTATGAAGTGAAATATGCATCATTGCATTATTATTATGTCAACGTCAGGTACCATAACCCGATATTCATAACACTCACTTTCATATGAATCAAATCCAACTTCTATTCATGAGATAAATCATATATCAGTCGACTGGATACACTTAAGCCGATGGAAAACCAGCATCGAAACATCCTGTCAAAACAACTATGGTTATTATTCAAAATCCTGATAACCGAGATACCTCATAACTTCCATCCCTTTTAGTTCGTTAATTATCATTAGATTTTCTTTCTCATCAAAATCTCGTATCCATCCATCAATTTGACCGCCTCTGAAAGTGTGCGTTCCGCCAAATAGATTGGTTTGAACCTTATCTAGCTCATTACCCTGAAGTTCTTTACCAACATGTTTGAGAATCTTTGAAATAGCTTCTCGTTGAATCTCATCTGAACCGCCACCTTTCGAACCAACCAAATCCTCAAATTTCACAACCACAACATTATCACTATTTATCCAACCACCAGATCTTTCAATAACTTCTCTAAATGAACTGTAATAGATACCGTTAATATCTCCGCCCTGTATTAAGAAACGGATTCTTTTGCGTAGATCCATTGCCTTAAAGAAATCATGGAACGTATACCAACTATTTTCTTCTTCAACAACATACTTCGCCCAAGAAACAAGTACTGCTCGAGGATCTCTGTAAATCTGAAGCATCTTAAGGCCTTTTGATCGAACAAGGTGATCCAATTGTTCGCTATAAGCAGCGTGTCCTGACAAGTATTGATTATCATTTATTGATAGAGTTTTATTTAACCAATTTTGAGATACCGATACGGGGTATTCCAGACCTATTGGAACTGAAATCCCATTGAGATGATCTTGATGCAAGATGCTCTTAATATGTCCGTATCGTCCGAGTATGCTTGATGAAGCAATGGATTTTCCAGACATAGTTATTCCTGTTATTCTAATCAGCTTTTCTAATAAGTTAGTTCCTGATTTTGGAAGTGAATTAACAAAAACCTTTGTCTTATCTGCGCCCATGAAATACACCATATAAACCTTCATACCTAACTTCCATTTACAGCACTCCAAAAAAAAAGAAAAGAAGCTCAACCACTTCCTCAGGACCTTAATTCTATTAGTATCTAACAATCATTTACCGTTCCTCAAGCCACCAGATTAATCTTATGGAATATACACAATAATTATCAAATCAATGTTCAAGCCATCTGATTACTTTGCCTAGAACGTCACTTACTAATACCCAGCCAGAATAGCAGTATTAATTCCCATACAAACATCTTTTCCAATTTTAATAAGACTAAATGTTTCACCTTGAACACGGACATGAACAACTGACCTCTCTTAACTATTTTTAAACGAGAAAACCTAATATTTTGTGCAATAATGGCATCATCTACTAGTGCTGCATTAGACCTAACTCGAGCATCCTCACCAATACGAATATAAGGAGAGAGAATGTCGTTAGTCTCAACAGTCAAATTTGTTCCACATGAGATCACAAAGCTCTTAACAAGAAACGCTCGAATTGACTTACTTCCAAAAGAATAAGGCATACTGGTTCTTGGAAGGAGGCGACAAACACCTCATAAATTAAAACCATACTTTTACATGTACATTTTGCAATATTCTGTTCAATGATTTCGTTATTCCTGACTTTTTAAAGCTTTTATATAAAAAAAAACAAAGGTGATTTTTTACACCTACTTTTTTTTGTAATCATATTGATAACCGTAATACTTATAACCGTTGCCATATTTATCACCATAACGCCCCTTCTTCAATTCGACACCGTTGAAGATAGCACCCTTAATCTGCACACCATTCTGCTCAAATCGTTTGAATGCCATCTGAATTTCACGCAGGTTATGACTACCCGAACGCAGAATCATAAAACTGGTTGCTGCATATCGCCCAACAATTGATGCGTCCGTGACTGCTAAAACCGGAGGGGTATCGATAATAATAAGATCATATCTATCTTCAAGCTTACTTAGTAAAGCCTGGAAAGCATCACTCATCAAAAGCTCTGACGGGTTAGGAGGGTAGATACCACAAGTAATCACATCCAGATCTTTATGCAAGGTATCTTTACGAATCACATCAGATAATTCATATTCACCACTGAGCATTTCGGACAGGCCTGGTGATTTATCAATATTAAATGATGCATGGATATGCCCCTTACGCATATCGGCATCGATTAACAATATCTTTTTACCCGATTCAGCCATCAGGTAAGCAAAGTTAGTTGAAACAAATGACTTACCGATCTCTGGAGACGGCCCTGAAATCATGATTATTTTATTCTCAGCCTCCATCAAGGCAAACTGGATACTGGTACGTAGGCTCCTGAAACTTTCGAGCACCAGGTCATCCTTATTCGCATGAGCGAGCAGCTCATCGCACATATTCCCCGAACGTTTTTTGGCTGATCTAGATACCTTTTCCTGATATTCTGAAAATGGTATTTCGGCATAGATCGCATAACCAAGTTGTTTCTCTATTATATTCGGGTCATCAATGGTACGGTTAAATGCTTTTCGCAAAGCCGAAACTAACAACGCCAATAATAAAACCAAGTAACAGGCTTACTGCAATAATCAGCATTTTCTTTGGTTTTACCGGATCATCAGTAACAACTGCCTCATCAATAATCCTTGCACTTCCTATGGTACCTGCCTTGGCAACTTTTAGTTCCTGTGATTTATTAAGCAACAACATATAAAGCTCAGTAGCAACGGTAACATCACGACTAAGCTTCACTGCTTCCAGTTCGGTCTCGGGTAACGCAAATAGCTTGGTATCCAGATCGCGCTTTTGCTGCTCCAGGTTTTTGACTTTTTCACGCAATCCCTGGATCACGGGATGGTCTGGGGTTAATTTATGAATGAGCCCTGCTTCCTCAAAAGAAAAATCAGAGAGCTCTGCCTCAATCCGAGTAATCTGCTCGATCAGATTCTGGCTTTCGAAACTAAGGTCAATAGTGCCGCTATCTTCTCTATGACGATTTAATGCAACTTCAGCCGTATTGAGCTCCGTCTTCATAACAGGTAGTTGTGTAGCAATAAATTGCAGCATCTTTTCAGATTCTTCCGATTTCTGCTCCACATTCTGGCGTAGATAACCCTGAGTCAATTCATCAATAATTGATCCTATTCTCGACTTATCCACTGCCTTCCAGGCTGACACTAAGGATTCCTGTTTTTTTACCTTTTTCACCTATTTTTATCTTTTTCTGATAGTCACTGACAACCGCATTATGGCCAAGTTTGGTTAGTGTGAACTCAGTATCCTGACGAGCAATTAAACGGCTAACAAAAATCCGGATATCACCATGCTGTATCCGATGTTGCCTGATTATGGGCAGCCTGACCCACTTCACCTTCAAGCACTGTCTCGCCTTCACTGTTAGCAAGGCTGTACTTGCCTTTTTCCATAACGACAAGGGTAAAGGGTTCTTTCCAATAAATGCTCGGGCACTTCAAAGCGATCCACCTGAATCACTTCTCCTCCCCAGGCATAACTTGACAGACCCATCCATGCATCGGCGGGTTGTTCTACAGCTGTTAGATCTACGAGCCAGATAACCACCAATTAAAGGAAAGTAGTTGGGCTCAACCTGTGTAGTCAGGTTAAGTTTTTCAACCATTCCGCCAATGACCTTGCGCGATTTCATGATCTCGATTTCGGTGTCAGAAGATGAGCTCTCCCCGCCCAGCAAAACATCCAGCTCATCCATTCCACCCAAGTGCTGATTGTTGCTGTTCGATCTGAATGACTGCATCGACTTTATATATCGGGCTGGACAAAAAACTATAAAGTACAGCCAGCAGGAAGAATAGGCCTGTAATCGATGCAATTAGCAGACGGTTCTCAAGCAGCATTCCAACTATCTGCGTGAGATCTATTTCATCCTCTTGCGCATCTTCGTGGGCTTGAATTACCGGTGGTGTTTTTTCTTGTGTCATTATAATTTTCTAGTTATTACTTTAATTTGCTATACCGTATCCACAAACCAGAGCGCATTCACGCTAGGCATTAGCAGGAGCATTACTCTACCCCAACGAGCAATATCTGCGGTGGATACAAAAACGACATCGAGCGGTTGTAACTGAAAGGCTGTTGCCAGGATTAGTGCACCCGGATCTGAGGCATCAAGGTGATAGGCATATGGTTTGGACAAATCATCACCCTTTCTTAATACAAAGATACGTTCGTTATCGGCAGTGAGCTGATCGACACCTGATGAAGCAAGCGCATCAGCCAGGGTCAGCTGGCCATCGATAAGCGGTAGTGATGCCTGTGTTTCCACCTCGCCCATGACAAACACTTTATGTACGTTGTTTGCAGGCACATAAACGATATCTTCATTTCGCAACTGTATATCTTCTGAAGAGTCACCGCGGTAGTAACGATCAATGAGGTTATAGCGTGTATTTTCTCCATTTCGAGTCAGAATAACTGACTGGATGTCAGCTCTCTCATTATTGCCACCTGCAATATTGACCACATCAGAAAGCATTAGCGCAACATCTGTAATCGGATAAGAGTCAGGCTTTTCTACTGCGCCTGCCACCTGCACCTTCTGGCTATTGAAGCCAACAACACGAACATCGAGCTGAGGTTTACGGATGTATTTGGACAGGCGCTCGGTTAAAATCTCCCTGATCTGCTCTGTCGTTTTACCGGCCACATCAACTATCCCAACATAAGGATAGAAGATAGTGCCTTTGCTACTGACCCGGTGACCATCCTCTTCTGCCGGTCGCTGCCCTCCGGTTGGTATCGTCAGCTCAGGGTGATCCCAGACAATAATATTAAGTACGTCCTGTGGTCCAACCCGATACTCGTACTCCGTGATCACATTCGTCGTATTTTGTACTGGCAATGAAGTTTGCAACTTCTGAGACTGTCTTTCGATCAATGATGGTGTTATCGGAATTAGCGTTACCGGCAAAGGTTCCGGATCAGACTCTGCGGACTCATCCGACTCGAAGTCACCTGAGTCAAGCGCCAGGCCGGGAGCCCATGCGCATCCAGTTAGCTGTGACAACAACAGCATGAGTATTAACAAAAGTCTTAACATAATTTATTGCACCACTGATCACATGCTTTGTTAATTTTTTCAAAGGCATGAACAAAAGCATCTTTAGGTTTTTTATAGGGATCGGAAATCTCTGTATCAGCCCACTTTCCCAACAGGTGAACGCGGCCTCGAGCATAGGGATAAAGACTTTCAATTTCCTTCTTCTGCCAATGCTCCATAACCAAAATTAACTCGTTCTGCTTTACCATATCACCATCAAGTTGACGTGCTCTGTGAGCAGCACCATCAATCCCATGTTCTCTCATTATTTCGATGGCATACTCATCGGCTGCATGACCAACGAGTGCACCGAGTCCTGCAGAGGAAACACGTGTATCGATACCATTTTTATTTATCATATGTTGTAACAAATACTCAGCCATCGGACTTCGACAGATATTACCCACACAAACGATCAGAATATTTTTAAACATTGATACCCAGTCTAATAACGTCGCTGACCATATGAAGAATCATATGTCGCTTGACCACACATAACATGACACAGCAATTTATAAAATTAGTGTGCCCATGATTTAAATCGAACCATCAATCGTTTCACAATGTTCCAATACAGCATCTATTACGACTTTATCAGTAAGCACACTTCTATCGAAAGCTGTAAGGACTAGCGATCGTCTGCTCCTGAATGACTATTGTCGTGGCAGCAGATGATCCGGTTGCAGTATTTATACCAATACCACCAGGGCCACCAATTACAATAGTATTTACTGAAGGAACTGATGAGCCAGCCACCATAAATGTCGCAGTAGTGGATGGCACGGTATAAGTTGAATCCAACATTTGAAAGCCACTTGCACTTGCCGGGCGTGAAACACTGCCTGATGTGCCGACAGCTACTGATAGATTTTCGCCAACCGCTACAGGCTCGCCTGTTGACCCCGAAACCGCAACCTGGCCCTCTTTAACATTTACATGTGTTCCAGATTCAACTGTGCCTGCACTTGCTGCAAATAAGCTTTTTGCATTAACTCTGGCTTGTGATGGTGGCGGTGCAATATTGTTATCAAAGGCTATAGGCGCCATCGTCGTTACTATTGGCGAAGATTGCTGATCTCTTATGGCGCTATAAGATCCAGCTTCCAGAACATAATTACCACTTTGATTACGCTGATTAATACTGCCATCAATCACATGAGAGACGATTCCTCTATGGCTACAATTGCCAACACAATTTACAGTAAATTCTGTACCATTTACGCCCACCGTTGCAGCTGGAGTATGCAAGCTAAATGCATCCTGGTCATTTTTAGCCAACGAGCCGGTAACAAAACGTAAACCACCCTGCAGCAATTCAAAAACAGATATGTTTTCATCACCTGTTTCATTATATTTATAATCAGTGATATCAAACTTACTATCTGCCTGCACAGTGACACTTGAGCCGTCTACAAATTGCAGCTGAGCATAACTATTTGCAGAACTGACAATACGTTCTGTTCTATAAACTGGATAACCCAGTTCTAATTGGCGTTTGTACTTATTACCGGCGACGACCTCTCCTTTTATCGCAACAACTTTTGCAATAACCGGAAAATCCGTTTTCATCTTAGGACCAGCCATCTTTTTATTTTCCTGATCACAGTCTTTACCGCAAATTCTCACCAGGAAATCAGAACCTTTTGTTCGTGCAGTTACTGCTCCATCCGGTGTTGTCACCTTGTAAAGATCAGGATTCTGCTTCACGATCTCACCTGTAACAACCCTGATCCCACCCTTAATAATTTCTATCTCCGCTTCTTTTTTACTGTATTTTTCTATGAAGATATTTGTATCCGGGCGTAATGTGATTTCAGCACCGTCAACAAATGAAACTTTAAGCACGCCACCCTCAAGTGTTTTGAGCATATACTGGGCAAATATCTCATCACCTGGTTTCAATTTCTTAAACCCTCCAAGAACAGATGATCCTGACATGTTTAAGGTTTCTTGCGCACCCACTTCGCCATCAATGTAAACAACCTTACCAATGACCTGGGTTGCAGCAATGGCAAATGGGGCAAATAGTGTCAACGTAATAACACTGAATGCAGCCAGGCATTGATACCAACTTCTATTTTTTACCGTTACTTCTTGTTGTAAATCTTTCATTGTTAACCCTCTAAATATTTGATTCCTGCCCAGTTCGGCTGGTTAGATATTTGGTAGATCATGAGTTTATGAGCCCTGAAATATACGTGCTGCTAATCTAAAACGTGAATGAATATGCCACTGAACCTACAAAAGTTGCGCCTTCACCTCCAGGCACTCGATCATTCACATCAAATGCACCCATTGTAATAATGAGAGGGAAGTCAGAGACTGGCAATATTGATGTACCCAGTGTCACGATACTGGATGTGTAATCTGCTATTAGACTAATGTGTGGTGTGAGGTATACGCCAACAGATGCAAAAACACCTGCTTCACTTTCAGGGTCAATTTCCTGTACGTCAGCAAAAGCATTTGTTCCTACACCTGCATTAAGAATAACTGGATGATCTTCGATTGGAAATATTTTAGTCACCGCTATATAGGCGGAATGTTTTGGCTCATCCGTTATATCATTCCAACCTGCTAGGTTAATTCCACCGATAGCAACACCTAGCTGCGGACCAACAAAGAATTTTCCAACTGAGACACCCAAAGCCCCTCTTTCACCAAAACCACCATCTGGCTCAACACTGCCGATGCTAAGTGAAACGACTGAGCCAATACTTTTTATCGGATCACCCAGCCCCATACCTAAGGCTAGACTACCGTTAGTTTTGTCAGAAGAGGATGTGTTAGCCAGGCCACCGAGTGCCACAAATGCAGAGCCCCAGCCTGAGACTAACCCGGTTGGCGCACCCAATGAAGAAGCTGGCAATGCTGCTAGCTCGTCATATCGGTTTGCAGCAAAAAATTCAAAGCCATGCGCGGAAAACACTGTAAGCGAAGTTAGCCACCCCAGAAGCAAAGTAGCTATGGTTTTTCTTGCATCCATTATATAAAACACCTCAATTTTCACGACCGGCGAAGGATAACATTGTTGGCTATATACGTATAGCTTGTGATGTTAATCATTCAATCATCAGTTGAAGGTAATGGACTCAATTTCCCTTCATATTCCATCAAAAATCATATGCTATTTAACGCCATCAAACTTCCCCTTGCCGAAATGCTTAAGTAATAAACCATCATAGTTCCTTATCCTTGTTACGTATAGAACTGGCTCGTTACCACGTGCATAACCGTAACGTAAATCTTTATAAAATTCCTTCTTACTCAATAATGGCAGTATCTCTTTCATCTCTGCCCAGCGGTCGGGGTTTTTATTCATTTTTCTAGCCAGGGATTGCGCATCACGAAAATGCCCTCTTCCCACATTGTAAGCAGCCAATGCAAGCCAGCTTCGATCTGGCTCACTGACTTCCTCGACCATTTTCTTCATCTTCGCCTGGAACTTTGCACCAGCATAGATGTTCTGCTCAGCATTTAATCGGTTTGTTACTCCCAGCGACTTCGCTACTGGCTGCGTCAACATCATGATGCCTCGTACACCGGTCGGGCTTTTTGCTTTCCTGTCCCAATGTGATTCCTGGTAACTCTGGGCAGCAAGCAACGAAGGTTGTATATTGTTTTTATTGGCAGCATCGATGAAAAAATCTTTATATTTTGGAAGTCTTGTTTGTACCCTGTCTAAAAACCTGTGTGTATCAACATAATCAAATGTTTCAACAAATCCATAATATTTTTCCATAACATGCGCCAGCTCATAATCATCCTGGTATTGCTCAAACCAGTCACTGATAGCCCGTTTTAACCTGTCATTATTTTTATTTATCATCCATGCCAGTTCTGAGCCTTCTGCAAAAACGTATTTTTTTTGAATTTCTGTATGATAGCGGCGTTCTAACATATACAGAGTAGAGTCACTGATCGTACACTCGATTTTTTTCTCTGCCACCTGGGCTAACAGATCTTCAGTATTGAAGTCCTGACTTTCTGTCCACGACATTTCGGGGTAGGATTTTATTGATTCTATATAACTGCTCTCAGCAGCGACAATAATTTCCAGGCCTTTTAACTCGTCTCTGTCTTTGATGTTTTTTTTGCTTCGGTGACAGACCAGGTATTCATTTGTGGTCTGGTACACCGGCCCAAAATCAAATTCACTTTTACGGACATCGTTCACAGTCAATCCAGCAGCAGCAATATCACCTTCATTTTTGCGCAGCGCTTCGATTACTGCTTTTGTTGAATCATAGACTTTATATTCAACCTCGACTTGCAGACTATCCGCAAAGGATTTCGTCATATCATATTCAGGACCGGAAAGTTTATTATCACGATCATAATAATAAGTAGACGGGAGGTTTATTGTTAAAACAGTTAGCTTGCCGCGTTGTTTGATTTCATCCAGCAAAGAACCTGCAGGCAACTGATCTCTTTTCTGCTTATCGTCAGCATCAGGCAGCAGAAATGATACTGGCGCAACTTTTTCAGGCTGATCACATGCAGCCAGCATGACTGTAACGATCAATATACAGAGTGGCCAGCTATGTGATTTTATATCCAGTCTTAACCACTTAAATAAGATCATTATAATTCCAAATCATTTTGACATAACAACCAAGAAACCCGAACAATTGATTTAATAGCACCCAGCATCAACTGGTCATTTTCATCAAATTGTAACAAATAAAAAACTACCCGAGCAGGTGGTTTTTCTATATATTGTCTAGTTTTATCAATTATTTACGAACGGAACATTACCTTTTTCTTCATCATCTCTAATCATAAAAATCAAAGAATAGACACCCTAAAAATAATATTTTATCAATACATTCAATAACTAAGCACTAACATAGTGCGCAGATCAATTAATAGACATACAGAAATTTACAGGTTAAACCATGGCTCGAGTACTTGATATTACTGTTCATAGACTGGCATTCGCCAGGTTTTCTATAATCGATCTTATTCAGGAGTTTTAACGGTTATTGTTTTGGTTGGACCGGCTCATGATTATCTAGTTATAAATATGCTGGTATCATACCCGCAACTTACCAAAAACTAGAACATTACATGATGAGCAAGCTAGAAACACTTTTAGAACAGATAAAGCGATTTCCTGAAAAAACCGAATTTAATGACGTGATCAGTATTATTGATGAGCATTATCGTTACATACCGACACGATTTACAAACGGCACTGATAATGACGTTGTCATCAATACTGCCGGGGAAAACGAAGGCTCCTGTAAAATATTTTCTTTTGCCAGGATAAATAACCTGAATAAAGAACAGACACTAAACTGCTTCGGTCAATATTATCGCGATGACGTATTAAACAATCCAGATCAATCTGATCATGCGAATATTAGAACATTTATCAGATATGGATGGGAACATGTAACTTTTGAGGGCGACGCACTTAAAGAAATTAAAGAATAACGCAAAGACTTCCTTGCTTCTTGCGGTAAACGACCGCTAAGGATGATATGCGCCGCACCGCCGTCCTGGCTCCTTGCTGAATACCGTACATCCTGTACATAACAGCACCGCCGTCCTGGCTCCTTGCTGAATACCGTACATCCTGTACATAATAAGTGCCGAGTCACCATGTGAGATAAAAGTATACCTCAAGGGATATCATGGCCTCGGCTGCGGGTGTTATTCCTATGATGGCGCACCGCCCGCTGGCACCATCTACCTTTCTTTACCAAGCAAGATAAGTAGCAAAATATTCTAAATAAACGCTAAGCAACAAAACCAAAGATCAACAACAGTCCGTGCACAAAACCTACCGGTACGATCAGGGCATCGACAATCACCATTATCCAGTCATGTTTCATCACACTAACGGTAATCGCATAAAGTGGTACCGCTAGCAGCATGCAATAAAAGGCAAACTTGAAATAATCTTTTATCGGTCCAGTGACTGAAGTCAACAACAGGACACCCTGGTTTCCCCTATCTCCATACTCAGCCTGATTGATCACGCTGCCATCCGGTCTAAAATCAGTTTTTCTACGCTGCCTTAACATCACTAAATTCTATCTCTATAAAAGCCAGTCACTTGACTTACGCTGCCAACCGATTGACTCACGATGACATATCTCCGCTGAATGCCCTCTACCTGATCTAGTCATATTTCATATTTACCCGTTTTCCGGTATATCGCTCAACGACTTCTCGCAGATTCCTCAAGCTACCGACATGACCCACGATGGCACTATAAATACGCACATCATGCCCTGGCATATAATCAGCACCACGCGGGTACTTGCCACAACCACAATCACATAATTTTAATTTGGGTCTGTATTTTCTAGCCATCACGGCCTCCCGATATTTCTTCATGGAAATAATAAGAGATTACATGGCGACTAAATTGACATCTCACGCCAATCGTTAAACATGTACCAGTATTATTATCAGGCAGGTATTACCGGTACGATATGATTGATTCTGCTGTCAACAGGTCAGGTTTTCATGAAGTGTAAAATTCGATTATTTGCCGGCATTGCGTGATCAGACAACAATTGCATGGCATTTTCATCAGCCATGGAAACGAGCTCTTCGAAGTGTTTGATGCCGCTCTCAGGGTCTCGGCTTTTCAACCATTCATCAAAGCGTGCATTGCTTTCACTGGTGTACGAACCACCGTAGTTAAATGGCCCATATATCACTAAACTTCCCTGCTCAGGCAGCAACTTCCCGACACCTGCCATCAGGCACTCGACTTCGCGCAGCCCCATGATATGGACCGAGTTTGCTGTAAAAACAGCATCTATGTCTGATACCGGCCAGTGACTGGCAGTCACATCCAGTTCTATAGGTGCTACGACATTAGGTAAGGTTGTATCGTCCAGCCACAGGTTTATGCCATTTAGATATTGTCGGCGATCACTCGTCTGCCATGTCAGATGCGGCATTTTTTCAGCAAAAAACATCGCATGCTGACCTGTACCGCTGCCAATCTCAAGCACCCTGCTTACTGCTGAAAACATCGGTGAGATAACATCGAGAATAGCTTCTTTATTTTGGTCGCAGGACTCAGAGTACGGTTTATTCATAAAAATACAACGCAGATGATGCAAAGAAACTCTATGATAAACTACGGTAATTCTAAATCCACTACAAATGTTTCATATAAACGTGTTTCTAAGGATATTACAGGCTTCCCATCTAGCCCTGCAGTTTGCCACCCTGCTCATTCTATCCATGACTGGCCATGCGTATGCAGCCGATGATGATGGTTCGTTCGGTCAAACCAGTTTTGCGTTTGCCAGTTACCTTGGCACCGGCTTTTACACTACCTCAGGCCAGAATGTATTCGTCTTGCAAATACCTTTTAAACATATCATCAAAGGTAAAACTGACTCTGAAGCTGGCTGGGTGCTAAAACTCCCGGTAACTGTCGGTTTCATAAATTTCGATAGCATTCTAATCGAAGAGATACCCGGACTCAGTGACGTAGGTACCATCACATTTCTACCGGGGCTGGAGTATCAATATCCAGTCACACCAAACTGGACATTAATACCCTTTGCCGACTATGGTTTTGCACGGGAGCTAGATTACACATCTAACGTGCTCATCACAGGTGCAGGCATAAAAAGTTATTATAACGTCCACTTTAAAGATTCTATGTTCACGCTTGGCAACCGTTTCCTGTACGCACGAGAACATAGTAAAGAAACAAGCGATAACGCTGACTACTCTCTCATCGAAACCGGCTTAAACTATCGCGTCACCAGCAGTTTTTCATTCAGTGATGAGCCTCTCTATAGCAACCTTTATTACATCAATTTTTATTATCCGAATACCCTGGTCTTTTTTGAGCAGACGCCCAACCCTATAAGAGTCGGTGTCGAACATGAAATCGGCATTACTATAAGTAACATACCTGATTTTTTGTTTTTTGAGAAACCGCAACTAGGTTTAGGTGTACGGTTAGGTAACGATCTAAAGGTTTACCGCCTCGTATTCGGCATGCCTTTCTGACGTTATCATTTTTCTCATGCTTTTATTCACTAAATAGACAAATTCTTGCTTTTTCATCAATGCCGTTTGCTACTGGTTTTTTGTTTTAGTACAATGTGATGAAACAATAAAAAATCGCAAGTTGTAAAACTTCAACTTATTGGGAGTAACCACATGTCTTCTCAAGCACCTAGTGAACGCCGTGCTCGTACCAGAAAAGAAATCAAACAGCTGATTGAAGAGCGAAATTCTGTCCTCTCTCAATACTACAACCTTGCAAAAATCACTGAAGATCCAACAACCGACTTGCATACTACCGCAGATATCCTGGAAGAATTTTGCCAGGAGCTGGTCGACTACATGGCGATCGGTCATTTTGAGATCTATCGCCGTATCGAAGACGGGAGTGAAAGGCGGGATGAAATAGTTAAACTGGCCGAAAAAATAATGCCACGTATCAACGATACTACCCAGGTAGCGATCGCATTCAATGATCTATATGATGACATATCGAACATCAATGATGATGCATTCGATCAATTACCTAATTATCTAGCCAAACTTGGTGAAGAGCTGGCGACACGTATCGATCTTGAAGATAAGTTCATCAATACCCTGCTAGTAACCAGCAGCAAACCTGAACTAACAACAGTTGGCGCATAATATACAATAATTACCACGCTGCACTATTCGCTGAGACATGCACTGTCAATCAGCGACAGCTTTGCAGGGAAGCCTCCTGCTTAGCCAGGCACCAGCTGCGGTGTAACGGCTTTCTTTTAAAGTCTTCCGTTGTCGTTAGCTTTGTTATCTCTTTGACTAAACACATCTCTTCCAGGCTGCTATCCAGCTTGAATCCCCTGGCATTTGTCGAAAATATTATTTGACCGTCATCTGTCAACAAGGCCAGGCAACCACTCAACAGCGCTGCGTGGTCTCGTACGATATCCAGTGATGTATCCATCTTCTTGGAATTAGAGAATGTTGGTGGATCAACAAATATCAACTGGTACTTTTTGTTTTCATCGATTGCCTGCTGCAACCATTTCAAACAGTCGTCTCTGACGAACTTGTGCCGGTCGCCAGTGTAACCATTGATGGATAAGTTTTCCTGCGCCCAGTTCAGATATGTATTCGACATATCTACCGTGGTAGTCGTCGAAGCCCCACCTGCAGCAGCATAGACCGTAACGCTACCCGTATATGCAAACAAATTGAGAAAACTACGCTTGTTTGCAAGTTTTCGTATCAGTTGCCGGGTATTCCGATGATCAAGAAACAGGCCGGTATCGATGTAATCATAAACGTTTATTAGAAATCTTAGACCGTTTTCTCGAACGGCTGTCTTACGGTCTTTTTGATCCTGCTTCTCATATTGCGAAGTACCTGCCTGCTTCTTTCGTACTTTTAAAACTACATATTCCTGTTTCGTTTCAAGTATATCGGCGACCACATCGATGACATCATTGATCCGTAAAAATGCCTTATTCTTATCCACTGTTTTAGGTGCCTTGTACTCCTGCACGTAGACCCACTGTTCATAGATGTCTATCGCTACAGCGTACTGTGGTATATCAGCATCGTAGACGCGGTAGCAGGTGATATCATTTTTTCTAGCCCATTTTTTTAGATGTTTGTAATTTTTCTTCAGGCGATTGATGAACATCAGGGAATGTTCAGATTTCCTGCTCGGTTCAGCTGCAGCTGATTCAACATCCGCATTACTCGCAGCTTGACCTTCTACGTCTGGCTTTTCAAAAGAAGGCCTGGATAAAGAGTTTATCCGGTATTGATAGAGCACGGACTTTAACGCACCGTTATACAAGGTATTCTTACGGAAGGCACGTAACCCTATACTCTTGGCCAGTTCTGCTTCCGAGGTAATGATGACAGCTGTCCAGCCATCGAAACCTGCCTTCAGCTGTTCGCCAAATCGGTGATAAAGAGTGCGTAACACCTGTACCTGACCGATTCGTTTACCATAAGGCGGGTTTGTTACCAGCAGACCATGCTCTTCTGTACACGGTTTTAGATCTTGCGTCGCATCCTGTAACGAGACTTTGATCAGGCTCGAGAGACCGGCCTCCCTGATATTTGCTCTCGCAATACCGACGAGCTTTTCATCGTTATCACTACCACAGATTACCGGCACAGCACCTAGTCCAGATAGATGCTTTTCTTGCGCATCCTGCACTACTGACCGCCACACTTCACTGTCGAATAATTTCCAGTGAGCAAAACCCCAGTGCTCAGGATTATCCTGTTCTCGCAATAATCCGGGGGCAGTATTCGAAGCCATCAATGCTGCTTCGATCAACAGGGTTCCACTGCCACACATAGGATCATAAAACGGTAACCCCTGTTCATAAAAGCTATCCCATTTAGCTCGATACAGCATCGATGCAGCAAGCGTCTCGCGTAATGGCGCAGTTCCCGCGCTTTGACGATACCCACGTTTATGCAGAGCATCACCCGACAGGTCAAGATATAAAAGACATTGTTTATCACTGAGGTAAACATTGATCCTGATGTCAGGATTCTCTCTATCGATAGACGGTCTTTCATCAGTATTTTTCATGAACTGATCGACGATAGCGTCTTTCACCCGAAGCGTAGCAAAATGGCTATTAGAAACCGTGGAATGTGAACTAAAACAGTCAATCGCCAGGGTATTATCTTCCGCAAAGTGCTGTGACCAGTCGACACTGATTATTTCGTTATATAAGTCCTCATCCGAAGATATAGTGAACTCTTTGAGCTGCAACAGGATACGACTGGCGACTCGAGACCACAGGCAGGCTTTATACGCAGACAGAATATCGCCGTTAAAAGCGACGCCGCCGGTATGTATTTTGGTGTCGGATATCTCTAGCTGTTCAAGTTCTTTGAGGACCAGGTCTTCAACACCTTTTGAACAGGTAGCGAAAAAATGATTTGCTTGTTTCAAGACTACCCTGCAATCTGCATCATTTAAGGTAAATACGTATTAGCGCTAATTGTTACGATGTAGTTAGAGAGACCCTTACCTGTTAGGCGCAATCTGAATTTTTACTTTATCAACATCTTCAGCGACGATCACACGCTGCCCCATAAGAGTGTTTGCTTCAGCTGCGTGAATCTTCATACCATTATACAACAGCTTCAATTCTTCAATATCCTCAGCCCAGTCAAGTTCGCTCTCAGGGAGGTTCCTGTAGATACGTAATAAACCAGTGCGATATGCATTTATCTCTATATAACAACGGTATTCAGAAACCGTATATTTTTCAGAGACCTGGTGAGGAATCGGTCTGCGACTAAGATACATGACATACTCGCTGCTATCCACGATCAGGTTGATCGTAGATTCTTTTGCTGCGACCTCAGGTGAAACCATAGAATACAAGGTGGCACAGTCAGCATCCGCATGCAGCTTCAGGTTATCAGCCACCTGCTGAATGATCGAACTCGGTGTTAATGGAGCGTCACCAGGAAAGTTAACCACGATGGTATCATCGCTCCAGCCCATCTTGTCTGCCACTTCAGCAAGACGGCTTATACCCGCCAGGTTATCATCCAGGATCATACACACGCTAGCACCAAAATCTTCGGCGGCCATACCGACTCGTGTATTATCAGTAGCGATGACAATCTCTGATGCACCGGAGTCTTTGGCACTATCGTATACATGTTGAATCATGGGTTTACCATGAATATCGGTCATCGCTTTGTGCGGAAAATCATTATGGTCAAAGGTGGCCAGAATAATTACTTTAAAATCTTCATTCATCGAAACTGTCTTTGTGCCGGTTTTTTTGACCAGCCTGTGTGATATAAGTAACTGTTAGTTTAGACCACTTGTTCGTATTCACTATCATTTGACCGCTAAACTACATTCTATAATCGCGTTATTTATCGATTTTTTCAGCGTCTGCAGCTAATAACACGGGAATGCCATTGCGTACAGGATAAGCCAGTTTATCTCGCTCGCAGATCAAAACCTTCTGACGAGACTTATGGACCAATGGCCCTTTACACGATGGGCATACCAGTATAGAAAGCAGTTTCTTCTTCATTAATTTTTTTGCTGCTTCAGTAATGGCAGTATTTTTGAATTAAGCTGTGATTCCAGCGATTCTGCAAGTTCGGCATCGACCCTGAAAACCCAGGCATCAGGCAAGGACAGTGCACGACATTTAACAGCGTCTTTTTCGGTCATTATAATACAGTCGTCCTGCCAGCCTGAGAAATCATCCTGCGTATAGTTATGATGATCTGAAAAAGCATGTTCGACGATATCGATATGATTTTCGCGCAGTTGAGTAAAAAAACGTCCCGGATCACCGATACCAGCCACTGCATGAACGACCTTATCTGAAAAAGATGATAACGCAAGAGTTTCACCAGTACCAAGCTTGTAAAGTTGGGTAAAGCGCAAAGTGTATGAGCAAGCCTCGATAGCACCAGCATTCGCCACGTTATAAACGACCAGATCGACATCCTCCAGACGTGATACCGGCTCACGAAGAGGGCCTGCAGGCAGGCAATAGCCATTACCGAAGCGTCGTTTTGCATCTACTACTGCAATTTCTATATCTCTACGCATACGATAATGCTGCAGGCCATCGTCAGAAAGTACGATGTCACACGCGTTATTCTCCAGCAGGTATTTCACCGCAGCAACGCGATCCACACCGACGACGACCGGTACCTGTGTCCGCTGCTGCACCATCAGTGGCTCATCGCCTACCAGCTCAGCAGAATCGCTTTCCGACACCTGCCTCAAACCGGTAAAGTTACCGCCATAACCTCGGCTAACCACGCCCGGCCTGTATCCATGTTCTTTAATGAGCTCACAGATTGCCAATAAAAGCGGCGTCTTGCCACTGCCACCCGCGACGATATTGCCTATTACAACAACCGGTGCATCAGAAGAATAACTCTTTTTTAAATTCAGCTTATAGACCTTTCGCCGAATAATCGATACCGCACAGAACAGCCATGAAAGCGGCAACAATATAAAGACAAAATAGTTTGTCTGATACCAGTAATGCTCCAGCGATCTCATTACTTAAATTTCTTCAAAGTTCATCTGATGCAAAGCAGCATAATGCCCATCTAAAGAGATCAATTCATGATGTGTGCCTTTTTCTACGATACATCCTTTGTCCATAACAACGATCACGTCAGCATTCTCGATAGTCGATAGACGATGAGCGATGACCAGGGTAGTACGATTTTCCATGAGTGTTTCCAGGGAATTCTGTATATATCTCTCGGATTCGTTATCGAGCGCAGACGTTGCCTCATCAAGGATAAGTACCGGTGCATCGTTCAATAGAGCTCGTGCGATGGCGATACGCTGACGCTGACCACCCGATAGCATCACCCCTCTCTCGCCGACCATGGTCTGAAAGCCACTATTGGATTCGTTGATGAAATCATAAGCATAAGCCGCTTTTGCCGCCGCGACGATTTCTTCGTGAGTTCGTGTTTTCATATCACCGTAAGCAATATTGTGTTCGATGGTATCATTGAACAGCACAACGTCCTGCCCGACATATGAGATATGACTACGCAAGTTATCTAAACGATAGTCGAGTACATTGACGCCATCCAGTCTAAGCTCACCTTCAGAGATATCATACAACCTGGGGATCAGGTTCAATAATGTAGACTTACCACTACCTGAGCGACCGACAAATGCGACAGTCTGTCCCGCTTTTACGGTCAAATCGATGTCATTTAATGCCGCTGCCTCTTCTCCCTGGTAATTGAAATCGACATGATCGAACTCGATCAAGCCTGCGACATTCTCTGTCTCATAGGTACCTTCATCAGACTCCTGATCAAGGTCGATAAAAGTAAAAACACTCTCGGCAGCGGCTATTCCGCGTTGTAGCTCACTTATGATCGATGTCAGTGATCGCACTGGCGGCATCAGCATCGTCATCGCAGTAATGAACGAAACAAATGTTCCTGCGCTGATCTCACCCTTCATACTATCGTGTGTTGCGAGGAATATGATCAGGGACAGAGCGCAGGCAATAAGTAACTGCACTATTGGAGAACTAATAGCCTGCGTCATCTGCATGCGCAGGTTCTGTCGTCGATTTCTGTCATTGACTATGGCGAACTGCTCATTCTCGTAGCGGTTACCACCGAAGATCTTCACCACCAGCTGTCCCTTGATGGACTCCTCGATGATACGAGATACACTGCCCATGCTGACCTGAATATTCTGACTGATCTTTCGAAAGCGCTTCGATACAATCACAATCAAAATAGCAACGATCGGTGCAACGGTTAAAAATACCAGTGCAAGCATCGTATTCAGATAGAACATCCAGCCAAGTAGCGCAATCACTGTCAGCACATCACGGATGAATACCGTAACCGCCTTTGTCGTCGATTGTGCCACCTGCTCGACATCATAGGAGAATTTTGAGATCAGCTCACCCGTCGTTGCCTTATCGTAAAATGCTTTCGGCAAAGCGACCAGACGGGAAAACATCTCTTTACGCAGCTCGCGTATCACATTACGACTGATAACACTCATACCGTAACCAGATGCAAAAGCACCTATCACCCGGACAAAAAAGACCGCTATCAATGCCAGCGGCACCCATTTGATGGTCTCTGGGTCACGGTCTACAAAACCGCCATCCATCATCGGCTGCATCAAAGCCGGGAATGCTGCCGAAGCGGCAGCAACGATGACCATACCGATGATAGCTATGATAAAAATACCCCAATACACAAAAGCATACGAAAGCAATCGACGGTAAAGATAAAAACTACTCGAGATATCTTTTTTATTACTCATTGAAGTTTCATTATCAGACATAAATGATTTTCGACCAGGCAGAAGGCTAGTTTCCTTCGACGGTCGCTATCGATAAGCGGGTCATCCCTAATTGTGATGCAGCATCCATAGCTCTTACGACTGATTGATGCGGCGTATTTGCATCAGCCCTCAGCACCAGAGCAACATCTTTGTAGTCCTGACCTGTCTGCCCGATAACCTTCTGCAAGGCCTGCTTTAAGGTATCCAGTTGCTGGTTGACGATCTGGCGATCATTTAAAAAATAATTCCCTTTTGCATCGATCGATAACACCAGCGGTTCCTGTTTTTGCTGTGTTGTTTTTGCGGATGACTCCGGCAGAGAAACCTTTAGCCGGGCATGCCTGTCGAAAGTAGTGGTAACCATAAAAAAGATCAGCAGCAAGAACACCACATCGATCAATGGCGTCAGATTGACCTCAACGCTCTCTTCCTTATGGCCTGGGCGTAAGTTCATTGATCGTCACCCATAGCCTCATCATCCGATTTTGTCCCCGTTTTTACATGCTGCTTTCGATTGTTGTGCAACACATCGACCATCTTAATGGCCTCACGCTCCATGACAACAACGATGCCATCCACCTTGCGGCGAAAATAGCGGTAAAAAACCAGGCTAAAGATAGCAACAGTCAGGCCGGCTGCCGTCGTGATCATGGCCTGAGAAATACCACCGGCAAGGGCACCCGGGTCACCGACGCCGTGTTGAGTGATCGCAGCGAATACGCTGATCATACCGATCACTGTACCAAGCAGACCCAGCAATGGTGATATCGATGCGATCGTGCCAAGAGTATTCAAAAAGCGTTCAAGATCATGCACCACCTCACGCCCTCTTTCTTCGATACACTCCTTGATGCGCTCCCGACTTTCACTGCGATTAAACAGACCCGCACTTAGTATCTGTCCCAGGGCTGACCCTTTACTAATAGCTTCGATATCGGCACGCTGCAGGTTATCCTGCTTGATAGCATTCCAGACACTCGCCACCAGGTGTTTTGGCAATACTTTTTCCCGCCGCAGACTCCAGAAACGTTCTGCGATAATTGATATGGATACGATGGAACAGAATATGATTGGCAGCATTAACCAGCCACCAGATTTTACTAATTCAAACACATGTCACCTTTGGATAAGCACTGCTAAAAATAACTGCCGCATAACACTCGGATGGTTAACCGAGATACAGATTTAACAGTTCTGGTTGTAGTTATTATTATTTTCCCTGGGTCCTATCTTACTAGATTTACGGCGATGCCAATAGTACCCAATACATCGATTGCATGGTTACCGGGCGTTCATATGATGCCAGTATTTAGCCGCTTTTACTCGATATTTTTCTATCGTGAACCCTGGCTCCTGTGCAAGCTTTATCGTAATCGCACCTGTTTGATCGGTTTGCAGTAATTTAATATCCATCGAGCGATAACGCTCCCTGACCCGTCTGTTTGGTAAACGATACCTGTTGTTATAACCCACTGAAATAATGGATATTTCAGGCTTCACCGCGCTGATGAAGGCAGCACTGGATGAGGTTTTACTACCGTGATGAGGCACGA
The DNA here is from genome assembly GCA_963807625.1 of uncultured Gammaproteobacteria bacterium. Classification (GTDB taxonomy): domain Bacteria; phylum Pseudomonadota; class Gammaproteobacteria; order SZUA-229; family SZUA-229. Next base: position 143,519 of record CAWECN010000006.1, read on the forward strand.
TAAGAACATCCGACGCCAGTTCCTTTGCGTAGGATTCAAGTAATTTCATTTCAACCCCCTTTTCGATATCACCAGTAAATAATACCGAACCGGACTTTGCAGACACCCGTAATACACAGGAATGATTATTACGCTCACCGTCTCCAGTCAACCCGACATCGGTCAACGCTGGTGACAGAAAGACAAAATCAACGCCATCCCATTGCCAGCTCATTCCAGCAGAACATGCCTGCTTGTGTGCTGCCTGTATATTCTCGATATCCTGTCCCAATAAATGCACTTCTGGAAATGCCTCCAGAATTGCCTGTGCACCACCGATATGATCGGCATCTCCATGGCTGATAATCATGCGATCCAGTACATCTATACCTTGTGAACGCAGATATGGAATCACAACATTACTTCCAGCATTTAATCGTTCACTAAACCTTGCCCCTGAATCGAATACGGCGACATGGTTAAGCGTTCGAATCACCGCCGCCGAACCCTGGCCGACATCGAGCACTGTCAGTTGATACTCACCAGGTTTGATAGGCAGATCATCCATGATCAGCAAAGGTATAAATAGTGAAACTCCAATGAAACGGAATAATAATCGATGATATCGATAGGTTTTACTGTTGAACAGAGCTGAGAATAGTAATGGCAACTTAGCAGAGTAAAACACAAGCAACATTCCCGCAGTTGCCGCCAGCAACTCAAATATACTGACATCTCCTTTAACCCAGAGGCTGTAAGGCATCTCTGATAGATAAGTCAGTAAAGGCCATATCTTATCCAGCAACCCTGCTGCCAGGTTGAACAGCAAATGAGAGATATAAGGTGCAAGAAAACTCAGGATAATGGCCACTAAAACCAGCGGTACAACTAAAAAACTGACATAGGGTATCAATAACAAATTCGCGAAAGGTGATATTAATGACACCTGCTGGAACATGAATAGAGACAGCGGCAACAGGAACAGAGTGATCAATAACTGAAGACGCACCCATTGTTTCAATATCGCCAGTACCCGCCCCCAGAATCTTCTCTCACCAGGTTCCGACTCATGTCCTTCAGTCGAATTGTTCGAGTCAAGACTGATGAAGATAACCGCCACCGCTGAGAACGAAAACCAGAAACCTGCGGAAAGAACAGACAGAGGATCGGCTATTAAAACAGCAAACAATGCAAAACCCAGCGCATCAACAGGACGATGATTACGCCTTATCAACATCATGATAGACAGGACAGACAACATGATGACAGCACGTTGCGTCGGTACCGACAGACCAGCGATCAACGCATATAAGAACGCTGTCAGCATACCACCGGCCAGTGCCAGATGTTGCGCCGGGAGTCGCTTCATCAGATACACAGGTACTATTCGACGTATCAATATATAAGCAAATAGTGAAGCCAATCCGACATGCAGTCCTGATATCGCCATCAGGTGGCTGGTGCCTGTAGCTGTTAATACCCGCCACTGTTGTGTTGATATAGCTGACTTATCACCGATGGCCAGGGCTTTTAATAAGGCGAATGATTTACCCTCAATTGCCGTGGGATCAGACGCAGCATGTTCGATATGTCGAGCAATCGTCTGTCTGACATGATTGATGGATACCGGTGCCTCCAGCTCCAGCCTGTTCAAAGCAGATTTTCTTACATAACCTGTGGCATGGATGCCATGCTGAAACAACCATGCTTCATAATCAAAACCGCCTGGATTCATAAAACCATGCGGTGGCTTCAATCGAACTTCCAGTTGCCAGTACTCTCCTGCGGTGACCGGCTTTCCATAATGCCAGCTGAGGCGAATCCGCTTTGGCAAGCCAGCGGCTTCCCGTTTTTCATCACCAGCTAGTAGACGATAACTTTCAACATCAAATTCAAAGCGCGACACCTTACCATCATTCACCGGGATATCTGAAACCAGCCCACGGATAAGGATATTCTGTCCGCTCAAATGCTCATCAAGACGTAGCGACAATTCCTCTCTTGCGTGACGTGTAGCATACAACATACTTAATATAATCAATATTATAAAAGATATTATTAAAGTATATTGTTGCTTATGCGCGAGCAACCTTCGCTTAATAATAATGGCGTAAATTACAATGGCAGCACACACAAACATGAGCAGATAAAACAGTGTATTCACACCCGGCAGAACAGCAAGCTGCTGCACCAGTAATACGCCCAGCAGAAATGCGAGCGCATAGACATACATCCCTGATCTGTAATCCATTACAAATATCCTAAAAATATAAAAGCCCAGTATGCTTTTACGAAATAACAGCTGAAAAGGTGATAATATCCTGCTTAATTTATTGCTGTATATTATCGATTATCACTATAACCATGCCACGCAAGTTTTTCCAACGTTTTCTGCCTAGCCCGCAATCAATCAAAGACAACAAAGCGCTTAAAATCTTTGGCGAGTGGCTGCACGAACCCAATCTATGGCACCTGAACCGTCGTTCCGTTGCCGGTGCTTTTGCTGTCGGCCTGTTCTGTGCGTGGATGCCAGTGCCTTTCCAGATGGTACTGGCGGCGGGCGCTGCAATATGGCTCGGCACAAACCTGCCGCTGTCAGTGGCACTGGTCTGGATAACCAATCCGGTAACGATCCCACCCATGTTCTACACCGCATACCTGGTGGGTACCTGGATAATCGGCGAACCGCCCGTCGATTTTAGTTTTGAACTTACGTTTGACTGGCTGTTGAATGAATTGTCGGCCAGCTGGAAACCTTTCCTGGTCGGTTGTTTTACCATGGCCTCAATCTCTAGCGTGATCGGTTATTTCGCAATCGAAGGCTTCTGGCGCTATTCGGTCCTCAATCGCCGTTCCACTAAATCACACCTTAAGAAATAGCATCATGATCTGGAAACCACACGCCACTGTCGCCGCCATCATCGAGCATGACAACAAATTCCTCATGGTTGAAGAGCTCATACAGGGTGAAACCGTATTCAATCAACCCGCGGGCCACCTGGATCCGGATGAAAGCCTGATCGACGCGGTCATAAGAGAGACACAGGAAGAAACTGCCTGGCAGTTCGTGCCAGAAGCCGTCACCGGTATCTACCTGTGGAAACATCCCGAAAATGGTGAAACTTTTCTGCGTGTCGCTATCTGCGGCAGCTGTAAGAACCATGATGCACAACAGCCACTCGATACAGGTATATTACAGGCCGTCTGGAAAAGCCGAAAAGATCTAATAGCCGAACCAGAAAAATTACGCAGCCCGATGGTGATCAATTGCATCGATGATTATCTTGCCGGTAAACGCTACCCGCTTGATATGCTGATCGACGTTCCATAGTTTCTCTACATGAGTAAACAGAAAATCATCGTCGGTATGTCAGGTGGCGTCGACTCCTCGGTCGCGGCATTATTGTTGCTCGAACAGGGATACGATGTCGAAGGCCTGTTCATGAAGAACTGGGAAGAAGATGACGATGCAGATTACTGCGCTGCCGCGGTTGATCTCAAGGATGCAATGTCGGTCAGTGAAAAACTTGGCATCAAGTTGCATACCATCAACTTTTCAAGCGAGTATTGGGACAGGGTCTTCCAGCACTTCCTCGACGAGTATCGCGCCGGACGCACTCCGAACCCGGATATACTTTGTAACAAAGAGATCAAATTTCACGCATTTCTGGAATACGCCCGATCACTCGGGGCAGAAAAGATCGCAACCGGTCATTATGCTCGCACCAGGAGATACAACGACAAGACACAATTATTGCGCGGCCTGGACAACAACAAGGACCAGAGTTATTTCTTGCATGCGCTAAACCAGTACCAGCTCTCGCATGCCATGTTCCCAATCGGTGACTATGATAAACCACACATCAGGGAGCTCGCTAAAAACAACGAGCTGATGACACATGATAAAAAAGACAGCACCGGCATATGCTTTATCGGTGAACGCCGCTTCAGCACCTTCCTGGAGAAATTTCTGCCAGCAAAACCCGGCGAGATCCATAACATGGACGGTGATGTCATCGGTCAGCATAATGGCCTGATGTTTTACACCCTGGGCCAGCGTAAAGGCCTCGGTATCGGCGGTCTAAAAGAGTCTGATGAAGATCCATGGTATGTCGTCGAAAAAGACCTGTTAAATAACGTTTTGAAGGTAGCACAGGGGCATAACCACCCGGCGATGTTTAACAACGTTCTCGAAACCGGCACGATCAACTGGATAGAAGAGAGCGAACCTGAAGAAATTAATTTATTCGCGAAGATTCGTTATCGTCAGAGTGATCAATCCTGTACCCTGAAACAGATCGAAGAAGCCCGATACGAAGTACTGTTCGACGAGGCCCAACGAGCCATCACCCCGGGGCAATCTATCGTTTTTTATCAGGACGAGGTCTGCCTCGGTGGCGGTGTCATCGAATCGATGAAGAACATAAAACTTAACGACTTATCCTGATGACACATAGCAAATATGACCAGACCCTCGCACTCGCCGGCATCTACCAGGCAGCATCACTGGTAAAGCAGATCGCGAACACAGGTCAAGCCAATAATGCTCAGATCGAATCAAGCCTTGAGACGCTGTTTCGATTTGATGCCGGCAGTGTCGAGGAAGTATATGGCAGTATCGCCGGTGTCAGTCATGGTATTAAGATATTACACCAACACCTGGTCGACCGAACTACCAGGGACATCGAAATAACAAAATACGCGCTCTCGTTAATCATGCTGGAGAAGAAACTCTCAGATACACCCGCGATGCTCGATGAGATCAGCGAGCGGCTAAACAAGATCGAATCGCAATTCGACTTCTTCTCGTTAAGTCACGAGAACACCTTTGCCAAATTGGGACAGATATATAAAGACACCATCAGCACGCTCGGTCCCAAGATCATCGTCACTGGTGAGCAGCCTTATCTGAGCAGCGAGAGCAATGCGAGTAAAGTCAGGGCATTACTGCTCGCAGGTATCCGGTCAGCTGTTCTATGGAGACAATGTGGCGGCTCACGATGGCAGTTCCTGTTCGGCAGGAAAGCTTATATCAGTGAATGTGAAAACATCCTTGCACGGCTTTAACTGTTAACCGGCATCACTCACCAGTTGTGAGATCAAACGACTGACCAGCCTCTCGCAGTCGCTATTGCCGGCAGATATACGAGACCTGATCTCGTCCATCGAGATAATCTCATGCCTTTGTGAAGGGCCTGCCCCGTCAGGTAAAACTGGACCGGCACCCGCCGCCCAGTTAACGACAAGCGACAACTGGGCATAACTCATCTCCAGTTCCCGTGCCAATGAGGCTTCAGGCATCGCTGTCATACCAACGATGTCACAGCCATCATGCTGCATACGTTTTATCTCGGCCACAGTCTCAAGACGCGGTCCTTGTGTCACACCATAGGTACCGTCTGCTTCAAACTCGCAGGATTCCATCTCCAGTGATCGCGTGAGCTTATGGCACAACATCTCATCAAATGGATAACTGAAATCGATATGCTGCACTTCATCATCATGGCCATCGTTATAAGTCTGTATACGCCCATGCGTATAATCGATCAACTGATCAGGTACCGCCCATTTCATCGGCGACATCCTTTGTGTAATACCACCCACCGCGGTGACCGCCACGATATGCGTCACCTCGAGAATTTTCAAGGCGAACATGTTCGCCTTGTAGTTAATCTGGTGAGGTGCGATATGATGTGAGACACCATGACGGTTGAAAAAGACGACCTCGAGGCCATCGACGTTGCCAGAAAGAAAATTCTCAGAAGGCTCACCGAAGGGTGTTCTAACGCGCTCATCATTGCCTACAGCAAAGTTGTCAAGCTGTTTCAGCAGGCTGCCGCCGATTATTGCTAGTTTCACGTGTATTTACCTGGAATATACTGAATAACCAAGAATGACTCAGCTATTCGTCTAAAGTGTAGATCGAATCGAGTTGTCGGTATTTTCCATCATAATCCATACCGAATCCGAAGACGTATTTATCTTCGACATCGAGTGCAACATTATCGGTCAGCTCATTGTCTACACAACGCTTGTGATTTTTGCGTACCAGTACCGCCGAGATGATCTTACTCGCCCCCTGCTCCTCACAGTACTGCTGGATGGACTGCAGCGTATGGCCTTCATCGAGAATATCATCGAGTATCAGGACCGTGCGGTCTGTCAAGGTAGTTTCAGGATAAGATTTCCATGTCAGCTGGCCACCGGTCGTAGTGTTGCCATAACGGGTGGCATGGATGTAGTCAATATCCAGCATACATTGTAGCTGCGGGATCAGGTGACCGGAAAAGATAAGGCCACCCTGCATCACACATAACACCACGGGAGTTTCGTTGACTAACTGTTGATTGAGTCTATCCGCAAGTTTCCCAAGCGCATGGGTTATCTCAGCATTGTCGAATACCAGTTTGCAGTTATCAGGTAATATCATTTCTTACAGACCATATTTTACTAATAGGTAAACGTTACCGTATTTTTGTCCATTGCTTCACTTACGACATAAGCCGCACCGACCTTTTCTTCGACCTCTTCGATCATATCTTCTCCCGCCATATTGAACGAAGTATTACAGGCCTTAAAGATAACACCCGCCTGGTGAGCTTCTTTTATGATGTCATAGATAGTACGGTGAGTTTCGAGGTTGACCTCTGCTTTTTCAGCATGATCTCCTATCGCGAGTTGAACCGATATGCCGGTAAAAACCACTTCGACCTCGTGAGACAGGGCTGCTGCGATCGTAGCCTGAAATAAAGGTGCATAACAGTCCTCTGGATTCTCTGCATCTGAATTAGACATGATGATGAGTAGTTTTTTCTTATTCATAGTTTTCCAGTTTTGTAATTATTTTTTAATGTTGTCACACGAAAGCAAAGTTCAGGGTGACGAAAATATGCCAGCTGATCATACTTATCCCTGTTAATGTCCGAGCTCAATTCCATGAGCTTTTCATCAGACATCCAATTCGAGTTCTGGCGAATCATTTAATGCAACCACCTGTGCGGACATCTGCTGCCAGTGTGGGTCCTGTTTCAACTTCGCCCAGCTAATATCATGTTCACCATGCATCCTGACCAGGCGCAGCTGTGAAGTCGGGTTCAGGTATCCCTTGATATATTCTGCTGCTTCAAGCGCGCCGTCCAGGTGATTGCAGACCAGCGCCATATCACAGCCGGCTCTGAGTGCAGCGTGCGCCCGCTCGCCGTAGCCACCGGCGATACCTGCCGCTTCCATAGAGAGGTCGTCACTGAATACGACCCCCAGGAAACCTAATCTTTTGCGCAATATGTCCTGTATCCAGAATGAGGAATAACCTGCAGGCTTATCATCGACCTTATCGTATATGACATGTGCTGGCATGATCGCCGCCAGCTTGTTCTCGATCATACTTTTAAAAGGTACGATATCAGTGTGCAACAGCTCCTCAAGTGAACGGTGGTCAACAGGCATCGCCACGTGAGAATCTTCTACGACACCACCATGACCGGGAAAATGCTTACCCACCGCCTGCATACCTGCCCGGTTCATACCATGCATGAAAGCGTAAGCGAGTGTCGCTACGGTCGCAGCCTTACTATGAAACGCCCGGTCACCGATGACGCCACTCAAACCATGCGCCAGGTCCAGTACAGGGGCAAAACTGAAGTCTATACCGCAGGCACGCAGTTCGATGGCCATCAACCAGCCCGCTTTTTCAGCAAGCTGACGGCTTTTTTCAAGATCATTTTTTGCTGCTTTAGCATAACTGGCCGCGGCTGGAATACGACTGAAACCTTCGTGGAATCTCTGCACACGTCCGCCTTCATGATCGACAGCAACGAGTAGCCTCGGTGCCCTGAGACCATGTATCTCTGTTACCAGCTGCGTTATCTGCTCTACAGACTCAAAGTTACGCGTGAACAGGATAACACCGCCGACTTCCGGTTTTAGTAATAGCTGTTTTTCTGTTTCGCTGATGGCAGTGCCTTCAAGGTCAACCATCAATGGGCCAAGTGTCATAAGTAATGCCTGGGAAATAGAACTTTAAAAATAATATCAGCCACGGCTGTGCGGCTTCATCCAACCTAATCTAGCAGAAGAATAATAACCCAGATACAGTTCGATTAAAATCAATCACATGGTATCTTGCTAAACTGCATTATTTGCGGGATAAAACGTTCGAGGCCGACAAACGAGTGGTCACCACCCTGTTCGATGATGCACTGACTGTCTTTATATTGTGATTCAGCCTGACGGTAGTCCAGCGTCTCATCGCCCGTCTGCAACAATACGAGATAACGGTCCGCATCGGTGATGCTATCGACCTTCATCGCTTCCAGCTGTTGAATATGCGATTCATCGAAATCCCACTCACCCTCATCAAAATAGAATTTATTCTTGCCGAGGTAAGCCCTCAATGTTTCATACGGCTTAACCGAGGGGTTTATCAATACCGCAGAGCCTGAATATTTTTCAGCGAGGTATGTTGCATAGTAACCACCCAGCGAACTACCGATATAATTCAGAGTATGGTGCTGTAAGGTTTGCTCGACAAGCTGCTCTAGCATCTGCCTCGCTTCACCAGGAACAGACGGTATCTGTGGGCACAACAGTAAATCCAGGCAGTTATGCTCGGACATATACTGAGTGACCAGCTGTGCCTTATGTGACTGCGGTGAACTGTTAAAGCCATGCAGGTAAAGTAATTTTTGAGTTTTCATAATAGAAAAACCCGGTAAAACAATGCTTTACCGGGTTTCATTAAAGCTTTTCGATAGCTTTGATTGACAGCTAACCGTTAACTGGCAGCCATATCTTTCAATGCTTTTAGCGGCAGAACTTTAACGACCTTACGTGCTGGTTTAGCAGCAACATCCATAAGTTCACCAGGACGGAATGGATTAGGTACACCCTTTCTCGCTTTAGTTGCAGGTTTTTTATTAACTTTGATTTTCATTAAACCGGGTACTTTGAATTCTCCAGCACCACGGCTCTTGATGTGACCTTCGATAACGTCATTGAGAGAATCAAAAACTTTTGCTACCTCTTTGCGTGCCAGTCCTGTTTCTTCAGAGATGTGCGCGTACAGTGCAGACTTTGTATAAGCGTCTTTTATCGCTTTGATTTTTTTTGCAGGTGCTACAGCTTTTTTTGCAGCTTTCTTTTTAACAGCTTTCTTTTTAACAGCTTTCTTTTTTGCAGGTACCATTATGTGTTGCCCTTTGATGATTGAAGTTTATTATTAAATTACTTAAGTTTTTTTCCAGATGCGGCATTTAGACTCTTGCCTAACCACCACCTCTTAGACATATTTGTTTAGTATATCAGGATACTGTTCAGCAATTTTTATACATGATACAACACGTATAGAAATCGTGATGATGTTTTATAACTTAAATCAAACAAAGTAAATAGTTTTTTGCAAAAAAAATTCATTTATTACTATAAATACAGTAATAAACGTGATTTTAGTCAATTAATCAGTCATTCTGTAGAGCATTACAACAGCATGCACTGCTATTCCTTCTTCCCTTCCGGTGAAGCCTAAACTTTCAGTCGTGGTTGCTTTAATGTTGATTTGCGTTTGCGCTATGTTTAATACAGTACAGAGGTTTAGAGACATCGCAGGAATATGCGGTGCCATTTTCGGAGATTGAGCGATGATAGTTAAATCGATATTAACGATAGCGTAACCATCTTGTCTTAACAGTTCATGTGTATGTTGTAACAACACACTGCTCTCAATATTCTTATACTTATCATCCGTATCCGGGAAGTGTTGACCGATATCACCCGCTGCAATAGCACCGAGCATCGCATCGCATAATGCATGGATCAGAACATCACCATCAGAATGCGCGATGAAACCATAATGGTGCGGTATCTGTACACCGCCCAGCACGATGTGATCGCCGTCACCAAAACGGTGCACATCATAACCATGACCTATGCGATATGGTGGTAACTGGGTGTCTTTATCGTTATTCATTGTTATTGCTCTTGGAGGTTCTGAGCCTGGAGGTAAAGGCCTGCCAGGCTCAGGTCATCTGGGCGCGTGATCTTGATATTATCCTCGTATCCCTGAACCAGTATCGGTGAAAAACCTGCAAGCTCCATCGCTGATGACTCATCCGTGACGCTTTGGCCTTTCATACGGGCGTTTTCGAGGGCATTTTTCAGATCTATCGCCGGAAAGTACTGCGGGGTCAGTGCATGCCACAGGTTCTCGCGATCAACAGTACCTGCCACAGTTGCTGGTGAACTGCCGGGTACCTGTCTTTTCATGGTATCGCGAACCGGCAGGGCTAACAGGCCGCCATTGCCATCATCAGCTACTTCTGAGACCAGTCTGTCGATATCGCCCTGGCGCACGCAGCAGCGCACAGCATCGTGCACCATCACCCAGTCGTTATTCGCGTCAAACTGTTCGCAATGGAACAGTTCAGCCAGTGCATTCAACACCGAATCCGCACGCTCTTTACCACCGGGTGCCCTTAATACAGGTTTCTGAGAATTTATCCGGATCTCTGGCCAGGAAATATCATCTGCCTGTAAAGCGATGACCAGTCCTGAGATGTTTTTATTATGTAATAAGGTGTTAACAGTATATTCGAGAACCGGACGGCCATTTATACACAGGTATTGCTTGGGAATATCTGACTGCATACGCTTACCGATTCCGGCTGCAGGTACGATAGCCCAGGTAGCATGGCTCATGCTGCTCTCTCGATAAACAGTAAACGTAAATGGAAAACACTAGCAGTTAATAAAAGCATGATAATGTTTCGTTTATTGACGTTCTTCATCTGACGATTTTTCTGTTTCAGATTCGATGACCTGGTAATAGATTTCACCTTCTTTGATCATGCCCATCTCGCTGCGAGCACGCTCCTCGATTGCATCGAGACCTTTTTTCAGGTCTTTCACCTCGGCATCCAGTGATTGATTACGCTCTCGTAACTGTTTTACTTCGATCTCTACCTGCTCTACTTCCTGCTCCAGCTGAACGACTTCAGGTATACCGCCATCCAGCAACCAGATCTTGTATTGCAGCCAGATCAGCAAGCCCAGTAATACGAGAGCAATAATTTTCACTGATGCCGGTACAGGTCAAAATAGACCGGCTTATGCAAGGTGTTTGAAGGCAGACTTGCCAGCATAAACGGCTTTATCACCCAGTGCTTCTTCGATACGTAATAGCTGGTTGTATTTCGCGATGCGGTCAGAACGTGAAAGTGAACCGGTCTTGATCTGGCCGGCACGGGTTGCGACGCAAAGATCTGCGATCGTACTATCTTCTGTCTCACCTGAACGATGTGAGATCACTGCCGTATAGCCAGCATCATGTGCCATATTTATAGCATTCAGGGTTTCAGACAGGGTACCGATCTGGTTGAACTTGATCAGGATTGAGTTCGCGATGTTCTTGTCGATACCTTCTTTGAGGATAGAGGTATTGGTAACAAACAGATCATCACCGACCAGCTGAACTTTATCGCCAAGCTGTTTCGTCATGTATGCCCAGCCTTCCCAGTCACCTTCATCCAGACCATCTTCGATGGTGATGATCGGGTACTTGTTTACCCAGTTTGCGAGGTAGTCAGTAAACTCTTCAGAGTTGAAAGTTTTGCCTTCCGACGCCAGGTTATAAACACCATCTTTATAGAATTCTGAACTGGCCGCGTCCAGACCAAGATAGATATCTTTGCCGGCTTTGTAGCCCGCTTTTTCGATGGCCTCGAGGATCACTTCGATGGCTTCTTCATTAGATGACAGATCCGGTGCAAAACCACCTTCATCGCCAACTGCGGTATTCATGCCTTTGGCGCTTAATACTGAACGCAGGGTATGGAAGACTTCGGCACCGTAGCGTAAGGCCTCTTTAAAACTCGGCGCACCGACGGGAAGTATCATAAACTCCTGCAGGTCGACACTGTTGTCAGCATGCTCACCACCATTGATGATGTTCATCATCGGTACCGGCATGATGTATGTACCGTCACCAAGATGCTCGTACAGGGCCTCATTATTTTCATTAGCTGCCGCATGCGAGGCGGCAAGTGAAACTGCTAACAGGGCATTAGCGCCCAGGCGTTCTTTGGTATCGGTGCCATCCAGTTCGATCATCTTATTATCAAGCCCTACCTGGTCCTGGCCATCCATACCGACAAGCGCGTCGCTGATCTCGGTATTAACGTTGTTTACCGCCCTGGTAACACCCTTACCCAGGTAGCGGGACATATCGCCGTCACGCAGCTCCAACGCTTCACGAACACCAGTTGAGGCGCCAGATGGCACGGCAGCACGACCGAAAGCACCGCTCTCCAGTGTAACTTCTGCTTCTAATGTGGGATTACCACGTGAATCCAGGATTTCGCGTGCGTGTATTTTTGTAATGTTGGACATTTTTGTTCCTTAATAAATTAAATTTATAAATATTAATCTGATATACAAACGATATTTAGCTGTATGGATTACAGCTCTAGTTCGTGCATCGTATTATTTTTTACCGTAGCATCGATCTGCATCAATACTGTAAGAAGTGATTCCATTTTCTGTAACGGCCAGGCATTTGGCCCGTCACTCATCGCGTTGGCCGGATCAGGATGCGTTTCCATAAACAGACCCGAAATACCGGCTGCAACTGCTGCACGAGCCAGTACAGGTATATGTTCACGCTGACCGCCAGACGAAGTACCCTGACCACCTGGAAGCTGTACCGAGTGCGTACCATCATAGACCACCGGACAGTTGCTCTCACGCATGATCGCCAGCGAACGCATATCAGAGACCAGGTTGTTGTAACCGAACGAAACACCGCGCTCACAGGCCATGATATTCTCATTGCCTGTGGAACGTGCTTTGTCGATGACGTTTTTCATATCACCCGGCGCCAGGAACTGGCCTTTCTTGATATTCACCGGTTTACCGGTGTTAGCAACTTTTACTATGAAGTTAGTCTGGCGACACAGAAACGCAGGTGTCTGTAACACATCGACCACGGAAGCGACTTCATCCATCGGTGTATCTTCATGGACATCGGTCAATACCGGCACGCCCACTTCATCTTTTACTTTTTGCAGTATGCGAAGACCTTCTTCCAGACCCGGACCACGGAAGCTCGTGCCTGAAGATCGGTTGGCTTTATCAAATGATGACTTATAGATGAACGGTATACCGAGCCTGTCAGTTATCTCTTTTAACTGTGTAGAGGTTTCCATCGCCATCTGTTCACTTTCGATGACGCAGGGACCCGCTATCAGGAATAACGGCTTATCCAGTCCAACTTCAAAGTCACAGAGTTTCATTTATGCAATTTCCTATTTTTTATCTATCATTTCGACCGGCGGGAGAGATCGTGAAACATCAGAATATTAAATCTCACCCGCTGGTCGAGATGGCAATCTTAATCGTTTTTGAATCGCATATCATCAGGCCGTGACCTCAGCCACTTCTGCTGCGCTGTGCTGATGTACTAACGCCGCTTTTATGTAAGCAGTAAATAACGGGTGACCTCGTCTCGGCGTTGAAGTAAATTCCGGATGGAACTGGCAACCGAGGAACCACGGATGTGCCAACGGACCTTCTTGTGGCAATTCGACCATCTCCATCAGGTTACCATCACTCGATTTACCACCGATCACAAGGCCTGCATCAGTCAACTGCTGCAGGTATTGATTATTAAATTCATAACGGTGGCGGTGACGCTCGATGATGGTGTCCGCACCGTATGCAGATCGTGCCAGTGTATTTTCCAGCAACTGGCATGTCTGACCACCTAAACGCATGGTTCCGCCAAGATCTGAGTTCTCATCACGCTTCTCGGTACGGCCGGCTTCATCCTGCCATTCGGTGATCAGCGCGATCACCGGATGTGTGCTTGTCTCACTGAACTCACTACTATGGGCATCGGTTAAGCCGGCGACATGACGGGCAAACTCGATTACCGCCAGCTGCATTCCCAGGCAGATACCAAGGTAAGGGATCTTGTTTTCACGCGCAAACTTTATTGCGGCGATCTTACCTTCTATGCCACGGTCACCAAAGCCACCTGGGACCAGTATCGCATCGAGGCCATGCAGCGAAGACATATTACCGGACTCCAGCACCACAGAATCGATATAGCGGATCTTAACGCGGGCATTGTTGTGGATACCGGCATGTGACAGTGATTCGTTAAGCGATTTATAAGACTCGGTCAGATCAACATATTTACCGACCATACCAACGGTGACTTCATGCACCGGATGAGCCATCACGTCGACTACTTTTTGCCAGTCAGACAGATCGGTGGGCTCAACATCGAGGTGCATATGCTCAACGATGATATCGTCGACACCCTGATCATGCATCCATTTCGGAAGCTTGTAAATATTATCCAGGTCCATCGCTGAGATGACGGCTTTTGCTGGCACATTAGTAAACAATGCAATCTTCTTGCGTTCATCTTCTCCCAGCAACTGCTCTGAGCGGCACAGCAATAGATCAGGTTGTATACCGATGGAACGTAATTCTTTGACCGAGTGCTGGGTGGGTTTGGTTTTCACTTCACCGGCAGTCTTGATATAAGGGACCAGTGTCAGGTGCATAAACATGGCATGTTCTCTGCCAAGCTCTACGCCCATCTGCCTGATAGCTTCCATGAAGGGCAGCGATTCGATATCACCAACTGTACCGCCGATCTCGACCATCACGATATCAGCATCGCCGGCACCGGCTTTGATGCGTCGTTTGATCTCGTCGGTAATATGCGGGATAACCTGGACGGTACCACCGAGGTACTCGCCGCGTCGTTCTTTACGTATGACGCTCTCATATACTTTACCGGTAGTGAAATTACTCGACTTCCCGGTACGTGTACTGACAAAACGTTCATAGTGTCCGAGGTCGAGATCAGTCTCGGCACCATCTTCGGTGACATAGACCTCGCCATGCTGGAACGGGCTCATGGTTCCCGGATCAACGTTTATGTATGGATCCAGCTTCATCATCTGGACTTTGAGACCACGACTTTCAAGGATTGCGCCAACGGCAGCCGAAGCCAGACCTTTGCCCAATGAAGAAACAACACCACCGGTAACAAAAATATATCTCGTCATGAAAAACAGGCCCTGGTCTATAAATAATTTAGGTATAGAAATGCTTGTATTAAGCGTGTTGAGAAAGAAGAAAATGACGTGACCCGAACAATAACTTCGTGGCTTCATCAGCTGCATCTGCTCGGGAGGCAATTCTACCAAAATCAGCAGATAGCGACAACGAAAACATTGTTTTTATTATAGAATTCATAAAACAGTCATAAAACTGAGAGCAAAAATAGAAACTCGATGAACAGTAACTCACTCGATACCCCTGACACATGTCTTTAACCGAGCACTACAAGGCTTCATTAAAACAACCTGACATGGTGCATGATGAAGTTCAGGAACAGGCCATCATCAGGCTCGAGACACTGAGCCGTGCACTGGCAAACAGTGGCAACAGCCCTGTTCTCGACTTTCTCA
This sequence comes from uncultured Gammaproteobacteria bacterium, assembly GCA_963807625.1. Classification (GTDB taxonomy): domain Bacteria; phylum Pseudomonadota; class Gammaproteobacteria; order SZUA-229; family SZUA-229. The sequence continues at coordinate 158,977 of CAWECN010000006.1, forward strand.
GTAAGCTCTCACCATTTAGCCAACATCGTCCGAAACCGGTCAAAGGTTTATACCTATGGGGTGGTGTTGGCCGGGGCAAGACCTGGTTGATGAACCTGTTTTATGAAGAGCTTGCCATCAAGGAAAAGAACCGTATCCACTTTCATCATTTCATGCTCGATATACATGAGAAGCTGGACACCCTGAGCAGGCAGGGGAAAAAGCAAAAAGACCCTTTACAGCATATCGCCCGCAAACTGGCAAAATCCTACAGGTTATTATGCATCGATGAGTTCATCGTTACTAATATCACCGATGCCATGATATTGAGCAAACTGCTACATGCGCTATTCAAACTCCAGGTCTGCCTGGTCGCTACCTCTAACCGTGTGCCCGATGATCTCTACCTCAATGGTCTGCAGCGCGAACGTTTCCTGCCCGCTATTGATCTCATCAAGGAACACACCGAAGTATTTCATCTCGATGGCGGCATTGATCACCGTACCGCCCTGCTGGAACTGAGCGATATATATTATTTCCCTATCACCGATGATACCGAGCAGAAGATCTCACTCAGGATACATGAGCTGGCAATAACCCCGGTTGTTGAAAACGTGACTCTCCGTATCCTCAACCGCGACATCAAAACCGTCAGCTGCAGTGACGAAGTTGTCTGGTTCGAATTTAATGCTATCTGTACATCGCCACGCGCTGCCCAGGATTATATTGAACTGGCACAACGATATAACACTGTCATCATCAGCAACATCCCTGTGTTAGATGAAAACAGTGACGACCAGGCGCGTCGCTTTATCTACCTGATCGATGAACTGTACGACAGAAACGTTAAACTTATCGCTAGTGCACACGCGGCACCGGATAATCTGTACCGGGGAAATATGCTAGAATTTGCCTTTCACAGGACCAGCAGTCGACTGATAGAAATGCGTTCTCACCAATACCTGAGTCAATCACACAAACCGTTCAAATGAATCCAGACCTTTCTAAAAAAGCCATAGAAAAGATTGAATCACTCTGCGAACTGGGCTGTACGCAGGTGAACCAGTTGCTGAAAAAGGCTGAAAAAGGTAATGACATAGAAGAACTTTCAAGCTTCACAAAATCGGAAATGAGCATGATAATCGAAGAACTCGGTAAGATCATGTCGGTTTATGACGAAGATAAATAACCACCACCGGGCCGTTGTTACTGACCCATGGCAATGATGTAGAACCAGTAGATAACTCTCAGAATATTTTACACTTTTGACACTCAGCGCACCGTCAACAACAACGCGATAATTATATCCACTATAAATTCAAACGTTTACACGTTCTGGCGTGGTTATTGCTGTAATTACTATCAAGACAGAACCGATGTAAAACAGGTGGTTATCATGCTCACGAAAATTTTCCGATTCATATTCTTAAGCGTGGTATTCGTATCCGGAGTGCTAATAGGCGGGATATATACACCAGAGATCACTTCATACACCGAAGCTGAAAGCGAACAGGATAAAGAGCTGCGCGAGGGAATAAAACCGACAAAAAGGAAACCGGCTAAAAGCCAGCATGTAGTTCAGCTCAGACCAGGTATCACTCACTCCTGATCGTCAACACCCTCATCGGCGATCGCCGTTTCTTCTGCGACCATTTCCGGCGTCTCAAAACTGAGCGCACCTAATGCACCGCTACGGATATCATGGATGAGGATCTCAGAGGCACGCTGCATATCTATTACACCGCCCGCTCTTAAACAGCCACGCCTGCGACCGATCTCTTGCAGTAACTCATTACCTGCCTGTGGACACTGTTTCAATTTAAACCGTTCGACCAGGTTTTTACTGTAGGCGCCTATCAGATAGTCAGCTGCGAAAAGTGCGATATCTTCGAAATCGATCGCGGTATTTTTTATTGCACCGGTGACCGCCAGTCGATAGCTGCTATTTTCATTTTCGATCTTCGGCCACAGGATGCCTGGCGTGTCCGAAAGCGCGATGTTTCCTTCGAGAAGGATACGATGCTGACCTGAAGATACTTCTTTTGTAACCGCAGGCTCATCACCGACTTTCGCCAGCGTTTTACCCGCCAGCGTATTGATCAAGGTAGATTTACCGACATTCGGAATACCCATGATCATCACGCGGATCGATTTCACCGCAGTGCCACGCTCGGGCAAAAGTTTGCGACACAGGTTCGGCAGGTTTTTAGTTTTCGATTTATCCAGTACAGATAAGGCCTGGGCTTTGACACCCTGCTCTTTATCAAAGTGTGCCAGCCAGCGCCTGGTGACCTCGGGGTCTGCGAGATCACTCTTATTTAATATTTTGATGCAGGGCCGGTTCTGCCGCAGTTCGGCAACCATCGGGTTTTCACTACTAAAAGGAATACGCGCATCCATGACTTCGATGACCAGGTCGACGTCAGACATGGTGTCTTTGATGATGCGGCGGGCTTTGTTCATATGCCCGGGGTACCACTGTACTGCCATAGTTTTCTATTTGTGTTGTGAAATAGTCAGGGAAGTTTATCGTAGAAGTGCCTGCTATTGTTCTTTATCGGTAAATGAACACGGATAAACAACAAACAAAATACCGATTACCCAGAGCTGTATCTCGAGATAATTTAGTATCAGGAACAACTCACCTCATCGCATGTTCGATTGCCACGGCACTCATATTCACCAGGTTACGCACGGTAATCGCCTGTGCGACCACATGCGCTGATTTTGACATACCCATTAAAATAGGTCCGATGGTTACACCACCGCCAAGCATCTTCAACAAGGTGACCGAGATATTAGCCGCATCGGCGCTCGGCATCACCAGCAGGTTTGCCACACCTGTTAATTTTGAATGTGGAAATAAACGGTTGCGAAGTTTCTCAGACAAGGCTGCATCCGCATGCATCTCACCATCCACCTCCAGTTCTGGCATGGTCTCATGTAATATGGCCAACGCCTGCCGCATTTTTTCAGCCGACTCATGCTCTGATGCACCAAAATTCGAGTGTGATACAAAAGCGATCTTAGGCTCGATACCGAATGAGCGAATCTCTTCGGCAGCGAGCAATGTAGTCTCCACGAGTTCGGCTGCGGTAGGATTCTTGGTGACGTGCGCGTCACAGATAAAAAGAGTCTGCGCAGGTAACAGATGCGCCACGATGGTAGACGCCTGCTGTATACCTTTCGCTTTGCCGACAACATCGATGATATTGTTAAGGCTTCGTGTAAAACCACCGACAACGCCGGCGATCATGGCATCGGCATCACCCTGCCTGACCATCATTGCGGCCAGTATAGTATTGCGGTTACGCACGATATGTTGCGCACCACCAGGTGTAACACCTTTCCTGCCCATCAATTCATGATAATACTCAGCGTACTCAACAAAGGCCGGATTTTGTTGCGGGTCGACGATATCGACATCAAACCCCTCTTTGATACGTAGTCCCAGCTTGTTTATATTTTCATTAATGACATCGTAATTACCGACCAGTACCGGGCGAGCGATATTATCATCAACGACCTGCTGAGCAGCCTGCAGGACTCGTAACTCTTCACCTTCCGCGTACACCAGTTTTTTATTACTGCCCCTGGCACGCTCCATGATTGGCCGCATGAAAGCCCCTGAACGATATACAAAGTTCTGCAATTTCTCACGGTATACATCGAAATCTTTTATCGGCCTCGTCGCTACACCGCTGTCCATCGCCGCCTTTGCTACTGCCAGAGACAACTCGATGACGAGCCGCGGATCAAACGGTTTTGGTATCAGGTATTCAGCACCGAATTTATCAGGGATGCCACCATAGGCCTGCATCACGGTATCGGAAACTTCTTTCTGTACCAGGTTGGACAGCGCTTTTACACAAGCCAGTTTCATCTCGTGGTTGATCGTCGTTGCCCCTACATCAAGTGCACCGCGAAAGATAAAAGGAAAACACAGCACGTTGTTCACCTGGTTCGGGTAATCTGAACGCCCGGTACAGATCAAGGCATCGGGACGCGCCACCCTGGCTATCTCAGGTAATATCTCAGGGATCGGGTTAGCCAATGCTAATATCAGTGGCTGCCTGGCCATTCGCTCCAGCATCTCAGGCTTCACCACATTAGGGGCTGACAGACCGAGGAAAATATCCGCCTTGACCAGTGCTTCCTGCAGGCTCCGTGCTTTTGTCGCTGATGCATAAACTTCTTTCCACGGATCCATCTGCTTCTCACGTCCTTGATAAACAACACCTTCGATATCGGTGACGATGATGTTTTTCAACGGCAGACCGGCACTGACCAGCTGGTTAAGACACGCCAGCGCAGCGGCACCGGCTCCGGAGGTCACCACCCTGACATTTTTAAGTTTTTTACCGACGACTTTTAAACCACTGAGAATCGCAGCAGTTACGATGATCGCAGTGCCATGCTGATCGTCATGAAACACAGGGATATTCATCCGTTCGCGCAGGCGACGTTCTATCTCAAAACATTCAGGCGCTTTTATATCTTCGAGATTTATGCCGCCAAAGGTCGGTTCTAAAGCGGCAACCGTATCGACAAATTTATCGATATCCGGCTGATCGATCTCGATATCGAAAACGTCGATACCTGAGAACCGTTTGAATAAAACTGCTTTTCCTTCCATCACCGGTTTTGATGCCAATGGACCGATATCACCCAGACCAAGAACGGCGCTGCCATTGGTGATAACACCGACCAGGTTTGAACGGATCGTATAATCAGCGACTTTGGCTGGATTGGCATGGATCGCCGTACAGGCGGAAGCTACTCCCGGAGAATACGCGAGCGAGAGATCATTCTGTGTTGCTAATGGTTTTGTTGGACTTATCTGTAATTTCCCGGGCACGGGGAACTGGTGATAATCGAGGGCTTCCTGATCTTTATTATCTGACATTGGTGCAACCATTTATGTGAGCACTTATTGTTGTTTATAGACGAATTAAACGAAGGTTGGTTCATTTAGCTAATATATGAAACAATGCAGCCGACAGTAAGCTCTTCACGTAATGCTCGAAATGTAATGGACAGTAAAACCCTGTCACCTTGAACATTTTCCGTGAATGACCTTAAAATCGTAATACAAATATTCAGGCCATAAAAAATGAAAACGATTAACTTCCCCTACCTGGCACTGGTGCTGTGTCTATTCCTGCTGCTAGTCGTCAACAGAGGCAGCCAGGCAGGCAGTGATGGCGACACCGCGCTGCCACTTTTAACACTGCTCATCATCAATGAATGCGCATTTTTTCTGGCCATCGCCGGGGCTTTCATCGGCATCAGGTACCTTAGATCGATAAACTTCAAGCTCAGCCTTAAACCGCTATATTCGATAACAACGGTGCTATGCATCCTGCTCACCATACAATTCACCCTGCTCGGCATCAAGCTGTGGCCACTCTAGAGATATAATATCCATGACAAACAACGATGTGCTTCGCCGTATCCGTTACATCTTCGATTATAACGACACAAAAATGATAACCATTTTCGAACTCGCTGACCTCAAGGTAAGCAGAGACCAGATCAGTGACTGGTTGAAAAAAGATGATGACCCGGCCTACAAAGCCTTGAGCGATACCCAGCTGGCTATTTTCCTGAATGGACTGATAAATGATAAACGGGGTAAAAAAGAAGGTCCACAAGTTGCGCCCGAGAAGACATTAAACAATAATATTATTTTCAGGAAGCTAAAAATCGCTCTAAACCTGAAAGAAGAAGACACCTTAGCCATCCTGGAACTGGCAAATCTGCGAATCAGCAAACATGAATTAAGCGCCTTTTTTCGAAGAGCAGACCACAAGCACTACCGCGTCTGCAAAGACCAGGTCCTGCGTAATTTTTTAAAAGGTCTGCAGCTCAAATACCGTCCAACTGCAAAACCCGATTCTGACTTTTCATGGGATTAGGCTCTCAGTACAATTACCCTGCATCTGGCGCTAAAGCTGACACACTGTTTAGGATCTAAATCACCTGGCTTATAAATGATCACTGCAGCATGAACATAAAAACCATCACATTATTTGCCGGCCCGCTAACAGCACTACTGACGTATTTCCTGGTGATCAATACCTCAGCCGGTGCAGATAATAGTTCGATTGCTATAACAGCAGCCGTTGCCATCATCTGCGTCATCTGGTGGGTGTTTGAACCAGTACCGATACCCGTCACCTCCCTGTTGCCCTTATCCATCTTTCAGATCAGCGGTGTACTGACAAAAAATGAAGTCGGCCAATCCTACGGCAGTCCACTCATCCTTTTATTACTTGGTGGTTTCATCTTATCGAAATCCATGGAACGCAGTGGCGCACATCTGAGACTCGCCCTGTTCATGGTCAACCTGTTCGGCAACACCAGCAGCAAACAGCTGGTACTGGGTTTCATGGTCACGGCCGCCACCCTGAGTATGTGGATATCCAATACGGCAACCACCCTGATGCTGCTGCCGGTGGCCCTGGCCGTTGCCGACCAGGCGAAAGATAAACAGCTAGCCATCCCGTTGATGTTAAGCGTGGCTTTTGCCGCGAGTATCGGCGGCATCGGCACCCCCATCGGTACACCGCCTAACCTGGTATTCATGCAGGTCTATGAACAGCAGTTCGGTAAGAACATCGGATTCACCGAGTGGATGAGCTGGGGTATCCCGGTGGTAGTATGCATGATCCCGATGACATGGTTGTGGCTGACCAGGAAACTGACATATAAGGGCGGATTCGAGATGCCCGAAGTCGGCGAATGGAGTACCACCGAAAAACGCGTAATGACTATTTTCGCTCTGACTGCAACCGCCTGGGTAACAAGGAAAGAACCGTTTGGCGGCTGGAGCAGCTGGCTGGACCTGCCGGCAGCCAACGATGCCTCGGTAGCATTAATCGCGGTCATACTGATGTTCGTCATACCAGCCGGATACGATAGCGGGCAACGCAAAGGTGAAAAACTGCTCGACTGGGATACCGCAAAAACGATCCCCTGGGGTATCCTGCTGCTCTTCGGCGGCGGCATAACCCTTGCTAAAGCATTTGGTGTCTCCGGCTTGAGCGCTACCATTGCCGAGCAGCTATCAGACCTGTCGACACTCCCGATCCTGTTAATGATTTTTGCCATCTGCCTGGGCGTTACATTTCTAACAGAGACCACCAGCAATACGGCAAGTACCGTTTTATTGATGCCTGTACTGGCGGCCACGGCGATGGGGTCAAATATTGATCCGAGGTTATTGATGATACCCGCGGCCATCAGTGCCAGCTGCGCCTTCATGATGCCCGTGGCGACAGCACCAAACAGTATCGTCTACGCCAGCGGCTTTTTCACGACCCGGATAATGGCCCGTGAAGGCATCGTTTTAAATATATGTGGCGCCATCATCATCACGACACTTTGTTATCTCATTTTAGTATGACGCTATTGAACAATACTGGTAAAAATAGCGCACAACCAAGCGATGCCAGTAAAGAACTTCAAAAGATTCCCGGTATCGGTAAAAGTCTCAGTAAGGACCTGATAGATCTCGGTTATCGAGAGATAAATGCACTGGATGGTGAAAACCCTGAAACCATGTATCAAAACCTTATAGCTTTACGAGGCAGACATATAGACCGCTGCGTACTGTACGTATTCAGGTGTGCCGTTTATTATGCAAGTAACCAGGAGCACGAACCGGAACTGCTCAAATGGTGGCACTGGAAAGATAATAACTCAACGACTATGGACTGAAAGTCCTTTTGATTGTTAAATTTTATTTTCTCGCAAAGCCGCAGAGCACGTAAAGCAATACCCATATATTTTATTTTTGCGTGCTCTGCGGCTTTGCGAGATTATAAAATACAAAACGACTAACATGTGTATCAGCTAAAGCCTTGCACTAAAGTACATAGTTTTACCTACATGGACGTAGGTAAGGTGCGTGAGCTGGGAGCGGAAGCTTTGCCTACATGGACGTAGGTAAGGGGCGATAGCATTAGGGCAGGACGCCCGTAAGTAGAGCAATGCATATGTCCATGGATGGACGGTAGTAGGGTAACGCAGGAGCAGTTACCGAGGAGCAATTGCCGAGGATGCGATAGCTTTTACTAGCGTACTGAGACAATAAACAGGTGTAATGATGGATTACCAGGAAATAAACCAGAATTTGCTCAGCCTGGCCGACCCGGACATCGCTGAACACTCCCTGCGTTTTTTTAAAACGGCACCAGGTGAATATGGATTTGGTGACAGGTTTCTGGGCATACGTGTACCTGTCATCCGCCAACAGGTCAAAAGATATCGAAACACATCATTGACCACTTCTTCCCGACTCTTAAAATCTGACTATCATGAGATCAGGCTGTTTGCATTACTGCTTCTAGTACTTCAGTTTTCGAAAGCAGACGAGAAGCGGCAGGATAAAATTTATGATATTTACTTAGCAAATACCAGGTATATAAATAACTGGGACCTGGTAGATAGTTCTGCTCATAAAATCGTAGGTGCTTACCTGGAAGACAAAGACAGGGCTATTCTACGGTCGCTGTCACAATCGAGCTCTCTCTGGGAACGCCGTATTGCGATAATCGCTACCTTTCACTTCATCAGGATCAACCAGTTTGACGACACATTGAAGATTGCCAAACAGCTACTCCACGATCAGGAAGACCTCATCCATAAAGCCGTAGGCTGGATGCTCAGAGAGATCGGTAATCGTGAGAAATCTGTAGAGACTTCATTTCTTAAAAAGCACTATAAAGCCATGCCAAGGACGATGCTGAGGTATTCGATAGAAAAATTCAGCCGGGAAGAACGGGATATTTTTTTACATGGACTGGTGTAATATTACCTACATCTTCAAAATATCATTCAATAGATAAGGGACTTCGATGAAGAAATATATACTTTTGTTGACGTTAGTTATAGCGCCAGTTAATGCAGGCGTTTACAAGTGGACCGATAAGGATGGAAACGTCCATTTTGGTGATCGACCAGCCAATCCGGATTCAGCTGTTGAGATAAACATAAGAACCGACAACAAAACGGGGGTAACTAATTCTTCCGGTAATAAAAAAGAACGAGAATACCTGCTCAAAAAGATTGACGAAGAAAAACAGGCGGATGCTGAGAAAAGAAAAAACCAATATGCTGAAGAGAAACAACGCAAGCAGCGCTGTAATTATTTCAAAAGCCGATATCAGTCACATATACAGTCCAGCAGAACCTACAGGACCAGCCCAGACGGGGAAAGATATTATCTATCCGACAAAGAACGTGCCGCGAGGAAGAAGAAGTTCAGTGACGGCATCGCCAGGTATTGCAAATAGTCACATACTGAAACTACAATGCAGTCATTCATATTCAATAACAAGAACTTAAAACTTTAGACTGGCTTTATTCCAGAAATATCGTAATGGTATTTCATAGCTAAAAAGCGTTATTATTCGCCACAATTAAATTTCAACCAGATAGAAAGAGTTATGTCAGAACAAAAATACAACACAGCAATAGAACTTATCAATTCAGCCAACAGTAAAGACCCGAACATAGAGACTTGCGATGGCAAAGACTGGCCGAAGGAACTGCTTTATTCACACCGTATGCTAGAGATGATCAACCGCTATGCACCGGATGCTGATGACGCACAAAAGTTGTCTGTACAGGCCCAGCATATCGAACGCTGGAAATCACCACGCAGCGATTACCCGATGAACAAAAAAGGCTATTACCAATGGCGCACCAACCTTTATGGCTTTCATGCTGAGACTACGGCTGCCTTACTGGAAAAGGCAGGTTATGACAGTGATTTCATCGAACGGGTAAAGCTGGCCGTCGGCAAAAAATCACTCAAAACCAATACTGACACCCAGATGCTGGAGGACGTTATCGCACTGGTATTCATCGAACACTACATGCTGGCCTTCGCCGAACAACATGCTGAGTACAGTGAAGAGAAATGGCTCGACATCATCCGTAAGACATGGAGAAAGATGACCGATCGTGCGCACCAGTTCGTCCTCGATGGACACATCACATTACCGGAACCGCTGGTACCTCTCATCCAGAAAGCATTGAGTTAATATAAACATGCTCAGGGGCCATGCTAATAAACTGATTATCGTGGCCCTGATGATCTCGGCAGGCATACTGCTGGAAATTGCCGGTCTGCTCGATGCTGAAAAGATGCTCGGCATCGCAAGGCAGTATTCAGATCAATGGTGGCTGGTGCTGATATTGATCATACTGCAGACCGTCTTATTTACTTTCGCACTGGCTGGTTCATTCTTTCTCTGGATCGTCGCCCCACTATACCCGCCTGCGATGGCAACGTTTATCCTGGCTGCCGGTGGCACACTTGGCGGTGTGTGTGCCTACCTGTTCTCAAGACGACTCACCGATGACTGGATAGCAAGAATTGAAAATTCACATGCTTACAGGCTGCTGCACAAGCAGGACAACTTCTTTGCATTATTTGCCTTGCGGGTATTCCCCGCTTTTCCGCATTCTCTGGTTAATTACAGTTCAGGCATATTGAAAGTAAAACTCAGTCATTTCATTCTCGCGGCAATTGCTGGTCTCTCCATCAAGTCCTACATATATTGCGTGGTCATTTATAATGCGGCGACGACCTCCTCATATGAGGAGCTGTTAGATATCTCTACCTACGGGCCACTGATATTATTGTCAGTAATCAGCCTGGCAGGTGTATTCATCAAGTACCGGCTGACAAAAAACGATTGAGAGATAACATCCTGATATGCAAAAACCATATTTGTTATGTATAGGTCACCGCGGTGCGATGGGACATGCCCCTGAAAACACCCTGGAGTCGATCCGTAAAGCGTTAGAGATGGGCGCCCCCTGCATGGAAATCGATGTCTATTTTGTCGATGGCCACCTCGTGGTGTTCCACGATGAACGCCTGGAGAGGACGACAGACGGTACAGGTTACCTGTGCGAAAGCACGTTTGACTATCTACGCTCTCTCGATGCAGGCAAGGGCCAGAAGATCCCTACCCTGGAAGAAGTCTGCACAGAGGTCGACTCGAAAGCCTGTCTTAATATAGAACTCAAAGGGATAGATACCGCTGCCCCTGTCGCTGAGCTGATTACCCAGCTCGTCGATGAAGGCTGGGACATAAACAGGTTTTTGGTGTCCTCCTTCCACCACCGTGAACTGCTGGAGATAAAACGATTGAATCAGAACATCAAACTCGGCGCCCTGGTGAAGGGAATTCCTGTCGATGACGCAAGATTTGCTGAAGATCTCGGGGCTTTCTCAGTTCACCCTTCCCTGGAGTTTGTTGATCAACGTTTTGTTGATGACGCCCACGAAAGAGGCATGAAGGTCTATATCTACGCAGTAGATCACCCCGAAGACCTGGTCAGAATGCAGAAGATCGGTGTCGACGGTGTATTTACCAGTTACCCAGAGAGAGTACTTGAAAATTTCTCACAGTGTGACACCAGCAGGGGCTGGTGTTAACTGCTATTCAGACCTCAGCATCATGATATACGTTCTGCACATCATCGAGATCATTGAGCATATCTAAAAACTTTTCGAACATTTCGACATCATCACCTGTAACAGGCGTATTTCCTTTTGGCAGGAACTGTATCTCATCGATTTCGAAATCGATGTCTTCAAAAGCTTCGGTTAATGCCTGGCGGGCTTTAAAGTAATCGGTATGTGGTGCAAAAACGGTAATCTTACCGTCATCACTTTCGATATCAGAAACATCGACATCAGCCATCAGAAGTGCTTCAAGAGCCTTCTCCTCGTCATCTCCGGCAAACACGAAGATACAGGAATGGTCGAACATATGGCTGACCGTACCTTCGGTGCCTATCTTGCATTTCGTTTTGGTGAAACACTGGCGGACATCACCAAAGGTACGATTTGGATTATCAGTCAGGCAGTCGACGATCACCATACAGCCACCCGGACCAAAACCCTCATAGCGGGCAACCGAGAAATCTTCACCACCGCCGCCTTCGGCTTTCTTGATTGCCTTTTCGATGACATGACTGGGTACCTGGTCTTTTTTGGCTCTCTCTATCAGGCCACGTAAAGCAAGGTTTCCATCGGGGTCAGAACCGCCCTCTTTGGCACACACATAGATAACACGGCCATACTTACTGTAGACCTTGGCTTTTGCGTCCGATGTCTTGGCCATCGACTCTTTGCGGTTTTGATAGGCTCTGCCCATTTCGCTGCTGCTCCAATAAAACTGTAAAAACATAAAGTTTACAGATAACTGTCCACATAGGGAATCTCATTATCAGAAACGCTGACAATTTATAACTTTCTGTTTTTTATTTATCTATTGACCTGTGTCAATAATATCGGCCATCTGCTGAATACAATGGAATAAGGAGGTGTGTTATGTCATTACTAACAATAACAGTGGTACTAGCATTGATTGCAACAGTGGTTACGCTGGCATGGGGGCTCGGCTCAATGGCCGTAGGTGGCTCTTATGATGCGAAGCATAGCGAACAGCTGATGTTTACACGAATTGGTATCCAGGTGTTTGCATTTGTCATGCTGTTAGTTGCTGTATATCTCAGCGTGTCCTGAACGAACGGGTTATTTGAGGACATAGTTCTGCTTGTAGTGAACGGGTTTCTATCAGTACGCTGCCTGTAAACGAATTTTATCCGGCCTTTATGGTTTTCGGTCTCATTGCGTTTTGTCTCGCTTCCCTACGATTCAGAACAAACATCTGTTAACGTCTCACCACCGATTAAAACCGTGGTTTTAATTAATATCGCCGTGTTTTCAAATATCGAATAAATATATATCTATAATCAATACAGCATAACGATACAACACCTAAAGAATATTTAGCGAGAAAACAGCATGGCGACAATCATACAGACCGTCGATGGCGTCGTTGCCAACCGGTTCAATATAAAAGAGGCAGCGTTAAAGTTCGGTCGCACCTCAGACAACCAGGTACAGATCGATGATCTTGCAGTCAGCAATGAACATGCGCAGATCATCAGCAAAACCGGCGATACAGGAAAAACCGGCTATTTTCTCGAAGATCTTGGTAGCACAAATGGATCGTTCATTAACGAAGAAAAAGTTACCAGGCAACAATTGCACCATAAAGATACCATTCGAATCGGCTGGAACATGTTCACATTTATCGATGAGAATGAAGTAAACCTGGAAAAGACCAGTAAGGTCAAAAAAAGCTGGATCCCTGGCGTCTATTTCACGAAATAGTAATATATCCTGATCTCACATGCCCTCACCAGGCTAAGCGATCAAAACCACACGGTGCTATCCTCGAGGCATTTGCTTAAGTTTTTCCCAGGCCGATCTCACCAGCGCATTGACCTTATGCTGTTTATTTCGTTCTAGTGATTCCGGTATATTATTCAGATGGATGACCCGTTCGGGATGGCCCTTAGGGAATGTCGCCTGGTGGTCAAAAAACAGGTAACCATTTACCGGCACCTCGGGTATGCATTCTGATACAGACTTGATCTGACATTCGAGATCATATAATGGATTTATGAAACGATAACTCTTGTGACCGATCATCTGGGTCCAGTCATCGATATCATCCGCGCAGAATATCTTTCCCGGGTATTTTTTAAACATCAGCACGGTGATGCCATCATGCCGCAGGATAAGTCGATCGATGACAAAATGATAACCAAGACCGTCTGGGCATTGAAGCTTTGAAATCTGCGCATATCCCAGGCGCTTCAGCCGCCTACGTGTCTTCAGGTTTAACCAGTCGTGCGCTAAGCTCTTCCGCTTAACCACCACAAAAACCAGCACTAAAACCAGCACCAGGATGAGCAGGCCTAACGGCAAAACATAGTGTTCTACAGGTTGATTGAGTATCTGCGATATATTGATCGTATCCATACTGCTACCATATAAAAAAGCTGGGGTATTTTATCAGGTCTGTAAACCGTGCGTGGTAGTCGATGAACTACCGATACGCTCATATTCAGCGATGACCTGTGCACCGAGTAATAAGATGATCGCTGCCGCCTCCAGGCTGAGCAAGATGATAATGACGGTCGCAAATGCGCCATAGACAACGTTGACCAAGGACAGGGTCGAGAAGTACCAGACCAGTATATGCCGGGTGATCTCCCAGAGAAATGCTGCCGTTATGCCGCCTATCAGGGCGTGCCGTAATGACAGTTTACCGACCGGCATAACCAGGTAGATCGAAGTGAGCAGCAGTATCTCACCGATGATTCCCAGCATATAGATAAGTGCTGTTTCAATGCCACTGAGAGACCAGTGCTGCCCCATCACCGTGACTGAACGGTCATCCAGAGAATGCAGGCTACCACTGACCATGCTGACCAGTAACATGCCGACTGCGAGCAGCACGATATAACAGTATGGAATGATCGCCGAGATCATGAAGTGGCGCCGGTGGATAGCGACCCGGTGAAAGAATATCACCGACATCGCATTCTCCAGCGAAGTGAATGCAAAGGAACTGAAGAATAACAACAGCAGAATCCCCATCAGGCCGACCGTTTTCCAGTTCTGTTGAAAAGCACTGATCTGACTGATCAACGCATCAGCCTGGTTAGGTGCGATCAATAGCAGGTATTCTCTCAGCGACTCCAGCAGTGGCTGTATTTCCTGTATCTGCGACAGGCCAGTGATGATGAGCGCAAACATCGGTACGATGGTCAGCAAGGTGTAATAGGCAACTGCACCAGATAGCAGTAACCCCTGGTTAGCGCTAAACCCGGTCAGCACACGCCTGGCAAACAGCCAGGGATTGTCCAATACGAAGCGCAGGCGTGTATTTTGCATAATCTCTGTTTCAGAGATCTACATTGATGACCTTGAGGAAAGATTCACTAAGTTCACCGCGCCCGGCTTTATCGATGAGCTGTTCAGCCGTCTGGACGATAGCAGCGAGAGGTCCGCTTAAAAATACCATACCCAGTTCCAGTGTCACCCGTTTATCTGCAACAGGATTCTGTGTATTGGGGTGTTCTGGCGGCAGGAACACCATCTGGATCTCGGCAACTTCGTTCGGGATGGCATCACAACCACCATCCGGCGCAACGAAAGCAAAAAGTTCTTCCGGGTTATGAAAAGTGACGCTCTCTTCCTTGAATGACTGGTCACCAGACCGCGCTGTGAACTCAACAGCAATGACAGGTTGCATGGTATACACCTCTTTTATGTTTGATCTTAACATCTATAGTATAAGAAAGGCTTGCATGCATCCAGAGTATTATTTGATGTACAGCAATAAACTGTTTTATTAATAGCCTGGATAGTCACTACTTTAATATGTCACGCACACCGGGGTGACTATGGAATATAATTGAACACATGATTCCCCTGCCATACCGTGTCACTGTCGATCTGCCATTCTATGACAGTAATGAGGTCAGTACCGGTTAGTGTGTCACTAACGTGAGTATCAGGGGCACTCGTCTTTCAATCGGATAATTCCACTTTTTGATATGCCAAAACTACCAATCGAGGACGTATTACCAGAGATTCAGGGTACCTTATATACTCACAATCGAATCGTGCTACAGGCACCACCCGGCGCGGGTAAAACAACTGCAGTACCGCTCGCCCTGCTCGCCCAGCCCTGGCTAAAAGACAAACAGATCATCATGCTTGAACCGAGACGGATCGCTGCTCGAAACGCCGCGGCACGCATGGCATATCTATTAGGTGAGGAAGTCGGTGAAACTATCGGATACCAGATCCGTCAGGATAGCTGTTTTAGCAAACAGACTAAAATACTGGTTGTAACGGAAGGTATTTTAACTCGTAGATTACAGGCTGATCCGGAACTGAACTCTGCTGCCCTGGTTATCTTTGATGAATTTCACGAGCGTAGTCTGCATGCTGATCTTTCACTGGCCTTATGCATACAGAGCCAGCAGATAATACGTGATGATCTGAAGATGCTGGTGATGTCTGCCACGCTCAACAGCAATGCTATATCGGTGTTACTCGATGATGCTCCGGTGATCCAGAGCGAAGGACGCTGTTACCCTGTCGATATCCGGTATTCAGAATCACCGATAGCCGCCGCAGATCATCAGTTGCTGATCAAAAGTGTGTTCAACACGGTAAAACAGGTGATCCGCGAACACCAGGGCAACTGCCTGGTCTTCCTGCCCGGTGTAAAAGAGATCAACCAGCTTTCCAGCAGCATCACACAATACCTTGACGATGCTTCGATTGATAACATCCTGGTAGCACCACTGCATGGCAGCTTGAACAAACAGCAACAGGACCGTGCGATCAGCCCGCCACCTGCTGATAACAGAAAGATCGTGCTGGCGACCAATATCGCAGAAACCAGCCTGACCATCGAAGGTATCAACTGTGTCATCGACTCAGGCCTGGAACGCATACTCGAATATGATCCCGCATCGGCAATGAACCGACTGACAACACAAGTTATCTCACAGGATTCGGCTGACCAGCGTAGCGGCCGTGCAGGACGACTGTCGGCCGGCACCTGTTATCGCCTGTGGACCGCCGGGCAACAACAACGACTGGCCAGGCATTCTTTAGCAGAAATACTGCATAGCGATCTGTGTTCGCTGGTATTAGAGCTGGCTAACTGGGGAGTATCACAGGCCGATGAACTGACATGGCTGGACATACCGCCAGCCAGTGCTACGAATCAGGCGAGAGAATTATTACAACAGCTCGACGCACTCGATGCTGACGGCAGAATCAGCCTGCATGGCCGTAACATGCTGGAACTTGGCACACACCCCAGGCTCGCTCACATGATGTTGAAATCAGCCGAACTCGGACAGCCATACCATGGCTGTCTCATCGCCGCCATCTTGACTGAAAAAGATTTCTACCAGGGAATGACTGAGAAAAGTTACGACATTCATGACAGGATAAACCTGCTACTGGTCTTACGAACATCCAGAAAAACGCATCGACGTGGCATCGATATAACACAGTGCAAACGAATCATTCAAAGCGCTGATGATTTCTATAAACGACTCAAGCGTAGTATGCGCCTCAAGGACAACAGCACCGCTAAAACTTCCGAGACGAAAACATATGATGTGAACGAAGAACTAACAGGTGTGTTACTGGCATATGCCTACCCTGACAGGATAGCGAAACAGCGGAGCAGCAACGATAGTCGTTACCTGTTGAGCAATGGCAAAGGTGCCAGCATTCCGCCTTACCTGCAACAACATCTCTATGAATACCTCGTCATCGCCAATCTCGATGCCAAACAACGCGAGGCGACCATCTATCTCGCCGCAGAGATAACATCACAGCAATTACAGGACTATTTCGCAGATGATATTCGAAAAACACAGGAAACTACGTGGAATGAGAAACTGCAACGTGTCGAGGTAAAACAGATATCGAGTATAGGTAAGTTAATCATTCAGCAAGATGCTGTTGCTACCGGTGAAAAAGAAGCCGTGCAACAATGTCTGTTACAGGCGATCAACAAGACGGGATTACATATCTTTAACTGGACAGCACAGGCAACCGGTTTAGCACAACGCGTTAACTTCATAAACAAGAATATCGAAAATGATGCTGAACTGAAGAAACAGTTTACTGACAACATGTTACCGGACTTTTCAGAAACAGCCCTGCTCACGTCCCTGTCAGAGTGGTTGCTGCCATACCTGGATGATGAAAATAGTTTCAAGCAGTGTTATAAACTTGACCTGTATAAACTGCTGCAGAGCATGCTCAGCTGGGAACAACAACAGATCATCGACAGGTTGGCACCAGAAAAGATTATCGTACCGAGTGGTTCAGCCATAAGCATCGACTATGCTGATCCAAAAACACCGGTACTGGCAGTCAGGCTGCAGGAAGTGTTCGGCCTGCACGAAACGCCAGCCTTAATGGATGGACATTGCAGGTTGATGATGCATCTCTTATCGCCGGCACATCGTCCCATGCAGGTGACACAGGATCTGAACAGCTTCTGGAAAACGGCGTATCATGAAGTAAAAAAAGAGCTACGTGGCAAATATAAAAAACACTACTGGCCAGATGATCCACTGACAGCACAGGCAACCAGTAAGACCAGGAAACAGATGAACCGGTGAATCGTTAATGATGAATAACCCGTTATTTTCCAAACCGCTCGCTATAGCTGAAGACTTTCAGATAAGCAGCTGGTTATTTATCAAAGCATTAGCTGTAATCTATTTTGCCGCTTTTTTGTCTATCGCAGTTCAGATCCCTGGACTTGCCGGTGCCAACGGTATCCTGCCATTCGAAGAGTTCCTGGCACTGGCTTTTCAACAGAGCGGTTACCAGGCAATTCTATACCTGCCCACACTGTTCTGGATCGATTCAGGCGACTTCGCTCTACAGCTAGTCGCCTATACCGGTTGCCTGTTTTCAGTTTTACTCTTTTTCGGGTACATGAGAACAACGATGCTGGTACTGTTGTTTGTTTTTTATCTGTCTCTATTTCACGCCGGACAGATGTTCATGACCTTTCAGTGGGACACACTGCTGATGGAAGCCGGTTTCCTCGCGATATTTTTAACTGCAGGTCCAAGCCACCTGGTGATATTTCTATATCACTGGTTACTCTTCCGTCTGAGGTTTATGTCGGGCGTTTCAAAGATTTCAAGCGGTGATCCTGTATGGGCCGACCTGACAACACTCAACTATTATTTTGAAACCCAACCTTTGCCACATGCAGGTGCATGGTATTTCCATCAGCTTCCAGACTGGCTGTTACAGGCCGGTGTGGTATTTACATTCTTCACCGAGCTCATCGTTCCATTTTTTATTTTTCTGCCGCGGAGATTCCGCATTTTCGCCGCGTTAATAACAGTATGCATGCAACTTTTGATCATTGCCACCAGCAACCATAACTGGATAAACCTGCTTACCATCGCCCTGTGCCTGTTCTTACTGGATGACCGACTGATCAGAAGACTGCTGCCCGATTTCCTGTTGCCTGACGAGATCAAACACACACGCCAACAGAAAAGTGTATTTATCCTGCCTATTTTTGCCATCCTTATCATTACCAGCAGCATTACGGTATTTCTCAGGTATATACCTGATATAACCATTCCAGGTGCTATCAGACAGGCCACAGTCGTGGTGAGGTCGTGGGGAATCGGCCATGACTTTCATGTATTCCCGACCATGCAGACCGAGCGCCACGAGCTACAGATCGAAGGCTCTTACGATGGTAAAGAATGGCAGGCATACCAGTTTAAATATAAACCTGGCCCGCTAGATCGACGCCCAATATTCAATATTCCACATCAGCCACGGCTGGACTGGATGATATGGTTCGTACCGCCACAATTTCCAGAATTCATGTACTGGTTCGACCGCTTCATCATAAAACTTGAGCAAGGCTCACCTGAAGTACTCGACTTGCTCGCTTATAACCCATTCCCGCAAGCGCCGCCTGAATATATCAGGGTACAGGTTTTTCAATATGAATTTACCGACTTTCACGAAAGGCGCGAAACCGGGAACTGGTGGAAATATAAATACCTGGGTCAATTCCCACATGTTAGACCAAGGATGCCTTGAGCTTGTTAGGCCTGCGTGATTCAGAGATAGACCATGAGTATGCTTAAGCCCACGTTTTTTGATCGCGATGCCTGCCTGGTCGCACAGCAACTTTTAGGCAAGATCATTCGCAGAAAACATCTCGGCACCTGGCTGAACGCACGCATCATTGAAACTGAAGCTTACTACCTCGAAGAAAAAGCCAGCCATGCATCCCTCGGTTATACCGATAAACGTAAAGCGCTGTTCATGCCTGCCGGTACGATATACATGTATTATGCCAGGGGTAAGGACTCGCTCAACATAAGCTGCAAAGGTAAAGGTAACGCGGTACTGATAAAATCCGCATTCCCCTTTGCTGATGGACCTGATGACCCTGACACACTAAGGACCATCATCGAGATCATGCAACGCTTGAATCCGACAGCGACGGGTAGTACACGCCCAGCAGACAAACTCTGTAACGGGCAAACCCTGCTCTGCCAGTCACTGGATCTGAAGGTGACAGACTGGGACGGCAAACAATTTGATGAGAATATATTCTACCTCGATGATGCCGATATATCAGTTGATCAACACATCCAGACAACACGGCTTGGCATTCCCGCAGGACGTGATGGACACCTGATGTACCGTTATATCGATTATGACTATGTTCGTTACTGTACCAGTAACCCACTGACCAGAAGGAGTCTGGTTGAGAACCTTGACTACAGAATAATAAAAAATAATAACGGTAAAAAAAAGTAACAGAACCACCTGGCCATTGCCTGGAGACTATTCTATTACAGTGTTTTATTCCATGTATCTAATGAGGCACCGGGTAGTGCTGCGTCAACTCACTGCGCTTCGTCGTCGTATCCAACCAGCTCTCCCGGTGCTGCCGGGTCTCTAACTGCGCGACGGTCTCGATGGCAAATTCAAACGCATGCATTTCTCTGTCCGTCAGATGCCTGTCTAGACTCTGGCTATTGATGATATCGATCTCCATCTTTGCATGGGCCTTTAAAAAATCACGTTCTCTGAAATCTGACTGCTCGATCATATACTGAACACTTTTTACATCATGGTTGGTTAACATGGCATGTCCCCTTTATCTGTGATTAAACTCAACTAGATATTAGCGACAGACATGGTTCCTTACTTGACCGCTTACGCCATCTTTTTGACAGCCGCATGGTCGTTGCGCCAGGCCAGCTTTTCAATCCCCCGTAACCAGACGAATCTTTTCTCCATTGAATTCGATGATATCACCGGAGACGATCTTCTTACGTTTGCGTGTTTCGACCTCACCGTTAACCAGAACGTCACCCAACTCGATGGCCAGTTTTGCGACACCACCGCTCGGCACCATGCCTTCAAATTTCAATATCTTGTGCAGTTCGACCGGTTCTTTTCTTAATATGACATCCCGCATGATCAGGCCACCTTCTCTTTTTCTTCTTCCTGCTGTAATTGCCACAGGTGTGCATACAGGCCGTCTTTCACAAGCAGTTCCTGGTGACTACCCTGTTCGACAACCCTGCCCTTATCGAGGACCACGATATCATCGGCATCGATAATAGTAGAGAGACGGTGCGCGATGACCAGGGTTGTATGTCTCTCGGCTATTTCTTTTAATGATTCGAGGATCAGCTGTTCAGAGTGTGAGTCCAGTGATGAGGTAGCTTCATCGAAAACAAGGATGCGTGGGTTTTTAAGGATGACACGGGCAATCGCCACACGTTGTTTCTCACCGCCGGAAAGTTTCAGGCCACGTTCACCGACAACTGTCTGGTAGCCATCAGGTAGACTGGTAATAAAATCGTGGATATTGGCATGTTTAGCCGCCTGCTGAATTTCAGCATCACTGGCATCAAGACTGGCATAACGAATATTATGCTCGATGGTATCGTTAAACAGTACGGTATCCTGTGGCACGATACCGATGTTATCGCGCAGGCTGGACTGTGTAACTGACTTTATATTCTGGCCATCGATAAAGATATCTCCGGAGTCGACATCATAAAAGCGAAACAGCAGTCGTGCCAGGGTCGACTTACCGGCGCCGGATGGGCCAACCACGGCAACCTTATGTCCTCGCGGCACATCAAAACTGAGTTTATCGAGTATTTTTCTATCTTTGTTGTAATCGAAACAGACATTATCAAAGCGGATGACGGCATCACTAACAATTAACTGTTTCGCATTATCGATGTCTTTAACTTCTCTTTCGGTGTCCAGAAGTTTGAGCATCATATCCATATCTGCCAGTGAATATTTCAATGCCCGATAAATGATGCCGAGAAAATTAAGCGGAAGAAATAGCTGCAGCATCATGGTATTGACCAGTACCAGGTCGCCCAGGGTCATACTGCCATCGACCACACCCTGTGCGGCAAATATCATCATCAAGGTGACACCGACAGCGATTATTGCGCCCTGCCCAAAATTGAGCAAGGACATCGAAACCTGGCTTTTTACAGCAGCGCCTTCCCACTGGTCCAGCGTTTCGTCATATTGTTTTAACTCGTAATCTTCGTTGTTAAAATACTTCACCGTCTCGTAATTCAACATACCATCGACAGCATAACTGTTGGCTTTAGATTCATGCATGTTCATCTCGTGCCGGTAATGCATACGCCAGTTTGTTACCAGCAGGGTAAAAAAGATAAACAGTGCAACCGTGGAGAACGTGATGACAGCAAAATGTGGTTCATATTTTCCCAGCAGGATAATGGCAACAAAAATAAATTCCGCTGCTGTAGGAAAAATATTAAATACCAGGTAATTGAGTATCGAGCTTAAACTGTTAGTACCGCGCTCCAGATCTCTCGTTACGCCGCCTGTTTTCCTGTCCAGGTGATAAGACAGTGACAGCGAATACAGATGTTTGAGCACACGTCGTGAGATACCCCGCATGGCGTGATAACGGACACGGGAAAATATTGCATCCCGCAGCTCATTGAAAAGGCTCGCCATCAACCGCAAGGCACCATAAGCCAATAACAGCAACAGCGGTAAAGTCATACTGACATTTTCTAAAAGCTGCCGACTATCGAGTCCATCTACGATATCCTTCAGTATCAGGGGCATACCGACAATAGCGACCTTGGACAGGATCAGGCAAGTCAGTGCCAGGAACACACGGCCTTTAAAGTCCCAGATGTAAGGAAACAGTCGTTTTATATTCTCAAAATCTTTACGGTTACCGTGAGGTTCAGCGGTCGGTCGGTGAATCATTTATTTTGAAGTATCAGTGTGTAATAGGGTAAAGTTCAGCCCATGATTATATCGAAAAAGCTTTCTCTCTATCGGTCATTATTCGCTTATTTTACCGCCGCTATACTGGTAACTGCCTGTGATAATGACAATGACTTAAATATGAATGCGAGAAAAACACAGCAAACCGTGCATCGTGTCGAAGTCATCGCTGCGGAAAACAAACCGGTATTCCTGATTCAGACTGTCTCCGGCACCCTGGAAGCCGTGACCAAGATCCGTTTATATAACGAAGAAAGCGGCCGGATCATCAAGCTGCCTTACCATGAAGGTGATAGCGTAAAAAAAGGTACCCTGCTGGTACAGCTCGATAACGAATTATTAAAGACTGATGTCGCCAAAGCGACCGCATCGAAAGAACAGGCAAAAGTCGATCTTTCACGTGTGAAGAAACTGCTGCCGAAGAAGATTTCGACCGAAGAAGAAGTCGCCAAGGCGCGTACCATACTGGACCTGGCGATAGCCGAAGAAGATCGCCATCTGACACGTCTTAAACGTACCAGTATAAAAGCGCCGATCGATGGTCTCATCACCAAACGCTTCTATGAGCCGGGGGACATGCTGGCAGCGCAATCTCATATCCACAGTATCATCGACCCATCAGCATTACTGCTTAAAGCCAGCCTGGCGGAACGATGGATCCCGCTGGTATCGATCGACCAGGAGATCTCTTTGCGTATCGATGCGCTGGGTGATAAACCGTTTAATGCCAGGATCGTTCGCATTCATCCAACGATTGATGCCAGTACACATAAGGGCCTGATCGAGATCCAGCTCGACCCGGTTCCTGAAGGCGCGAAGGTCGGGCAGTTTGCGCGTGCCAAGATCGAACTAAAAGCGACGGATAGACTGGTGATCCCTGTACATACCATACATTATGACCCTGAAGGTGCTTACGTATTTCGTGTCGTTGATAAAGGAGACGGAAAATCCGTCGTTGAAAAAGTATTTATCGAACAGGGACAGCAGTTCGGCTCGGTGACCGAGGTATTATCTGCTTTAGAACCTGGAGACAGGATCGTGACCCGGGGTTACCTCGGTCTACGTAATGGCAAAAAAGTAGCTATTGCGGCACCACAGGACAATGAAACACAAATGATTCAACAGGACATCGTCAGACCATAATGAAACAGAGATTTCGAACTGGCGGCGTCGCTGCCTGGTCAATCCACCATCCGGTCGGCATCACCATGTTGACCCTGACCATCGTAATCCTCGGCCTGTTTTCATTTAAACAGCTCGGTATCAACCTGTTACCACACATCATTGCCCCGGAAGTAAAAGTTCGCATCATGGATCCTGGTGTACCGGCAAGCATCATGGAAGACCGGGTGACCCGTCAGCTTGAAGAACAGCTCGCCATCACTGAGGATGCTATTTCTGTCGACTCTGAAACAACTGAAGGTCGCAGTGCTGTCAGCCTGAGCTTCCCCTATGGCGTTGATATCAATAATGCATTACGTGATGCCAGTATCCGTCTTGACCGGGCGAAACGTTTCTTACCGGAAAATGACGAACCACCGGTCATCTATAAACGTGACCCCTCACAGATCCCTGTAATGGAACTGGTCGTCAGTTCCGATAAGCTCAACTCCGTAGAACTTCGCACCTGGGCCGACTATATCTTTTCCAAATGGTTTTTAAACCTTCCCGGGGTTGCCGCGGTAGAGGTCGGTGGTGGCCTGGAGAGAGAGATACAGATTATTCCAGACCAGGAGAAACTGGCCAATATCGGACTCTCATTGCAGGATTTTGCACAACAGATCAATAAACAGAACACCGACTCGCCCGGTGGCAGGATGATATCCAGACGCCAGGAGATCACGACCCGTTCAGAAGGCCGCTTTAGTTCACTGGAAGAGCTAAAGCGGTTACCGCTGCAACCGAGCAATGTTATCTCAAACGAAAGCAGCAGTATCGATGACACAATCCGCGTTAACGATGTCGCAAAAGTGCTCGACAAACATAAAGATGAACGTCTGCGCATACGCCTTAACAAGATTCCCGGGGTGAAACTATCGATACAGAAGCAGCCACAGGCAAATACCATAGCCGTGGTCGACGAGGTCAAGAACAGGATAAAAAACCTGCAGACACAAAATGCTATCCCTGAAGATATCAGACTGGCCATCGTCGGTGACCAGTCAATATTTGTCAGGCACTCGGTGACTAACGCTTCGATCGCAGCGCTCAGCGGTGCATTTCTCGCAATGTGTGTTATCTACCTGTTCCTGGGCAGCATGTTGCGTACCCTCATTATCGGTACCGCAATCCCAATAGGAATCCTGGTGACATTCATCATCATGCAAATTTTTGGTCTGACGCTGAATATCATGACCCTGGGCGGCCTCGCTCTTGGCATGGGACTGTTGATCGACAGCACCATCGTCATGCTGGAAAACATCACTCGTCACCAGTCCCAGGGAGAAGTATCAGATGATGATGCCATCAATGCCGCTATCGAGGTAAACAGCCCGATCGTTGCATCCACCAGCACGAACCTGGGCGCTTTGTTACCTTTTTTATTCATCGGCGGCATGTCCGGCCTGTTGTTTCAGGAGCTCATAATAACCATCACATCCGCCATGCTTGCATCACTGGCTGTCGCATTGACCTTAGTCCCTGCGCTTGGTGCAAAGGTTAAATACCGGCGAACTGATAACAATATAATCAGTGGCTTAATGAACTTTCTTAAAGTAAAATATACATATGGTGCCCATTTTTTTCTAGCCAGTCCAGTCAAAACATTACTCATTTTCAGCCTGCTGCTGAGCGCGGCCATCTACCAGATAAACATAACAAAACGTATCGAGCTGCCACGTGTCGACGAAGGAAAAGTTTCGCTATCGATCAGTGGCGATGCTGGAATGCAGCTTGAAGAGATGGATAATGCGGTCGATCAGATAGAAGACTTACTGCTGGAACAGGAGGAAGTCAGCACACTGTTCACTACTGCCGGCGGATTCATTTTCGGGCGATCTGAATTTGAAAGCAGTAATTACAGTTCTATCAAGATACAGCTGACACCATCAGATCAGCGTTCACTAACCAGTGACCAGTGGACCAAGTCCGTGCAGAAAAAAATCAACGCACTTAAGCTCACAGGCTTCAAGATACGCATGAGGGTAACTGGCGTGCGGGGGCTACATATCGCACGTGGTAGCGATGATGTCAGCATTCATATCAGGGGCGAAAACCTCGACACCTTACGAGAACTGGGAGACCAGGCAGTCACCCTGCTGGAACCAGTGGCGGGCCTGAAGAATCTGACGCACTCCTATGAAGAGGTTAAAGCCGAACTTAATATCCGGATTGACCGGCAACGCGCTGCCGAGTTTGCTATCGATGCAGAAGTCGTTGGCACTGCTCTAAAGATCGCACTCGATGGAGAGATCATCAGTAACTTCATCGAAGGTGATAAGGATTTTGATATCCGTATCCGCCTGCCACGGGCTAAAAGTTTTAACCCGAACGTCTTGCAGAACCTGATGGTCGATTATAAGAATGGTAATGCGGTACGCCTTGGTGATATCGCTTATATCACCCGTGCACCGACGGCCAGCCGTATCGTACGCAGCCATCAACAACGCATCGTTGAGATCTCTGCGTCCTATGATCCTGACTACAGCCAGACAAAGGTACTGGAAGAGGTATTAACCAGGCTGAAAGAACTGGAATTGCCGGAAGGTTATGTACTTTATGATAACGACACCAACAAGACGCTGGAGCAGGGTCAGAAAACAGGTTTAGCCATTTTACTGCTGGCCATATTCCTCGTCCTGGTGGTTATGGCGGTGCAGTATGAATCACTGTTAAATCCGCTGATCATCATGATCAGTATTCCATTTGCGGCCATAGGTGTTGCGATTGGCCTGCTGATAAACCCTGAGATGAGCCTGTCGATGCCGGTCTGGCTGGGCTTGATCATGCTCACCGGTATCGTCGTCAATAACGCGATCGTCCTTGTCGAGCAGATAGAAATAGAACGTGAAAAAACCGGGTTACTGGTCGAGTCGATAAAGAATGCAGCCGCGCTGAGGCTACGCCCTATTCTGATGACTACCTTGACCACTGTATTTGGCATGATGCCGCTGGCTATCGGTCTCGGCGAAGGCTCTGAGATGCTACAACCTCTGGCGTTCGTTATCGTCTGGGGGCTGAGCTTCTCTCTATTTGTCAGCCTGATACTGGTGCCGAGTCTGTACGCATTATTTCATCATAAGAAGACCGGGTAAAACATCATCCTTCGCTTCACAGATGCAGAGCGTAGTTTACAAATGGTGTGCGCACAGAGTCAGGTCCACTCACTGTCGTTCATCCACACGATAAGCTCTTCGCTCGGCATAGGTTTAGCCATGTAGTATCCCTGGGCATAGTCACAGCCCATCCCAGACAGAATATCCAGTGTTCTTTCGTCTTCAACACCTTCAGCTACGATCTTAAGATCAAGGGTATGAGCAAGGTCTACCGCTGCTTTGACGATGCTCTCATCCTTCTTATCGCTCGCCATGTTCATGACGAATGACTTGTCGATCTTGATCTCATCAGCTGGCAGATTTTTCAGATAGGCCAGCGAGGAATACCCCGTACCGAAGTCGTCGATAGAAACGCCAAAACCGAGTTGGTGAAATTCATCCAATATCTCCAGGCTTTTCTTCGGATTCATCATCATCGCCCCTTCGGTAACCTCTAATATCAGGCTGGCTGGACTGATCGCCCAGATACTAACCGCATTTGATACGATCTCTACGATGCTTCGGTTAGTCAATAATGAGGGTGACAGATTCACTGCAACACTAAAGCCGGGATAGGCCTCCTGGTAACGTATACACTGCCTCAATGCACTATTCAGCACCCAACTGGTCACTGGCACCAGTAAGCTGCTGCCTTCCAGGATATCGATGAAATATTGTGTATTAACGAAGCCGTATTTTTTACTGTTCCAGCGGATCAACGACTCACCGCCATACAACTTGCCGCTGTTGAGGTTTACTTTTGGCTGGCAGAAAAGACTGAGTTCATCATCTTCGAGCGCAAACTGAATCTCGTTTTCCAGCATCAGGCTCGGCGGTAGATCCGTGCTCGATACCTGGTGTAGGAGGTAATCCTCGTTATTCTTCTCGGCTTGCTGTAGCGCTAGCGTAGCCGCATGTAACAGCTCATCAAATGTAGTACCGTGATCAGGCTTAGCAGAAATACCCATCACCACTTTAGGCGAGATCATCGAACCATCGATATCGACTGTGTGTTTAAATTCGGAAGTAATCTTGTTTGCTGCCAGCAGGGCATGAGAAGTATTGTTCAACGATGGCAGTAATACGGCAAATTCGTTATCGCCTACCCGGCCGACCAGGTCATCTGGCCGTAATATTGCCTGTAATTTTTCTTCGACATAATCGAGATATTCATCACCTTTTTTGAAACCGTATGTCGTATTTATTTCTTTAAATCGTCGAATCTTGATGATTATAAATGCGATATTACTGTCACTGGCCCCGATCAATGAAGAGATAGTATTGAAAAATGCCAGGCGAGATTTCATTAGTTCGATTTAGATTATGTTTATAAGTAATATTCGGTAGGATCTATACCATAGGCACCAGGATCCAGACCCCGGTAAATATTCATCGGCATTCGACTTTCATCTTCAAAAGTTGTAGCAAGGTTAACGGTTTTATATTCCATCAGATGCTGTTTCTCTTCGTCCAGGATCAACATGACTTTAGGGCGCATCCTCTGTGTCAGGTTCTGCTCCAGAACGATCGCGACTGATCCATTCGTCATCTCCACCAGAGAACCTGTAGGGTAAACCCCCATACACTGTAAGAACTGCTCTACCAGTTCAGGCTGAAATGCGCTACCACGCCAGTTATAAATATTCTGTAGCGCTGAATAGGGAGATTTTGCTGCGCTAAAAGGACGATTACTGGTCATTGCATCATAACAGTCAATGATGGCTGCCATACGTCCATATACCGGAATCCGTGTACCATGCATAGCATTTGGATAACCACTGCCATCAAAACGCTCATGGTGTGTCAGTGCAATATTGATGATATCTTCGTTCATGCCTTTCGTTTTCTTCAATATAACGACACTGTGACCAACATGTTTTTTCACGATCCGGTACTCAGCTTCAGTCAGTCTTCCTTTCTTATTCAGAATACCTTCAGGCACGTTCACATTTCCCATATCCATCATCAACAGGCCGATCGCCAATGTCCGTAGATCTTTTTTAGGCAAGCCCATAAATCGACCGAATGCAATAGCCAACGCACAGTTATCAACAGAGTGTGAATAGGTATAAGAACTCTTCTTTTGCATCATCGAAAGCCACATATAGGCTTCAGAGTTTCGGATAATACTATCGAGTATCGGCTCGACGACCCCTCTCACGGCTTCGATATTGAGGTTTTTGCCCTCTTTTACACCCTCCATGATGTGTGCGACCTGATTACTGGCACTTTCTAGTGCCGTCTGTGCTGCTGGTACCTCTTCTTTTGTCGGCCTGGTATTTTTGTATTCGACCTTTTTCTTATTGTCCTGTAAAAACCTTTCCAGATAGGAATTGGTTTTCAGACGAGGTGCTTCTTCGATATATACAGATGCACCGATGCCACGGTCGGGATCAATATATACGTAAGTACAGTACTGGTTTAATGCTAAGAGATCTTCTTCTGACTTGATCAAAAAGCCTTCCAGCAGGAACGGCGTATCGATCCACGGACGATCAAGGCTTGATACGTACATGCCTGTTTTCAAGTAAGCGACGTTGACTTTACGGTCCATTAATACAAGGTTATTTTATATGGGAAATAGGATTAATCGGTCACATTAATTATAGTAAAAGAATCACTAATAGCATGAAAATATTAGTTTTATATGATATTAAAAAAATACAGATAAGCGGTGTTGTAGATGTTGATGCTACAGTGTCGCTTTTATAGACAATAGACAATATCCTTATGATTTTTAACGGAATTATCGCAAGCAATAAAAGTAAAACCGTGCTAGTATTACATTATTACAGCTACCCAGCAGGAGTTCTTATATGTCTCAGGTACAATTTAATTCCCAGTTAACTGATCAGGTTAAAGTTTCTGATGAAGCGGTTAAACAACTATTAGCACTGACTGAAAGTGAAGATGGCGTTAATGGCGTTCGCATCTTTGTATCAGGCGGCGGCTGCGGTGGCATGACTTACGGTATGACCTTCGTAGACCAGCCAACACCTTTCGATACCACTCTGGATAAAGAAGGCCTTAAAGTCCATGTCGACGCCGTTGCATTAGGTTTTCTCGAAGGTGTAGAGATCGACTATCAGTCTGAAGGCGCGAATGCCAGCTTTGTCTTTAAAAACGTCTTTGCCAATTCCAGCAGTGGTGGTTCCTGTGGTGGTTGTGGCGGTGCATCTGGTGGTGGTGGTTGCGGCTAGATAATTACAAGATTCAGATCGTCTTAAGTAATACCCGTGGGTGAGTCATATTAAATATGACCCACCCTTTTTATTTTCAAGCCTATAAATTAAGACAGGAATATCGAGACGAGGCCTATGCCTACTCCAAATGACAAGCGACTGTTGCTTATCTCTCATCACAACAGTTATCGTATTGCACCCTATATTAGAGCAGCAAAAAATCTTGGTCTCGAAGTGACCATCGCCTCAGAAGGTCAACACTCACTGGTATCAGAAGTTGCCAACGGCATACATGTAAATTTTGATAACCCGGACCTGACGCTGGACATTATTTTAAAAGAAGACAGGAGTAGACCATTCACCGGCATATTGGGCAGTGATGACCAGACCGTTGAGCTCGCCGCTCAAGCAGCCCAGGCTTTGAAACTGCCTCATAATCCACCACTGGCAGCACAATGCTCTTTTCGTAAAGACCTGGCACGTGCGCAGTTGGCATTAGCAGGTTGCCCTGTCCCTATCCACTGTCTTCTCGATCTTACTCGACCGATTAAGCAACAGATAATCGGCCTGCCCTGGCCCTGTGTCCTGAAGCCACTGAACATGTCGGCAAGCCGCGGTGTCATCCGGGTGAATAACGAGACTGAATTCCTGTCTGCCTGTGACAGGCTTAGACCTATCGTCGCCACCGCATCAGGTGAATTCGAAAAAGGCCACTTGTTGATCGAAGATTACATCGATGGAATCGAGATTGCCTTTGAAGGGTTCCTGCACCAGGGGCTTCTGCATACGATCACCATCTTCGATAAACCTGACCCGTTGGTCGGCCCATATTTTGAAGAGACCATCTATGTTACACCGACAGGTTTAGATCATAAGTTGCAACAGTCGATAAAAGCCGTCATCCAGAAGGCCTGTGATGCTTATGGGCTTACCACGGGAGCTGTGCATGCAGAATGCCGGATAGATAATGAGAGCAAGGTGTGGATACTCGAGATAGCCTCTCGTACGATCGGCGGCGACTGTGCCAGAATACTGGATAATGGTATTTTCGGTGTCGAAGAGCTGGCCATCTCCCTGGCTATAGATGAACCACTTGAAGTCATCACTCCTGAGCAGGCACGTGCGGTTATGATGATCCCGATCAGGGAAAAAGGTTTGCTAAGGCGGGTGGAAGGCTTGCTGGAGGCCAACAGGGTCGAGCATATCGATAAGATAGATATCATCATCCGTGAAGGTCACGAACTGATACCGCTGCCTGAAGGTAATCAGTATCTGGGGTATATCTTTGCCAGCGCAGAAACATCTGAACTGGCAACGACAGCTATCCGTGCAGCATATAAACAGTTACGTTTTATTACAGCACCGGTTTTCAAAATTACTTAATACCGATTCCTGACTCCAGCAGTTCTACCGGTTTGTCTGGCGAGGTGAGCCACTGTGGCGAGTTAACTCAGAGGCTCTCGCGCGTTCATCCAGGATAAATAATACGCGACTTATTTCTTGCCGCCACCGCCGCCAGCCTGAAAACCAGCCGGTGCCTGCCCATAATCGCCTTCTCCAAAAAAGAACCCCTGCATATGCTTCTCGATCAATTCAATATTTTTAGGGTCTGCCGTACTTAAACCGTTCTCATTGATGATGGTAGTGAGACGTTCCAGCCATTGTTTCCAGCCTTCCTTTGAGACGTTCTCAAAAACACGTATGCCCAGTTCGCCAGGATGTGGTGGTTCATCCAGACCTTCTGCTTCAATTTTTAAAACTACACATTGAACTGTTCTTGCCATCATTAACCTCTAACTTATCTTTTTTTCAGACTCTACTTCATACTTTTTCAACAACACGCCATCATCGCCACAGCAGCTGGCAGCGCACTGTTTAATCTGGTGTATCTCTTCCGCGGTACTGTTCAGATAGACCTCTATCGGCCTGTTCTCAGTGGCACAGTCACAGCCTTTGTCATTATACACGTAAACGTTATTCAAGCCTGCACGTTTTGCCTCTGCCTCAGCGTCAAATAACATGTATTCAGGCGTCGCTGGTACATCACTGAGCTTGTAAGCCGGAAAAAATCGGGTGACATGCCAGGGGCTGTCGGCGCCGAGGTTATCTCTGATCCAGCAGGCAATTTCATAATGTTCCTCGGGGTCGTCGTTCTTTCCAGGGATGATATTGGTGCGAGTCTCGACATGGATGCCCAGGTCATGCGCTTTTTTGATCGATGCCAGTACCTGCTCAACTTTTGCAGGTTTACAGATCTCCTGGTAAAAGTCATCTCTCATGCTCTTGATATCCGAGCACAGCACATCAACTTTACCGGCAATCAGTTCCAGTGCTTCGTCTGTTACAAAACTGTTAGAAACATAAACAGTATACAGACCTGCCTGATGTGCGAGTTCACATACATCGAGCACATATTCCAGCCATACTGCCGGCTCTGAATAGGTAAATGCAATACCCTGTACACCTGCCCTTAATGCAGAATCGACCAGTTTTTGCGGTGGTACCCAGACTTCTGTAGACTGCCCTTTCGCCAGGTCATCAAGTGTTTCCACACCCCATGAGATCTCAAGGTTATGACAGCCGCCACAGCGGAAACTGCAGCCATAACTGCCGACTGACATCACTTTGGTTCCGGGACGATAATGTTTAACCGGTTTTTCTTCGATGTAGTCGATATCGATCGAAGACAGGATGCCATATGAAAGGTTATACAAAGTACCGTTTCTGTTCACGTGTGCCTGGCAGAAACCACGCTGACCATGACCGATCTTGCAGCGCCAGAGACAGAGGTTACATCGTGTGGTGCCGTTTTCCAGTTTTTCCTGCAAACGGGTTTCGACGAGCTGATACTGTTCCGACATTGGGTAAGTCCTGTGGGTTAGGCTGAGATATAACTAAATGACTATTTTATCAGTGTAGCTAACAATTAACACACCTTCATTACTGGGGATATATAACCTGTTATCCTGGATCTCAGCGGTATCAAGTTCGAGGTTAGTATCAAAATCCAGCGCCGCATCGAGGGAAAAACGCTGGTTACCAGACTGGTAACTATATGGCTGGGCAAATGCCCGGGTGCCCGTCATGAAGTTATATAGCTGACGGGCTGAGTAGTTCACATCGATTGCAAAATCATCTGCTGATGGATAAGGATAGTAGCTGGCGCTATCATTATCCTGAGAGGCCATCATCAGCTTGCCTGAATCCAGCTCAGCTAAGAGTTGATGCATTAATAGTGCACCGTTTTCAGCAAGTTGTGAACTGATTTCATAATAAGATGCGCCATCATCAAGAGCTATTCTCTGCTGTGCAACGATTTCACCCGTATCGAAATCATGGGTCACCTTATGCCAGCTCACACCGACAGCAACGGCATATTTCATCTGCCAAAAAATTGGTTCCGGCCCTCGAAAACCCGGTAATAGTGATGGGTGCATGTTGTAGCATCCACCAGTTGCAAGGTTTATTATCCTGTCAGGTAAACGTTTACCGTAGCAGGACACCAGGATGACATCGATTGTATAATCAGAAAGTCGTTTGACAATCTCATCGACTGGTTGCGACATATCAACAACAGGTATCGATGAATGCTTCGCCGCCAGTGCCAGCGATTCATTTTCCAGGGCGATAATCTTATTATCGAACTGGATGGGATTCTGGACACCTACCGCGGCGATGCTGTGACTAGAAGACAGCAGGCTTTTGAACGGGACCAGGGACAGCGCACCTGAAGAACCAATAAAGAGAATATTCATCAGGTACGCGTTACTATCATTACAGTGTTATCACCTGGTCAGGCATGTTGCCCGAAAGTGCGCCGTATAAATTTGGGAAACAACCGATAGTCGCACCATCGACCAGCTTACCATCGATCTCACGCTCATAAGCACATTGGTCACAGGCCATCAACAACATGCCTTTATCCGCAGCAACTTTTGCCAGGCGTTCTCCGATAGGATTATCTTTTTGTAAGACATAAGCGTTGTCTTCAAAGAAAAACATACCCACCACCTCGACACCGTGCGCGTCTTCTTCGAGTTGAGGAAGGATCATCTTTCCAAGTTTGTATGACACCGAGTGGCCCTGCGTTGAAAATATATATGCAACTTTCATAAGTTCGTCCTGTAGTCGTTCCTGGTTAAATTATTTTGTAACAGCTACCGCTCTCGCGATAACGCCATACTAATTGATAGAAACAGACCTATAACCATACAATCCATACAAAAATGCCAGTCGCGATACGACTGGCATTGAAGCTTACAGATACTTTTAAACTATAAATTAATTACTTCAAGCCCCAGGTCGCCTACTTCATCGCGCGTCGCTGCGCTGGTAATAACTGCAACGCTTGCATCACCGTCTTTAAGATATGATTTTGTGACACGTTTTAGATCATCGATGGTGACTTTCAGAACACGTTGACGGAACTGCTGCAACTTGTCACGGGTGCGGCCATGGAGTTCATTATGAAATGCCGACCTGGCTTCACCTGCCGGTGAGCCGGGCTTGTCCATACTGCTGATAACACCGAGGATAGCTTCCTCTAACAGGCGATATTCGTGATCAGTCTGCAGCATCCAGTCGATTGCGTTGTCGAAGTCTTCCAAGGTCGCAGCGAGACGTGGGTCACGATAAGAATAAAATTTGAATGCGGCAACATTCGTATCATGTGTTGCACCGCCACCATACGCACCACCCTGCTCACGGACTGCAGTATGCAGGTAGCCATTCCTCAGGAAACCACCGAGCACCGATAGCGCCGCAGCGTCTCGATGTTCCATAGTGACAGTCGGATATGCTTTGGCACAAAAATTAACCTGCGTATTAGCTATCCACATCTGTTTCGTCTGCTGTTTAATTTCCGGCAGGCTGAATGGCTTACTGGCCTCATAGTCTGCTGATTGCCAGACCTGTTCAAACTCTTCAACCGTTTGATCGACCTTGTGTTCTTCGACGGTGAGCATGTATGTCTTGGCCGCTGATTTTATCTTCTCATGTATGGAAGAGAATACATTGGCTGTGTTTTTGATCGCGGCTTTGTCACTATGCGAGTCATCGAGAGATTTAAGTGACTTGATACCAGCGAGCCCGCCAAACTGATGATTGAGTGAAGCCACAGGGCTTAAACCGCTAGCGGCAGCAGACATCGCCAGGGTATGACCGCTGCCGGTTACACTGCGCTCACGACGCGAACGCATCTGCGTTACAAGTTCAGCGATACGGTCTTCTTCATCAAAACGGACATTATTCAAGGTTTCCAAAATCAGCTCGGCCAGCTTCTTGTTATTCCGCCCCAGTGCTTTGCCAGAGAATACATAGTAAGCACGAACTTTCTGCTCATCGTCCGTAAAGGCACGGATGCTTTGTGAAGCATGTACCCCACCGCTTACACTAGACTGCCACTCCTGTACCTGCAGGTAATCTTTGTCACCACAACCAAGTTCTGTCAGGCAGCTAGAAAAATACGGGAGTAAAGCCAGCTCTTCTTCACTGAGTTCCGGCAGCTCGCAAACGGTTTCATGATATACGAGACCATTAGTACCCTGCATATAGATAGTCGACTCGGTGTTTGCGATAGACCGTTTCGTCGCCTGCGGTATCTTAACTTCCGCCGGCACATCTCCCAGGCCGACTTTGGGCAACACATCAGGGTCATCGACCTGCGCCTGACGCTCAGCTAACGCTTTAGCCTGTTCGATCACATGCTGTTTGTCGCTTTCACCCATGGCTGTATTCATTGCAGCCAGGTGAGCTTTTTCTGCCAGTTCTTTTCGTTGGCTCAGGTTTTCATCAGGACGAAGTGTCAGACGTACACGGTGCTGGTTATTAAGCAACAGTTGCTTGACCAGGTTTTTGATAAATTCGGGGTCCTTGATATCTTCACGGAGAGATTCGATGACAGGATCGAGGTTTAGTAGAGATGCCGGCTCAGAGCGATGGATAGCTGCTGTCAATCCGCTCAATATCAACTGTAGACCGAATGGGTAGCTATCGCCACCGACTTCACGCTGACTTAACTCCAGCTGATGTAATACCGCTTCGAGTTTCTCTTGTGCGATGCCATTAGTCGCAACATCATTTAAAACCTCTAATACGAGATCCTCGAAGGCCTGGGCATTCTCAATCTTACTGCCTTCCACTCCACATAAAAAACACATTTCATAATTGGAATCTTCCAGGCCACACAGCGGTGACGGTGCTGCAGCCAGTTCGGTTGTCTCTAACGCCTGACGCAAAGGTGATGAACTGTTGTCCAGCAGTACCTGCGACAACAGGCTGGCTCTCATCATCTCATCCAGTGAGGTACATGGACCCAGGAGCCAGCTCAACACATGATGCGTCTTATCTTCGGTACTTTCCTCACCGACAGCATCATAGGCATAAGCTTCCTCGACTATGAGCGGCGCAAGGTACCTCTTCTCCGGCTTTACAGAAATTTTAACATCCAGTTTGTCAAACAGTGACAACGCCTGCTCATCAAATTTCTGCTGATGCTCAAATGCTGGAATATCACCAAAGGTCATAAATACGGCATTACTAGGATGATAATGGGTCTTGTGAAAATCTTTTAATTGCTGGTAGCTAAGATCAGGAATATCCTGTGGTTCACCACCACTGTTGTAATGATAGGTCGAAGTAGGATAGAGATATTTACTGACTTCCTGCCAGAGCACACTGACAGGCGAGCTCATGGCGCCCTTCATCTCGTTGAATACGACGCCTTTGTATTCGAGTTCACTGTTAGCATCATCTGCCTGTTTGAATTCGACACGATGGCCTTCCTGTAAAAAATCCAGCTCATCAAGGCGAGTAAAAAATACTGCATCGAGGTAGACGTCCATAAGATTATTGAAATCTTTCCTGTTCTGGCTGGCGAATGGATATGCTGTCCAGTCGCTGCTGGTGAATGCATTCATGAAGGTATTCAGCGAACGCCTGATCATCATGAAAAACGGATCACGGACCGGATATTTTTTACTGCCGCAGAGCGAGGTATGTTCGAGGATATGGGCGACCCCGGTGGAATCCATCGGAACGGTCCTGAAAGCGACCAGAAAAACATTCTCAGTGTTGTCTGCATCCATATGGTAATGCAGCGCTCCGGTTTTAATGTGCTGGAACTCCTGAAGAGTTACATTCAGTGAGTCGATACGTTCACTGCGCAGCCACTTGAATGACGGGTGGTGATCGACCTGAGCATTTTCAGCGATCGATGCAGTACTATTCTCTGACGGCATTACTGTTGACATAAACTTACTGACTCTCTAATTAATTATTACAACTTTATAGGCTTATTTATTTACGAACTAATTTGTATACGGTTTCCACCAAAGATGTCAGGCCACGTTTTCTCAAACCCGGCTCTTCTTCGATAACCTCTTTGAACAGCAGTTTCTGAACTGAAAAATTATCTGAATACAGAGCGCTTACTTCATCCTCAGTGACCGAGAACGGCGGACCATTCATTTCTATGGGATCAAAAGTCAATGCCACCAATAATGTCCGCACACCCGGCTTCTGTAGTTCGGCCATCTTATCGGCATATCGCTGTCGCATATCTACTGGCAATGCGACCAGTGATGCCCGGTCAAATATATCTGTGACATCATCCAGGTCTGATGGTTGCAGCTCAAAGAAATCACCTTGGAATATCTCGATAAGTGATGGCAGATCACTGGATTGATACAGAGCATGCTGATCTTTTTCAGCGTGTTTATAATTCAGTGCATTCTCTTCGAAGAAATCTTTTACTGCGCGGTCACTGCACTCGACGCCAAACACCTTATAATTACTCTGTGACAGCCAGAGCATGTCTTTACTCTTGCCGCACAATGGAACAAATACTTTTAAGTTGTCACGTTGTTCGACAACGGGTCCTTTCTCACCATAAAAATACATGAGATAAGGATTGATATTCTGTTGATGAAACCCAGTCTGATTATTGTTCCAGCGCTCTTGCCAGAATGTTATCTCCATGGCTGTTAGCTGTCACCTGGTTTCCAGATACCAAATGCATCTTCTGCCGGTTTCATATCCTGTTCCACCTGGTCTAATACCTGCCCCATGAAATGAGACAGATCAGTTAACAGCCCTTTCTTGTCCATGCCTGGTTGGTCCTGTTGTGCTAGAACGTACCCAGTGATAGCAGAAAGGTACTGCATAAAATATAAATCGTTATCGGCTGCGGGATCGTTTTTAGTTACTACTGCTTTTATCTCTGAGATCATCTCAGACGATAGTTGTATACCACCACTCATCTCGTTTGTTCCTGTATATGTATTTGAATTTTGTGTCTAATTACTATGGTGGTAGTCTAAGCTATTTCAAGCTCACCGAACAGGACTCACCATGTATAAAATCTGCGTATATGTCCCTGAAAACTCTGTGGAAACTGTCAAGCAGGCACTGTTCGATGCCGGCGCAGGACGAATCGGAAATTATGACAGCTGCTGCTGGCAGACCGATGGTATCGGGCAGTTTCGTCCACTTGAGAACAGTAATCCGGCTATTGGTTCGCTTGATAAAGTGGTGGAGTTGGTTCGTGAGGTCAAGATTGAGCTGGTCTGTGAAGATGAACTGGTAAAGGGGGCTGTGCAGGCTATGAGAGTGAGTCATCCTTATGAGGAGCCGGCGTTTGATGTTTGGCAGTTGACTAGTTTTTGACTTATTTTTTAAAAGTCACTGAGGTCTTTTTGTTTGGCATTGCGGGTCTCGCCCCGCGGGTGAGGTACTCGTTCCTGATTTCGAGTATTTCTCTTTTTTATCGCTGCCTGGGTACGAGGATTTAGATCGTGAGTTTCGCCTTTTACGGCGAGTCACTTTTTTCATGAATAACATCCATGTCATTCACCCTTCGGGCCGAGCAGAGCTCGTTCAAATTTGTTCCAAACAAATTTAGTCATCAGCTAAAAAAAGTAACCAAAAAAAGCCGTCACTACGCCTGGCGCCCCTGTAGAAAGCACAGGGGTTCCCATTGAGGTATACCCGGTATCATGCTGTGAAAAAACTCGCAGAAGACGCTCAGACAGTTTTCACAGAGAGCTCATGATACCGGGTACACCTCAATGGCTTGGCTAATGTGAGAGAAAGCCAAAAAAAATAACCAGAAACAAAACAGCTGTTAATAAAAGAGCATGGAGCTTAATGTAGACACTGTTTTTGATTTTGACCTTAAACCCACCTTAGCAAGCCATTGAGGCAGTGCTATTATCATGGGCTTTCTGTGCCAGCTGTCTGAGCGTACGTGTCTTTCAGCGTGCGCGAGTTCTGGCGCAGCATGATAATGGTGCTGTCTCGATGGGTACCCCTGTGCCCTTTACATAGGTACATGGATGTACCGTATTAGAGCAATGCAGGAGCAATTGCCGAGGGGCGCAGCTTACGTGGCGGCCTTTTCTGGGTACTCTTTTGGGCTGTTGCAAAAGAGTACCTCGCCCGCGGGGCGAGACCCGCAAGGCCTAACGAAAAGTAAAAAGCGTATGGTATAGAAAAGAAAGGTATAAAGTAAAAACTACCGAATCCAGCCACGTTCACTGGCATCAAGGAAATCCAGCATCATCCGAACATTCTCATCCCGCGACGCAATCTCATCAACTTTTTCCAGAGCAACCTTATGAGAACAGGTCGACTTGATCAACAACTTGAAAGCCTCCTGCAAGACCCGGATACTCTCTGGCGAAAAACCCCGTCGCTTCAGACCTTCTTTGTTGATGCCAACAGCACGTGCTCGATTACCAGCGACTGTGAAAAACGGCAGAACATCACGATCTATCGCTGTTGAGAATCCGGTAAAAGCATGCGCACCGATACGGGTAAACTGATGTACAGTGGTATAACCGCCAAGGATGACATGGTCATCAACGACCACGTGACCCGCCAGGGCCGTTGCGTTAGCTAATATAACATTGTTACCAACGATACAGTCATGTGCGACGTGTACACTGACCATCAGTAAATTGTCATTACCAATCTTTGTCACATTACCGCCGCTCGGTGTACCGCGATGCAAGGTCACATACTCACGGATCCTGTTTCTATCACCAACGATAAGCTCAGTAGCCTCATCATCAAACTTTAGATCCTGAGGTTTTTCACCGATCGAGGCAAATTGAAATATTTCGTTATCCTTGCCGATCTTCGTTGGACCATTGATAACCACATGCGAAGCCACCTTAGTCCCGGAACCTATCTCGACGTCTGCTCCGATAACACTGAACGGCCCAATGCTTACATCATCAGCAATCTTTACAGAAGGATCAACAATCGCTTGAGGATGTATCATTTTTTATTACTCTACTTTTTGTGACGCCGCACACAATAAACTTGCCGCGGTACATAACTCACCATCAACAGTAGCTTCGCAGGAGAATTTCCAGATTGCTTTAGAACGGCGTTCTATTTTAGCTTTCAAGATCAATTGATCACCGGGAATCACCTGGCGTTTAAAACGGACATTATCA
The DNA here is from genome assembly GCA_963807625.1 of uncultured Gammaproteobacteria bacterium. GTDB lineage: Bacteria > Pseudomonadota > Gammaproteobacteria > SZUA-229 > SZUA-229. The sequence goes on from CAWECN010000006.1 coordinate 199,586, forward strand.
ACACCGACCAGCATGTACAATATATCTTCACTCGGCTCTTCGCTCATGGTACGAAACCCTAACAGACCAGTAGCCTGAGCAAGCGCTTCGATGATGAGAACACCCGGCATAATTGCCTGGTCGGGAAAATGGCCTGTAAATTGAGGTTCGTTTATCGAGATATTTTTGATCGCGGTAATCGTTTCGCCAGGAACACATTCAATCACACGGTCTACTAGTAGAAAAGGATACCGGTGTGGTAAAAACTTTCTAATTTCTTCTATATACATTTCACTCACAGAGTATCTCCAATATACCTCTCACTATTCTATAACAGCGATGAATTAATTTTTATTCGGATTCGATTTTTTTTCGAGACTTCTCAGGCGTTTTTCCATCTCGTTGAGGTGCCTAAATCGTAGAGCATTTTTTCGCCAATTTTTAACTTCATCACTAAGCATACTGGAAGCATAAGCGCCAGGCTTAGTAATTGATGAAGTAACCAGCGTCCTGCCCAGGATCACGACATTATCAGTAATTTCAATATTATCACTGATACCAACACCGCCACCAATCAGACAGTAATCACCGACTTTTGTAGACCCTGCAATACCTGTGTGGCCTGATATGAGCGTGTGTTTACCGATAACCACGTTATGTCCAATCTGAACCATATTATCAAGTTTGACACCATCACCAATAACCGTATCACGCAATGCGCCACGATCAACTGCAGAGTTTGCACCAATCTCGACATCGTTACCGATCCGAACATTGCCAAGTTGTGGAACCTTTAGATAGTGATCACCATCCCTCTCGTAACCAAACCCGTCAGCACCGATGACTGTACCTGCATAAATTATACAGTTTTCACCAATCTGTGAAGTGTAACCGATCGATACATTGGGATGTATAACCGTGTTCGCACCTACTGTCACATCAGAGCAAATAACCGTGTTTGCACCTATCCGTACCTTGTCACCAAGTTTTACGCCAGGCTCGATGACTACATTCGGTCCGATATACGCAGACTCAGGAACTGAGACATCATCTGCCACATCCGCACTTCTGGAAATGCCAGCTTCATATCTTTTCTCTGGATTTAAATAACGTGCGATCTTTACAAAAGCCAGGCGGGGATTATCTGCTACCAGCGCTGGCTTTGAACAATTCTTCAGCCAGATATCTTTTAATATGATTGCTGAGGCATCAGTCGAAGCGACCTTCTCCAGATACTTAGGGTGATATACAAATGCGATATCACCCTCTTTAGCAGCATCAAGATCAGAGACATTTGTGATCAAACAGTCATCACCATGTAGGCGACAACCAGTTTTTTCAGCCAGTTCAGACAGTTTTATCGCCATCGATAACTCTGGAATTAATTCTAATCTGTTACTTTTTCTTTTTGAAAGCGGCCTTCATCATATCCAGCACTTTATCAGTGATATCCAGTTTCTCTGATGAATAAGCAACGCCTTCGCTCAATACCAGGTCATATTTTCCTTTCTTGGCGATATCATCGATGATGCCTCTGACCTGTTGCTGCAGTACAGCCAGTTCCTGGTTACGAACGACACCTACTTCCTGTGTCAACACGGCTTCTTTTTGTTTTAATGTCTGGATTTTTGTGATGATGTCTTTTTTCAACTCATTAAGCTTATCTTCTGTCAACACAAGCTCATTACGTTTGTAATTTTCCTGCATCTTGGTGATCTCTTTTTCTCCTTTTTGTAGTTCATCACGTTGTGGACCAAAACGCTCGAGCATAGAGGTGTTAACCGCATCGACCTGTGGTGCCTCGGTCAAGATCCTTTCCACACTAACGACACCGACTTTTAGCCCCGCAGCAATAGCATTCGCAGACAACAGACCTGATAACAATATTAAACCTAAAACTAACTTTTTCACTTTAATTTTCTCCTTAGAAGAATGAACCGATACTAAACTGGAAAGCTCGCAAATCATCACCGGGCACATCATTGATGGTCTCAGCATAACTGAAACGTAATGGGCCAATCGGTGAAATCCATACCAGTGACGCACCATACGAGCTTCTTAACTGGTCAACCTGGAACCCGTTATCACCAGGATCCGCGTCAAATGTATTGAAATTATTCAAATATACGTTACCTATGTCGAGGAACAGGCTGAGACGCAAGGAACTCGGCGGTTTCTCGACAAATGGTATAGGAAATATGTAATCAGCGCCACCGGTAAGACGCATATTACCACCGACAGCAAAGCCGGATACCGGGTCCCTGGGGCCCAGTGAGTTTGACTCATAACCGCGTACAGTGCGGATACCGCCGGCAAAATAACGTTCGAAGAACGGAAGTGAACTGGTTTTACCGTAACCATCACCGTAAGCCAGGTTAGAGCGGAGCAATAAGGTCGTCGCACTGGTAACACCGATGTAAGTGTTGGTGATATAGCTGATCTTGTAGTATTCCAGGTCGCTACCAGGAACCGTCATATTCATACCGATGGTTTGCTGCGAACCCGCATTAGCAAAGACGGTTCGATTTCGAGTATCGTGCGAGAAGCTGGTATTAAACGTTAAACTGTTAAATCGTGTCTGGCCATCATTTTGAGCCAGGAACAAGGTCACATCGACTGACGGATTAACCGTTGACGGTATGATCTTGATATGACTCAAGCCATATCCGAGGCTCAAGGTGTTGAATTCAGACAGTGGTATACCATAACTGATATTCAGGTCACCGGAGTTGGTCTGGAAATTATTCACCAGCTCTTCGGTTGCATCCCTGTCACGGAATGAGAGGCTCACCGTACGACTGATACCGTCGATCGTATAATACGGATTTGTATAGGCACCACTATAAATCGTGTTGGCGCGGTCGGTATTAACATTCAGAGAAAGCCGTTTGCCAGTACCAAACAGGTTCTCCTGCGTTAAGCCAACATTAAAGATCAGGCCCTGTGTCTGCGAGAAGCCTGCACCGATATTGAAACTTCCCGCCAGTTTTTCTTCGACCTTAACTTTTAGATCAACCTGACTGCTGGAACCCGGAACGGGAACGGTGTCAACACTAACGGTTTCGACATATGGCAGGCGCTGGATACGTGTCTTCGAACGTTCGAGCAAATCACTGGCCAGTATCGAACCTTCCATTAGGCGCATCTCACGGCGGAACACCTGGTCCTGGGTACTATCATTACCGAAGATATCAATACGACGGACATAGACCTTCTCGCCGGGGATGGCAAAATATGTCAGGGCAACCTCTTTCCTCTCTTCATCGATATCAGGTGTTACCTTCACCTCGGAGAAAGCATAGCCGATTCGTCCCATCTGATTTTCAAGACGTTTTTTGCTGGTGGTCATCAAGCTTCGAGAAAAATACATGCCCTGACGCGTGAGTATCTGGGACTCCATGGTCTGGCGGTTGACCACCAGCTCACCGGTCAGCTTGGACGAAGAGAGCTTATAGCGGTCGCCTTCTGATACGTTTACGGTCACATAGATGTCCTGTTTATCAGGTGTGATCGATACCTGTGTGGATTCGATGGTGAATTTAATATATCCGCGATCCAGATAATAGGAACGTATCTTCTCCAGATCACCGTTCAGTTTAGGTTTAGAATATTCATCCGCCGATGAGAACAAAGCCCACGAGGATGGCACGCCTGATTCAAGCTCATCGAGCAGGGTTTCATCGTCGTATGCATTATTACCGATGATATTGATATGTTTGATCAATGCCACCTTACCTTCGGATATCGTAATATTGATATCCACCCGATTCTGATCCAGCTCAGTGATCTCGGTGTTGATCTTTACGCCATATTTACCCTGGCTAAAATACACACGCTCGAGTTCCAGTGTTAATTTCTCAAGTAGCGAACGGTTATAGATCTGTCCACGGGTCACCCCGATGTTGACGAGAGCATCTTTTAGAGCATCATCATCGATATCTGAATTACCGGTAAATTCCACATCTGCTATGGATGGCCGCTCTTTTACACGGACGACAAGTACATCACCATCTCGGAAAAATTTAACGTTGGCGAAAAAGCCGGTTTTATATAACTCGCTGATAGCATAGGTGACCTGGTTATCATCGATAGGATCACCGACGACGATAGGCATATAGTTCAACAGGGTGCCATCAGGTATACGCTGCAGTCCCTCGATTTTTATCTCGCTCACCACGAAAGCATCGGCATGAGCGACAGCCATACCGAGGCAATTGACCAGGATTAATATTAAAGACAGACGAATTAATGACATACAGCGTGGGACCCTTGATAACCTTTACTGTACTAAACGTTGAATGTCATTGAATATGGCGATACTCATCAACAGCGCAAGAATAGCTATACCGACCTGCTGACCTCGAAGTTCGAAGGCTTCGGAAACAGGAGAACCTTTTATGATTTCGATCAGATAATAGAACAGGTGACCACCATCCAGCATCGGAACCGGTAACAGGTTCAACACACCGAGGCTAACCGAGATCACCGCCAGGAATGAAAAGAACGAGACGATACCGATGCTCGCGGTGACACCGGCATAGGTCGCGATCGTTATGGGACCCGATATGTTTGCCAGGTTAGCTTCGCCGGTGAGCATCTTCCACAGCACACGCAGTGTTAACGAAGACATGTCCCAGGTCTTGACGACCGCCCTGCTCGCCGCGTCTAACGGTGAATATTCTATGTGGGTCACCAGTTGCTGACGGACCTGTTCAGGAATATGCTGGTAAGCACCGATATACCCCTGCTGCTCACCACCTTCGGCCTTCCTGCTGTCAGGCACAACCGTAATGCTAATCTCGCCACCATCACGTAACATGACAAATTGCATGCTCTGCTGCGGCTTGACTCTTATCATCTCAACCAGTGACAACCAGCTTTCAATCGCGATACCGTCTACCTGCAGGATAACATCGCCTTTCCTGATGCCCGCATTTTCCGCAGCACCCTGCTCCACTACGCCACCGATCTCTGCTTGCAGCACAGGCCACCACTGCTGAAAGCCTATAAGTTTGAAGATATCGCCCTCATCTTCAAGGATGTGCATATCACCCAGCGCCAGCTTACGCGTGTTCTCGAGGCCATCGATATCACGGACCCGTACCGGGATATCGCCACCATTGAGCCCCTGATCCAGGATCTCCAACCTGAACTGGTTCCATGAATTAACCGGCGCTTCGCCGACCATCAGTATTTCATCCTGAAGCTGAAAACCCGCCTGCTCGGCGACACTGCCCGCTTCTGTTTTACCGACCAGCGGACGGTCAACGGTACTGCCCATCATGAACACTACCCAGTATAAAAAGATGGCGAGGATGAAATTAAATGCGGGACCGGCAAACACGATCGCGATACGTTTTGATATGTTCTGATTGTTAAAAGCACGTGCTTTATCAGCCTCTGACACGTCACCTTCTCTCTCATCGAGCATCTTGACGTAACCGCCGAGAGGTATCGCAGCGATGACGTATTCGATGTCATCACCTTCGGCTGTCACTCTGTGCCAGCTGAATAACGGTCGACCAAAACCGATAGAGAAACGCAAGACTTTAACGCCCGCCTTACGCGCTACCCAGTAATGTCCATATTCATGAAAAGTTACCAGTACGCCGATCGCGACGATAAAGAAAAATATGTTATGTAAAAAACTCATAAATTATATAAAAGCTTTAATGTATTGCGGCAATACACTCATTAGTTATTGTTCGTGCCTCAGCATCGGCTTTTAGTATACCTTCAAGCGAGCTGACATCTTTAGTTATATTTGCTTTATTTAAAGTCTGTTCGATCAATTTGGCGATATCGTTAAACCCTACCTTTTCATCGAGGAATGCCGCAACAGCCACCTCGTTCGCCGCATTTAGTACCGTAGTAGCCGAACCCCCCATTTCTATCGCCTCATAACACAGGCGCAGACAGGGAAACCGCTTCAAGTCGGGCTGTTCAAAATCAAGTTTTGCGACATCAAAAATATTTAGTGGTTCAACGCCTGACGCTATTCTTTGGGGCCAGGCCAGTGCATGCGCAATCGGTGTACGCATATCCGGATTCCCCAGTTGCGCGACTACCGAACCATCATTATATGTCACCATCGAGTGGATCACGCTCTGCGGGTGGATCACTACATCGATATTGACGATATCCATGTCAAACAACCAGAAAGCCTCGATCAGTTCCAGCCCCTTATTCATAAGCGTGGCAGAATCCACCGATATCTTTTTACCCATATCCCAGTTCGGGTGGTTGACCGCCTGCTCAGGCGTGACGTCATGCAGGCGGTCTGCTGACCATGTCCTGAACGGACCGCCACTCGCCGTCAACAATATTCGCTCGATACCAGAATTTGCCTGTTGGTTCGCCATTTTAACCGATGAATGATGCTCGGTGAGATTATCTGGCATACATTGAAAGACAGCATTATGCTCACTATCAACCGGCATCAGTATCGCGTTATTTTCTCTCACTGTATCCATGAACAGCTTACCCGACATCACCAGAGCTTCCTTGTTTGCCAGTAATACACGCTTGCCTGCCGCCGCCGCTGCGAGTGTCGGCACCAGACCTGCAGCGCCGACGATAGCTGCGACTACGCAATCGACCTCAGTATCTTCAACGACCTGCAGAAGTCCTGCTTCACCACTCAAAACTTCGGTTGCTATGTTGCTGGACTGTAATCTATCACTCAGCTCAGATGCAGAGCCGGCATCGTACATCACCGCATATCGTGGCTGCCAGTGTTCACAGAGGGTGTTCATCACCTCGACACTGGTGTTAGCCGTTATCGCATATATATTGTAACGATCGGGATGACGGGCGATGACATCGAGCGTACTGTCGCCGATGCTGCCAGTCGCACCCAGCAATGTAACCTGTAATTCCTTACCCTGGCTCATAATATGCTGGAATAGATCCACCAGCTAAAACCGAGCAGGAACACGGGCATGGCCGCCAACACACTATCGACCCTGTCCAGCATACCACCATGGCCTGGCAGAATATTTCCGCTATCTTTGAGACCCGCTTCTCTTTTTAAGAAGCTGATATACAGATCACCGGTAACCGAGATAAACGTCACTATCACTGACAGCATGACAAGCATGATGGCCCGGTCCCTATCCAGATCGAAATAAAAACTGGCCAGTAAGGTGTACAGCGAAGTCGTTATCACGGCACCTAACAGGCCTTCTTTGGTCTTACCCGGGCTGATATGCGGAGCAAGTTTATGTTTACCGAATCTCTTTCCTGAAAAATAGGCCCCGATGTCAGCAACCCATACCAGTGATAAAGCGTAAAACAACAGCGCAGGGCCGTGCGAGTCCAGACCTAACTGAAAGCCGTGAATTTTTTGCATGGCAAGTGCAGCGGCCGGTAATACCAGGAATGCGACCAGCAGTTTGTCGATCTTTAAGACCGAACTTACCGCTTTAGGTTTTGCAAACTTGAGATAGAAAGTGATGCTGAACCACCACATCACCGCGATGAAGACAGGCCAGGCAACTTGATCAGCCGCATACTGCTGTATGCCCCAGGTGGTTGCAGTGATCACTAACGCGTAAGCACCACGGATATAGATATTTTTCACTGCAGACAACTTCGCCCATTCGTAAGCAGAAATCAAAACGATGAACAGCGCAAAATAGAAGAAAACCGAAGTCGGCTGAAAAAAGATGATCCAGCAGACGAAAGCTGCAAGCGGGATAGCGGTCAATATGCGTTGGTACAACATTATATTCGTATGATCTTGTTCGTTAAATTATTTTTATTATTCGAAATAATTACTATTAATTTGACTCGGCAGACTAATCATCCATCAGCTGCTGCCCGGTTTTACCGAAACGTCTCTGCCTGCCAGCATACCAGTTGAGAGAAGTTTCGAGGTCCTCATCAGAAAAATCCGGCCATAAGGTATCAACGAAATACAGTTCACTGTAGGCAAGCTGCCATATCAAAAAGTTACTGATACGCTGCTCTCCCCCGGTACGGATAAACAGATCCGGTGCTGGCAATTCAGACAAAGAGACAGATGAATCAAACATCTGCTCATCGATATCATCGATCAGTACGGCACCATCCTTTACCGCTGCTGCCACCTGTCTACATGCATTTACGATATCCCAGCGTCCGCCATAATTAGCAGCGATATTTAGCTGCAAGCCTGTATTATTCCTGGTCAGCTGTTCAGATTCTCCGATGCTGTCCTGTAGCTTCTCAGAGAATCGTGTGCGGTCACCGATAAAGCGTACACGCACATTTTTTTTATCCAGCTTTTTTACCTCAGCCGTTATCGTGGAAACAAACAACGACATCAGGCTGCTGACCTCGGCCTTTGGCCGGTTCCAGTTCTCACTGCTAAATGCAAATATGGTTAATGCTTCGATACCTTTCTTTGCACAGTTCTCTACTATCTTGCGCGTTGAATTGACACCTGCTTTATGACCAGCAGCGCGTGGCAGGTGACGCTTATTCGCCCAGCGACCATTTCCATCCATAACAACAGCCACATGTCTCGGTAAAGAACTGCCTGCACTGTTGCTTGATTCACTCATATGATTAGACTAACCCCGCAGCAAGGTATCTAGATCTCCATCAATTCCTTTTCTTTCGCTGCGATCACTTCATCGACGCTCGCAACATACTTGTCCGTATGTTTTTGCACGCTATCCTCAGCATCATGACATTCGTCTTCCGAGATGTCTTTAGCTTTCAACAGATCTTTAAAATCACTGTTAGCATCACGCCTGATGTTACGGATAGCTATCTTGGTGTTCTCACCTTCGTTCTTTACCACCTTGACCAGCTCACGGCGGCGCTCTTCGGTCAATGGCGGCATCGGGATACGGATCAGGTTACCTGCGGTCGAGGGGTTCAGACCGAGACCTGAATTGATGATAGCTTTCTCGACGACTGCGACCATCTGTTTTTCCCACGGCGCGACAGCGAGTGTCCTGGAGTCTTCCACGGTCACGTTAGCCACCTGGTTAATGGGTGTATCAGTACCGTAATAATCAACGACGATCTGATCGAGCAGACTAGGATGTGCCCGACCCGTTCTTATCTTCGTTAATTCAGTACGTAATGAATCGACACTTTTCCCCATGCGCATTTCTGCGTCTGCAAGAATTTCCTCAATCACCTACTTGTCTCCTATCTTTACAGTTGTACCAATGGTTTTGTCTTTCATCGTCGCCGGCAGTGCACCGAGCTTGTTCAGGTTAAAAATACGTAATGGCAGATTGTTGTCACGGCACAACACTATCGCCGTCGCATCCATCACCTGCAGATTCTTATCCAGTACTTCATCGAAGGTCAATGATTCATATCGAACCGCATCGGGATTCTTCACCGGATCAGCATCATATACGCCATCGACCTTGGTTGCTTTCAGGACAATGTCAGCACCGATCTCGACTGCACGTAGACAACCGGCGGTATCGGTAGTGAAGAACGGGTTTCCGATGCCTGCAGCAAAGATTACGACACGGCCTTTTTCGAGGTGTCTTACCGCACGTCTCTGCACATATTCTTCGCACATGCGGTTTATCTTAACTGCTGACATGACCCGGCAGGTCATGCCCTGCTTTTCCAGTGCATCCTGCATCGCCAGGCTATTAATCACGGTCGCCAGCATACCCATGTGATCACCGGTAACACGGTCAATGCCTGACTGGACAAGGCCGGCACCACGGAAGATATTTCCGCCACCGATCACCAGTGCTACTTCGACACCCATGTTGACCACCTCAGCGATCTCAGAAGCCACGCGTGCCAGCATTTTCGCATCGATGCCGTAGTCTTGATCAGCCATCAGGGCTTCACCGCTCAATTTTAATAAGACACGTTTATAATTGCTCGACTCTGCTGTCATGGCGCTCTCTCTTTTTATTATTGCTTAATTAATCAGCTTACACACAAAAAACCGGGAGATGTCCCCCGGCTTTTTGAATCACAAAATACGCTGTCCGTTGTGTTTGCATTTGTGCATGTAACGACTCATATACGTTGTTCCTTAACTATCGATCTCTGGCTTAACCGTTCACCTGAGACATTACTTCATCGGCAAAGTTTTCCTGTTTCTTCTCGATGCCTTCACCAACTTCATAACGCACGAAACGGTTCACTGTAGCGCCCGCATCTGAAAGCAGTGTTTCCACAGTCTTGTCAGGATCTTTCACGAATGACTGACCCAGTAGAGTGATCTCAGCAAGATACTTGCGGATACGGCCAGTAAGCATCTTTTCAACGATATCTGCAGGTTTGCCACTTTCCAGTGCCTGTGCACGCAGTATCTCTTTTTCTTTCTCTAGAACATCTGCAGGCACTTCTGCTTCACTCACGCAAAGCGGGTTGCTTGCTGCGATATGCATAGCGACGTCTTTGATCAGCTCGTCGTTACCATTTTCCATCTCGACAAGAACACCCATACGAGTACCGTGCAGATAGCTGCCGAAAGTGGCCGTTGTTGTCTCAAGCAGCTCAAAACGACGGAGTTGCATATTTTCACCGACTTTAGCGATCTTCTCTTTACGTGCTTCTTCGATCGTTTTAGATGAACCTTCAAGCGTCATCTCTGATAAAGCAGCGATATCAGCAGGTTTATTGTTCAACGCAGTGGTAGCGATCGCCTCGACAAATGACAGGAAGTCATCGCCACCAGAAACAAAGTCTGTTTCACAGTTTACTTCGACCACTGCAGCAGATTTACCGTCATCACTTATCTTGATAACGACGCGGCCTTCGGCAGCAACACGACCTGATTTTTTGTCAGCCTTTGCCATACCAGATTTGCGCATGTTTTCGATAGCCACATCGATATCACCACCGGCTTCCTGCAGCGCTTTTTTACATTCCATCATGCCTGAACCTGTACGTTCACGCAGCTCTTTAACCATTGAAGCTGTAATTTGCATCACAGATACTCCTAATAAATTTGTTCTATATAAAAATGTGTTGTGCTGTTAAGTGACTATGATTGATTAGTCTTCTTTTTTAGCAGCGGCTTTCTTCTTAGGTGCTGCTTTTTTCTTAACGGCGGCTTTCTTCTTAGGCGCTGCCTTCTTCTTTACAGCAGCTTTCTTTTTAACAGCTGCTTTCTTTACTGGCGCGGCTTCCTTAGTTTCAACGGCTGGCTCTTCAGCGGCTGGCTCCTCAGCGACCGGCTCTGCAGCAACTGCTTCAGCCGCAGGTGCTTCTTCTTCAGCCGCTGCTTCAACTTTACGCTTAGCTGCTGCTTTTTTAGGTGCTGCTTTTTTAGCTGCTGGAGCTTCATCTTTACGTTGGATGACCGCAGACGCTCTGCCTTCGATGACAGCGTCAGCTATGCCCTGGGCGTATAACTGGATCGCTTTGATCGCATCGTCGTTACCCGGGATTACATAATCCACGCCATCAGGTGAGTTATTTGAATCGACGATACCGAAAACAGGGATACCTAATGTATTTGCTTCTTTAATAGCGATATCTTCATGACCTACGTCGATGACGAAGACGGCACTTGGCAAACCTTTCATATCTTTGATGCCGCCGAGAACTTTATCCTTTTTCTCCATCTCGCGAGTCAGCATCAGCTGTTCTTTTTTGTTCAGGCGGTCAAAACCACCGTTTTCTGACATCTCTTCCAGTTCTTTCAATCGCGATATAGACTGGCGAATTGTTTTGAAGTTAGTAAGCATACCGCCCAACCAGCGATGTGTGACATAAGGCATGCTGCAGCGCTGAGCTTCTTCGGCGACGATGGTTCGAGCAGCACGTTTTGTACCGACGAAAAGGACGGTGCCACGTTCAGCTGCGATCTTACCGATTGCATTCGCTGCGTCGTTATATAACGGCAGAGTTTTCTCTAGATTGATGATGTGGATCTTGTTACGGGCCCCAAAAATGTACTCAGACATTTGTGGGTTCCAGAAACGGGTTTGGTGACCAAAATGCACGCCTGCTTCAAGCATCAGACGCATAGATACGTTAGACATATATATTCTCCGGTTAGGGTTCTGCCTCCATATACCCCATGAAAAAAACCGATTAAGCCAGATTACAGGCTTAAATCAGCACCCAATTACATGTGACGGTATATGTGCGAATTTAAATAAGATATAGTTAGCCCCTGCTGGTACAACCGTGATGAGTGGCCAAAACAGCCAATTATCAGGGCGACTATATCGCTCTTTTGCACCAAGTTTTCTTAGTGCGGGCGCTTTATACCATAACCAACATAAATAAACAACGATATTTTACTAACCCGGATACGGAAAAATCTCTTTAACCAATTGATTTTAATGACATAAACAACATGGCAATATTAATAAAAGATTCTCAGGAAATAGAAAAAATGCGGGTAGCCGGCCGATTGGCTGGCGAAGTACTGCAGATGATTCGACCCCACGTAAAAGCCGGCGTCACCACCAATGAGCTGGACAAGATTTGCCATGACTATATCGTCGACGTGCAACAGGCCATCCCTGCTCCTCTTAATTATCACGGTTTTCCGAAATCCATCTGTACCTCGGTAAACCACCAGATATGTCACGGTATCCCCAGTGAGAAGAAACTGAAAAAAGGCGATATCATCAATATCGATATCACTGTCATAAAAGATGGCTATCACGGCGATACCAGCAAGATGTTTTACGTCGGTGAACCACCGATTCGCGCAAAACGAGTCAGCGAGGTTGCACATGAATGTATGAAACTGGGCATCGGACTGGTAGAGCCCGGCGCCCACTTTGGTGATATCGGACACGTTATCCAGAAACATGCAGAATCGAACAATTTCTCCGTAGTCCGTGAATACTGTGGACATGGCATCGGCAAAGGCTTTCACGAAGACCCCCAGGTACTGCACTATGGCAAGGCCGGCACCGGGATAGAACTTGAAGAAGGCATGATCTTTACAATCGAACCCATGATCAATGCGGGCAAGCGTCACGTTAAACTGCTCAGTGATAACTGGACCGTGGTCACCAAAGACCATAGCGTATCAGCACAGTGGGAACACACCATACTGGTGACCAGTGATGGCCACGAGGTACTGACGCAATGCGAAGGCGATGAAGTTTGATGATGAACCTAAACGAAATATCTGTCGATGCTAATATCGACAGCCTTATAGATTTTTCTTCTTTAAAAAAACAGCTCGATGACTGCGACAGCCAATCCAGGGCCGAGCATCTCAAGCTTTTAAAAGAAGCTGTTGTCGGTATCGCTGAAGGCTTAAAAGAGAAATATCAGAATGGCTGTGATGTTGATACCGTAGTTTACGGTAGAGCCAACCTGACCGATCAGCTGATCGACATCATCTATTCATACCAGTTTAAAGATCTCGATCAGGACATAGCGCTTATCGCCGTTGGCGGTTATGGACGCGGTGAGCTACACCCGAAATCAGACATCGACCTGATGATCCTGTTAAAAGAGGAAGAGAATCAGCATACCAAAGACCTGCTGGAAATGTTCCTGATGCTGCTATGGGATATCGGTCTCGAGATCGGCCACAGTGTGCGCACCATCGAAGAATGTGTAGAAGAGTCGGCCAGAGATATCACTGTCGCTACCAATATCATGGAAGCACGCCTACTCGCCGGTGATGAAAAACTGTTCATAGAAATGAAAGAGAAAACCAGTCCTGAACATATCTGGGATTCGAAATCATTTTTTCAGGCAAAACTGGAAGAACAGATCCAGCGTAACGGTAAATTCAACGATACTGCATACAATCTTGAGCCAAATTTAAAAGAAAGCCGTGGCGGTCTGCGTGACATACAGATGATCGGCTGGGTCGCGAAACGACATTTTAATGCCCACAGTCTGCATGACCTGGTCAAAGAAAATTTCCTGCTCGAAGATGAATTAAAAACGCTGCTCGAAGGCCAGCACTTATTGTGGCGTATACGCTGCAGCCTGCACTACCTGGCGGGCCGCCGTGAAGATCGACTGTTGTTCGATTATCAGCGCGATCTCGCTAATGAATTTGGCTTTAAAGATAAAGCAGAAGACTCAAGAAACGAAGCCATCGAACAGTTCATGCAGCAGTATTATCGCACCGTCATCGAGCTTGAGCGTTTGAATGAGATGCTATTGCAACACTTCAGAGAAGTCATCATCTATGCGGATGTCGTTACCGAAGCAGAACTGATCAATGAAAGCTTTCAGGTCAGACACGGTTATATCGAAACGACGAACGAAAACATCTTCAAGGAGAACCCCTGCGCTATCCTGGAACTGTTCGTGACGCTGCAGAACTATCCTGATATTCAAGGCGTGCGGGCAGCAACCATCCGCCAGATCAGAAAGCACAAACACCTGATCGATGACGATGTCAGACAGTCGCCTCGTGCGCATCACCTGTTTATGAAACTGATGACCAGCTCACGCGGCGTCACACATGAACTAAGACGCATGAACCGCTACGGCATACTCGCCGCCTATATCCCGGCATTCGATTCGATCGTCGGACGGATGCAATATGACCTGTTTCACGCTTACACCGTTGACCAGCACACACTATTCGTTATCAGAAATATGCGACGCCTGTCGGTGCCTGACTACTGTCACGAGTTCCCGTTGGCCAGTGGTATTTTCCAGCATTTGCCCAATCCAGGTTTATTGTATTTATCCGGTCTATTCCATGATATCGCCAAAGGCCGTCCCGGCGACCATTCTGAACTCGGCGCGGTCGATGCAAAAGAGTTCTGCAAACTGCATGGATTATCTAAAGTGGATGCAAAACTGGTCAGCTGGTTAGTAAGAAGCCATTTGATCATGTCGATGACCGCACAACGAAAAGATATCAGCGACCCTGAGGTGATCAGCGTGTTTGCAGAGCAGGTAAAGACCATCGAACGGCTGGATTACCTTTACCTGCTCACCATATCTGATATCCGTGCCACTAACCCGCAACAGTGGAACGACTGGAAAGACAAGTTACTCGGCGAGTTATATAACAAGACTGCCGCCCTGTTGAACAAAGGTTTGAGTCGTTCGAGTGATAGAGAGAGCAACATATCCGAGATACAGACTGCCAGTTTACGCAGGCTGGAACTTCAGGGCATTAATTCTCACCAGGCAAACGATTTATGGAAAACATTCAATGCAGAATATTTCCAGGGCCACCCATACGGTCTGATCACATGGCACACCTCGTTGATCATCGAGGCAAAACAAAAAGGGGCAATCGATACCCCACTTGTAAAAGCCAGGGTTCACGAGTCCAGCAACAGTATTCAGCTGTTAATCTATATGAAAGACCGGGATGGTATCTTTTACGATGTCGCAACGGCCTTAAGCATGAGTGAAGTGGATATCGTCAATGCGCAGGTCATCAACGCCAGTGATGGTTATGCATTACAGTCTTTTCGTCTGGCACCCGTCAATACCGACAAGATCGAACTTTTATTAGTGGCTGAGCAGATCACACGACTGCTGGAAGAAAGGCTGAATAACGAAACAGATACGACAAATACTGCGTTAAGCAGCAGCAGAAAACATAAGTACTTCCCGTCGCCGACTGTATTCCGCTTCAGGACCATGGCTGAGAATAATGCCACACAGATGAAGATCGAAACCATCGACCGTACCGGCGTACTGGCAAACATCGCGAAGGCAATTATCGACTGCGACCTCAGATTACTCAATGCGAGAATCGCAACCGCAGGTGAACTGGCCATCGATTATTTTGTGATCAGCACAAAACAGGATCAGGCGCTCAGCGAAGAACAACAAGACAACCTGAAAAAACACTTGAAAGAAATATTATAGAAATGACTGCGACTTTAGACCTGGCCAAACAACTTATCAGTATCCCTTCTGTTACGCCTGATGACATGGGATGCCAGAAAATCATCGGCGAGCGATTATCAAACATAGGCTTTATGATCGAAAACCTGCGTTTCGGTGAAGTCGATAACCTGTGGGCAAGATACGGAACCCAGGGCCCCTTATTTGTTTTTGCCGGACATACGGATGTCGTGCCGACCGGCCCGGCAGAACAATGGAGCAGTGACCCATTTACTCCGACCATCACTGGCGAGGTGATGACCGCTCGCGGCACCGCTGACATGAAGAGTAGTATCGCCGCCATGGTGTGCGCATGCGAACAACTCCTGGCTGACAAAAAAGAACTCAACGGCTCGATCGCGTTTCTTATCACCAGTGACGAGGAAGGCCCCGCGATAGACGGTACGATAAAAGTTATCGAACATCTCGAGCGCAAAAATGAAAAGATTGACTGGTGCCTGGTTGGCGAACCGTCCAGCACAGACACGGTTGGTGATGTCATAAAAAATGGCCGGCGCGGTTCCATTTCCGGTGACCTGACCATTCACGGTATTCAGGGACATATTGCCTACCCCCACCTGGCGAAAAACCCTATCCACCTGTTTGCCGGGGCGATGCAGGACCTGTGTGAAGAGAAATGGGATAACGGAAACGATCACTTCCCCCCTACCAGTTTTCAGATCTCAAACATCAATGGCGGCACTGGCGCCAGCAATGTCATACCCGGTGACCTCACTGTACAGTTCAACCTGCGCTTTTCGACAGAGATTACCGAGCAGCAGATAAAGCAACGCATAGAATCCATACTGAACAGTCATCAGCTCGATTACACGCTTGACTGGTCACTATCAGGCCATCCCTTTCTGACAGCTGATGGCAGGCTAGTGGATGCCGCAAAGCAGGCCATCAAATCCGTATGCGGTATCGATAGTGAGCTATCAACTGCCGGCGGCACATCCGATGGTAGATTTATCGCGCCGACAGGCGCCCAGGTGGTCGAACTTGGCCCGGTCAATGAGAGCATCCATAAGATCGATGAAAACATCAATATCAACGAACTGGAACGACTCACAGCGATTTATCACGACATACTAAAAAGGTTAATGATTTAGGACTATTATCACCATAGGTAACATTTTTGTTTTTTAACGGGGATGTGAGATGAGTGATTTCGTCGAACGAATTTCAGACGCTCTCGACAATGGTGTTGAGTACCTGGTGATGGGTGAAATTGCAGCCCATACTGGCCTACTGGTAAGCCAGGCACCTCGAAACAATTCTGATTATGACATCATCGTAAATAACATCGATATGTCAAAAGGCTGCATGGTCGAAGTCATTCACAGCCGATGACCAGTTCAGAGGTAATATCAAAAGTTCCGACTACGATTTCCTGGTTTTTGTCTATACACCGAGCAGTATCGTAAACGGTGTCGTCAAACCGGCCACGGGAAAAGACACTGAAGAAACAAAAGGCATGTACGTCTTCCCTCGATCGGTAGTAAAAACCGCGGTTGATGAGGAGACAGGAACAGTCTTCGATCCGAGGAATATACGGGTCGATAGAGCACGCGATAAAAACAGATACAAAGAGTACCGGGGTGCTTTTCAGCTGATTTCAGAGCTGGTGCCCAATAGCCCGCCCGACTTTATCTAGGTATCGCTATATACTCTGCTACTTTACTAATAAGGCATGATTGAACTACACTCAGTCATAATATAACAAAAACAATAATAGAAGAGAAAAAACATGAACTCAGAAAAAGTCTTATTCAGCTTTTTCATGATCCTCGCGCTGACCTTAAACTTCGGTTTTTTCATAGGCGAGATGGATAATCCGCAACATCATAACGTCTATGAGCTGTTCGCAGTCATCATCGTCAACCTTATCGCCACCGTACTGAAGTTTGGCGACCGTTCTCGACTCGGACCGATGTTGCTGGCGACCAGCCTGGTGGCCCTCGTACAGCTTATCTCTGCTGCCCTGGTATGGACTTTCGCGGTACATATACAGGAGGCAGGCCTGACCGCTGACACCATGGTCCTGATCGTATCGCTAAGTGGCGGCGCCGTACTTGCCAACATTATTTCAGTCATCCTGCTGATGATT
Source organism: uncultured Gammaproteobacteria bacterium (assembly GCA_963807625.1). Taxonomy (GTDB): domain Bacteria; phylum Pseudomonadota; class Gammaproteobacteria; order SZUA-229; family SZUA-229. The sequence continues at coordinate 217,443 of CAWECN010000006.1, forward strand.
GAAACCACCATGTTGCGTCGTTAAAACCCCGCACAAAGCCAGATGATGAATAACGAGGAACCCGAAAAACAGGAGACCTCCGAGGAAGCCATAAACCCGGTGATATCGATGGTCATGTCGCGTATGCGCGTGCCACTTATCATCCTCATCGTTATCTATGCCATCTCAATGCTGGGGCTGATAGCGATACCGGGGCACGATGACCATGGCAATCCCTGGCACATGAGCATATTTCACGCCTTCTACTATGTAAGCTTTACCGCTACCACCATCGGTTTCGGTGAGATCCCTTTCGCATTAAATGATGCACAGCGACTCTGGGTCATCTGCACCATCTACATGACCGTGATCGCCTGGTTATATGCCATCGGTAATATCCTTGGCCTGGTGCAAGACCCCGTATTCAAGAAAGCACGCAATGAAAATAGATTTAAAAACCAGGTCAACAAGATAAAAGAACGCTTTTATCTTGTCTGTGGACTGGGTGAAACAGGTTATGAAGTCATCAAGGCGCTCACCAATGAACATTACCGTGTCGTCGTCATCGAACAGGATCAGGAGAGCCTGCTGGAGAATAACATCTATGACCTGCAGGAATTTGTCCCCTGCCTGATTGCAGACGCGTCCGTTCCGAGGAACCTTGAACTGGCGGGGATCAGCAAGAAGAACTGTAATGGTGTGATCGCTGCTACCGCCTCCGATGAAACCAACCTCAAGATAGCTATCAGCAGCAAACTGCTACATCCCGAGGGCAAGGTCGTGTGTCGTTCCGACCTGCTGGCATATGAAGTTAATATGCGGTCATTCAATACCGATTACGTGGTGAACCCCTACAATACCTTCGCTGATATTTTCTCGATGTTGTTACACAGCTCATCGTTACACCTTATCTTCGACTGGTTAACCGGGGCACCCGGCTCACAGATTACCGATGAACCACTCAATGTGAATTTTGGCCGCTGGATACTCTGTAGTTATGGCCGTTTCGGTAGAGCCCTGTATCAAAAATTTCTTGAACACGATGTAGAAGTGACCATTCTCGACTCGAATGAAGAAGCCGTTAACCACTTCACGGAAAATAATATCGACCAGGTAGAAGATATTATTTCAGCAACCGGCATCGATGAGAAGTCGTTGAAAAAAGCCGGCATAGATACCGCTGTAGGCCTCGTCGCCGGCGGCAGTGACGATTCAAACAACCTGTCGACCATAATGACGGCCCGCCAGTTGAACCCGGATATTTTTGTGGTAGCTCGGCAGAACTCAAGGGACAACTCCGAGCTGTTCAAAAAAGTAAAGGCTGACCTGGTCATGCAACCCCGTGAGATCACAGCACGCATGATCCGGGTATTGTTTCTCAATCCGATGTTGTGTGATTTCCTGAAAACGGCCAATAAACAGGATGAAGAATGGAGTAACGTCGTCATCAGTCGACTCAGTGCCGTCATCGGCGAATCCAAACCGCATATCTGGACCGTCGAGATAAACCCTAAAAAGACACCGGCTGTTTTCAAAACGATAGCTTTCGGCCGGGAAGTCACTATCGACAACATAACGCTGGATCCACTATCGAGAAGCCATAGATTAGAGTGCGTACCCTTGCTCATCTTGCGTAGTGGCGAATACCAGATAATGCCGGAAGACGAGACTGTGTTGAAAGATGGAGACTGCGTCCTGTTTTGCGGTATGCGCAAAGCTAAGAACAGCATGCAATGGACCCTCAAAGTTATGTCCAGCCTGAACTACATTATGAGATATGAAACTGAGCCAGAGTCATACCTGCTCAAGCAATTGTCACGAGTTTTCAAAGGCCGTGAACGAAGAGATACCCCTCGTTAATCATATTTAAGCTGTACACGACAATCATCGTATCCGCTGTTATAATCTCCCGCGAATAAAACCAGCAGAATGTCTCGATAGCTCAGCTGGATAGAGCGGCCCCCTCCTAAGGGGCAGGTCGGGGGTTCGACTCCCTCTCGGGACACCAATTAAAAAAACAGGTACCGCTATGTCTACAGTCACACTCGAAACTACACTCGGCAACATCGTCATTGAACTCAACGAAGAAAAAGCACCAGAAACGGTTAAAAATTTCCTAAGTTACGTCAATGATGGATTTTTTGATGGCACCATATTCCACCGTGTGATCCCAAACTTCATGATCCAGGGTGGTGGTTTTATGCCCGGCATGGTTCAGAAACGTACTGAAGATCCGATAAAAAATGAAGCTGACAACGGTCTTACCAACGATCGTGGCACTATCGCCATGGCCAGAACAAATGACCCGCATTCAGCGACTGCCCAGTTTTTCATCAATCACAATGACAATACATTCCTGAATCACACCGCACCTACGGGCCCGGGCTGGGGTTACTGTGTTTTTGGCAAGGTAACAGATGGCATGGACACCGTTGACGCCATAGCTGCCGTCAGCACCGGTAATGACAGCGGCCATGCTGATGTACCCGTCGAGACCATCACTATTAACAAAGCATCTGTAATGTAACTACACAAACATAATCACCTATAGCAAAAAGCGCCTGATATCGTATGAAAGATATAGTTTGTATTTCAGATCTCCATCTAATGCCTGAGAAACCGCAGACGATGGAGCTGTTTATACGTTTCGTTGGTGATATAGCATCTAAAGCGGATACTTTATACATCCTCGGGGATTTTCTCGAGGTCTGGTGGGGTGATGATGACCCAGCAACTGGTTATGCGGATGTATTTAATAGCCTGACTGAATTAACAAGTAAGCATAAGACCAAAGTTTATTTAATGCATGGTAATCGTGATTTTATGATCGGTCAGTCACTAGCTGATCGCTGTCATTTTGAAATCATCCAGGACCCTCATAAGATAATAATAAATGGCAAAGACGCCTTATTGATGCATGGCGACACTTTATGCACCGATGATGTCGAATATCAAAAATTCCGTCGAATGGTTAGAAACCCACTTTGGCAACAACAGGCATTGAGCAAGACACTAGAGGAGCGATTCCAGCTAGCCAAGAGCATAAGAGAGAGCAGTAAACAATCAACAACGGAAAAGGATGAATACATCATGGATGTCAATCAGCAGGAAACCGACAAAGCATTCATAGATAACCATGTCGACCTGATCATCCACGGCCATACACACCGCCCTGCCATACATCATAAAAAAGTTAATGGCCGTAATACCACCCGTGTCGTATTAGGCGACTGGTTCGAAAAAGGCAGTTACCTGAGGGTCAATGATTCTTCTGAACTCAAACTGCAGTCTTTCAAATAAAGGTTTAATTAAACCGTCTATCGCGGAATAAATTATTCAGTATATCCATAGGCTTCACCCTTGCAGGGCTTACGTGAAAAACTGTACCAGACAGTTTTTTCTGCTCCTACATCTTGTATCGAACTGTAGGAGCGCTTTGCAAAGCGCGATCTCCTGCAAACATTTAGCGTATCAATTTTCCCGGATATCTAAGGCATAGAAAACTTCGAATCCCGGTCTACCGAAAACTGGCGATAACTTTCAGGATACTTGAACTTGGCCGGGTCGATAGAAATCTTATCGTACGTGGTCAAAATCCTGGAACGATCATTACTGTGCCATTCCTGTATCGGCAGGCCTTTCTCGTAATAGGCACCTGTGTTGTACACCTGGTCTGCATAGAAGCAGGCACCCTGGAATTCGGTTATCTTATTATCCACCATGTTGACCTGCTGGCCAGAAACCACCTTCTGGTAGTTCTGTAAGATGCCACTAACCTCCGGCAACAGGCCTTCTACCAGCTGTATCTCGGTACAGGTCTCTTCTTCAGCTTCTTTTCCAGTACCAGTGTTTATGTACACACGGTAGTTATAGATTTTCTTACCTGACACGCTAGGCGCATCGGCCAGCTCAAGATATTCAACATTCGATTTAACCGGCGAATCATCTTCTGAGAATGCTTTTTTCTTTATGACCAGGATAGACTTGTCATGATGAGCAACACTGTATATCACCTTCTCCATATCGTCATAGATAATATAACCGCTCTCCTCACCCGCCTCATCGATCCGTATATAACGGTCTGACACCAGCATAGTCACTTCATACTCATCCGTACCAGGCTCACGCTCGACATACGAAAGCTGGTAGACCTCCTGTGTCTGCTTCTTGCTCTCTGTATTAGATTTCGCTGACAGATCAGAAGAAATAGCGAGTGCAGCTATCATGACAGGAAGAAATTTAATTATTTTACTCATAGTATTGAATGCTCATTGTAGATAAAAGAAAGGGAGTGATCTTTTTTGCCTCATAAAAATAGATCTGTCCCTGCATTACTATAAAACAGCTTACCTCAAAAGTGCTCCAGCAGACGCTCCATCTCCTCACGGCTGAAACCAGCCTCGATCCGTGCCTCAGTCTCGAAAGGACCAAATTTAGCACCTTGCATATATTTTTCAATCAATTCCAGGAAAGTCTGTTCCGGTTCCAACTGACGCTCTTCACACAATGTCTTGTACCAGTGCGTTCCGATTTTGACATGACCGATCTCTTCATCAAAGATAATTTGCAGGATTTCTATCAACCGCGTATCACCCGTAGATTGCAGCTTCTTTATCATACCAGGCGTCACATCAAGCCCCCTGGCCTCCAGCACACGCGGCACCAGCGCCATCCTCACCAGCACATCAAAGTCGGTCTTAACCGCCATCTCCCATAGACCATTATGCGCCGGTAGATCACCGTACGACATACCATGAGATTCCAGATAATCGGACAACATCGTGAAATGTTTAGCCTCTTCAGCAGCGACCCTGATCCAGTCCGAATAATACTGCTCAGGCATATTCTGAAACCGGTACACTGCATCAAGGGCAAGATTGATAGCATTGAATTCGATATGCGCTATTGCGTGAACAAGTGTTAATCGGCCCTTCAAACTAGAGAAGTTACGTCGTGGGACATCCCTGGCGTCGACAAGTTCTGGATTCTCAGGTCGCCCGGGAACCGGTAATGAAATCACATCCGACAATGGGGCTGATTCCAGCTTTCCGGCAAGCCAGTATTTTTGCAGGGATAGTGTCGTCTCGACTTTTTGCTTAGGGTTATCGAGCAGCAGGCAAGTAAGCGCCTGCTGAAACAGATTGGTTGTTTTGTCGTTCATCAACGCGCAGTTTAGCAACAAATAGCTTCTAAACGGGGTCAGAGAGCAATTGTTTCTAATATAGCAGGTCTAATCATAATAATATTCAGCACGGTTTTCTTTCACATAAGGCCTTCCCGGTTTACCTAATCGAGTTTTTCTCTTTGTCAAATCCTCAATCATATCTTTGAAACCTGGACGACCTAGCACTAACTCCTGGTTCAAAGCATCACGAATTTTATGTATCACATCATTTTCAATATACCTTTGAAATAACTCTCTATATACAAACATTCTTTCTTCAGCAGTATCACCTAGCATTGAAAGAACAGGATGACTTTCGATAAAGTCTGTTTTAGGATTTTGAGCATTATGCTGATAACTCGACCATTGATATTCCGCAGGATGCCCTACCATGCCAGCCCGAACAGGGTTAAGTTCGATATAACACATGCATGTAAGCAAATACATGTCTGAATCAACCAGGCTGGCTTTATAGCGCCCTTCCCATAATGTGCCTGTACGTTTATGGGTAGAATTAATATACTTCACATATCTCCTGCCAAGCGCCTGCATCATTTGTGGAATACCATTTTCTGACATCGGCGTAATCAACAAATGTACATGATTTGTCATCAATACATAAGCATGAATTCGACAATCGTTCTTCAATGCCGATATTTTCAAATCTTCTAGATAGTGCTGGTAATCTTGAACCGAATAAAAGCAGGGCTCTCGGTTATTTCCACGTTGAATAATGTGCTGTGGAACACCTGGTAAATTGAAACGTGGTTTTCTTGGCATTACATACCTCCTTGTATGTATTAATCAATTGATAGTTACAACAACAAGACTAATGAACTCTTATATTAGAAACAATTGCTCTCTGACCCCTATTATTCCTCGCCATCTGATTTCCTTGCCATATAACTTCCTTTAAAATTCATTAATAGATCTGCACTGATATTAAAAGTGTACTAATCACTAAGACCGATGCGTTTCCATATACTGTCGTAATAATTTATTGATCCGTGTTTGATAGCCTTTCCCCTGTTTTTTAAACCACAGCAAGACATCACTATCCATTCGTATAGTAACGCTTTGTTTGGAAGGCAACTTCACCTGAGCACTCTTAAAAAACTCATCATCCAGCTCCGGAATATCATCTAGTTTGATATCCTCATCACTCATAGTTTTAAGATGCTTCACATTAGTTTTTGATTGCTTCTGCATAGCCTCTAGCCTCATGTTTTGTCGCTTTACGAGCAGAAATAAATCGGATGATATCGTTTACCCGCTCGGTATAAACCACCACGGCAACAATGCCTAACAACATACCAACACCAATCCAACGCTCTTCAGCATAAGTGTACCGATCATCCAACTTGACCAGCATAGGATTATCGAACATCTCACCGACATCATTAAAGTCAATGCCGTGTTTACATATGTTAATCCTGTTCTTTTCCTCATCCCATGCGAATTTCATACGACTCCATGTATGTACATTTGTAGTTACATTATAGTATCTTGAAGTAAGAATATCAAATCCACCTACGACGGCCAAGGGACTGATCTTTCTAGCTTTTTTAAATAGATCTGTCCCGGGGCTTTCCTCTCCCTCGGTGTGAGACCCTATAACCTATACGCTGCTCAATCTCATCTGAAAATTGCTGATTCCCTGTCAATTGGTTACGCTTCCATGCTGTTCTCAGAAATTCCAGTTCTGCATCTGAAGCTCCTTCCTTCAAATAACACTTATATCGTTCCACACGAGCATCATAGTCATTAGATAAATTAATATAGCAGACATCAAAATCAAGCATGCGAGATGGTGATAACCCCACTCGCTCACAATAACTCGACCATTTATACTGCCGCGGACCTGAAACCATATTCGCACGCACAGGATTCATCTCAACATAACGGCAACAGGCCAGTAAATAACTATCACGTTGAATCGGGCTAGCTTTAAATCGCCCTTCCCACAATGATCCACTGCGTTTTTCCAGTTTGTTCACATATGCTGTTTGCCGACCAGCTAGCCGTTTCATCAGCTCTGAAACAGAACTAGCATCATCAGCTGGCTCAATAACAAGATGAATGTGGTTTGTCATCAAACACCAGGCATACAGCTTAATACCAAGCTTCGTTTTCCATTCTTTTAAAGTATCAAGATAAAAACGGTAATCCTCGTCTGCGACAAACACAGCATTTCGATTATGACCACGTTGAACAATATGATGCGGATAATTTGGTACAAGAATTCGCGCCTTCCTTGGCATTGTTTTCTCCTTTTCTGTAAAGGGGACTGATCTTTTTCGCTTCCTAAATAGATCTGTCCCCTTTAGCTACGACCATCGAGCATGATCGTTTGCTCGGCTGCCAACAGGCTGCTGCTTGCTGTCACCAGCAAAATGAGAAGTAGTGTATTGAATGCAGATAGAATTAATTGCGACTTTTTCATTGGCTGTGTTTAGTGTCGATAGACAGTGTGTTTTGTTGCGTAAGTGTAAAGTATTGCACTCTGAACCCTATTATTGCAAGAATTCGCGCCTTCCTTGGCATTGTTATCTCCTTTTCTGTAAATGGGACTGATCTTTTTCGCTTCCTAAATAGATCTGTCCCCTTTAGCTAGATCTTTTTCGCTTCCTAAATAGATCTGTCCCCTTTAGCTACAGTTTTTCTGTAGTGACATGATAACTAAAGCTGGTAATTTTGTAGAAACTATAGAATGTACAAAGCTCGTATATTAGAGTTTATTGTGATCTGACCCCAGATTTTGTTAAAAAAATTGCAATTTAGCGGAATCACTTACCCGAGTAAATAGTTTTTACTCTGACCACAAATATCGAACCTCCCTGTTCAGTGTAAAGAGCTATTGTAGCAAGAATAGCTTCAATGTCGAACTACCGTTTCTTAATCGTAATTCTCTCCATTAATTACTCTTTATCTCCCAAGGATTTTCCTTAAAAGGTTTACTAAAAATATCCTGCTTCTTTTTTGTTAAAACATTAATATCATGCTCAATTTCTACCAAATAAACAAATACGTGTGAGAAAGAATCATTAGGATAAGAAAGAGTTAGGCTCTTAACGTTATTGTAATCAAGAACTCTTTTTAATGCAGATAACGGAACACCTTTCAGGTCATTTAAATCAGGCCGTATCACACTTATATTTGTCATGTTTTTTAAGATAATGGATTTGACGTAATCTTTTAATTTATTATCATCTACATAGTTCTCGTCGATATATTCTAAAAGATCCATTTCAATATTGACATCATATAGCTGTGAGTTAATAGTACTTAGCACTGTTTTCTCACTTAGCATAATACGTGTGGAATAATGCACAATATATGCTGAAACCACCAACAAAATAGCTATTGGTATATATTTTTTTATAATTAAAGCCATCAATTCTCACCACATATTATATAAACTTAAGGCGCACCAAATATTTGGGTCCACGTAGTCTGATTTATTACAGATGGACCATAAGTCATTATATTTATAAGTTCACTTGAATTTTCTATAAAAGAGGAATTATTTATAGCAGAGTTCAAACTATTTGATGATGATAAAGCCAAACCTGTCAATCCATTTAAACCCTTTGATGCCACACCAACTACGTCATTCACACTAGAGGCAGCAAGGCAACCCTCGCCAACTTCTGATTTAGCTCGACTTCTAGCATAAGGGTCAAACGCTTTCCAAGCCCTTTCAGGATACCTTATATCATCTGTCCAATTATCTGTATTAATATTTTTTGCATATTGCTCAAAAAATCTATATTCATTTGGCGCTTTATTTTTAAATTGATTTAAAAAGCTATCACTAAATCCATCAAAAAATGTTAACAGTCCAAAAATATCAAATTTTCTTATAGGATTTCCCCCAACATATGCATAGGTATTTATTCCACCCAACAACCCAATCGGATCACTAGTAATATACCTACCCAACTCAGGATCATAAGTCCTAAAATAATTATAGTGCAACTCAGACTCAACATCATAATACTGCCCAGGAAACCGCACATTCATCTCAACAGTCTTACCATCACCATCAACATCCTCATTCACAGCCGCCTTACCAAACGGATCATAAACCGCCTGCCACACGACCAAACCGATCTCATTCGTCATCTTAAGCGGCGTGCCCAGATGATCATTATGCACATAGAAAATCTCACCATCACCATTAGCGGCATATGCCACCGGAATAATGCCCTGATAAATCTGCGCGAATAGACTCTCTATATTATCAATCGAAATATCTGACCAGCTAACCTGTAAGCCGAGTAACGTACGCTGCATTAACAACATATCTTGTATGTTGAGCACGCCATCATGATTGATATCAGCCTGCTCCTGCTCGGTCGGTGTTGGTACGCGTATATCCAGCACAAACTGTCTGAGCAAGACATAATCACCCAGATTAAATGCACCATCCAGGTTAATGTCACCGATATTTTGACCGCCATTTAACGGATCAGAGTTTAAGTTAACTTCTTCGCTATCGCTTAAGCCATCACCATCAGTATCAACATTGTTGACAGCCGTGCCATGCACAAACATCTCATCTAGATCACTCAGACCATCACCATCAGTATCTGGTGTTAATTGGTTAGTCCCCTGCTGATGTTCTTCATAATTACTGATGCCGTCGATATCGGTATCGGGTGTGTATTTCGCCAGTAGCTGGCCATTGAGGTAGATATATTCGAACAGGATGTTACCGCCGATATCTGTCTCAGCCATGAACTGGCCATCGGTATCGTAGATGAAGTATTTACCGGTGCCGTCGGGCAGGGTTTTGCTTATACGCTGGCCGAGGCCGTTATATTGATAAGTCGCTTTGAAACCGCCACCATCGAACACTTCGAACAGGCGGTTATGGTTTGTGTAGCTGTAAGAACGGTCACCCAGATCGAGCATATTGCCGTTATTATCGAGGCTGGCGTTATCGACACCGCGCATGGATAGACGATTCGATGCAGGATCATAAGCACTGTTCGCGACCACACCATCTTCTGTCAGTTTGGTTCGATTAGCGTTTTTATCGTACTCGTAACTGCGTACGCCGAAGTCGCCATTGGCAGCATTCAAACGGTTATGCGCGTCGTAACCGAAAGACTGCATTGGTACCAGCAACGGCATCAACGCGGCGTCAGGTTGCCATTGGCATCGTACTGCGCGTAATTGAGCTCGAATACCGAGAGAATGCTCTGTGTAAGTGGACGATATGCACTATCCCTGCTCTGCGTTAAAGTCAGTGCATTACCATAAAGCAGGTTGGTTATGTCACCAAAGGCTTCGTAGTCGATGTTTGACGCCAGTGGTACACTGCTGCCATTACGTTCCAGCGTGACCTGTAACACCTGCCCGGCGGCGTCGTAATCATAGAGCACGAGTGCACCTGAGGGGTAGCTAATGGTTTCCAGTCGGTTTGCCGTATCATAGGTATATTGCAGGGCCTGCTGGACGCTACATTACCGAAGGCATCATACTGATAAAACTGTGCACTGTTATTGTTGCTGACCTTGCACAGTCGCCCAGCACCGTTCTGACAGTTATCGTATTCGTACAAATAATCATCAACCGTATTACTAGTGGTGGTTGCGGTTAAACGGTTAAGTGCATCGTAGCTGTAACTGACGGTTTCGCCATTGGCATCGAGCATGCTGGTGATATTGCCGGCATCGTCGTGGCTGTAGGTTGTCAGGCCGGTATCATCGCTGTCGCGCGCTTAGCTGGTTACCCAGGTCATCGTAGGTATAGATGGTTTCGCCATTGACCGGGTTTTTCACATAGCTCAGGTTGTCCTGCACGTCGTAATTGAGAATGGTGAGTGCGTTTGCTGTCTGCGGTGAAGTGCCGCCCATGTCCTGATTGATCTGTGTCAAACGGCGCAGGTTATCGTAACTGTAATCGGTGGTGACATTTTTACCGTCGACGGTTTTATCCAGGGTGCCATTAGGTGACCAGGTTTCGGTGAACTGTTCATTGACCTGGGTGCGTAGCTGCAGGCGGTTATAGTCATCAAAGGTCTGGGAGAGCTGTTTTTTAATGTTATCGCTATTATCTTTAATATTCTCCTGTTCGACATTACCTTCACTATCGAGGATATATTCAATGGTATTGCCCAGTCCATCGATGATACCGGTTAAACGGCGTGCATCATCGTATATTAGTGTTAACGTGGTTTTATCAGCAAGGTCCTGGCCTGTAGTGATCGTTTCAACTTCACCGGTAGCAAGATAGGTCCATTCGGTTAAGCGATTATCAGCCGTATTGAGGTCAAGCTGTGACAGAGACTGCAGGCGATCGTTGCCAAAATAATATGATAGCATCGTCTGTACATTGTTCGCATCGGTATAGGTTTTTATCTTTCCTGTCGGCGTGTAGGTAATATTGTCATAAAGCGTGATATTTAACGGTGCAGTAACCCGCTTCATACGCGCACGATTATCACCTTCAGTTGCATTATCAGGATAATAATCAATGGTATAAATATCGCTAACATCACTGCGCGGACCATTGATCTGCGTTAGTTGATGATAAGGGCCGTTGTATTGGAAAGTGATTGATCGTGAAACGGCGGTTCCGCTTAGCGTAAAACCACTGATTGTGACCGCTGTGTTGTTACCAAAGTCATCGTACTGATTGGTTGTGACTTTTTGATTGCCCGGAAAGACTGAAGCTTCTGTAATAGTTTCTACTTTACTGTGATAGCGTGGATCATAAGTGTAGCTAGTTTCGCGTTGTTCAGTTGTTCCTACCGCTTCTTTTATGATCTCGGGATTTCCTTTTACATCTCGGCTTCGATACTCAGTCCGTAGCCCTTTGTCTTGTACTGCCTCTATATACCCTGTCAGTGAGTCATACTCGTAATTTATTGAATCGTGACCTGTAATACTTGCTGATACAGCTGCACCACCACTGATTTGTGTTGCATGAGTAGAAACTATATTTTTTGATGTCTGACCATCAGCTGATTTCTTAACTTTAGTTACAATACTACTTCCAGACAAATAACTTAAGGTGACTTTTTCAATATCTGCATCAGGTCCATGAGCGCTTAAAATTGCTTTATTGGACGAATCATAGTCCCATGATGCATATCGCTCTCCATTCTCATCAGTTATACCGGTTAATTTGTAGGGATGGTCGTCATTGTCATAGTGATATCGCCGTGTTGTACCATCTGGATTATCTATAAACTCCAGGTTTCCATTACTGGTACTATAACGAAAGCTCCATGTTCTATTGTTATCAGTAATACTTTCTACACGATTATATTGATCTTCATCGCCATAAACTTCATAAACAAAATTCAGTTCGTCGGTAACCTCATTATTACCAGACACATTGTAGACTTTACCAAGTAGCGTCTTACCTGTATCGGCGTGTACAAAATAGTTCAGCTTCTGGATACGACCGTCATCTGTAGATATAGATGTTAATCTGCCGTTATCATCATACTCTTCAATCTCATCTTGAGCAGTATAATATCGGTAACCTAGTATGTTTACAGCGCCAACATCATAGACTGTTTCAACTCTCTCACCCGTATTAGACTTATTCTTCCAGACGCCTGCCTCATCTTCAAAAATAACGACACTGCCATCCTGCCGTGAAAAACGTAGCGTTGAAGGTGGTAAATAACCTGCATCAGAAAATTGACCTAATGAACGGCCATGATACTTAGAATACACAGGTATTCTCATCTTCAATCTGGGTGGGTTTTCTGAAGTATCAAAAATCTCACATAGACCATTACCTGAATAACTAGCACTGGAAGTATCTTCCCAGTAGTAATTAACATGGCTTTGATAGGAAATCCAGCCAACAACACAAGCCTCATCGGGAGTTCCATACCAGGCTGTCATAGGCATATTCGCTTTTTTTCCATAAACAGCACTTTTTGCTTCACCAGATAAATAGCCAGGTGACTCAGGATCTGCGAGAGGGTTAGCCCCAAATGGGTAACCATTGATAAAATCATACCGAGGGAAATTACGTTGAGCCGTCAGTAATATCGAACGACTATAACTATGGCGCCACTTATCAAGGCTAGAACTATTGTAATAAAGGTCGAATACTAGAGGAAACGATGAACCTAGCGATATAAGTGGCTCATGTTGTACCTTACTGCCAGAAGACGGATTAATTGGGTTACCTGCTAGAGAACAGGAACTAGTATCGTTATTATTTGGCAGACTTATTGCAAACTGATCACTTACTGAGTAGACAGCTTTACTATCGATATCTACACATGAATCATCTCCACACCTTTCTAATTTACAAGATGCGCCCGAACCTTGTACTTCTGTCTCGACTAATTGTATTTCTGGAGGGAATCCACTAACTATCAATTGACATACATCGCTTGCAGAATCATAGAATGCCAAACCAGAGCCATCATGCCAAATGAAAGAATGAGCCAATTGCACATAACTGAACAGAATTAGAAAAGTAATATTTTTCATAAAGATACAATCCTTGTTAATTTTTTGGCACCTTATTAAAAAAGAGGAGAGATTTTTAATTAAGTTATTTATATTTAAGAGGTATGATTTATAAAGATAATCTACTCAACTGCTATGTTAAAAAAGTCCACATCTGGTACATTATTGAATATTTCTGTTGTCTCACCATCTACGTCATATAACTTTATGCTAACTACACTCGGTTCCGGATCTGTTACAAAAGTATTACCTGGTCGTAATACGATAGAAAAACGAAGCTGCTTTGGCTCCATCGTTGCTGAAGGACTAATAAAATTGACGGTAAAATCATCGCCTTCTCTGGTCCAGTTCATCTGCACCTGATCCTGATAATTTTTTGTATAAAAATCATCAGCAACAACCCTGATAGCGCGATTTGGAATAGGCCCGAGCGGGATATTTACCTTTATTTCAGCTGCTGCAAAATTGAATGCCGATGCCAGATTCGGTGGCCGCACAACTACCTGTGGCAGAGCCTCCAATGATGCCAAGTCACCAGGCCCTACATCACCAAAATTATTGTTATAGGTAAACTCATTGCGTGTGCCAGTCCCTTCAATGATTTCTATAGAAACAGGGACATCATTTATACCAACAGGGAATGCACCGTATGACGCAGAAGAGTTAATATTTATTTCACCGGAACCTACTGTTAAACCCTCTGGTAAATCAATTACAATCACACTTAGCCATTGTGAATGTCCAGTATAGTAGTCTTCTGCATTTACAAATGAATCAAATAGTGCCAAATTACTTGTCTGGTCCGGTCTTAAACGAATGATCGATCTAATTGATAAAGTTACTGTCGAACCATCCACATCTGATACAAACTTGGCCGATGTGTTAGATTTTTTCATACCATCGGGAGAACCAACGGCAAGAGTTATCGTGTCACCGCCTCTTGCTGCCGTTGGAAAAGACTGAGTTGCGACACATCCTTGTAATATAAAAACTATAAATACTATAAGGTGTGGGGTGAGCTTTTGAATTGTCATAACTGACACTCCATGTCATTTAAATACGTTTAATGATTAAACTATTCGTAGTGATACATAAATATTATATCTTTGTGTAATTAGTAAAATAATTTACTTCAAGTTATCTATAAATAATAAAAAGCTTTAAGTAGGACGGATCTCATTTGTACTAAGAAATATCTCATATAATAAGATCCGCCCTATATTTAGTTATTACAGACTAATCTTATCTTTGTTCTTTTCAACGGTTTTCAATCCGATTCCATCGACATTTTCAAGCTCTTGAATGGATTTAAAATTACCGTGAGTTTTACGATATTCAACGATCGCTTTTGCTTTGTTCTCGCCTATTCCTGTCATGCTCGTCGATATCTGTTCGGCATTAGCGGTATTTATGTTTATCTTTTCAGCCGGAGCCTGCGCAGACATAGCTGATGAAGAGATCAATAAGATGAGTGTGAAAAACAGTGTATGAAGTAATTTCATGTGTATCCTCCCTGGATATTTTTTTTGATTGGAGTGGTGAGGTTAATCGCGGTAATTGATTAACACTATCGGTGAATTTTGTAATTTTCTGTAGGGTGATTCTTACAAGGATATAGATTGGATATAATTAATCAGCATTTCAATGAAAGGAATAGCCGTTGTTACAATATATTTATTCAGATATCGCGCCACATTAGCAAACATGGCAAACCGTTCCTACAGTTGTACATTATCCTTTGCGTTTGCTTAGGTTATTGATTTAGAGATTTCTCTCAGGACTTCACACGGGTCTGCTGCTTGTGTTATCGGGCGGCCGATGACGAGGTATGAAGCACCATCTTTGATCGCCTGTTCTGGTGTGACGACGCGGTTTTGATCATCCTTTTTTGCATCAGCCAGTCGGATACCAGGTGTTACCAGGCAGAAATCATCACCGAGACTCTTTCTCAACATCGCTGCTTCCTGCGCCGAGCACACCACACCATCCAGGCCAGCATTTTTTGTCATCGATGCCAGCCTTGATACCATCTCTTCCGGGGTCGACTGAATACCGAGTGCATCCAGTTCTGCCTGGCCGCTGCTGGTCAGCCACGTTACCGCTATCAATAATGGCGAGTCAGCTGAATTCATTGCCTGCCTGGCAGCCTGCATCATCTTTTCACCACCTAAGGCGTGTACGTTTAACATCCATACGCCGAGGTCAGCTGCAGCTTCACAGGCCCTGGCTACCGTATTGGGGATATCGTGATATTTGAGATCAAGGAAGACATCAAACTTTTTATCGACCAGTTGTTCGACCAGTGCCGGTCCACAGCGAGTAAACAGTTCCTTTCCAACTTTAAGGCGGCATAACGATGGTTCTAGTTGTTCGACCAGTTGCATGGTTTCTTTTTCAGAGGGGAAATCTAAGGCAACGATAACTGGAGATGTGCTTGTCATTGGTTTTTTTGTTACTCGCGTAGACTTATATATTTATATGTTTGTTTGTTCGCGGAAACCATCATTCAGCATATCCATATGCTTCACCCCTAACGGGGCTTACGTGAAAAACTTTTCCAGAAAGTTATTTCCGCTGCTACAGGGGCGATGATATTCCCGGTAGTGTATTGCGCTTAATCTATTACCGTGGCCTCTACTACGGTATTGTTCTCATGTTCGATAACACTTGGCTTCACCCTGCCCCAATGGTTACAGCTGGGGCACAACCAGTAATGAGTATTCGTGCTGAAACCGCACTTCTGGCAGCGAAAAGCGACTTTGTCTTTCTGCATGACGGAAAGCGCCGTGGTCAGGTCACCGAACACTTCGTCAGCATCGATTTCCTTTTCTTTATACGAGACGAGTTTTTGCAGACCTGTCAGACTAGGTTGTTGTTTTACCTTGCCAGACAGGTACTCAACGGCGGCCTGTTTTCCCTGTGAGCGTTCCAGTACAGAAGCGATCACGTTCTGCAGGAACAGGTTCTCATGGCGACTCTGAAGTTCAAGCAGGTATTCATACAGCTTGTTTTCAGATGACATATTCTCATAACACTGCAGCATCGAATCAATGACCAGGATCATCGATTCTGGATCCTGCTTCTCGATACCTTCATACAGTTTGATGGCCTTCTTGTCATCACCCGATGCTTTTGCCTGATCGGCTAACAGGATCGTCGCACGCACACAGTCAGCATCATAACGTAACGCCTTGTTAGCATTATTCTCCAACTGGCTGATGTCACCTTTGGTTTTACAGATATCTGCCAGCTCACAGTAATACTGCGCGATCATCGGGCCGATGACAGCGCGATCTTCCGCATACAGGTCAACCGCAATCTCGATCGCCTTGAACCAGTCTTTTTCCTGTTGATAGATGAGGATAAGGTTGTGCCGGGCTTCTTTTGATTTCTTGTCCTGTATCAGGACTTCTTTGAATAAGCCTTCGGCACGGTCAAACCAGCCGGCGCCAAGATAATCATATCCCAGTTCCAGCAAGATCGAGCTACGGTAATGTTCAGGGAGTGTCGGCCTTGCTATTAGGCCCTGATGAATCTTGATGGCTTTATCCATCTCGCCATTCTTGCGGTAGATCTTACCCAGGGCAAAATGCGTATCGATGGTATCCCAGTTTGATTCTACTAACTTGACGAAGATATCAAGCGCTTTGCCCTGCTCATCATTCAGCAGGTAGTTCAAACCTTTGAAATATTCGGAAGATAACGTGGACTGCTGTCTTTTATGTGATTGCGAGGAACGAAATAGCAACCATAAGAATCCGATAGCAATCGGAATCATCGCTAAAGACCAGAGCGGAAGTTGTGAAAAATCAAACACGGTTTTTTATCAGTTCCTTCCCTGCCACATCAAGCGCGGGAAAACTTTTGATATATGTAGATAAAGAAGCAAATGACGATTGTAGCAACACAAGTGTCATTCTTTAAAGTTTTTAACTCTTTGGATTATATGTTTGATTCGGTTTCTTTTTGCATTGATGCATTGACCCGTTCACGTAACTCTTTACCAGGCTTAAAGTGAGGTACGTGTTTACCAGGAAGCGCTACTGAGCCACCTGTCTTAGGGTTGCGACCAGAACGTGGTGGACGGTAGTGTAAGGAGAAACTGCCGAATCCGCGAATTTCTATACGTTCGCCGCTGGACAATGAATTACTCATCTGTTCCATAATACTTTTAACCGCCAGTTCTACATCCTTGTATGCAAGATGACTTTGCTTTCGTGCAATACGTTCAATCAATTCTGATTTCATCATTGCATCTGCTTGCATTTCTTCAGCCATATTTGTATCTTCCTCTGTTGTTAATTCAACATTCAACTGACAATTAAATATATTTCAATCATGTCGTCTCGAACGCTTACGAGAGATCTTATAAGTATAGTGCATAAGATCTCTCCCGTTGCTCGAGATGACAGTGAACAAACTTAGTCTTTAGACTTCAGCTGCTCTTTCATTAAATCACCTAAAGTCGGTGCAGCACCTGATGCTTCCTGATTATCAGAGAAGTCTCTCAATGCTTCAGATTCATCATCGTAGTCTTTCGCTTTGATCGACAGTGCGATACCGCGGTTCTTACGATCAACACCCATAAGTTTTGCTTCTACTTCTTCGCCAACTTTGAGCACTGTGCTTGCATCTTCAACGCGATCACGTGACAGCTCAGAAGCACGTAATGTGCCTTCGACACCTTCACCAAGATCGATGATCGCTGCTTTAGCGTCTACAGATAATACTGTACCTTTAACGATTGCCCCCTTCTTGTTCTCTGCAATGAAGGTAGAGATAGGATCCTGTTCCATCTGCTTGATGCCCAGTGAGATACGCTCACGCTCTGCATCGATAGACAATACAACCGCTTCGATCTCGTCGCCTTTCTTGTAGTTACGAACAACATCTTCACCAGTCTCGTCCCATGAAATATCAGACATGTGGATCAGGCCGTCGATCTCGCCGTTAAGGCCAACGAATATACCGAAGTCAGTGATCGACTTGATAGTACCCATAACTTTATCGCCTTTGTTGTGTGATGCGAAGAACTCATCCCATGGATTAGCCTGACACTGTTTCATACCCAGTGAGATACGGCGACGTTCTTCATCGATATCAAGAATCATCACTTCTTTTTCTTCGCCTAGTGTAACAACCTGGGCAGGATTAACGTTTTTGTTTGTCCAGTCCATCTCAGAAACGTGAACCAGACCTTCAACACCGTCCTCGATCTCAACAAAACAACCGTAATCGGTGATGTTGCTAACTTTACCCCAAAGACGTGAACCTTCTGGGTAACGGCGTGCGATTTCAGCCCATGGATCTTCGCCAAGTTGTTTCAGACCCAGAGAAACGCGTGATTTCTCTTTGTCGAACTTGAGCACCATAACGTCGATTTCCTGGCCCACTTCAACGATCTCTGAAGGATGACGAACACGTTTCCATGCCATATCAGTGATATGTAACAGACCGTCGATTCCACCAAGGTCAAGGAAAGCACCGTAATCGGTAAGATTTTTAACCACACCTTTGATTGGCTTGCCTTCTTCGATGCTGTCGAGCAGCTGCTCGCGTTCTTCGCTGTATTCGTTTTCAACGACAGCACGACGAGATACAACAACGTTGTTGCGTTTCTGGTCAAGTTTGATAACTTTAAATTCGAGCTCTTTGCCTTCCAGGTAAGATGTATCGCGAACCGGGCGAACATCAACCAGTGAACCTGGCAGGAAGGCACGGATATCACCTAATTCAACAGTAAAGCCACCTTTGACCTTGCCTGTGATGATACCGGTAATAATTTCTTCCGCTTCGAAAGACTTTTCTAATGTGATCCATGCTTTCGCACGTTTCGCTTTCTCGCGAGATAAACGTGTTTCACCATAACCATCTTCTACGGCTTCTAATACCACTTCAACTTCATCGCCGATAGCAACTTCTAATTCGCCAGCGAGGTTAGTAAATTGGCTAACTGGTATAACACCTTCTGATTTCAAACCGGCAGAGACAATAACGTAACCATCGGATATATCAGCAACGGTACCAATAATAACGTTGCCCGTATTCATCACGGTTTGATTCAGGCTTTCTTCAAATAATTCTGCAAAACTTTCAGACATAATAGTAATTTCTTGATTGTATGTGTTTGTTTTTTAATGGATATAAAAAACAGGACACGGTTAGTTAAAAAAACAGCCTGCCTAGCGACAGACCACCCATATGTACCCACCTGAGTGAGCGATTGTTCAAGTATCTAACTCAAACGTACTCGTTGATCTACCAGTTGCATGACTTCATTCGTCACCTGTGAGATATCCAGAGTGGTAGTATCGATGATGATGGCATCTGAAGCGGGTTTCAGCGGAGCTGTCTTCCGGTTCATATCACGGTCATCTCGGAGACCTAACTCTTCAACGAGGGATGAGAGGTTAGCATCTATTCCTTTGTCTTTCAACTGCTTATAACGCCTTTTAGCCCTTTCTTCGGCACTTGCAGTCAAATATATCTTTAATTCGGCCTGCGGGAACACCACGGTGCCCATATCGCGACCATCAGCAACCAGTCCCGGTTCGACTAAAAAGGCACGTTGGCGAGCTAATAATGCTTCCCTGACACACGGAATTGCTGCGACCTGGGAGGCCTGGGCACCTATTTTTTCGTTTCGAATCAGCTGTGTAATATCTTCGTCATTGAGGAAAATTACCAGTTCATCGTTTTCCTCGACATATGAAACAGATAAATTTAAAGCTATTTCAGCGAGTTGTGTCTCATCAACGCTATAGACTGATTGCTCAGGGAACTCCCTGGAAACCTGTAACGCTGTAATACGATATAAAGAGCCGCTATCGAGAATGTGCCAGCCAAGTTTTCTCGCCACGGCCAGGCAGATAGTGCCCTTGCCGACACCGCTAGGGCCATCGAGACAGATTACCTGAGGAACTGTTTTATTCATGGCATTAAAAAGCGAAGATTGAACCGCAGAGGCACAGAGGCGCAGAGCTTTTTATTGTTAGCTACGCCTTCGGCGTAGCTAACAATAAGATTTGTTTTTCTCCGCGCCTCTGCACCTCTGCGGTTAAGCTTTTGCCTATTCATTGATAACCTGGATAGAAAGACCACATGCACCCGCCAGTTCGGCAAAACCCGGGAAAGAAGTATTGACGTTGTCGCAGTCCTCGATATGGATATCACCACTGGCTCGCAACGATGCCATGGCAAACGCCATCGCGATGCGGTGGTCATCATGGCTGTGCACTGTGCCGGCGCCGATCTCACCGCCCTGGATGATCATGCCGTCTTCTGTGGCCCGGGCGTTGACACCAAGTGCTTGCAGTCCATCTGCCATCACCTGGATACGGTCGCTTTCTTTCACCCGTAACTCTTCAGCACCGGTAACGATGGTCTGACCTTCTGCACAGGCTGCAGCTACGAATATCGCTGGAAACTCATCGATCGCTAACGGCACCAGACCTTCCGGAACGTGAACGCCTGTTAGATTAGAACTCTTAACACGGATATCAACGACCGGTTCACCACCAATCTCCTGTTGATTAGAAAACGTGATATCGGCACCCATAAGCTTCAGTATATCGACCACACCGGTACGCGTAGGATTAATGCCGACATGTTTCAGTACGATATCTGAACCATCCGCAATACACGCACCCACCATGAAAAAAGCAGCAGATGAGATATCCGCTGGCACATCGATATCGGCTGCGATCAGTTTCGCAGGACCGGTTATACATGCCGTGGATCCTTCAACGGTAACATCACAGCCAAACGCTTTAAGCATGCGTTCGGTATGGTCACGTGTTACCGCGGGCTCGGTAACACAGGTCTTGCCATGCGCATACATACCAGCCAGCAGGCAACAGGACTTCACCTGCGCACTTGCCATCGGCATCTGGTAACTAATACTGTTTAATGACTGGTTGCCCATTATCTTCAACGGCGGTTTGCCGCCTTCAGCCGTCTCTACTTTTGCGCCCATCTCAGACAGCGGGTCAGTGACACGTTTCATCGGTCTTTTTGAGAGAGAAACATCGCCGCTTAACTCAACATCAAATCTCTGACCCGCCATAAGACCGGCAAGTAAGCGCATTGATGTTCCAGAATTACCAAGATCGAGTGGCTGCACCGGCGCCTTTAAGCCATGCATGCCAACGCCTTCAATCGTCACCTTACCATCGACCGGACCTTCGATATTTACACCCATCGCCTGAAACGCTCGTAAGGTATTCAGACTATCCTCACCTTCGAGAAAACCACTGATATGACTGGTGCCCTCTGCCAGAGAACCGAACATGATAGAACGATGTGAGATGGACTTGTCACCGGGCACACGGATGGTTCCGTTTAATCCTGACTTATCTAAACCGCCTTGTACTATGTATTTCATATATAAAAATATTAGTTAGTTGTCATTTCGTGAGCATTAAAATAAAAAGTTTAGATGACGACTTTTAAAACAGGACATCATTAAAAGAGATTGCTTCGTTCCTCGCAATGACGAGAATTTAATGAGTAAATTTATCGCGGGTCTGTTTTGCGTGTTCGAATACTTCCATCAGCTTTTCACCATCACCCGCTTCGAGCGCATTATATAACATATCCAGTTCATCCTTATAACGCTTCATCATATCGAGGATCGGTTGCTGGTTATTGAGGCAGATGTCACGCCACATGGTAGGATCACTGGACGCGATACGTGTCACATCACGAAAACCGCCGGCGGCAAAACGAAACACATCTTCTATGTCATCCATGTTTTCGAGACAGTGCACCAGGCCGAATGCCAGCATGTGCGGCAGATGGCTGGTCGCAGCCAGCACCTTGTCGTGATGTTCGGCATCCATGGTCTCGACTGCAGCACCCACCGTCTGCCAGAGCTCAGTGACGCGTTTTACTGCAGCATCATCGGTATTTTCTGTCGGCGTAAGTATCACGCGACGATTATTATACAGGTCGGCAAACGCTGCTGCCGGGCCACTGTTCTCGGTACCTGCTATCGGGTGCCCGGCGACGAAACGGTTCGAATCTTCGGCAAATACTTTTTCGGCGACCTGTTGCACCTGCTGCTTGGAACTGCCCGCATCAGTGATGATCGCTTTCTTATTGTCCGCCCGTTTTAAGCCAGCAGCGATCTGTTCGAATACAGACTGCATCGCACCCAGTGGTACAGAAACAAAAACGATATCAGCATCTTTTACCGCGTTACTGATATCGAGATCATAAGCGTCGATGATTCCCAGTTGCTGTGCTTTCTGTAAGGTCTCTTCGCTGCGGCCGGCACCGATGATGTTATTCACTGCACCCGCTTCTTTCAGGGAGAGACATAATGAACCACCGATCAGGCCTGTGCCTATAACGCATAGATTATTGATTGATATTGTCATTATGTTTATACGTCTTTAGCTTTATATTCGATGGCAGTTTCATCTGTGGGTGATCGCGGAATACATTCCGCTCCTACAGCTTACTTTTATTTCGCGATACCTGGTGCATTTATAATGATGTGTTTATATATCACAAACACTTCCTGAGCGTTTCGATAAAACGCTCATTCTGTTGCTGCGTACCTATCGTTATCCTCAGATATTCGGGCATCGCATAATTTGTTACCGGCCTTACGATAACACCCTGTTCTAATAACTTCTGATACAGGGCCAGGCCATCCTGGTTCACATTGACCGAAATAAAATTACCCATGGTCGGCAGATAACGCAGACCCATTTCAGTAAATGCATGCTGCAGATATGCTTTTCCTGCGTTATTCATCGATACACTTTTAACTACATGCGCCTCATCATCGAGTGATGCGATAGCTGCCGCCTGTGCCAGCGAGTTGGTGTTAAACGGCTGCCGTACACGGTTCAATATATCCGCGATTTCGGGATTAGAGATGGAGTAACCAATCCTAAGGCCAGCCAGCGCATATACTTTTGAAAATGTATGCGTCACGACCAGGTTAGGATACTGTTCCAGCCACTGATTGACTGGCGGCTTAACATCCTCATCCATATATTCTGTATAGGCGAGATCGAGCACGATGATGACGTCCTGCGGAATCCTGGAGAACAGGTTTTCCAGTGCATCCGGTGTTAGCCAGGTACCTGTCGGGTTGTTCGGGTTTGCGATAAAAATAATGCGTGTCGTGTCATCGATCTGAGCGAGCAGCTTATCAGGATCATGTCCCAGAGGCATGCTTGCATGGTCTTCCGGAAAAGCTTTTGCAATATTTGCTTGAGCACCAACCGCCTGCACCACGATAGGATAAACCGCAAACGAATACTCAGAGAACACTGCTGAATGTTGCGGCGTTAAAAAGGCACGCGTCACAAGTTCAAGGATATCGTTAGAACCATTACCCAGGGTAATGCTGGAAGTATGAACCGCGTGCTGTTGTGCCAGCTTGTCACTCAGTGCAAAACCGCCGCCATCAGGATAATAATTGATCGAAGGTGCAATCTTTGTGATCACATCCAGTGCAGATTTGCTCGGACCCAGAGGGTTCTCGTTCGAAGCCAGTTTTATAGAGTCAGCAATACCTAACTCGCGCTCCAGTTCCGCGACAGGCTTACCAGGTTTATATGGAACTAACTTTTGAACACCGGCCGTCGCCAGTTCAAGAAAAGACTTTGGCATATCAGATAACAGCTTTTGGATATGAACCGAGGATGGTGACCATCGCTGAAGCTTTTTCGATCTCGATGATCGCATCCCTCACCTTGACATCATCACGGTGACCATCGATATCGATAAAAAACACATAGTCCCAAACGCCTCTTCGTGATGGGCGTGATTCTATATTACTCATACTGATACCGCGGTCGGCCAATGGTTTTAACAGGTCAAATAATGACCCCGGTTTGTTATGTACAAAGACCAGCAGGCTGGTGCGGTCATCACCGCTAGGTGGCGACAGGTGCTGCCCTATCACAGCAAAACGCGTGGTATTGTCCGGCTCATCTTCAATATCTGCCACCAGCACGGGCACCTGGTATAATTCAGCCGCCATGATACCGCCGATAGATGCTGCATTATGCTCTTTCGCATAAAGCACCGCCTGTGAATTGCTGTTCATCGCTATACGTTCTGCATTAGGCAGGTTTTTATCCAGCCACTGACTGCATTGTGACAACGATTGCTGATGTGAGTAAACACGGTCGATCTTATCCAGCGAGTCTAAATCGCTTAACAGGTTATGCCGGATACGTAGCGCCACTTCGCCACTGATGGTCAGTGACGACTTCATGAAAAGATCAAGGGTATGATTGATAACGCCCGCACTCGAATTTTCAACCGGGACAACGCCAAAGTTTGCGCCATCAGCTTCGACGACACGAAAAACCTCTTCGATACTCTCGACAGGCTGCGTCTCAATCAGACTACCAAAATGTTTGACTGCGGCTGAGTGGGTATAGGTACCTTCTGGCCCTAAAAAGGCGACTTTTAATGGCTTCTCATGCGCAAGACAGGCTGCCATGATCTCACGAAAGATACCCGCGATACTCTCATCGCTAAGCGGACCTGTGTTGCGTGCCATCACTGCGCGTAAAACCTGCGCCTCACGCTCAGGGCGATAGAAGTGCCCGGTTTCACCCTGTTGTTGCTTGACCTCGGCAACCTGAGCAGCACAGGACGCACGTTCAGAAACTAACTCCTGAATAGACTTGTCGATCTCATCAATACGTTTACGTATTTCTGCTAATTGGTCTTTTTCGGTCATCTTGATAAGTTATATTTAGCTAAGTTAAATGTTGTAAGTTTTATCATCTACTCATAACTTACAACCTATAACTTAAAACTGTTTTATTAAACCTGCCGTGCTTTGAGCACACCTTCTATGGCGGCAAACCTCTGTATCAAATCATCTCCGATTTCACACTCGATGTCCATCAATGTGTAGGCAAGATCAGCCTTCGACTCATTGCGCATGTGATGGATATTGAAACCGTGATCACCGACAGCCGTCGAGATCCTGGCGATCATGTCAGGCATATTTTTATGCGTGATAGCAACACGTGATTTTCCGCCACGTGGCAGTTTGACAGCTGGAAAATTGACAGAATTTTTGATATTGCCATTCTCAAGAAAATCCTTGATCTGATCAGCGATCATCATCGCACAGTTCTCTTCCGCCTCGACGGTAGACGCACCGAGATGCGGCAGGGTGATCACACGCTCGTTATTCTTCAGTTTCTGTGCCGGAAAATCACAGACGTAAGCGTTGATCTTTCCAGATTCGATGCCAGCAAGTGCAGCATCATCATTAACCACGCCGTTACGAGCAAAGTTCAAAATCACGGCACCATCTTTCATACCCGCTACGCGTTCTTCATTTAACAGGTTGAGTGTCGCATCGATCAGCGGTACATGGAATGTAACAAAATCGGCTTCTTTGAGGAGCTCTTCGATACTCGCCATCTCTTCGACGACTGAAGACATCTTCCAGGCACTCTTGACCGTTATCGTCGGATCAAAACCGACAACACGCATCCCCAATGCTACTGCAGCATTAGCTATCTCAACACCGATCGCACCCAGACCGACGACACCGAGTGTACGTCCAGGTAATTCGTAACCGACATATTTTTTCTTGCCCGCCTCAACTGCCTTATTCTGCTCTTCATCACTACCTTCGACATTTTCAGCATACTGCCATGCCTGACAGATGTTCCTGCATGCCAGTAACATGCCGCAGATGACCAGTTCTTTTACTGCATTAGCGTTCGCACCAGGCGCATTGAACACCACGATGCCCTCTTCACCCAGTCTTTCCACTGGTACATTATTAGTGCCTGCACCGGCACGACCGACAACTTTCAGGTTCGATGGAATCTCCATATCATGTAGCTTTTGTGAACGCAGGATAATCGCATCAGGATTCTCCATTTCCGGGCTTACTGAATATGTTTCTTCTGGTAGACGGCTTAAGCCTTTCTCAGAGATATTATTGATGGTTTTGACATTGAACATAGGGAGTTCCAGATTTTGTATTAAGTTATATGTTGTAAGTTACAAGATAAAAAAATTTTAAACTTACAACCTAAAACTGCTTTTAAGCATTCGCGCGTTCAAATTCCTGCATGAAGGCGATCAATGTGTCGACACCTTCTTCGGGCATGGCATTGTAGATACTGGCACGCATGCCACCGACTGAACGATGGCCTTTTAATGTCATCAAGCTATTAGCTGCTGCCTGCTCTATGAATGCTGCATCGAGATCAGAATTCGCCAGGATAAACGGTACGTTCATCCATGAACGGCAGCTGACATCGACCGGGTTGCTGTAGAAAGTAGAATCATCGATCGCCTTGTACAGTTTTTCAGCTTTTCGCCTGTTCACTTCCTCAACCGCACTCATGCCACCCAGCTTTAATCCCCTGGCAAAAACCAGGCCTGCCAGGTACCAGCCGTAGGTCGGTGGTGTGTTATACATCGAGTCATTGTCAGCATGTATCTTGTAATCGTACATGGCGGGCATCGCCGGATCGGCATGGCCGATAAGGTCTTCGCGGACAATAACGATGGTTAGTCCAGCCGGACCGATATTCTTCTGTGCACCGGCATAGATGACACCAAATTTAGATACATCGATATGACGTGACAATATAGTCGATGACATATCTGCCACCAGGGGCACATCACCGGTATCAGGGATATATGGAAACTCGACGCCAACGATAGTCTCATTAGGTGTGTAGTGTACATAAGCCGCATCAGGGTTAAATTTCAGATCAGCTTCATCAGGTAGCGTTGTAAAATTACTGTCACTGGTATCTGCGACCAGGTTCACATCACAATAGCGCTTTGCTTCAGCCACGGCCTTTTTAGACCACTGCCCGGTCAACAGATAATCCGCCGATTTCTTTCCATTGAGCAGGTTGATTGGCACCATCGCAAACTGGCTGCTGGCACCACCCTGCAGGAACAGGACTTTATAATTTTCAGGGATCGACATCAGCTCGCGCAGGTCAGCTTCAGCTTTTGCCGCGATAGACATATAGTCTTTACCGCGGTGACTCATCTCCATCACCGACATACCTGATCCGTGCCAGTCCAGCATTTCTGCCTGTGCCTGCTCTAATACGTCTGTAGGTAGTGCGGCTGGACCAGCACTGAAATTAAATACTCTGCTCATAGGAAAATACACCAGGATTTTACTAATATTTTAGTTTAAGTTAATAAGGTATTATATTGATATTTAACGATATATCTATTCTTCCACGACAGTATCATCGTCACCATCAACATCACTGTCATCTTCACCGGATAGTACTTCAATCTTTTCGACTTCGACCAGCTTCTCATCATTAGTGAGACGTATCAGGCGAACACCCTGGGTGTTACGACCCATCTCACTAATCTCTGCTACCGAGATACGGACCAGTGTGCCGTTGTTCGTGATCAGCATGATCTCGTTGTCATCCTGTACCTGGACAGCGCCGACGATCTTACCGTTACGATCGTTGGTCACGATGGAGATCACACCCTGTCCGCCACGACCTTTCAGCGGATAGTCGTCGGCATTGGTGCGTTTACCGTAACCGTTTTCTGTCGCTGTCAGAATAGAGCCACCCTCTTCAACTTTGATCATGCTGATAACATGCTGCCCGTCAGCTATGCGCATACCGCGGACGCCACCGGCAGTTCGGCCCATGGCTCGCACATCGGTCTCAGAGAAACGTACTGATTTACCTGAGTCGGCTAACAGCATGATGTGGTCAGAACCATCTGTGATCACCACATCGACCAGCCTGTCATCATCACGCAGATCGATAGCCTTGATACCGGATGCTCTTGGGCGTGAGAAATCAGAGAGAGATGTTTTCTTCACGGTACCGCTACTGGTCGCCATGAAGACGAAATTATTTTCCGCATATTCGCGCACAGGCATTACTGCATTGATGCGCTCACCTTCTTCCAGCGGTAACAGGTTGACGATCGGTTTACCGCGAGAGCCTCGTCCGGCCATCGGTAACTGGTAAACCTTTAACCAGTACACTTTTCCGCGGCTTGAGAAACACAGCAGCGTATCGTGTGTATTGGCAACGAATAACTTGTCGATGAAGTCTTCGGTTTTCATCGTGGTCGCTGATTTGCCACGACCGCCACGACGTTGTGTATTATATACATCCAGTTGCTGCGACTTGGCATAACCCTCGTGTGAGAAGGTAACCACGACATCTTCTTCGGTAATGAGATCTTCCATGTTGAAGTCGAGCTCGTCCTGCATGATCTCACTACGGCGTTTGTCAGCGTAGTTATCACGGATCTCTTCTAGCTCACCGCGGATGACATCCAGCAGACGTTCCGGGTTAGAAAGTATCTCAATAAGTTCTTTAATAACATTCAGTATCTGCTGGAATTCATTGACTATTTTGTCTTGCTCAAGACCTGTTAATCGATGCAGTTTCAAATCCAGGATGGCCTGTGCCTGCACCTCAGAAAGATGATAGCCGTCATCTTTTAAACCATACTCAGGATCGAGATCATCCGGACGCGAGGCGCTGAGCCCAGCGTCTTCCCCGGCCCCCTCGGTAGCACGTGCCACCATATCGTCGACCATACCGGCCGGCCAGATCCGCTTCAACAGACCCGCTTTTGCTTCGCTCGGGTTAGCCGATGTTTTGATCAGCTCGATGACTTCATCGATATTTGCCAGGGCAACAGCCAGCCCCTCCAGGACATGTGCACGGGCACGAGCCTTGCGTAATTCATAGATGGTACGACGGGTAACAACTTCACGACGATGACGTAAAAATGCGTCCAGGATCTGCTTGAGGTTCAGTAACTGGGGCTGGCCGTCGACCAGTGCCACCATGTTGATACCGAACACACACTGCATCGAGGTCTGTGAATACAGGTTATTGAGTACGACATCACCCGCCTCGCCACGCTTTATCTCGACCACGATACGCATACCGTCTTTATCTGATTCATCACGCAGCGCTGATATGCCTTCGATACGCTTTTCTTTCACCAGCTCGGCAATACGTTCGATCAGGCGCGCTTTATTTACCTGGTAGGGAATCTCGGAAACGATGATCGACTGCCTGCCTTTTTTGTCTTCGACCACTTCAGCGCGGGCACGCATGACCATGCGACCACGTCCTGTTTTATACGCCTGGTGTATGCCTTTCACACCATTGATAAATGCAGCAGTCGGCAGATCAGGTGCCGGGATATATTGCATCAGGTCTTCGATCGATAACTCGGGATCATTGATCAATGCCAGGCAGGCACTGATGACTTCACCAAGATTGTGCGGCGGCATATTGGTCGCCATACCGACAGCGATACCGGAAGAACCATTGATCAGCATGTTTGGTACACGCGTCGGCATGACCATGGGCTCTGACTCAGAACCATCGTAGTTTTCCGCAAAATCGACGGTTTCTTTATCCAGGTCAGCGAGTAATTCATGCGCGATCTTTGACATTCGCACTTCGGTATAACGCATCGCAGCCGGTGCATCACCATCGACAGAACCGAAGTTACCCTGACCATCTACCAGCATATAACGCAGTGAAAATGGCTGAGCCATCCGCACGATAGTGTCATAAACCGCGGTATCACCATGCGGGTGATATTTACCGATAACGTCACCGACGACACGCGCAGATTTTTTATAGGGTTTATTGTAATCATTACCCAGAACATGCATCGCGTATAACACACGACGATGTACGGGTTTTAGACCATCTCGAACATCAGGTAAGGCGCGCCCAACTATGACGCTCATGGCGTAATCCAGATAGGATTGACGCATTTCGTCTTCGAGATTTACCGGGGATATTTCTTTTGCAAATTCAGTCATTTAGAGGTGTGTACCAGATTTCATCACGGGGCCATTCAGGCCGCTATCCGCCCAAAAAAATAGCGCATTAAAATGCGTCTTATCAAGCGCTTGATACTATCACATATCACACCTTCACGGGCAGTCTATTTGACTGTTTTTTAATAGAAAAAAGCTTTAACCGCAGAGGCGCGAAGACGCAGGGAAATATTTTGTTTTGTTAATATCGCCGCAGGCGTTATTAACAAAGAAAACCCCTGCGGCTCCGCGCCTCGACAATAGCTCCTGCACTATACAAATTACGGACATCCATGCCCTAATCTGCGGTTAATGTTTTGACTTTATTTCATCAGCAAATGCTGCTTTTTATACATGACGGCGTAGTAGACCACCGGAATCACGATCAGCGTCAGTATGGTGGATACCAGCAGACCAAAGATCAAAGAGATAGCCAGCCCGCCAAAGATCGGATCATCGATGATGAAGAAACCACCGATCATGGCGGCGATGCCTGTGAGAACGATCGGTTTTGCACGAACCGCGGCTGAATTGATGACCGCTTGCTGAAATTCCATACCCTCGTTCACCTGCTGGTTGATAAAATCAACCAGCAGGATGGAATTACGCACGATGATACCGGCCAGAGCGATCATTCCGATCATCGAGGTCGCGGTAAACTGTGCGCCGAGCAATGCATGACCAGGCATGATACCGATGATGGTCAGCGGTATCGGCGCCATGATCACCAGCGGGACCTTATAGGAATGAAACTGCGCGACCACTAGCAGGTAGATCATCAACAGACCAACGGCATACGCCGCCCCCATGTCGCGGAAGGTCTCAAACGTCACCTGCCACTCGCCATCCCATTTCAGGCTGTACTCATAAGGATTGACCGGCTGCCTGGTGAACCATTGCTCCAGGCCGTCGTGTTCGCTCAGTTTTGAAGATATATCAAACATACCATAGAGCGGACTATCGACATCACCAGCTAGATCGGCGGTGACATAGACGACGGGAAGCAGGTCTTTATGATAGATATTTTTCTCCCGTTTTCCGGGAATGATATCAACCAGCTCAGTCAGGGGGACCAGTGCACCACTGATCGAACGTACCTGCAGGGCGAGCACCTGTTCCAGATCAGCCTTATCGGCATCGTCATACTCGATACGGATAGGCACCGCGTATTTCAGATTTCTGCCATGGAGATAGGTGACATCAGAACCGTTTAACACCGTCGTCAGCGCTTCGCCGATCACCTGCTGCGACACCCCTAGCCTCGCCGCCTGCTGGCGGTCAATCGCAATTGTCAGCTTCTGAGACGGATATTCCACACTGTCATCAACATCTACGATGTTGTCGCTGCCCTCGAACAGCTCACGCAGTTTTTTTGCCTGCTGGACCTGGCCATCATAATCCAGCCCGTAGACTTCAGCCACGATCGGCGACATGACCGGAGGTCCCGGTGGAACCTCGACAATCTTCACGTTACCGTCATAACGCCTGGCGATATCCTGCAGAGGTTTCCTTACCGACAATGCAATATCATGACTCTTACGATCACGGTGATGTTTATCCACCAGGTTGACCTGGATATCACCGATGTTGGCAGCCTCACGCAGATAATATTGCCTGACCAGCCCGTTAAAGCTGATAGGCGCTGCGGTGCCGGCATATAACTGGTAATCAGTGACTTCGTCCAGCGTACCGATGTACTGCCCCATCTCCTGCAATACACGGCTGGTCTGCTCAAGACTGGTGCCCTCAGGCATGTCCAGCACCACCTGGAACTCACCCTTGTTATCCGAGGGCAACATCTTGAGCACGACGGCCTGTACCGCGACCAGCGAGATAGCGGCCGTTATCAGCAGCATGATACCAGCGAGCAACAGCCAGCGATTTCGATTACCTTTTGCACCACCCAGGAACGGCGTCATCACACGGCCGAAGAACCTCGTCATCGACGTTTCCTGCTGCGGCTTTTCCTCATGTGCGACCTCATGATTGCTGGATTTACCCAGCATCACATTGGTCAACCACGGCGTAAAAACAAAAGCGACGATCAGTGATGCCAGCATACCCATGCTGGCATTGATCGGTATCGGGCTCATATATGGCCCCATCAGGCCTGAAACAAAAGCCATCGGCAACAGGGCCGCTATCACGGTGAAGGTTGCCAGTATCGTCGGCCCGCCGACTTCATCGACCGCGACCGGAATCAGGTCGATCAGCTTCTGCTTACCCAGCGCCATATGGCGATGGATGTTTTCCACTACAACGATAGCGTCATCGACCAGGATACCGATAGAAAAGATCAGCGCGAATAACGATACCCGGTTCAGGGTAAAGCCATACGCCCATGACGCAAACAGGGTAATCAGCAAGGTGACGGCGACCGCAGCGCCGACGATGAGACCTTCACGCCAGCCCAGGGCCCACATCACCAGCAATATCACCGCGATGGTTTCGATGATGAGCTTCTGAATCAGTTTTTCTGACTTGGCCTGCGCGGTAATACCATAATTTCGGGTGATGCTGACTTCGACATCATCCGGAATAAAGGTACCTTTCAATTCATCCAGCCTGTTGATCACCTGGTTTGCGATATCCACCGCATTGCTGCCGGGCTTTTTGGCGATCGCCAGTGTTACCGCGGGCTGGGGATCGTTGATTAGATCATTTTCAGCATCGCCTGCCAGCATGCTGCCTTTGCCGGCAGCGATAGAAACATATTGCGACGGTGAATCCACACCCTCTTTTACCGTCGCCACATCCTGCAGATACACCGCCTTGCCATCAAACACCCCGACCACCAGCTCAGCGATCTCCTCTGGTGACGTTAAGAAGGTACCTGCCTGTACTAATATCTCCCTGTTATCCGCGGTAACCGTTAACCCGGTACGTGCGCTATTTGCTGCCTGCAGCGCATTCCCCAGGTCCCTGATATCGATGTTGTATCCCGACAGCGCCTGCGGATCAAGTACCACATGCATGACACGGGTCGGACTACCGATGGTGTAGATGTCGCGTGTGCCGTCAATGCGTTTCAGTTCTGTTTCCAGACCATGTGAGACCAGGCTAAGCTCATATGCCCCTACCTCGGTATTTTTAGACCAGAGCGTGAGTGCGATGATAGGGACATCATCGATACCTTTCGGTTTGATGATCGGCTGCCCCACACCCAGGTTGGCCGGCAACCAGTCCTGGTTTGAATATAACTTGTTATACAGACGGACGATGGCATCGGTACGATTCTCACCGACCAGGAACTGAACTGTTAGTACCGCCATACCCGGTGTCGACGTGGAATAGACATGATCGATACCGCTGATCTCGGAGATCACCTGCTCTGCCGGTGTCGCGACCAGGCTCTCGACTTCGTTTGCCGTGGCACCTGGAAAAGGGATGAACACATTGGCAAAGGTCACATTGATCTGCGGGTCTTCTTCACGCGGTGTAATCATCACCGCAAAAATACCCAGCAACACGCCGACGAGCGCCAGCAAAGGCGTTATCTGCGTGGTTAAAAAATGTTTGGCGATGTTGCCGGAAATGCCCAGCTTATTCATGGGCGATCCTTGCATTATGCTGACGGCGCTGTTGCATCAACGCGGCTCCCGCCTTGATAGGATCCAGTGCTACTTTTTCACCCTCGGTCAGACCGGATAATACGATCAGGGAATCGCCATTTTTTCGGCCCAGACGAACGTGTCTAAAGCTGATCGAACCGTCATCGCTTATCACGTAGACAGCCGTTAACTCGGAACGATAAACAATACTCTGCTGCGGTACCTGCAACACCTGCTTCTCACCTGTGACCAGAGAGGCTTTGATGAACATACCGGGGAATAAACCATCGATACCTTCCGGCAGATCCAGTCGAACTTTGAACGTGTTTGAAGCACGGTCGGCGATCGGGAAAATGGTAATCTTATCGACGGCCACCTGCACCGGCTCACCACCGAGACCGGCTTCGGTATATACGAAGGCCTTACCAAATATCCGGATCTTGTTGATCAGGTTCTGCGGCACATCGACATTCACCCTCAGCTTATCCAGTGAAACACCGGTCATGATCTTCGCACCGGTCTGCACGGTTTCACCGACTTCGACATGACGCTCGGTGACGATACCGCTGTATGGCGCTTTCACCCGGGTATAGGATAATTGCTCACGCGCTTCTTCAAGACTTGCCCTGGCGGAATCCAGGCGCGCTTTAGCAGCGGATAATGCATGTGTAGCGTCATCCATCTGGGATTTGGAAACCACTTTTTTGGCGTAGATATCTTCGATCCGCTCAAACTCATCTTGCGCTTTTGACAGGTTGGATATCGCTTCCTGCTCACCCGCCTGTGCTTTTTTCAACCTCGCCTTCTGCGACACGTCCTTTAGATGAACGATGACCGTACCTTTTTCGACAAAATCATCAACATCGACCAGTATCTTCTGGATGGTGCCAGCCGTCTGCGCTGACACCGTGGCTTTATTGATCGCTTCAACGACACCATCAATACGAAATTCACGGCTTAGCAAATCGAGGTTAACTTCAGCGGTTGCCAGCTCATCTTCATTATCACTAGCCTGCACATATGAAACCTGAGCCAGCATCAGTACAGGCAACAGGCTGAATAACAATGCTTTTGATGCTACATAGCGACTTAGTAGTACACGTCTCGAATTAATCATAGTTCCGCCAGAGTTGTAAGATTACGTTTACGTATATTAGATTTTTCTAATATACTGATAATTGCTATTAAGTCAATGGTTTTTCTATATTTAATCTTATATGGGACTAGATAGTACGCTCAAATGAGTAAATATTAAACTCTGCGCAACAGAAAAGTCGGCATCGTGGAAAACCGTAGCGACATTACATCTTCGCAATCAATTTCGTGGTCAGATCGATAGCGTCAGATTTATTCAGACGGGGCTTGAATGAATGCCCGAGATAGAGGCTATAGCCCAGCCATTTATAAAGAAAGCGATTTAACTTCCATTTGATTTTAATCGCCTTCTCCGGAATGTGGTCGTACTGCAGGCGTCCGTGTTTAAGATGACCGGTGAGCACTTCAACCTGGCTGGCATCATGATATACGCGCAAGGTTAATGCGGGCTCTGCAACGGCCTTCTCGTTATCGTCGAAGTAATAGGTAAGAAAGATCGTGCTTGTAAATTTTGTACGTTCGAGAATTATTAGATGCAAGGTCAGGCAGCCCGGTAACTGCGAAACGCTGCCTTCCGCCAGATCATTCAGTTCAGGGATCAGCCTGCGCAGACGCATGTAGTTGTTCTCATACAGGTCCATCAGGCTGACGAAACCTCGCGGATCAACATCTTCACAACCATAACCGGCAGCGCTAAATTTTTGTGAGGGTTTCATGATCAGTGATGATAGTCAGTGAAAACGACTACGCAGACCAGTATGGTGTTTCGATGCCATCGCCAAGGTCGGCTTTGATCAGGCGTTCGCGTACTTCCAGCAACTTCTCGATCAGCGCCGGTTCTGCTTTTTCATAGGCCTCAGCATCAGGTACACGCTTGACCACAACACCCAGCAGCTCGGTAATGGCATTTCCGATCGAGTTCTGGCTGATAGTAACGATCAGATCTCCCTCATCATTCCTGTAGATCAGTTGTTTGAATGCCGGCTGCCAGCGGATAGCATTGGCATATTTTGCATCGGTGATGCACTGGTCTCTAACTTTCTTCGCCGAGCTCATAAAATCATTATTGAATAGCAGGATACTTTCGATCTGCTCCGGGAAATAAGAGCCGTCTGGAACCGGTGCGTTGCGGGTAGACACCTGGGTGAAAAAGGCACGGTAGAAATCGATAAAACCTTTCAGGATCTGGTCATATTCCTGCCAGAAATAGATATCTTGCAACGCGTCGCTGCCGCCCTGGATCTTCCAGCTTGGCAACCCCTGGGGATAACCCGTGAGCTCGATCTTGGAAGAACCTTTGCTGGTCTGTTTCAGGATATTGAAATCCAGCGATGAGAAAAAGTCACTGTATACGTCACGCATATAAGCCTGAAACAGGCTGTGCTGGCCACCATCGGTCAGGTTCGGATCGTTAGAATCCGCAAATTTAGCATCACGCAGCTGCTTCTTATCAAAGCAGATAAAATGATTATGCAACATGCGGATACTCGGCACTCCGGGTGATGTCAGTGGCCAGGTCGCATCGAGGCTGGCCTCCCCTGCAAGGATCAGGGCTTCATCAGGATCAGGGAATTTCTCGATCATGTACTCGATGATGATCTGGTTCATCCGGTTCCAGGACTTTTTCGTTTCATCCGGCACCTGGGTGCGGCGAACCGGTCGGCCAAGCGGATCAAGGATCGACTTGGAAGTGTTGTAGATGATCGATGTATCGAAGACGTTACTATGACCCAGCGCTTTTCTGTACAGCAACAGGTCTTCCGGGTTTTTTAACAGGCCATTGTTATTTGACAGATCATTCAGGT
This sequence comes from uncultured Gammaproteobacteria bacterium, assembly GCA_963807625.1. Lineage (GTDB taxonomy): Bacteria > Pseudomonadota > Gammaproteobacteria > SZUA-229 > SZUA-229. The sequence goes on from CAWECN010000006.1 coordinate 254,291, forward strand.
TCTCTGTACTGTTAAAAAATTCATTAGGCGCCATACCTTCCGGCACATCAAGTGGAATGGGTCGAAATGGTGTAACTATTTCTCTGGGTCCTGACTGCACTTTCATCTCCAAAATTCTATTACTACTTTAATGACGATATTCAATAGCGAACGATTATAACTGTTAATTCACGATAAACGAATAACAGCGAATATTTGCTTAATTTGTTAAGCTGAGATCGATGATCATCATGTAAAAGTATCAATAAGCAATGTCTATAAAAAAAATAAATCGCCGTCACTTTCTCAACCTGCTGTCTTCTGCCGTTGCCGGCAGCACTCTTGGCTTACCGTTGACCGGATGCACTCACAAGGAACTGTTGAACCCGGACGAGGACATTTTATTATCAGGTGGTAACTACAGTGAATATGGCACACCACACAACGCACTGATCGTCATCAATCCAGTACAGAAAGAAAAACGCGTCATCGAGTGTGATTTCATACCGCATGAGATCATCATCCATCCTGAAGACAAATACACCATCTACTGTTTCGAGAAAGATGGCCAACATGCCTGCAGCATAAACCTGCAGACTTTGATTGTCGTAGAGAAATTTCAATCTGAGCCAGGCCACCTGTTTTCTGGTCATGCCGTCTTTAGCGAGGATAATAAGTTCATCTACACCATCGAAACCGAACAGCAATCGCAACAGGGAAAGATAATGGTTCGTGATTCAGTCAACTACGAGACCATCAAACAGTTACCGACACTGGGACTGTCACCACACGACTGCCAGCTGCTCGAACAGGACGTGATGGTTGTCAGCAACACCGGCCAGTCTGAATCGAAGTTTCATCAACCATCGCTCGTCTATATAGACATGAAGACAGAGAAGCTTCTGTCACGCTTGAAACTCGATGATGACAAACTCAATGCCGGGCATTTTGCCGTTGCGAAAAACGATACTCTCGTCATCGCTTCAGCACCGATAAGAGAGGCCGCAATAATAACAGATGAAAACAACAGAGCAGACAACACGCTGGGTGGCATAAGCATAAAAACAGCAGACGCCCCTGTAGCCACCATTACCAAACCAGAAATGGTTGTTCAACGTATGCTGGGCGAAGCGCTTGGAATATCCATCGATAGTAAAAACGGCGTCGCCGTAATCACTCATCCCGATGCTAACCTGCTGACCTTCTGGTCCCTCAAGAACATGCAGGTCATAAAAGCCATTGGTATAGAAAACCCACGCGGCATAACACAGACACTGGATCAGAAAAACTTCGTCATCAGTTATGGAACAAAGCCGGCGATGGCATATATATCAAGTAAGGAGCTGATGCCACTTCCCGAGACAATACTGCAACCGACTTTCGCATCAGGCGAGCACCTGCTCAACTGGTCGCTAAGCCTGAGAGAAGTGATGCCGACCCGTATTTACGGCTAAGCCTTCTCTCATACTTCAAAAATGCTGGTTAGTTTTCATCGCTGATCTTTTTCGCCTTCGCTTCGATCAGGTTTTCGATAATATCATTTGACTGCGACTCACCGTCAGCCGAAAAACCCTCAGCAGCCGGTTCCGATTTATTACCGAACCAGCCACGTAGTGTTGATACGATATCTTTTATCGCACGCCATAACTTTGGCAACAGCCAGATGGCAAACAGGATGAATACGATGATAAATATGATGAAAGCCACCGGGTAATTTAATGCAGTCCAGAGCCCGCCGATAACAGCCAGATCTTCAAAGATAGAGGCGGTCGCATTGGTCACAGGTTCAGGTGAGGCATTGAGTACCAGCCGGGTACTGGACTTGGTCAGGTGCGAGGTTGCTGCCAGGCTACCGCCTAACAGTGCAGCCGCGAGTTCAGCTGCCTGGTTTATCTCCAGCCCTTGTGCTGCACCGACAGCCAGCATGGCGCCAGCAGGTATTCGAATAAATGTATGTATAGCATCCCAGCCTGAATCGACACCTGGAATCTTGTCAGCAAAAAACTCGACGAAGTACATGGTGCCCGCTGCAAAGAGGACCAGGGGATCCTGTAACACGGTCAGTGATTCTGGCAATTGCGTATAACCACCTGTTCCCATCAACCCTAACACCAGGATAGCTGCATACAGGTTTATGCCTGATGCCCAGGCAACACCCAGTGTCATTGCAATAATATCTATCGTTTCCATTATCTTCTCTTTAACTCAAATATTTTTGTCATCTAGAGCAACACGAGTAATTATTAATCCTTATTTTTATCGTCCAGCATATTCTTCAGATCAGCAAATGGATTAAAAGTCGCACTCGGCGCTTTTGCACCATCTAGCGCTATGCCTTTGTTCGCTAATGCTTCGGTCTGACGTTGGTGCTCATTATCATGGCAATACATGCATAATAATTCCCAGTTACTGCCATCGGGTGGATTGAAGTCATGATCATGGTTTCGATGATGTACGGTCAACTCCTGAAGATTGACACGGGTAAATTCCCTGCTGCACCGTCCGCAGATCCAGGGATACATCTTCAAAGCTTTCTCGCGATAGCCATGGCCTCGTGCCTCACTATCCTGCCTGGCTTTAGCGACTATCTCATCTAATTTTTGTTCTGACCCTGTTTTTTTATCTGCCATCTTTCTATTTATAACGTGGTTTAACTTGTCCGTGCAATTCACATAAAACTATTTATAATGAAAAGCTAGTTCTCCATATAATACTGCATTTTAACCATGATTAACTAATGAATACATCCACTAAAATATTACTGTTAACCTGTATTTCAACCATCACATCAGCGCTTTATGCAGGTGACAGCCTGTCGGTACGGACTATAGGCGTCGAACTGGCTCAAGATATTGCTTTCGAAAGCATCAAGGCCTGCCGCAAACAGGGGTTCCAGGTTAGTGCAGTGGTGGTTGATCGCAACGGCCTTATCCAGGCGGCGTTACGTGACGACCTGGCAACACGCTTTACCCTGCAGATCGCTGAAGAGAAGGCTAACAGCGTGATACTGTCAGGTATTAACTCGGGCGAGTTCCGTAAATCGAGAGATGATATCCGTCCAGAACTCAACCATATGAAGGGCATTATAATCATGCAGGGTGCACTTCCTATCGAAGTCGCCGGCTCAAAAATCGGTGCCATCGGTGTCAGTGGCGCACCCGGCGGTTATCTCGACGAGCGATGCGCGCAACAGGCACTGGACGCACTGGTAGAACGCCTGGAATTTGCTGAATAAATAAAAGCAGAGTTTTTATTAAATCGAAATAGCATCAATATGACCATCATAAGAATCATATTTTTATTCACTGTTTCGTTAGCACCATTAAACGCAGAGACTATTTACAAGTCAGTGGATGAAAATGGCAAAGTCACCTACTCGGCGACTCCGCCAGAAGAAAGTGAAACCGCGACACCGGTTGATATAGCGCCGCCGCCATCCGAAGAACGTATCAAAGCCGCACAGCAGCGGCATGAACGGAACATGGAGGCGGCGGGAGTCCTCGATGAGAACAGAAAAAAACGCGATGAGTTAACGGCCGAAGAAAACCGGTTAAAACGTGAAAAGCAGAAACAGTTACAACTGCAGAAGCAGGCAGAAAAGAACAATGAAAATAAGGATTACGGCTACCCTTATTATCGACGGCTTCCACCTGGAAGACCCATCATAGTGCCGCCCGTGAACCTGCCTGCAAGATAAGCGATCCCAGATGAGTTAACTTAACGGATCCGTCCTATTGATTAAAACCGGTATGAAAGCAGCAACGATCCTGAGACAGCTGCTGCATTGATATCTAACACTTCGTAGTCACTAGCGTCACGTATATTAAGTATAAAGTCCAGTGAAACAAAATCCCAGTTATAACCCAGGCCACCACTCAGCTGCAGGCCATTGTATCTCTCACTAACTGGCCCCAGTTCCCACTCATCGCTGAAATAGCCACCACCTATATATGCTTTTAAGCCATGTGTTGCCAGCCCTGTTCCCAGGTAGCCGAGCAAGTCAAATCCTTTACTCTCGAAATTTGAATTATCAGTATTCTCTTGTGAGAACAATGTAGCGCGTAAGGCAAATTGATCGGAGATTGCATAACCAAATGAAAGAGCACCACCTGTGAAGTCAACATCGTCAAGCAGGGTATTATCATAGGCTATGGTGCTGGCATATGTTCCTATACCAATAGTAAATGGCTTCACGGTATCCCCAGCGGTGGCAGCATATGAATTGAACGATGCAGATATAAGTAACAGAAAAGCAGAAACGTGTTTCATCGAACACCTCCTTGTAATAAGAAAGACTCAGAATAATAGAAGTAAAAATTTTCTGGACGTGATGTTACCACGATTGTAAGTTTTTTAAATATCAGTAATGAATTCGACTGTCCGATCCTCACACCAGTAAACTGGGCAAAAGGGAGATGCGCCAGCAACAAACCCGACATGACCACCACCCCTGGTAAGTAATAAATCAATATCAGGACTCAGTTCATCTACAGCGGGTGCTGTTGTATCAAACATGAACGGGTCATCTACAGAATGGATGATCCTGGTAGGTACACTTATTGTATTTAGGTACTGCCTGCTGCTGCACCTGTCATAATAATCCTGCGCACCGGTGAAACCATGCAATGGTGCAGTCACTTTATCATCGTAGTCCCAAAAGCTTTTGAGCCCTCTTACATCAACATCTATCGGTGACTTTATCTTTTTAAATTTATTGATATAGGTATTACGCAATGACTGGAGCAGATGCTTCCTGTATATTTTCGAAATGCCCAACTGCAGTCGTGCAGCAGCATCATGCAAGCGGAATGGCACAGATACAGCGACTGCTTTTTTTAACGGGTTATTCTCAGATGTTTCACCCAGCCATTTCAACAGAACATTGCCGCCCAGTGAATAACCGATCGCTGCATATGGATAATGTCCTGTCACCTTACGAAGGTGCTCGACGATATAGGCGAGGTCGCCAGTTTCACCTGAATGATAGGCTCTTGCCAGCCTGTTGATACGGCCACTGCAACCACGAAAGTGCATCAGAACAGGTCTACATCCTGCTTGTTCCAGCTGATGGATAATACCGTTGATATAATGTGAATTGATATCACCTTCCAGTCCATGCAATATCAATATCGTTTTTTCTGAGTCTTTTTTACTCCAGCACAGATCAATAAAATCCCCATCATCCAGCTCGACCTGTTCAGATAACAGATCAAGTTCATGGCGTTTTTTGAAAAATACCGGCCACAGGGTCTGCAGGTGCGGTGACCCCAACCACCAGGCGGGTTTAAAGTCTGTCGAGGCCATAGGCGTTAATCGAAAGGTGTATTCTGAATCTGCTCCACGATTTCAGAAATAGTTACGTCACTGGAAACCGTGTTACCGAGCAACAGGTCAAGCAGCGTTTGATCTGGATAGGAAAGTAACAATTCAAAAGTTTTTTTTTGCTGACCTGTCAGAGCATTTGCTTTTTTCTCAACAAAATTATTCAGTAACAGATCGAGCTCGAGCATCCCGCGCCGACATTGCCAACGGTAATCCACCACGATGCAGGACTCATCACTCATACCCGGCCGCTATAAAGAGCGAGAGACCATCTTGTTTTTTATTCGACCGATCGCCCTGGTTGGATTCAATCCCTTGGGACAGACATTGACACAGTTCATGATGGTGTGACAACGGAATAGTTTGAATGGACCCTCAAGGTCTTCCAGGCGTTTTTCAAAATCCTGGTCACGACTATCTTCGATAAAACGAGACGCCTGCAGTAATGCCGCAGGACCCAGGAATTTATCCGGATTCCACCAGAATGATGGACAGGACGTTGAGCAACAGGCACACAATATGCACTCATATAATCCATCAAGCTTCTCACGCTGCTCGGGGGTTTGCAGCAGCTCGACTTCTGGCATCGGGTCATTGACGACCAGGTAAGGTTTTACTGCACGGTATTGTTTGTAAAACTGTTCCATATCGATTATCAGGTCACGGATAACCGGCAGACCCGGTAATGGTTTAATTTCGACAGGTTGTTTTATACTGTCTAACGATGTGACGCAGGCCAGGCCATTGACACCGTTGATATTCATGCCATCGGAACCACAGACACCCTCACCACAGGAGCGGCGAAAACTTAAGGTCTGATCCAGTTCATCCTTTATCCTTAACAGAGCTGCAAGCAGCATCGTACCCGGCTCGACCTTATCCAGCTCATAATCCTGAACATAAGGTTTTTTATCTGTTTCAGGATTGTATCGATATATCTTAAACTTCATACACCACCCATAAGATCCTTCGCTTTAGCTCAGGATGACTAATTGAGTTATTTTCAGTTTTTAAATGTTCGCCTTTCACTGCGCTTAATACACCCGTGGTTTTGGTGGGAAGCTTTCGACGGACATAGGCTTTGTTCTTACCGGTTTATAGTCAAGGCCATTTTCAAAGGAATACAGACTATGGCGCATCCACGATATATCATCACGTTCGGTAAAGTCGGTACGCGAATGTGCTCCACGACTCTCTTCTCTCGCGCTGGCTGAATGTATCGTAGCGAGAGCAACTGCCACCAGGTTTTCCAGCTCGAACGCCTCAACTTTCGCCGTGTTAAAGGTATGGCTCTGGTCATCGATACTGACGTTTTTCATGCGTTTAGCAAGCCGCTCTACTTTTTCCACACCTTCATTGAGTACCTCTTTATTCCTGAACACACTACAATGTTCTTCCATCACCAGCTTTAATTCATCACGTAAACCGGCGACCGTCTCATTACCGGTACCAGGTTTGTCGTATCGTCTAACTTTTTCCACGACCTTATCTATCACGGCATCATCGATCCCACGATGGTATCTATTCTCTTTCAGGTACTCGATGATGTGGTTTGCAGCGGCACGACCAAATACCAGGATATCAAGTAACGAGTTACCGCCTAAACGATTGGCGCCATGCACAGATACACAGGCACATTCTCCGGCAGCATATAGACCTGCAACCGGTTCCTCCGGTGTATCCTTGACCGGCACTACGACCTGACCATAACGGTTTGTCGGAATCCCCCCCATGGTGTAATGCGCCGTTGGAAAAATAGGTATCGGTGCTTCCGCCGGATCAATACCGAGGAAAGTGATACAGGTCTGCCTGATCCCCGGCAGACGTTTCTGAATAACATCTTCTCCGAGATGATCAAGTTTCAGCATCACGTGATCTTTTTTAGGGCCGCAGCCGCGCCCTTCTCTCACTTCGATAGCAATGGCACGACTGACAACATCACGACTCGCCAGATCTTTTGCCTTTGGCGCATATCGCTCCATCAGGCGCTCACCATCAGCATTCACCAGGTAACCACCTTCGCCACGGGCACCCTCGGTAATCAGCATACCCCGCCCAGCTATACCTGTCGGATGAAACTGGAAGAACTCCATATCCTGTAACGGGATACCTGCTCGCATCGCCATGCCCATACCATCACCGGTATTGATCAGCGCGTTGGTCGTGGTCTTGAAGATCTGGCCAGCGCCACCGGTAGCGATCAAGGTTGTCTTCGCTTCGATAACGATGATATTTCCATCGATGATATTGAAGACCAGGGCACCTAACACCTGCCCATCGTCGCCCTGTAACAGGTCGACGGCAAAGTATTCATCAAAGAAATGCGTCTTTGCGCGGATGTTCTGTTGATACAGGCTATGCAGGATCGCATGGCCGGTACGGTCTGCCGCTGCACAGGTTCGTGCAGCCTGGTCACCACCAAAGTTCTGGCTCTGGCCACCGAAGGCCCGCTGATAGATCTTGCCGTTATCCAGGCGAGAAAACGGTACACCGAAATGCTCCAGCTCATATACTGCTTTGGGAGCAGTACGGCACATGTATTCAATCGCATCCTGATCACCGAGGTAGTCACTGCCTTTAACCGTATCGAACATATGCCAGTGCCAGTTATCAGGCCCGACATTGGCCAGCGCCGCATTCATACCGCCCTGTGCTGCAACGGTATGTGAGCGTGTAGGAAAGACCTTGGATACCACCGCAACACTGAGGTCAGCTTCGGCAAGCTGCAGTGAAGCGCGAAGACCACCACCACCCGCACCGATGATCAGGGTATCAAATTGTCGTCTCTCTATGGGTCGTCTTTCGCTTTCACTCATAAATACAATCCAGTAAGGCTTCCCGATAATTCATTAGTAGTACTAGCCGCCTAGGCAACGACTGACAGTAACAATAGTCTGAACACCCAGAGACCACTGCCGATCAAAACACCGACCAGAACGGCGAGGATAAATATCCGCACCATGATGTTATGTACATAATCCAGCACGACATCACGCATCCCGATCCATGCATGAAATAGAATAGCGATAACAAAGATGCCTGTCACCGTAGTATTGAACGGGTTATACAGCCAGCCTTTCCAGGCATCGAATGCGATAGTGTCTGCAGAAAAATAGCAGTAGGTCGCGTAGATGATAAACAACACGATATAGACTGCACTGACCCGTTGGATAACCCAGGGGCGTAACCCTTCGAGCACATACAGGCTCATGAACACACCCCGATAATAATCAGAACAATAGCTATCGCCTCTGCCAGGAAGACCAGCCAGGAACCAATGCGTGCCTGTGATTTCTCGACACCGATCTCGGCGTCTATCAACAGGAAGCGGATGCCCGCAAAGAAATGATGCGCGATAGACCATAAAACCAGCATCTGCACTGCCAGCATCAGCGGCTGATTAAGCAGCTGCTTAACGGCAGAAAAAGACTCCTCAGACTGTACGGACATATCCAGCAGGTATACCGAAAATGGTAAAAACAGGAAGAGTAATACACCAGAAATGCGGTGCGCGAATGACACGATACCTGCCAGCGGCAACCGTATCTTGATAAGGTTTAAATAAACAGGTCGATTATCAGTCATTTGTTTCTGAGACAGCGTGTGAGATGGTTAGTCTGACCACATAATTTGATAAACATTCCATCTGAACTTCCAGGATCATCTATCGTTAGATGAAGTTAAACTTGAAGCAAATGACTGGCGATGTCAAGGAGACGAACGAAGTTAAAGCGCTACACTTTAGGGCCAGGTTAATGAACACTGCCTATCAGAATAACCAGGCGTTTCTGCACCATTTCTTTATCATCATATGAAACACCATAGCGAGCAAGTTCAGTACGGACACATTGCGTATCTTGTTGTTCACAGATCTGATAAGACTTAATGTTTTCCAGTGCCGTGGACATCCGGGCAGCATATTCGCAGATCTCGATATCTGACATGTGCTCGACTTCAGTAGCTGCTACAGCACGCACGGTAGACAACAGTAAACCCGCTGCCAGAACAACACTTTGTGTTACACGCTTCATTCGCTGCTCCTAAACTAATTACTCACATAGTTTAGAAGCATCGTCAGCTTTCACTTGACTTAACACGACAGCATACTGTTTATGAACGACAATATTATTCGTATAATATTCAGAGACTAACAGATACTGTGTCTTCATTACTGTAAGCTAGCAATTGTATATTACTGAACCAGCCTCATAATAAAGACCACAGTAAATCTATAATGATTAATTACTGAAACTTGTCTATTATCCGCTTAACTAATCACATTAAATAACTCATGAATAACGACTGGAAAAATTACTTACTGCAAAACGGCGCCGAACAAAACGTCGAAGGCCTGTTCATTTTCAATAACACCTTCAGTGACACTGAACTAAAAGAGAGTAGCGATATCATCTGCGATCTCTCGTATTTCAGTACGATCGTTGTCGCCGGTGGAGATGCAGCCGAAGTTATCCAGGGGCAGTTCACCAATGATGTAAACAAAGTCGATGAAGACCACAGCCAGATTAGCGCTTTCTGTAACAACAAGGGTCGCATGCTCGCTAATTTTCGCCTGTTCCAGAACCAGCAGAATTATTTCCTCAGCATCAGAAGTGACCTTGTTGAAAGCGGCATCGAACACCTGCAAAAATACGTGCTTCGTGCCGAGGTAGCGATACAGGACATCAGCGAGCAACTGGTCCATATCGGAATCAGTGGTGACAATACAGAAACATTACTCTCGCCATTCATCAACAACTTGTCCACCGATATCGATAGCGTTTCATACAATGATAATTACATCGCCATCCGAATAGCAGGTAAAACACCGCGCTATGAACTCTTCTGTTCACAGGAACACGCAAAAGCCCTATGGGAACACGTCTCTGAAAAAGCCGAAATCGTAAACAGTGCATACTGGGACTACCTGAACATCAAGAATGGCCTACCGTTTATCGACAACAATACCAGGGAAGAGTTTGTGCCGCAGATGGCAAATATGGAGCTTATCAACGGCGTGAGTTTTGAAAAAGGCTGTTATACCGGACAGGAGATCGTTGCCCGTACACATTACCTTGGAAAACAGAAACGCCGCACCTATCGGATAAAGATAATATCTGATTCAACACCAAAAGCAGGCGAGCAGTTAGCTACAGATACTTCAACAGAAAACCAGTACACCGGAACACTGATAACTGTGTATCAAACTGCAGAAAACGAATATGAAGCGCTGGCCGTCATCCAGATCAAATCGGCAGAGTCTGAAACATTAAAACTTAAAGATGCAGATGCAGAAATTACAGTGCTCGAACTACCTTACCCTTTAGAAGATCAAGGGCAAGTAACCAGCTAGGCGTTATCGTTTTCCAGAAACAGACTGAACGTCTGCTTCCGGCCATAGAGGGTGAGCGCCCGAACAGAGAAAAATAATTTTTCTCGCGAAGACGCAAAGGCGCGAAGAAAAACACTGACATGATAATCATTTCTCTGCTCCTTTGCGTCTTCGCGAGAATTACTTTTATTATTACTGACCGAGTAAAAAGGGTCGGCATGAGACACTCAAACCATCAAACCAGGCTAAATCATTCGGCTGGCAGCCATAAAGCAGATACTGACACTGAAAAGAAAAATCAGAAATATTATTCTGAGTTATCAGCTTCTGCACGCATATGCGGGAACAGGATAACATCCCGTATCGATGGTGAATCTGTAAGCAGCATCACCAGTCGATCGATACCGATACCCTCACCTGCCGTCGGCGGTAGTCCGAATTCCAGTGCGCGTATATAGTCAGCGTCGAAGTGCATGGCTTCATCATCACCCGCATCTTTTTCAGCGACCTGATGTTTGAAACGTTCCGCCTGATCTTCAGCATCGTTCAACTCTGAGAAACCATTGGCTATCTCACGGCCGCCGACGAAGAATTCAAAGCGGTCTGTAACAAACGGATTATCATCATTGCGTCTTGCCAGCGGTGATACTTCAGTCGGGTATTCGGTGATGAAAGTCGGATCCATCAAACGGTGTTCGACGGTTTTTTCAAATATCTCGATCTGTACTTTACCGAGACCATAACTATCTTTCAATTTAACACCGAGGCCTTTTGCCAGTGCACGTGCGCTGCCCAGCTCAGATAACTGCTCTGCTGTGATCTCGGGATTGAAATGTAATATCGAATCGAATACAGACAGTCGTGCAAACGGGCTACCGAAATCATAGGTATTGCCTTCACTGGTCACATCGGTGGTACCGAGCAGGTTTGTCGCAATCTGACGCAACAGATCTTCAGTGATGTCCATCAGGTCATTGTAATCAGCGTATGCCTGGTAGAACTCCAGCATGGTGAACTCAGGATTGTGCCGGGTTGAGACACCTTCGTTCCTGAAGTTACGATTGATCTCGTAGACGCGTTCGACACCACCAACAACAAGACGTTTCAGGTAGAGTTCTGGCGCGATGCGCAGGAACATCGGCAGGCTAAGTGCATTATGAAAAGTTTCGAATGGCCTTGCAGTTGCGCCACCGGGTATCAACTGCATCATCGGTGTTTCTACTTCGACGAAACCACGGGTATCAAAATAATCTCGAATAAACTTGATTATCTGTGAACGCAGGTAAAAATTCTGTTTTACCTCCTGGTTCATGATCAGGTCGACGTAACGCTGACGATAACGGATCTCGGTATCTGACAGGCCGTGGAACTTGTCTGGTAACGGACGCAGCGATTTTGTCAGCAACTGGATATCGTCGACCTTTACTGATAACTCGTCTGTTTTCGTTTTAAACAGCACACCGCTGGCGCCGATGATATCGCCGATATCCCATTTTTTAAAACCATCGTTGTAGACACCTTCGGGCAGGCTATCACGCTGAACAAACAGCTGGATGCTACCTGACATATCCTGCAGCTGTGAGAAGCTGGCTTTACCCATTATCCGCTTCGCCATCATGCGTCCACCTACAGCCACACGAAAACTTAATTCCTCGAGTTCTTCTTTGGTCTTATCCTGATAATGTTCAAGCAATTCACCAGCCAGTGCATCACGCCGAAACGTGTTGGGAAAAGCGCTGCCACCATTCTCGCTGGCAGCAGCACGAAGCGCAGCCAGTTTTTCACGGCGCTGCGCGATCAGTTTATTTTCTTCGTCTGCCGAGACAGGTGTCTCTTCGTTTTGATTATCAGTACTCATGAATTTCTGTTTCTATTATATTAATAAATATTATCTATCTGTCTTTGCTAGTAGAGCGTGGCAATCTCGATTTAGCGATACTGCTACTGAAAAGAGATTGCTTCGCTCCTCGCAATGACGGCTTGATTAAAGTCCGCTTTTCAGACTGGCTTCGATAAACTGATCGAGGTCACCATCGAGTACCGCCTGGGTATTACCGGTTTCTACATTGGTCCTCAGGTCCTTGATGCGCGACTGGTCTAATACGTATGAACGTATCTGACTACCCCAGCCGATGTCCGATTTTGTTTCTTCCAATGCCTGTTGATCAGCATTACGCAACTGGACCTCTCGTTCATACAGCTTGGCTTTTAACTGTTTCATGGCTGCGTCTTTATTCTTGTGTTGTGATCGACCACTCTGACACTGTACGACAACATTCGTCGGTAGATGAGTGATACGTACCGCTGATTCTGTTTTATTCACATGCTGACCGCCCGCACCACTGGCACGGTAGACGTCGATGCGTAGATCTGCCGGATTTATATCTATCTCGATATCATCATCGATCTCTGGTGAAACGAAAACAGCAGCAAATGAGGTATGCCTGCGATTACCCGAATCGAATGGTGATTTGCGTACCAGGCGATGCACTCCGGTCTCAGTGCGCAATCGACCAAATACATAATCACCTGAGATATTGATAGTCGCACTTTTGATACCGGCAACTTCACCCGGTGAAACTTCCATCAGTTCAGTTTTAAAACCATGCGCTTCACCCCAGCGCAGATACATGCGCAGTAGCATCTCAGCCCAGTCCTGCGCTTCGGTGCCACCGGACCCAGACTGGATATCAACAAATGCATTACAGGCATCCATCTCACCGGAAAACATACGGCGAAACTCCAGCTCGACAACGTTGTCTTCAAGAGCCTTCAGGTCATCGATGATGCTATTGATGCTGTCTTCATCATCTTCTTCGACAGACATCTCCAGCAGTTCTTCTGCATCGTTCAAACTACTATCAAGATCTTCGATAGTGACAACGATCTTTTCAAGCCGCGACCGTTCCTGCCCCAGTTTCTGTGCATTTTCCGGATTATCCCAGATACCAGGCTGCTCGAGCTCGCGATTAACTTCCTCTAGCTCTTCTTTTCTGCGATCAAAGTCAAAGATACCCCCTAAGTGAATCGGTACGTTCACGCAGGTCATTGATCTGATTGCTTATCGGGTTAATCTCTATCATCGAAAATTACGGCTTAATGCTAATTGTAAAGAGCAGGCATGATACCTGACAATGTGTTTATATTCATCCGTTGTGATGATTTAATTGGACTTTTAAGCTTTATCAGAGCACGACAGGTTTTGGTTTTTTTGCGACATCATTGCGCAGATACACGGGAATGGCCTCAGCCGCAGGAACCGTATTGCCCGCTTTAAGTTCATCGATGGCCAGTTTAGCGATCACTTCTGCACTGGGGAAACAATCTTCCAGCTTCGCGAATAGACTAAAACCACTGTCTGGCAGTAGTCTGTCGGCATAACTTGCCCAGCCCGTACCGGCACCCACCCATTTATTATCCTGACCCGCCAGTGTCTCAGCCAGGTGTAATTTATCTGGTGAGATAACCTGCTCCTCGCCGTCTAGAACCCACTGTTTACCTGTTAGCGAGTACTTCGCCCAGTAGACCTCATCCATCCGCGCATCGATTGCGGCCAGTACATTCTTTTTTTCGGTCAGCTGGTATGCACGTTGTGCGATTGCTTTCAGGGTTGATACCGGTATTACTGGAATATCATGTGCAAACGCAATTCCCTGTACCACGCCAGCGGCTATTCTCAAGCCCATGAAGGAACCAGGACCACGGCCAAAAGCGATCGCATCCAGTTCACTGACCGTTACCCCTGCCTGTGACAATAACTCATCGATCATCTTCAAGATCAACCGGCTATGCTCACGTGGCGCTAATTCATATTTAGTGGTGATACCATTATTAGCAAGTTCGCCTTCGATACAAAGAGCTGCAGAACAGGCTTCGGTGGCAGTATCGAGTGCAAGAATTTTCATACAGCCTCAGGTATCGCTGCAGCCGAGCGTTCGCAAAAGAAGTTTTCGATGTCCTTGATATCAGATGTTATCGGCATCGTTGGCAGGCTGTTCAAAAATATCCGTCCGTAAGCTTTTTGTTTTAAGCGTGGGTCGCCGATCATGACGACACCCGAATCATTTACATCACGGATCAATCGTCCGACACCCTGCTTTAATGCAATGACTGCCTGCGGCACCTGGAATTCCATAAACGGTTGCCCGCCACTACGTTTAATCGCATCGATGCGAGCCTGCATGACAGGGTCACCCGGTGATGCAAACGGCAGCTTATCGATGATGACACAGCTCAAGCTTTCACCACGCACATCGACACCTTCCCAGAAACTTGAGGTGCCCAGCAAGACTGCGTTGTCGGTTTCCCGAAATTTTTCCAGCAGCTGATGTTTCGGTAGATCTCCCTGCATCAGCAGTTCGTATGGCAACCTCTGCTTTAAAAAGTCATATGCTTTATGCATGGCATAATAACTGGTGAACAGTATAAATGCCCGGCCCCGACTCGCATTGAGAACAGGCAAGGCTACCTGCATCAGCTCTTTCGTGTAAGACGGTTCTGATGGTTGCGGCAAATTATCTGGCAGATACAGCAAACTCTGTTTTTCATAATCGAACGGACTGTCCCAGACGCCACTCTTGTAATTTTCGAGACCGATATTCTGTGCGAAGTGATCAAACTTTTTATTTACCTGTAAGGTCGCTGAGGTAAATAACCAGGTATCAGAAAAGTTATCCGTATGTTTCTGAAATATTGAAGCCACATCGATCGGCGTCGCATGCAACATAAAACTTTTAGTATAGGTTTCATACCACAGTACTGACTGCTCTTCACCAGGACTACCATCGATACCTGCTTCAGCTGCATCCGTACTGGCACGGAAGACTTTCAGACGGGCCAATGAATTCTGTGCGCGCTCGTAACATTGCTCCAGTCCCCGGCTCCTTTGCGCGGCGATCTCTAACATCGAGATCAGGTCTTTTAATGTCGATTCGAGACTGTCTAACGACTGTTTTACCGATGGTTTATTCTGTATTTTTAACCATGCTTCACGCAAGCCGCTATCACCGAGCGTAATCCTGAAGTCACGTGCCGACTTTTCAAGTTCCTCTGCATAGTCACGCAGCTCAGCCATATCTGAAGCATCGTTAACCTGTTCTGCGATGCTGTCACGTGCTAACGAGATCAATTGCCGGCTACTTACGACATTGCCAAAGAAGCGTGCAGCGACGTCATACAGCTGGTGCGCCTCATCGATGATGAAGGCATCTGCCTCAGGCAACAGTTCTGCAAAACCTTCATTTTTCAATGTCATATCTGCCAGCAGCAGGTGATGGTTGATCACCACGACATCTGCAGCCTGGGCATTTTTCCGGGCATTGACGATAAAACAGCTCTCCCATTTATCGCACTCACTGCCGAGACAGTTATCGGCAGTTGATGTCACCATCGGCCAGACATAAGAATCTTCAGCCACGGTTTTTAATTCAGAGATATCGCCCGACTGTGTCAGTTTTGACCATTCATCGATCTCAGCCAGACAGGCGCGTGATTCACGATTTATGAAGCCAAGGTGCGGAGCCGTGGTCAGGCGGTGAAGACAGAGATAGTTACTGCGCCCCTTAAGTAAGGCAGGTTTCGATTGAATCGACAGCGCTTTGATAACACGCGGTATATCAGTATGAAATAGTTGATCCTGCAGATGACGCGTCCCTGTAGAGATGATGACTTTTTTACCTGACAGCAATGAGGGCACAAGGTATGCGAATGTTTTGCCGATTCCCGTACCTGCTTCTGCAGCAAGCACCTCTCCTTTTTCCAGCGCATCATCGATCGCATCGCACAGGACCAGCTGGTTTTCCCTTACCTGGTAACCTGATATCTGTTCGTAGAATGGGCCGGTTTGCCCGAGGTAATCTGATGCACGCTTCATGATATTTTATAAGTTATATCTAAAAAGCCTGTAACGATTCGATTTTCTGATTTGCACGAAAATAGCTATCTTCATCATTTAACAGCTCGCTCGCTGTACGTATGAATGACCAGTTCAGGGTCTGCAGCTCAGGATCTGAAGAAGCCAGGCTATTACTTCGCTTCGCCATCTGTACAGACCGTTGTGGCGAGTTCATCTGTAGCGCCAGCCAGGACAGTCGGCTCCAGGCGGGTGCATATTCAGGTTTGATACGCAGCGCACGCTCAAGCTTATCGGCAGCAGCATTATAGGCGTCACTATCGATCAACATATCTGCTTCATCTAGTAGTACGTTGATCGCCTCATACTCGCCAGAGTTATCCAGACGCCAGGCATCATACTTATAGTTACCGACATCACCGACAGTTTCTTCAGTTATAGAGTGTTTTTCAGTCGAAGCACAGGAGGCAAGTAATACCAGGAGAAACATACAGCCGGACTGTCGAAGAAGATGGTACATAAATTGTATTACCAGAATTTTTTCAGTTAAACAGGTCTAGAAACCAGTTAGTACCAGAGCCACCAGCACAGTCACTGGACTGCTGCGGCTGCGTACCCTCAATAAAGAGTAATTCTACCGCATTTTCGCATGCTTTCTCAGTCAAAAGTCCATCTTTAGCATCCACCCAGTGTCGTTCCAGGCCAGGCATCTCTGGGACCCGGTAGGATTTATAAGCGACCTCCTTAAAGAGGTTTTGCCATATTTTCATGGCACCGCTAGAGCCCGTCAACGTCGTCGGACGGTTATCATCATAACCGGTCCAGACCACGGCCATGACATCCCCGGAAAAACCGGCAAACCAGCTATCTCTTAAATCATCAGAAGTGCCAGTCTTACCCGCCACCTCTATGCTCAGGCTATCTGACAGCCGTCTCGCCGTGCCGTATTTTGTGACATCGATCAGCGCCGAGTTCACCAGAGCCATCGCTTCAGGTTTCACCTGGTTATCGACCTCAAGTGAATAACGCTCGAGTGGTTGCCGATCCTTATCCAGTACTGCATGGACACTGCGTAGAGGACTATGAAAACCATTAGCAGCGAAACTTTGGTATACAGTAGCCACTTCGACGGGTGACATATCGATCGCACCCAGTGTTAATGATGGAAGTGCCGAAACTGATTTCTTACTGCCTAAGGCAGAAAGTGTCTCGATGACATTATCAAGACCGATATCTATACCCGTTCGCACGACTGGTAAATTATATGATTTGAGTAACGCTTCATACAATGTCACCTCTCCATGATATTCTTTATCATAGTTCTGTGGCTGCCAGTCTGCCTGGCTCGGTGTTTTATATATAAACTCCGAATCATCGAGTATGGTCGATAGCGTATACCTTGATGGCTCCTGCAGTGCAGCCAGATAGATGACCGGCTTAATCAATGAGCCCACCTGACGCTCTGCATTCAATGCACGATTGAAGCCCTTATAAGATGGTTTACGGCCACCGACCACAGCCAGCACATCACCATTTGATGGGGAGACAACGACTGCAGCGGCCTGCAACTCTTCATTCTTTGAGAGTGTCGGTAAAGTATCAATAACAGCACGCTCAGTATTAAACTGGATATACGGGTCAAGCGTAGTGAAGACGCGTAAGCCTTCTGAGCTCAAGTCTTCCGGCTGATAATCCTGTTGCAACTGCAATTTAACCATATCAATAAATGCTGGATACAAGCCAGATCTTGCATGTTTGACTGTAACTACCGCTTTATTTGATAACTTTTCTTTCTGACGTGCAGTGATCAACTCAACCTGTTGCATCGTTGTTAAAACTATATTACGTCTTTCACGTGCATTCTCAGGATTCCTTATCGGGTTGTAATACGATGCGCCTTTCACCATAGCAACCATAACGGCCATCTCATCGATCGATAGTTTTTTCAACGATTTGCCGAAATAAAATTCACTGGCAAGGCCAAAACCATGGATAGCGCGGCGACCTTCCTGACCAAGGTATATCTCATTGATATATGTTTCCAGGATAAGCGTTTTGTCATAATGGAGTTCCAGTAATAAAGACATAAAAGCTTCATTAATTTTGCGAACGATCGTCTTGTCCTGAGTAAGGAACAGGTTTTTAACGAGTTGCTGTGTCAGCGTACTGCCACCCTGTACGGTTCTACCCGAAGAGATATTAACTAATAGTGCCCGGCCAATCGATAAAGGATCAACACCCCAATGTGTAAAAAAACGTCTGTCTTCGATCAACAATAACATCTTGATAAACATATCAGGCACATCATCAAGTTTCAGCAAAACCCTGTCCTGCGAATGTGACGGAAAGATACCCGTCAGGTATCCAGCATCAAAACGTACCAGGTCAACATTCTGTGTCGTGTACAGATTAATCAGCTCGGTGACCTTATTATCCTTGATCGTTACTCTAATGGTATGACTGGCCTCCTCGCCATCCCAGAAAATAAAATCGCGGGTTTTAATCTCGAAGACATCTTTCCAGTTACGGTATTGCGCGGGTTGTTGCGGCAACCCTTCAACCTTCTGATAATTGAGATAATCCAGTTCGAACAATATCTGTTTTGTTGAGATTGCTTTACCGACATATAGCTCAAGAGGTCTGGCATAGACATGTGCTGGCAACTGCCATATCCTGCCTTCGAATCGTTGAGTGATGCGTTGATCCAGATAAAACAGGTAAGTCAGAAATACAACCAGGGAAACGACTAACACAGGGATAATCGTCGTGCGTTTTAATAACGTTGTCTTTTTCTTCTTCGCCCGCTTCTTTACAGCATGCTTCGTCACTGTTACTTTTGACGTAGCTTTGGTCTTACGTTTTTTTGCTGGGGAAGCTTTAGGTTTGTCAGATGGCATTAAAATGAGTAGCGCTGCGATTAATAAAGCGAAATTATACCTATTTTTCTGACAACTATCTCACCGATAGTTCAATACGCAGACATAATATGACATGCATAAAAAAGCAGAATGAAAGGTCATTCTGCTTTTTTAGATTAGAGCATGTCTAGCTACTTACATGTAGACAGGAACCTGGCTGATTTTCCGCTACAGGGATCTGACTCAAACTGTGTTTTACGTTGTTTCTCTTTCGCTTCACGTTTTTTGATCAACGCCTGCTTTTCTGCTTCTCTACGTTTTGCATCAGCCTGCTGTTGTGCCAATAACTGCTCTTTCTTTGCTTTCTGTGCGGCTTTCTCAGCAGCTTCCTTATTTGCTTTCTCACGTGTCGCTGCCGAAGCCTTGCTCTGTTTTGCTATTTCATCAGCGCGTGCTTTTGCTTCTGCTTCTTTTTTAGCCTGCAGCTTACGCTGCTGTTCCTGCTTCGCTAGCCGTTCTTTCTCTTTCTTGGCTCTCTGCTCAGCACGTTTTTTCTCATCCTTACGCTGTTTTTCCAGGGCCCAGCGCTGCTGATTCTCCCTGACCATGGCGCCTTCACGTTCGGCCTCAAGCACGCCTACAAAAGCAGCTTTATTTAACCAGTTTAATGCCTTACCAGAATCCCTTGGTACACCGACACCACGCGAATACATCCTACCCACGTAGTACTGCGCCTGAGCGTTTCCTTCTTTCGCTTGCGCCCGTAATGCCTCTACTTTTCCCTTGTTTGCATCATTGATGCCATTTTTTTCTATATCCCAGTACAGGAGTTTAAATCCAGCGGTTTCATGTCCCTGATCGGCGGCTTTCATAATCCAGTTTGCAGCTTCTGCTTTATCCTCTTTTACACCAAAGCCGGTCTCATACATCTCACCCACTTTAAACTGTGCTTCTGCGTTTCCTTTTTGCGCAAGTTTCATCTGAAAATCAAATAATCCATCTGCCTGCACAATCATCGGCATACACAGGAGTAATGTTATCAGCATTAATGCAATGAACCTTGCATTGCTGGCTAATTCCAGCAAAACAAGATTCAGAGGCAGTCGTTATATCGTAGTTGTTTGTATTCATAAAACTAAACCAGTTTAATAATGATGTAATTTTCTAACAATTAACTTTATATTTTGGTTTCGAATTATCAGGAAGTTACTCTAAGAGTATCTGCCTAGAAAATTACATCCAGCGCAACACTCATGATACCCACTTGATCCTGTGGGCCAGCCTGGTCGAAATTAGTGTTGAACAGATCCATAGTTAAATTGTTGATTTGCATCATGCTAATGTTGAGGATCCTGCTCTACATCAACCACCTGATATTCGACTTTCAAAGCAGCACTATCATTTACTTCATAACGAAGACCGGCAGTAATCGATGTCTGAATCGGCACAGGGAAGTTAACTGAAGCACCAGCTCTTGGGTCAGGTGGAGCAAATGGCAATCCAGTAGAAGAATCAAGCGGTACAGCAGCGCCCTGGCCTGTACTCAAACCAACAGTAGATGCTTCACCGGTAATTGATGCAAAAGTAAGGTGCGGCAGCCATTTACCAAAACGATAACCGATAGTCGCGTAATAAGCTTCGGTATCACCAAAAGCCTGTGATAATGTTTCATCCGTAGTCCGTTGCGTCCACTCGGCATAAGCTACAAAATTTGCCAGGTCCAGGTTAAAACCAGCAGCTGTCACATTACACTTACCTTCACTGCCGCCAAGATTGACAAGCACCTGGCTATCAGCCTGTCCAAACAATGGATCAAGTAAAGCCGCTGATTGTGTGAATGAATCACCAGTGACTGTCACGTCACACTGGAAGTTACTGGCATGTACCGTATAACCACGGCCAGAATATTTAATATCGATACCGTAAATATTTTCAGCTTCGAAGTAAGCGCCACCACCATTTGGAATATCATCACGATTCGAACCCAGATAAGGCTGGAACGACAAGGTACCCGGACCTACCGGGAACTGCAGCAACAGCTCAATACCGTTAACTGTATTCAAAGGGTTGTTCAGCAGATAGATTTCCTGTGGTGGACGAATCCATGGATAGGCATAACCTACTTCCACATAATCGTTTACCAGGTATACCGGCTGTTTGATCTTACCGACATGCATACTTGTCGTTTCGTGAAACTCGTAATCGATGTAGGCCCACTCGACGATAGCATTGAAGTTGCCTTTATCGCCACGACCGAGCAGCTGTGCTACAACTGACATATTATCGGAAACATCAGAACTGATCTGCAGACCGAAACGTGTATCCTTTTCGAAGGTAAGGTCCTCGGTAATACCACGATCACCCAGGCCACCGATATATATATTGCCTTTATCAGCATCTTCGATAGTAACAATCTTGGCAGCACCTGCAGTCATAAAACCGTCAAACTGAATCGCTTGTGCTGGTGTGCTGGCAAGTACTGCCACGATAGCAGCACTAAGTAAGTTAAACTGTTTTTTCATCTTCAGGGACTCCCCTATTATTGTTGTAATAATCTGAAGATAGTTGAAATACAGTGCTTGGCAAGCAAACGTGACAAATTGTCGCAATTAAATAACGGCGCTATCAGTTTGAAATATGGAAAAAATTAACACAGTTATTTCAAACAATAACTATCTTCATATGAAGTAAATATAGACAATATTTAAAAATATTGAAGGCGACACTGAAAATTTTTAAACTGGCGCATATAAAAGCCATGGGGAAGAAAACTAAAAAAATCGACTATCTACGCTTGTATATGACTTTTTTCCTGGCACTATCTTTGTAAGGATTGCTGTCACTTCCCTTAAACTCGATCAAAATAGGTGTGCCCACTGAGTTGAGTTCCTTTCTGAAAAAGTTAGTCAGATAACGCTTATAGACTGAAGGCACCTTACTGATCTGATTGCCATGGACGATGATACGTGGTGGATTCATTCCACCCTGATGCGCGTAGCGTAATTTAATCCTGCGCCCATTTATCATAGGCGGCTGGTGTGACTGCACGGCCTTCTCTAACAGGCGAGTAAGGTCAGAGGTCGAATATTTTTTCGTCGCTGAAGCGTATGCTCGATCGATAGCTTCATATAGTTTTCCAACACCTGATCCGTGTAGTGCTGAAATAAAGAAAGTCTCTGCAAAGCGAACGAATGGCAATTGCTTGTCGAGGCCTTTATGTATCAGGTCTTTCTGATAATCATCCATGCCATCCCATTTATTGATGGTCAATACCAGTGCTCGACCAGCTTCCAGTACATAGCCGATGAGATGAAGATCCTGATCGGCAATTTCAGTTCTGGCGTCGATCATCATGATGACAACATTGGCTCGCTCGATCGCCTGCATCGATTTGATGATACTGAATTTTTCTATTGCTTCATGTACCGACCGCTTACGTCGGATACCGGCGGTGTCGATAAAAGTGTACTTCTTACCGTCACGTTCGAAAGGGATCGATACACTGTCGCGTGTTGTTCCGGGCATATCGAATACGACGACACGCTCCTCACCGAGAAAACGATTGACTAACGTCGATTTACCGACATTCGGTCGACCGATAATAGCAACTTTGATACTCCTGTCATTATCATCAGTCTCTTCGTCTTCGTCTTCCTCTTCTTCAGCGACAGCAACGTCTTTTACATCAAACGATTCTAATGCTTCTGACAGCATCGCCTGGATACCACGGTTCTGGGAGGCAGCGATAGAGATCGGTGTTCCCAGGCCTAGTGAGAAAAATTCGCTGGACACTGTTCGAACATCGAGCCCATCAGTCTTGTTTACGATCAGTTTTACTAGCTTACCGGTTCGCCTCAATGACTCAGCGATAACTTCATCTGCAGGTGTCAGGCCATCCCGAGCATCGACCATGAAAAGGATTATGTCGCTTTCATCGATAGCAAGGCGTGTCTGCTTCTCCATATGGCCATCAAGTTCTTCACTCTGACCACTCAAGCCCCCGGTATCGATAATGATGATATCTGATGATTTAAATTGAAATCGACCATACTGACGATCGCGAGTTAGACCAGGATAATCTGCCACCAGTGCGTCACGAGATTTGGTCAGGACGTTAAAAAGAGTCGACTTGCCGACGTTGGGACGACCGACTAGCGCGACGATTAGCTCTGTTGTTTCAGGAGAAGACATTAAAACGTACGTTAAAACTCGTCATCACGTTTCAGCAATCTAAGAACGTAGACGATACCACCACGGGTTACGACGACCAGTCTGTCATCTCTGAACACGATTGGTGGCACGATGATACCGGTGCCGAGATCCCAGCCAAGATCATCAAACTGCCCGAGCTGATAACGTGCCACGAAGTGACCGTCATAGCGTGATAACAGGTGGACATAACCTTCGAAATCACCGACCGCAAGATATTCGCCGATAATGGTTGGTCGGGTCAGTTTCCTGTGCGCCAGCTTCTCCTGTTTCCAGATGGTGGCGCCATTCAATCTATCCAGTGCCCAGATGTGGCCTTGATCATCACTGCTGTACAGTACTTTTTCATCGAGTATTACACCGGTATGTGTGGAAAAATCCCGGGCCCACAAAAACTGTCCGCGATCGACATCTATCGCTGCTACCCTGCCCTGAAAACTGGCGGCGTATAAGACCCTGCCGTATAGTTCTGAATCGCCATCGATATCAACCAGTCGCTGTATCTCAGAGCGGCCTGTTGGGATAGATAGAGCCACATCCCAGATAACTTCACCATTTTCCGGAGAAATTGCGATGAGCCTGCCATCTTCAAGACCGACAAATATTTTCCCACGCGCGATGACAGGTTCACTGGTACCTCGCAAGGTCAGATCTGGAATCGCACGCTGATATTGCCAGCGGATCTTGCCGTTGTTGATGTCCAGGCTAAGAATTTTTCCATCGATGGTTCTGACAACGACGGTATCTTTATAGATTGCTGGTCTTGCCAGTACTTCGCTTGGCACACGGGTACGCCAGCTTTCTCTGCGACTTTTTGCATCAACAGCAATCACATGAGCATCACGTGTGGCCAGTAACCATATTTCTTCATTTCCACCAACACCTGCACTGATGACCGAGTCCAGTTCTATATCTTCTTCATACTCACCCGTTTTCAGGTTGATGATATTTATTACACCATCACGACTGCTGGTGACCGCAACTTCTTTCAATATCAACGGGTGCAGGAAGACGTACTGTTCTTCAGCACCAGCACCTGAAGACTTATGCCAGCTAACATCCAGGTAGAAATCACTATAGAAAGGTACCAGCTCTTCAGGCTGATCAAGATTATCGTCATCCGCACATGCGCTGACAAACAGGGCAGCAATCAGCAATACTAAGAGACGATATAAACGGTAGGCGTAGTTATTCACGGAGTGGTGTATTCTTCAGTTTATTTAGAAGGTCGGGCGCTGTCATCTGACCCGGTCATGGATCTATAAGTTCACACTGTTCACACTGTTCACAGAGAGATCAGATGCACTAAGATTTTCATCAGCTGAGCCCTGACCGAGATTCTGTCGTTTAAGCTTCAACCATTTACTAGCCGCTATACCTTGTAGATCAATCGCTTTATCATATGCCAGGCGAGCTTGCGCAAGATCTCCCTTGGCGTTGTATACATCACCCTTCAGTTCTTCATACTGTGCATCATAAGCAGCCGCATGTTTCATCGTTAATATCGCCATTGCTTCATCATATTTCTTCTGTTCGATATAGACACGGACCAGTCGTAAATTTGCTATCTGTTTGATGACATCATCATTCGCATGTTTAACCGCTAGTTGGAGCTGGATGACTGCGCCATCAGCGTTATCTATTTCATATTCAGTTTTAGCCAGTGCCAGTGATGCCAGCGATGCATAAGGTGTATCGGAATAGGCATTGATCAACTGGTTATAAATATCGATCGTTTTCTCATCGATACTTCCGCTATTCGTGCCCTGTAGAACCTGCATATACAGATCACTTGCCATTACAGAGTGAACATTATTCTGCTCGACGTAATATCGCCAGCCAAATAAAGCTGTGACACCGACAAACAGTCCAACGATCAGCGAAGTGCCGTTTTCTTTCCACCATTTTTTCAAGGCTTCAATTTGCTGTTCTTCTGTTTCGTACTCATTCATCGTTGCTATCAACCCTATACAATTTTAGTAATAAATGCGTTCAGCTCATCAAAGCTGACCGTTACCTGCTGTTTATTCTCACGCAGGTATTTCACTGTGACCTGCTCATTTTTCAACTCATCTTCAGCGATTATTAACGCGATACAAGCGCCACTCTTATCTGCTTTTTTCATCTGGCTTTTGACTGAGCCACCACCGCAATGCGTTATCATTTTAACATCAGGCACCATGTCCCTGATATTTTCTGCGAGTCGCAGACCTTTGATCTCACTGGCAGCTCCGATCATGATCATATAGATATCGACCGTCTGCGGTGATTGTTGCTGCTGTGACTCGAGCAGTGCGAGGATACGCTCCATACCCAATGCAAAACCGATTGCCGGCGTAGCCTTGCCCCCCAGCTGTTCGACGAGACCATCATAGCGGCCACCGGCACATATTGTACCCTGTGCACCGAGTTCATCGGTAACCCATTCAAAAACTGTTTTACAGTAATAATCCAGGCCACGGACCAGGCGTGGATTAATCGTATATGAGATGCCGACGGCATCCAGACTGGCCCTTAGTTTATCAAATTGCTGCTTCGACTCGTCATCGAGATGATCGATCAACGCCGGGGCATTATCCAGCATTTCTTTCATCGCGGGGTTTTTGCTATCCAGAACACGCAGCGGGTTTGTTTCCAGACGGCGCAAGCTGTCATCATCGAGCTGGTCCCTGTTCTCATTCAGGTAATCGACCAGTAGCTGCTTATACTCAGCCCTGGCTTCGTTGGAACCGAGCGTATTGAGTTCCAGGCGCACGCCTTTCAAACCGAGTTGCTGCCATAATCGTGCACTGATCAATATCAGCTCAGCATCGATATCGGGCGTATCGATACCATAGACTTCTGCACCGAACTGGTGGAACTGGCGGTAACGTCCTTTTTGTGGACGCTCATGGCGAAACATCGGCCCGCTATACCACAGACGCTGCACCTGGTTATGCAGAAGACCATGCTGTATTCCCGCACGTACACAACTGGCCGTACCTTCAGGGCGCAGGGTCAGCTTATCGCCATTACGGTCCTCGAAGGTATACATCTCTTTCTCGACAATATCGGTAACTTCACCGATAGACCGACAGAACAGATCCGTCGATTCCACAAGCGGCATGCGTATCTCACGGTAACCGTATGCTGCCATTAGCTGACGAATGACTGCTTCAAATGCCTGCCAGCGATAACTGTCATCGGGTAATACGTCATGCATACCACGAATGGATTGGATTGATTTAGCCATTTATATAACTTATTGGTCAATTATTTGATTATGATTGCTTGGAGCAGTGAAAAGCACAAAAGCTATCGCTTAAGATAGTTAGTGGATAATGATGTCTTGCCCGTCTGTCGAAACACTAAAAACAGCTGTATTATTTGACCGGATATGATCTGTCATATCGACCTCGATATCGTTTATCACGACTCGGGTCGTTTTCGCATTGCCCATGGTAACGCTAAAGGGTGCTTTTCCAACAATTACCTTACTACCGCCTACTGGCACCATATTATAAAACAGTCGCGATTTATTGACATCACGAACTTCCATCCACGAGCCATTTTCAGCGAAAAACTCGATGGTATCATTCTCCACCGCCTGCTCACTCAGAGCTTCATCAGTAGCAACATCTATATCACTGCTCACACCCGCTATCTCGCCACTGTCGATATCAGCGCCTTCTTCAGGCATATCCTGGCCTTCTTCAGGCATATCCTGGCCTACATCGGCTGCAGATATATTTTCATAAGGATCCGACTGCACGACGATCAATTCACCGTCATCGCTCAAACGGTTACTGCTGGGAGAATCCAGAGAATTCCCGGTAAAACTTTGATCCCTGGTATCGAACTCACCTTCCATTACTCCAGCTTTCTCCTGGTAGTACTTGAAACTACCAAAGATCACTGCAGTAATACCTGCCAGAATCAGCAGCATGGTAATACTCTTTACCAGTGGCGACTGACTGCTAGCTTCGCCGGGCAAGTTCGAACGCGGTTTTAAAGCGGTATCCTCTTCCCGGGGTACCGCCAGATTATATTTTTCCAGTACTTTTTCTTCAGAGATCTCCAGGAACTTTGCATAGGTCCGTATATACCCCTGGGCAAATGTTGGTGCTGGCAACGCCTCTATATCACTGGTTTCGAGTATAGTGATCGTATGGACAGGTATTTTTATGTGGCCACTGATCTCTTCGATCGTATAATTTTTAGCTTTTCGAGCCTCAGCCAGCTCTTTGCCAAAATCGATATCGTTTTCTGTTGTTTCGCTGTCTGATTTATCCACAGATTGGCTCATCATCTAAATTGTTCGCTGCGGGCCTCAGCCTCTACCCAACCAGCTTCATCTGAATCAGGAAAATCCTGTATTAACTTTCGCGCATATTTCATGTAGTGATCTTTAGCACCCAGGTGCTTTTCAGCCTGAATCTGTATCCATAAACTCTCCGCACTTGGCGATACGATTGCATGATAACGCTGAATATAGGCACGCGCCATGAGATATCGTTCTGTTTTTATGCCTACCTCGGCCATCGATATCAAAGAACCGGGCAGTTTTGGTTCTTTGCGAAGTGATTTTCTCAATAAAGCCTCAGCCTGCTTATATTCTCCCTGTTTGATATAGCAACTACCGGAGTTACTTTCCGCCAGATAGAGTGACTCGTAGAACGGATCAGAGTACGCCACCCTTAATTTTTCCTGCGCCTCGTCGTACTTACCCAATGAGCATAGAAAAGCACCGTAACTATTCGACAGGTCGGCATCATCTGGTTTTAGCTCAAGTGCTTCCTGATATTTTTCATCGGCTTGATCTGACTGGCCCAGCAAGGCATACAGGTAAGCAAGTGTCTTATATGCTGGCAGGTAATCCGGATTTTGCTCGATTGACTTTTCCAGTTTATCTTTGGCAGGCTTATATTGCTGACGCTGGATGTAACCGATTGCCAGTTGAGTATTTAACTCCGCGGCTTCTATCAAGTCTGGTTCGGTCGATTTCTGTGTTTTTATCGTCTTGATTACAGCTTTGTCATTTGTTGTTGTACAGCCAGCCAGGAATGAGGCTAACAGTGCTGCGATGAGGGCATTTTTTATTATTATTGTCTTGCTATTTTTAGGCATTTATTTTTCCATCCCAAACCTGGGTTCTTCAAAACGACGGTGCCGACGGCTTTTATCTTCGATTTTCCCGGCAAGCTGGCCACAGGCTGCATCGATATCATCACCGCGAGTTTTACGCACTACGGTGGTCATTCCTGATGCATGCAGGATCTCTCGAAAACGGGTTACAGCCTTCTTCGATGAAGTACTGTAACCAGAGCCTTCAAACGGGTTAAATGGTATCAGATTCATCAGGGTTGGAATCCCCTTCAACAACCTGATCAGCTCACGGGCATGTTCAGGTTGATCATTGATGCCATCTAACATCACATACTCAAAGGTTATTCTAGAACGTGTATTCTGTTTATCAATAAATCTGCGGCATGCGGCCATCAATTCTTTTAGTGGGTATTTTTTGTTGACCGGCACCAGCTCGTTACGCAACTCGTCATTCGTCGCGTGCAGGGATACGGCGAGACGCATATCGAGTGTATCACCTAATCGATCCATGGCCGGCACAACGCCTGCAGTACTGACGGTGACTCGGCGCTTGCTTAAACCATAAGCAAAATCATCCATCATTATGCGTACTGCGATGATGGTGTTATCAAAGTTTAATAAAGGCTCGCCCATGCCCATCATCACAACGTTGGTAATCTTGCGACCAGGCTTTTTTTCTTCTTCCAGTAATTGCGAAGCGAGCCAGACCTGGGAAATGATCTCGGCAGCGGTCAGGTTGCGATTAAAACCCTGTCGCCCGGTAGAACAGAAACTACAATCAAGTGCGCAACCTACCTGGGATGAAACACATAAGGTGCCACGGTCATCTTCCGGGATAAAAACAGTCTCTATATGGTTACCGTCCTGTAATTGCAACAACCATTTGCGGGTACCATCTTTAGATATCTGATCTTTTGAGACCTGAAGGTTTTGCACACAGCTGGTCTCTGCCAGCCGGTTGCGCAGGTCCTTGGACAGGTTGTTCATCTGCTGAAAGTCGGCAACTCCCAGCTGGTGAATCCATTTCATCACCTGTGTTGCGCGGAATTTTTTCTCACCGATGCTCTCAAAAAACATTTCCAGCCCGGCACGGTCCAGGCCTAACAGGTTCGTGGTTTTCTTATCAAAAACCACCTGCTGGACCGGATTGGACTCGATTTTTTGCTGAACTTCGCTCATCAGGGAAATATTACATGATTTAGGCTGCAGAACCTATTTTTAGTCCGCAAATGAACACACAGACAAATACTGCGATATGCAGAAAAGCCGTTAATCTTCTTTCTCTTCGATCCAGGCCAGTTGAATAGCTTCAAGGATGCGTTCACCACTGTGATCAGGGACATCATCAAAATCTTCAAGATCGAGTACCCACTTGCGAAGGTCTACGAAATTTACATATCTTGGATCCACATCGGGGTGCTCTTCATCCAGTGCTATCGCAATTTCCAGGCTATCTACCCACTTTAATATCATATGAGTTCTCTCAACTAGTGATTTTCAGAAACCATGTTGATGGTATATTTTGGTATCTCTACTACCAGATCCTCGTCACCGATGACGGTCTGGCAGCTCAAACGTGAATCAGGATCAAGCCCCCATGCCTTGTCCAGCATGTCATCTTCATCTTCAGTGTTCTCATTTAAAGAATCCAGTCCTTCACGGATATACACATGACAGGTAGTACAGGCACAAGACTTTTCACAAGCGTGTTCGATTTCTATATGATTCTGCAAGGCCGCATCACAGATTGTGGTACCGGATTCTGCTTCGATGACCATGCCATCGGGGCATAATTCTTCATGCGGTAAGAAAATAATTTGTGGCACGTTTACTACTCCTCTACTTTCGCTTCTGCTGCTTTTGCTTCTAAGCTCTGCTCTGAAGCATATTCATCAATGGAATGCCCCTGCATTACAGTTTTGATATTCGTATTCATACGACGTGCAACATAAGCTTCACACGCCGTTTCCAGTTGTTTGATCGCCCGCTCGATGGCATCAACATCTGACCCGGATTTTGTCTCGAGTAAAACCTGACGGGCGAGATTGATCTGCGTTCTTTCATCCTCGGATAACAACTGATCACCATCGGAGGCGATCGCAGAATCCAGGGCTTCGATAACACGGTCAGCTTCCACTTGCTGCTCACGCAGTGTGCGAAAATGCATATCATCTTCTGCATGTTCGATTGAATCACGTAACATGCTTTCGATCTCGTTATCACTCAGGCCATAAGATGGTTTCACATCGACGCTGGCCTCAACACCACTGTTTTCTTCGCGTGCACTGACGATCAAAAGACCATCTGCATCGACCTGAAATGTTACACGTATGCGCGCAGCACCAGCAACCTGCGGTGGGAAACCACGCAGTTCAAACCGTGCCAGTGAGCGGCAATCGCTGACAAGTTCCCGCTCCCCCTGTAAAACATGAACAGCCATGGCAGTCTGTCCATCTTTATAGGTAGTAAAGTCCTGCGCCTTGGCGACCGGGATAGCCGTATTACGGTGTATGATTTTCTCGACGAGACCACCCATGGTTTCAATACCCAATGACAGTGGAATAACATCGAGCAACAACATCTCGTCATCAGGCTTGTTGCCAACGAGGACATCAGCCTGCAATGCTGCACCGGTAGCGACCACCTTGTCGGGATCGATGCTGGTCAGGAGCTCACATTGAAAGAACTCAGCGACCATCTCTCGAACGATCAGTGTACGCGTCGAACCTCCCACCATCACGACTTCACTGATATCTTCATTTTCGACATCAGCATCACGCAATGCACGACGGCATGACATCAATGTTTTCTTCACCAGCGGTGTTAACAATTCTTTTAATTTATCGCGATCGAGCTCACCGTGCCAGGAACCATTCTCTGCATCGATATTGATCGAAACACTCTCATTCTCGGCAAGACCCTCCTTTGCTGCCTGCGCCTGCTGCATGATAAGGCGTTTGAATGCTGGGTCGCCCACATCTGAAAAATCAGCCTGCTCGATGACCCACTGTGTGATCACATAATCAAAATCATCACCACCCAGTGAACTATTACCACCGGTAGCCAGCACTTCGAACACGCCTTTATTTAAACGAAGTATCGAAATATCAAAGGTACCACCACCAAGGTCATAAACCGCGATCACGCCCTCGTTACCGGTATCCAGGCCATAGGCTACAGCTGCAGCCGTGGGCTCGTTTAACAGACGAAGCACGTTGATATCGGCGAGCTTTGCTGCATCTTTTGTCGCCTGGCGCTGAGCATCATCAAAGTAAGCCGGTACCGTTATCACGGCACCACTTAATTCATCACCCAGAGTCTTGATTGCACGTTGCTTGAGTGTTTTTAATATTTCCGCAGATACTTCGACCGCACTGACATCTCCACTACGGGTTTTAATCCTTGGCACCGCACTATCTGTCTCAGCAAAGCTGTAGGAATAGTGCTCATCTTCGATCGATATATCTTCAGCACCACGTCCCATAAAGCGTTTTACTGAAACGATGGTATTCCACGGATCTGACACACTGTATTGCTGTGCCTTTGACCCAACATGTATACCATTCTCGCCATAATGCACCACCGACGGTAACAGGTGACTGCCATCAGCATCCGGCAATGTATCAACCTCACCACTTCGTACTGTGGCGACCAGAGAGTTCGTCGTACCCAGATCTATACCGATCGCAAGACGGTGCTGGTGTGCCGTGGTTGATTGTCCGGGTTCTGCTATTTGAATAAGTGCCATAATATACGTCAGTCCAAAGTGCCTGATCAGTCAGCTAGCCCATTAACTCGTCTTCGATGTCTGCTGACAGTGTATTAATTTCTTTTATCGCTTTCTGCATGAATTGCAACTTACGTATCCACTCACGCGCATCATCAATCTGATCCGCCTCGTATGACTGAGAAAAGCCTTTCATCATATCATCAATGGAAGACTTCAATTCTTTTGACAGGCCATCCAGCACATCCAGTGGATCATCTTCATTCCTGATATTTTCGAGACGTTCACGTAACTCAAGCTGCTGCATCAAGAAAACCGCATCCATGGTTGTCTCGTTTTCAAGGTTTATGTCGGTGCCTTTTAGCTTCAGCAGATAGGTCGCTCGTAAAACCGGATCTTTTAAAGTTGCCTGTGCTTCATTTATCCATGAAGTCTGCTGCATCGATAAACGTTTCTCCTGATCTGTACCATTGGCGAATTTATCCGGATGCACCTGTTTTTGCAGAGCCATGTAATGCTGTTGGATTTTACTTAAATCCACATCGTATGAAACAGGAAGATCAAACAACTCGAAAAAGTTGCTGGTAAGAATATCTTTCGACACGGTGATACTTAGCGGGTATGCTTAAACAGACTAAAGATAACGTACGACTCTAAATGGTGAAACTTTCGCCGCATCCACAAGCTGCTTTTTCTTTCGGATTATTAAACTTAAAACCTTCGTTTAAGCCTTCTTTAGTATAATCCAATTCTGTGCCATCCAGATATACCAGGCTTTTTTTATCGACGATGACCGTCACCCCGTCATTTTCAAAAACCTCATCTTCCGGGTTTATTTCATCGACAAACTCGAGTACATAAGACATACCTGAACAGCCCATCGTTTTCACACCCAGACGAAGGCCGACACCCTTTCCTCGATTATCCAGGAATGCCTTGACACGTTCAGTAGCAGGTTCTGTTAATGTAATAGCCATCTCAGTATCTCTTTTTTACTTCTGTTATCAATCAATTGTTTTTCTTTCTATAGTCAGCAACGGCTGCATTGATCGCATCTTCAGCAAGCACCGAACAATGGATCTTAACTGGCGGCAATGCCAGTTCTTCTGCAATCTCAGTATTTTTGATCGCCTGTGCCTGTTCCAGCGTTTTACCTTTAACCCACTCGGTCAACAACGAGCTTGATGCGATCGCACTTCCACAACCATATGTTTTGAATACAGCATCCTCGATAACGCCTTCATCACTGACCTTGATCTGCAATTTCATAACATCACCGCAGGCAGGCGCACCTACCATTCCAGTACCGACGTTGTCAGTATTTTCAAAACTGCCAACATTACGTGGATTTTCATAATGATCTAAAACTTTTTCACCGTATGCCATTTTATTACCTTTATCTGTTCACTAAGTCGTTATGACTTGGATGCTTAAACTGTATTATCGTTCGTATAAAATGTTATTAATGCGCTGCCCACTCGATGCTATCGAGATCGATGCCATCTTTGTACATATCCCAGAGCGGAGACAGTTCACGTAACTTCTCTACTGCTTTGCGCACATATTTGATCGTCTGATCTATTTCTTCTTCAGTCGTATAACGTCCCATGGTGAATCGTATAGAACTATGTGCCAGCTCATCATTACGACCCAGTGCGCGTAATACATAACTTGGCTCAAGGCTGGCAGATGTACAGGCGCTGCCACTGGAGATCGCCAGGTTATTTAATGCCATCAGCAGACTCTCACCCTCAACATAGTTAAAACTGATATTGATATTACCGGCAATACGGTGGTCGATATCACCATTGATGTAAACCTCTTCCATGTCCTTCACACCGTCATAAAGCTTATTTCTTAATTTTAACAAACGTTCGTTCTCAGCAGCCATCTCTTCTTTTGCGATACGGAATGCCTCACCCATACCGACGATCTGGTGTGTTGCCAATGTACCTGAACGCATTCCGCGCTCATGGCCGCCGCCGTGCATCTGCGCCTCCAGGCGTACACGCGGCTTTCTCTGCACATATAGTGCACCGATACCTTTAGGGCCATAAATTTTGTGAGCTGAGAAACTCATCAGATCGACCGGCAGCTCTTCGAGGTTAATTTCGACCTTGCCAGGACTTTGCGCAGCATCGACATGGAAGATAATCTTTCTTGCACGGCAGATCTTACCGATAGCTTCTATATCCTGAATCACACCGATCTCATTGTTAACATGCATTATAGATACCAGTGTAGTGTCATCACGCAATGCATCTTCCAGCACTTTCAGATCTACCAGACCGTTCTCCATAGGATCCAGATATGTAACTTCGTAGCCTTCACGTTCTAACTGGCGACAGCTATCCAGCACTGCTTTATGCTCTGTCTTGCAGGTTACGATATGCTTACCGCGTTTTTGATTAAAGTGTGCGACACCTTTGATCGCAAGGTTGTTAGACTCGGTTGCCCCGGAAGTAAATATAATTTCTTTCGGGTTAGCACCGACCAGGTCAGCGATATGCTTACGTGCAGTTTCTACTGCTGCTTCAGCCGTCCAACCGAAACTATGGCTACGTGATGCAGGGTTACCAAAACTGCTTTCTGGTCCCATGTACTTAAGCATCTCAGTGACAACACGCTCATCAATCGGCGTGGTTGCAGAATAGTCTAAATAAATCGGTTTCTTTGTTTGTTCAGTCACTCTATTCACCTTACATGTTAAACAGTCGCAGCCATCATCACTGCTGAATGTTGATTCACTTCTATGATGTCATTCAATGCGGCCAACAGCTCATCAACATCAGACATCGTATTATTTTTTCCAAAACTCACTCTTATAGCTGAGTTAGCCAGTGCATCGGGTACTTTCATCGCCTTCAACACATGACTCGGTTCAGTTTTACCACTGGTGCATGCCGAACCACTCGAAACCGCGATCGATTTCCTGTCAAGCTGCATCAACAATGTTTCACCATCAAATCCTTTGACGCCAAACTGTACCGTATTTGGTAAGCGCTCAGCCTGTTCAGCAAAAACACTAACCTCTCTAAATTTTTTCAAACCCTTTTCAAGTGCATCACGTAAAACATACACATGTTGAGCATTTGCTTGCATCTCGGTGATCGCTAACTCAGCCGCTTTACCAAATCCAACAATCGCCGGCACATTTTCGGTTCCTGCACGCAGGTTCTTTTCCTGTGCACCGCCGAACTGCAGTTTCTTAATCGGCAGCCGCTTATCAATTATCAATGCACCGACACCGACGGGTCCATATAATTTATGCGCTGAAACAGTCATCGCATGTACGCCACTTTCAATAAAATTTAGCGCTATTTTCCCCGCAGCCTGTGACGCATCAGTGTGGAAAAAACAATTATTTTCAGCAGCGAAATCAACCAAAGGTGATAGATCCTGGATTACACCTGTTTCATTGTTCGCCGTCATCACTGATACCAGTGATGTTCTCTCATCCACTGCCTGCTCTAATGCAGACCGATTTATATGGCCATTTTCATCCGTCTGGATGATATCGATCATGTCATCCAGATGCTCAGCCGGTTCCAACAAAGACATATGCTCGATTGCACTCAGCGCAATTCGGCTTTCTCCATTGGGTCGATAAAATCCATTTATCAACAAATTGTTCGATTCTGTACCACCGCTGGTAAAAACCACCTGCTCGGCTCTTCCACCTACTAACTGCGCGACAGATTCTCGCGCCTGCTCGATCGCATCTTTCTGTAAACGCCCAAAACGATGTACACTGGAAGGATTACCTGTTATCTGCCCCATATAAGGCAGCATGGCCTCCAATACTCTCTCATCTAAAGCCGTAGTCGCATTATTATCGAGATACACTGCCATGAATATATTTTGCGTATTTCAAACCTGCAAAGGCTAAATACCGACAACCTCGTCCTGACGGACTTTCACATCATTCACTCCTTCCTGTGCCATGATCTCTGATAATGTAATGCCATCTAGAAACGTGCGGATCTCATTACTCAGTTCCTGCCACAGGTCGTGGGTCAAACAATGATAGTCACCATGATTGCATCCATCACTGTCAGCACAATCAACGACTTTACAACTTTCATCAACAGCTATTATGATGTCAGACACACTTACTTCATCAACATTATTTGTGAGCTTATAACCACCACCAGGGCCCCGCGTGCTGCTTACGATATTATTACGTCGTAATTTGGCAAAAAGCTGCTCCAGGTATGACAATGAAATATCCTGACGCTCAGAAATGGCGGCAAGTGATACTGGCCCTTCTTCCTGGTGTAATGCCAGGTCTAGAACCGCTGTTACTGCATAACGCCCTTTTGTGGTTAAACGCATATCAAACACCTCCCTGTAAAACAGGGAAAATAATATAGAAGTCGAGTGGGGATTTTACTTAATTCCGACTAAATTAGTCAAGTATTAAACCAAGTAAATTAGTCAGGTATTACTTAAGGAATAGAAATATCGCCAACCTGTTGATATAGTTAACGATAAAAGAAGATATCCGTTTTGTTACAGCTAGTTTGATTCTATTTTTTCAGGCTCTTCACCCTCATCCTGGACAGTGGATGATATGCTGCAGGAGCCAAGATCAGGTAAATTTGTTACGTCGATCTCTGCGCCAAACTGCTTAAGCGCACCGCACATCGACTCCATTTTTTCATCCATCGCATGGATATGATCCAGCATCTTGTTGATCGCTGTAGCAACCGGGTCAGGTGCATCACGGGTTGCACCATAGGCATCAAAGCCAAGCTTTTGTGCGATCTCATCACGCTTTTTCTGCGCATCATCTTGATGGTGGATGACTCTGCCTGGCACACCGACCACCGTGGAATCCTGCTCAACGTCTTTTGTAACGACCGCATTGGAACCAATGCGCACACCTTCGGCCAGGGTAATCGGCCCCAAAACTTTGGCACCGGCACCGACGACCACATTATTTTTCAAGGTGGGATGCCGTTTGCCGGCATTCCAGCTGGTGCCGCCCAGCGTCACACCATGATACAGGGTACAATCATCTCCTATCTCCGCCGTCTCACCTATAACCACACCCATGCCGTGGTCGATAAAAAACCGACGGCCAATTGTCGCACCGGGGTGGATTTCGATACCGGTCAACCAGCGTGAAAAATGTGAAAACCAGCGCGCCAGCCACTTAAGGCCTGCATTCCATAATACGTGATTGAAGCGATGCAAGATCACTGCATGAAGTCCTGGATAGCAGGTAACTACCTCCCAGGTATTCCTGGCAGCAGGATCACGCTCAAATACGCACTTTATGTCTTCACGAATACTGATAAACCTATCCTCTAATCTTGTTATTTACTGTCGCTATGTTATATGAAATCGACTTCAATGTTATACCCTGAGAATTTACGGATATTCAAAACCCCGGTATCTAATATCAGGTACTGGCCTTTTATACCCATTAAGCTACCTTCAATTACAGGCTGCTTATCAAAGTTAAGTGACTTAATTTTTTCCGGATACTCAGACACCGGAAATTTTATATCAACAACAGCCTGATCGACAGTTTCTATCGCTCCTTCACCCTGCTCACTTTTAATAACTTCAATTTCAGCCGTACAATTATCCAGTAATTCATCACGAATCGATTTCAGATCCATCGGCTCTGCATCGGCTTTGAGCATTTTACGCCAGTCAGTGCGATCAGAAACATGCTGTTTTAACACCACTTCTAACAGGCCTGACTGCAGGCGATTTGCCACCTTGAACACCGGCAAGGCCTGGGCTGCCCCCTGATCGATCCAGCGTGTCGGTATCTGTGTACCGCGAGTAATCCCCACTTTGATGCCCGATGAATTTGCCAGGTAGACATAATGTGGGATAAAACAATTTTCATCACCCCATTCCGGCTGCCGGCAGGTACCTTCAGCATAATGACAGGTTTCAGGTTTCATTATGCACATGTCGCATGAGGCCAGGCTACGAAAACAGGGAAAACAATGACCCTGACCGAAGCTCTTACTGGTTTTGCGGCCACAGGTGATACAATGAATCTCACTCTGGTAATTAAGCTTTATCGTCTTACCAATAATCTCATTCATCGGCAACAGGCTCTCACCGATTGGCAGCTGATACTGCACCGGCTGTCCTGCGTCACCAAGTGCACTTCGCATCTTTAATATATTTCCAATCATCACAATCCAATCTTTACCATCATGTTCGTACAAAAGCATCAATCTTATCAACTGCCTGCTGTAATATCTCAAGCGATTGCGTGTAAGCAAAACGGCAGTGTATATTTGCCAGGTGGTTGCCGAAATCGATACCAGGCGTTAACGCAACCCCCTGCTCAACGAGTAAGTTTTTTACCCAGCTAAAGCTGTCATCGGTAAATCGATGACAGTTGGCATAGATATAAAAAGCACCCTGTGGTTTAACCGCTACCTCAAAACCCATCTGCTCCAATGCCGGTAATAAAAAATCACGTCGTTTCTTAAACTCATCTCTGCGTGCATCAAGTATGACCTGGGTCTCGGCCTGCAAAGCGGTCAGCGCTGCAAACTGTGAGACGGTTGGTGGAGCCAGGTAGATATTCTGCGCGATACGGTCAATCGCATCCACATAAAATTCAGGCACCACCATCCAGCCTAGCCGCCAGCCAGTCATGCCGAAGTATTTGGAGAAACTGTTTATGACGAAACATTCATCAGACACTTCAAGCGCTGTATAGTCATCATTCTCATAGACCAGCCCCTGGTAGATCTCATCAACGATGAGACAGCCCTGTTTTTTCTCAACAAACCGGCACAGGGATGCCAGTTGATCTCTCGGTAGTATTGTCCCTGTCGGATTTGATGGCGATGCTACCATCGCCGCTCGTGTCCGGCTATTCCAATGCTGCGCGACTGACTTCGCATCCAGCTGATAGTTATTTTCTGCATCTACTGGAACTGCGATTGCTTCGGCAGCAAGCACCTGCGCGATATTTTTATTACAGGGGTAACCCGGATCTGCCATCAGTACATTTTCCCCAGCATCCAGCAGGCACAGGATCGCTAACTGTAAGGCTCCTGATGCCCCGGGAGTTATTATGATTCGCCGCGGGTCGATACTTAACGAGAATTTTCTGTCATAATGCGCGGCGATAGCTGCACGCAATTCCGGCAAACCCAGTGCTGGAGTGTAATGCGTCTTATACTGCTTTAAAGCATCGATGCCAGCATCCACAATAGGTTCAGCAGTTGCAAAATCCGGTTCACCGATCTCAAGATGATAGATTTCTTTCCCCTGCTGACTCAGCGCTTTTGCCTGCGCAAGAATGTCCATGACATGGAAAGGACTGAGCTGCTCTGAGCGACTGGATAATTTTCGCGAAGTCATACTATGACAGATACTGGTTTACGGGCATTGATTTCCATTTACATGCATTTTACACTGAGAACCTGCTTACAGGTTTCACTTTTTTATTTCAGAAAATAACTTATGACAACGAATTCAACCCTTTTCAGACGTGTTTTATTTCTCCTTATGCTGCTTTATTTTGGTACTGGCTATGTACACGCGCAGCCTGAACAGGCTCTCGTGCCAGGCGGTATAGCATTATTACAACTGCCCGACTACGAACAGGGGACGAAAGTTTATTTCGACAATAAACGGATCGCTGTATTCCCTTACAGGAACACCTGGGTTGCGATGGCTGGAATCGGCTTATCCAAAAAACCCGGTGATTACGAGTTTTCAATCCAGCGTGCTGATGGACTCAGCCTCAATACCAGGGTAACCGTCGAGTACAAAAAATATGATGAACAGCACCTGACGATCAAAAACAAGCGCAAGGTGAATCCCAACAAAAAAGATAACGAGCGTATCGTGGCTGAGAGCCAGCGTAAAAAGAAAGCCAGAAAACAATTCAGTGAGACGGAGCCAAAGGTAGATTTTATCTGGCCTGTTACTGGACGGATTAGCAGCATATTCGGACTGAGACGTTTTTTCAATGAACAGGAAAGGCGTCCACATAGCGGGCTTGATATTGCCGCCGATGAAGGCACCCCCGTAATGGCGGTGGCCGATGGCGTTGTGGTCGACACCGGTGATTTCTTTTTCAGCGGCAATATGATCTACCTTGATCATGGCCAGGGCATTATCAGTTTATACGCACACCTGAGTAAGATATCGGTAACACCGGGTGATGCTGTCAAGCAGGGAGATATCATCGGTAAAGTCGGCCAAACCGGCCGTGTCACCGGACCACATCTGCATTTTGCCGTGTATGCCAATCAGACGCTTATAGATCCCATTTTCATGCTACCCAAAAATGACAACCCGGCAATGCCCAGCTCATCTGCAAAAAAAGCTACTTCACAACAATAATCCGGGCAAAATTGATAAATAACTTGCGATTGTGCTAAAAATAACGATAATTGCGCAACATTATTAAAAGTCAGTCCAATGATTACTGCGTGTGATTATTTCTGGAATCATTCTGCTTACTTTATTTTTACTTAACTAGAAAATTATATATGGCTAAAGAAGAAGCAATACAGATGGAAGGCACGGTGACTGAAACCCTGCCTAATACCATGTTCCGCGTTGAACTGGAAAACGGTCACACAGTAATCGCACATATCTCTGGAAAAATGCGCAAGCACTACATCCGTATAATGACAGGTGATGCCGTAACTGTTGAACTCACCCCTTACGATCTTGAAAAAGGCCGCATCGTTTACCGCGCCAAATAATTTTTCTATAAAAAAGGCCGCTGAGATAAAAATCAGCGGCCTTTTTAGTTTATAGCTTTTGTGCTTTGAGCCGTTTACAAATCCAGACGGCTTTCTAAATCAGACCTTGACCGTCTCGGGCGCGATAACGATAGCGAGTTCATTTTCTTCAGAAACCGTCACATCGACATGGCCGCCTTTGCTCAGATCACCGAACAGGAGATCATTAGCCAGCGGTTTTTTCAGAAGCTCCTGGATGATCCGCGCCATCGGTCTTGCCCCCATCTTAGGGTCGTAACCTCTTTCAGCCAGTAGCTGGCGAGCGGCTTTATCCACATTGATAGTCACTTTCTTTTCATTCAGCTGGAGTTCCAGCGCGACCAGGAATTTATCAACCACGTTTGACAGCGTATGCGCGTCCAACGGTCCAAAGTTAACGATTGAATCCAGACGATTTCTGAACTCTGGAGTAAACATTTTCTTGATCTCTTCCATACCATCGAGTTCGTTCTGCTGCTCAGTGAAGCCCATTGAGCGGCGTGACATTAACTGTGCTCCGGCATTACTGGTCATCACCAGGATAACGTTCCGGAAATCAGTCTTGCGACCATTGCTGTCAGTCAACGTACCGTGATCCATGATCTGCAACAAGATATTAAAGACTTCTGGATGTGCTTTTTCGATCTCATCAAGCAGTAATACACAGTGCGGATGTTTATTGACAGCCTCTGTCAACAGACCGCCGTCATCAAAACCGACATAGCCTGGGGGTGCACCGATCAGACGCGACACGGTATGACGTTCCATATATTCCGACATATCGAAACGAAGCAGCTCAACCCCCATGATGCTGGCAAGTTGCTTGCTTACTTCAGTCTTACCGACACCTGTAGGACCGGCGAACAGGAATGAACCGATCGGTTTTTCAGGCTCGCCCAGACCAGACCTGGACATACGTATCGCCGTGGTCAATGTATCGATCGCATCATCCTGACCAAACACCACCATCTTGAGATCACGTTCCAGGTTCTTCAATGCATCAGTATCAGACGTCGAGACAGTTTTAGCCGGGATTCGCGCGATCTTTGCGATGATATTTTCTATATCATGCACATTGATTGAACTTTTGTTGGACTTGCCGGCGCTCGCCTGCAATTGTCTCTGTGCGCCGGCTTCATCGATCACATCGATGGCCTTGTCCGGCAGAAAACGATCCATGATATAACGCTGTGAAAGTTCAACTGCTGCGCGCAATGCGTTATTGCTGTATTTAACATCATGATGTTCTTCGAAACGTGTTTTCAGGCCTTTCAATATTTCAACAGTCTCATCAATATTTGGTTCTTCGATATCGATTTTCTGGAAACGGCGTGCCAGGGCATGATCTTTTTCGAACACGCTTCTAAATTCTGCGTAAGTGGTCGAACCGATACACTTGAGTTCACCATTCGCCAGCATCGGCTTGATCAGGTTAGAAGCGTCCATCACACCGCCAGAGGCAGAACCCGCACCGATTATGGTATGAATCTCGTCGATGAACAGGACAGCACCCGGACGTTGCTTTAATTGTTTTAAAACGCCTTTTAAACGTTTTTCGAAGTCACCTCGGTACTTGGTACCGGCGACAAGAGAACCCAGATCCAGCGAAAAGATAGTGCTGTCTAACAAAACTTCTGGCACTTCCTTGTCAACGATGCGTTTAGCGAGACCTTCAGCCAAAGCTGTTTTACCGACTCCAGCCTCACCTACCAGCAAGGGATTATTTTTACGACGCCTGCATAAGATCTGCACTGTCCTTTCAACTTCATCGTCACGACCGATCAACGGGTCGATCAAACCCTGCATGGCACGTTGGTTTAAATTAGTTGTAAAGTTTTCCAGGGGTTGTGCATCGGCATCCTGTCCTGCACTCTGATCAGAATGATCTTCAAGTTTTTCAGTTTCATTTGGCACCTTTGTGATGCCATGAGAGATATAGTTGACCACATCCAGGCGGTTAACATTTTGTTGATTCAATAGATAAACAGCCTGTGACTCCTGCTCGCCGAACATGGCGACCAGCACATTTGCGCCAACCACTTCTTTTTTGCCGGAAGACTGAACATGAAATACCGCACGTTGCAGTACACGCTGGAAACCTAATGTAGGCTGCACTTCGCCACTGACAACATCACCAAAAACAGGTGTATTATTGTCGAGATATTCTTTGAGTTCGACACTGAGAAGATTCAGATCCGTACCACAGGCCTGCAGTACGACACTGGCACTGTTATTATCCAGCAGTGACAGCAATAGATGCTCTACTGTGATATATTCGTGCCGCTTTTCTCTTGCTTCATTAAATGCGTTATTTAACGATGCTTCAAGTTCTTTACTCAACATGGCGCTACCTTACACGTTACCATTAAAAAAGTTTACCCAAAATCAAAAACAATAGTCAGGCCTCTTCCATGGTACACATCAAAGGATGCTGGTTTATTCGAGAATACTCGTTGACCTGATCCACCTTGGTCTCGGCGATCTCATGACTGAAAGTACCGCAAATACCTTTACCCTTGGTGTGAACTGACATCATCA
Organism: uncultured Gammaproteobacteria bacterium; assembly: GCA_963807625.1. Classification (GTDB taxonomy): domain Bacteria; phylum Pseudomonadota; class Gammaproteobacteria; order SZUA-229; family SZUA-229. Next base: position 297,915 of record CAWECN010000006.1, read on the forward strand.
CACGTGTTGCTTTTGCATTATCCATAGCAAAGAACATCATCAACACCTGTACAACAAATTCCATCGGTGTGTAGTCATCATTATTCACAATAACTTTATATTGCTTTGGTGGCTGCAACTTAGGTTTATCTTCTTCAACCGCAAGCCCGCCATCATAATCATGTTCCCAGTCATCATCGCCATTATTGCTGGCCATTGTGCATTCATGGCTGTGGCCATGTCTGATGAGAACACTCATGCCTCACCTTCAGTGTAGGACAAACTTAATAAATTTTCTAAATCGCGAATCATTTTATCAATAATAAATTTCATCTTGGTTTGTTTACAAATCTCAAAAATCTTCTAGCGGGACTATGTTCGACCTGAAATTAACAGCACTGTTCCGTAGCCGGCTTCTAAATAATACTCGCATGCTGTTAAAGTCACTACTCAAACATATGGGTATAATTTTACATTACAAGAACCTGATACAACAGCCCCAGAAAAGGCACTGCAGAAAAGTCGGAAAAACACTAAATAACCACTAATTAATTGTGCCAATATGCATTAACCATGCAGTTGTATCTGATTCCATCCTTTTTGTTTTGCTATGTAACAGCAGGTAGCAGGCTGCTCCATCAGTCTTTCTATTGAATCAGAGCTCATGGTTTACCTACATCAAATATGTAGAAGTTAATCACTGTGGTTTTAGCCGGGCAGCTTGCGTCCTGTTCTTATTCGAACAGATTAAGACAGACAAAACAGTCTTTAGTTATTATCCAGGCATAATGTATCTAATTACCATAAACCCTGTCGTGATATGGTTTAAATACTATATACCGAGATATATGTTGATGTATTGGCTTTATGTTGCAAAGTCTAGAACACTATTCAACAATTCTTTCTTCAATTTTTTATCCGCTTCCTTCAACATACGAGCATCCAGCTGCGATGGATTACTGGCTGAAACTTTCAGCGGCCAGGACTGGTAACCAATAACTGTTACGCCATCTTGTGCTATCAGCTCGATTTTCAACGTCGCTCTCAACCAATGCCAGTCACCCTGATCGATCGGCTGTTGTGTTTCAAGACTTGCAGCTAGCTGGTAACCTGTATCTACAACATTAAAACCCGCCTTTGCGGCAGCACCCTGCAATATGTTGTTCAGGCCACCTATGTCATCGACTTTTATAGCCGTCTGTAGAGGCAGTAATCTCAACTCCCGTTGCAACTGTTCGTTCAGCTCTGCAAGCTGCCACCTCGACGGTAAACCGTTCCCTTTTACATCTATTATTTTCAACGTCTTCTGCAGCGTATCCCTATCCTGTTGTAACTCATTCGCTTTATGCAGGTCAGCTATTTTAAGGAGCGCATCATCTCGTCGTCTGTACTGATCCAGTGCATGTTCGGTCTCATCATCCAGGCTCCTCATCTCACCACGGATATTATTGCCCGCCTGGGTACGATCCAGGACTGCCAGGGCATGGTAAGTCAGATCAGCACTGCTCTGCCACTGCTCGGCTATACGCGCACCTTGAACCATTTTATCTGTCTTCAGGTTAACCGTACTGGCGATCCTTGCACTTGATTCGACCGTCTCCACGCCATCTCTTTTACTGGTCTGTGTGTCCTGTAAAGTAGTAGATACTTCTCTAATCTGCACTTCGAATATCTTGGCCAGGTTAGATAAGGCCCTGGCTTTTGCCTGTTCGGCTTTGGACGCCGAACCTGTCGCAGACATATATTTAAAATTAGGGTACATATCTGGTTCGCTGCGCACCCATTCTGGTGCGTCAGCATTACTTGTTACTGTTGTCGACTGCATGCAGGCAGTTACTAGTAACATGCCCATGAATACTGTTAGCCTAAAAATTGATTTCATCTTACAAACACCTTCTAGAATACGATCATGAAAGAGTGGTTACTAAATATTATTTCGCCGACCTGGCAACAGCTGTTTCTGCAGTATCGCCCTGCACACCTGATCCTTCCATACTCACTTTTACCTCAGGTTTGGATTTCGGGATAGGTGTATTCCAGTGCTTGATGACAAAACTCTGACGTTTTGGCTGTATGGCAACCGTTTCCTCGATAACATCGACAATCCTACCTGCAGCACTCACAAACTGGATCTGTACTTTATGGTCACCGACAGGCAACAGCACTCTTTGCAACTGGATTTCCTGCGGTAATGTAGTCCAGCTCCTGGTATCAGCACGTTCGGTCACCAGGTTGGTCACCGTCATCAATAAACCAGCGATCGAACTATTATCCGAAGCCGTTTTTTGAGAATTGTATTTAACCACCGCACGGGCAGTTGCGCGCGCCATGATTCCAGGCATATTCTGTTCGAGAGAGTAGCGAGCAAGCATATCGATATCTTCTACCGTCTCCAACCGGAACTGTTTGTCATTTACGCTTATCTGCGATAAATACAAGTTCTGTTTAGGTTGATCATACACAGGAAATGCCACACGTATGTTTTGCTGTACTTCCGGGGAAAAGATATACAGTGCCTTTTCATTTCTTATCGGTGCAAGTCCATTATTGAGAATCACGACCAGTTCACCAAACTTATTGCTATCCTTGACCGGCTTGAAATCCGGCATATCGAATTCTTTTTTATAAGTCTTGTATTCGTTCCACAACCCCTGCCATGCCAACATACGCAATAGGTCTTTCTTTATACGCTCAGGCATTACTGGGTATTGTTCACCACCTTTCTCTTTATAGACAGTGTAGGCTTTACGATACGAGATAAGTGCTGAGTCATCTTCACCGAGACTTTCGTATATCATCCCCTCGAGGTAGCGTAGAAATGCATCCTCATCAGGCTCATCACCCCACTCCATCATTTTGACATTAGCCTGCAACATCTCGACACGTGCGCTATCGAACTGGCCGATCTGGATGTAATTCATCGCCATATAAGCATGCAATAACAACTGTTCGTAACGGTCACCCTCATAACCACGCATGGTCTCATTGATCGTAACTGAAGCAAGGTTTTCCGTAACACTGAAACCATATAGTTTCTCAATTTCCTGTTTAGCGACCTCAAACACCTGGTTGCTACCAGTAAAATTATTATTGATGCGACGCAGCATGCCTTTATCTAGTGAGGAGATAACTTCTTCCAGATCCTTGTCTTTTTCTTCTGCTATCGCAAGTGAAAGCTCCGGGTGACCAATGAGCAGGCCATCTCGCATGGTGGTTGCATGGCTACCGTAACTGGCACATGACTGTACAAATACACCCAGGGCGAGGACCAAAGAAACCTTTAGACACAAAAAAAACGACACGTGTCGTGTTAGACATCTATTAAAGAATGGTGACTGTTTATTTAGCATGTAATAACCATCACGAATAGCAGTCATATAATTCAACTTCCATGTTTTATAACAAATATTTCACCTGTATCTAGAAAGATGTCTAATTTCCAGTGTAATAGTTATTTTATAAACGGAAGCCGCCTTTTTCTACCGTCTTCTTGATCTTCTTCTGTCCGACCCATACTTTACGATTGGTACCCAATTCGATCAGTGTCAGATCAATCTGGTAGAACCGCGCCTGCTCACCACTTACAGCATCTACGATACTGTTGATCGAACCTTGCAACATGAAATCAGCACCGACCTCATTACCCATCGCTTTACGTGATTCTTCAGTCGCATTCAGATCCTGATCTTTCACTTCGCTACGGACTTCCTCACGTGCATCTGCTGATGCGACAAACTCGACTTCACCTGAATTGATCAATTCACGCTCCATATCTGCGATGAAAGTACGGGTATTGATGTGTTCGTGACTAAGGTTACGTACGGTACCTACGATGACCGTAGGCGCTTTACCCTTGTCACGATTAAACTTACTGAGCCAGTTACGAGACAGTACATCCTGAATCATCTCCTGTGCCACCAGACGTGAATCAGTGTCATTCCAGTTACCACTCAAGTCTGTAACAGTATCAGACTCCACACGACTAACCGTCGGGTTACAGCCTGCCAATAAAAACAATAGACCGAACAGTGGCAAAAGCAGGTTTCTGGTGGGGGTATGTAAATTCATTATGTGCTCCTTTTTAAGTCCTAGCTTAAACTTATATTATTATGATTAAAATTCACTTTAAGGTGTTAATGGTAGGATTTATAACACTAAGTTTCCAAAGTGACTACCTTATCCAGAATATTTATTAAAAAATACTGACATATTTCACATTAATACCTTCCTGCGGCACTTTAAGAACATGATTTCGCACTGGAAAATATGCCAGAAGTTGCACTCGTGCTGTGCAACAGGTATTGTCGCGACATGAAGAATATAGATACACTTTTATATGCTCGCTGGGTCATACCTGTCGATAATAAAAACCGTTACCTCGAAAACCATTGTGTAGCAATTCATGATGACAGGATTCTCGAAATCTTGCCAAGCAATAGCGCCAAAGAAAAATATAGCGCATCTGTGACGAGAAACTATGATCAACATGCACTGATCCCGGGATTGATCAACAGCCATACCCACGCAGCCATGAACCTGTTTCGCGGACTGGCCGATGATCTGAGCCTGATGGACTGGCTGGAAAATCACATCTGGCCGGCAGAATCCAGGCATGTCAACGAAGCATTCGTTCACACCGGTACCGAGTTGGCTATCGCTGAAATGATACGTGGCGGCACAACCTGTTTCAATGACATGTACTTCTTCCCTGATATTACTGCACGCGTCGCCGCCGATATCGGTATGCGTGCCAGTGTCGGCCTTATACTGATCGACTTTCCGACGGTGTGGGCGAACAATAGCGAAGAGTACATAGACAAAGGCCTTGCCGTATTTGACCACTATAAAGGTCACGACCTTATCAAGACAGCCTTTGCACCACATGCGCCATATACCGTTTCTGACCAACCCTTACAACGAATCCGCACTCTGTCTGATGAGCTTGAACTAAATATCCACATGCATATCCATGAAACGGCATACGAAGTAAGTGAAGCTAAAAAGAATACCGGGGTACGACCGTTGACACGATTGTATGAGCTGGGTTTACTCACACCTGCCCTGCAGGCTGTGCACATGACGCAGTTACAGGATGATGAGATCCCACTGCTCGCTTCTACCGGAAGCCATGTCATACACTGCCCGGAATCGAACATGAAACTGGCCAGCGGTATCTGCCCGGTTAAGCAATTGCTTGATGCTGGCGTCAATGTTGCACTGGGCACCGATAGCAGCTCAAGCAACAATGATTTAGACATGTTTGGCGAAATGCGTAGCGCTGCCATGCTGGCTAAAATCAGTACCATGGACGCGACTGCAGTATCTGCCGAACAGTCTCTAAAGATGGCCACTATCAATGGTGCTCGCGCCCTTGGCATCGATGACATTACCGGCTCATTAGAAACTGGAAAATTTGCTGATATCGTGGCGGTAAATTTCGATACAATAGAGACTATTCCAGTTTATGACCCCGTCTCTCACCTGGTGTACTGCAGCTCAAGAGAGCATGTCAGCGACGTCTGGATTGCCGGCAAGCAACGTTTAACTGACAGGGTACTAAATACCATTGATGAATCCCGCTTAAAACTGGACTGTATTAGACTATGTGAAAACATATAACTATATTATTCAGATATTTAAATAACGTATTAAAAATAGCTTATACAAAAAAACACTCAAAAAACATGCCTTATGAATCAAACAGCAAACATCGACCCATCGGAAATAAAGAAATTTGAAGACCTGGCTTCACGCTGGTGGGATGAACATGGTGAGTTCAAACCACTGCATGAGATGAACCCGTTACGCCTGAACTTCATCAACAACGGCTCACCCCTGGACGGGAAAACAGTCTGTGATATCGGCTGTGGTGGCGGCATTTTAAGCGAAAGCATGGCCAGGTGTGGCGCCACAACCACCGGCCTGGACATGGGCAAAGCCCCTTTATCTGTCGCCCGTTTACATGCCATGGAAAGCGAGCTTGATATCGATTACCAGCAAGTCACCGCGGAAGAGTTTGCCCAGCAACACCCGGAGAAATATGACGTGGTTACCTGCATGGAAATGTTAGAACATGTACCTGATCCGGCATCTGTCATCAGCGCCTGTTACAGTCTGGTCAAACCTGGCGGTTCAGTTTACTTTTCGACCATTAACAGGAATCCAAAATCCTATCTGTTCGCCATCGTCGGGGCTGAATACATGATGAAGATGCTACCTCGTGGCACACATGATTATGCAAGGTTCATAAAACCATCCGAACTTGATCAATGGGCAAGGACGGCAGGGCTTAAGCTGGAAGACCTAAAAGGTGTTAGCTATAATCCATTCACCGGGTTGTTCAGCCAGTCGAGTGATGTCGATGTTAACTACATGGTTCGATATATACGCCCAAAAAATCCCTGATGAAACATCTATCGTGAGAGAAAAAAAAACCGCGAGGATCAACACCGTGCTATTCGATCTCGACGGCACCCTGATTGATACTGCGCCAGATATGGCTGCCGCACTCGATATCCTGTGTGATGAAGAACAGCATGTGCGCCGCCCCTACTCGGAAGTTCGCCCGATTGTTTCCAATGGCAGCGTAGCGCTGGTAAAACTGGCTTTTGGCGAAGACCTCGATGCACAAATACTTGAACGGCTAAAAAAACGATACCTGGAAATCTATCAGGATCACCTCGCGATACATTCACAACTATTTGATGAGATGGATAACCTGTTAAAACAACTTGAAAAAAATGGTATAAAGTGGGGTGTCGTTACCAACAAACCAGGCTGGTTGACGGAACCACTGATGGAATCACTAGGCCTGCACAAACGTGCAGCGTGTATCGTCAGTTCTGATTCCACAAAAAACCGTAAACCTCATCCAGAACCGATGTATTACGCCTGCAGGCTGACGGACGCCCAGCCAGAAGAATGTGTTTACATCGGTGATGCCCGACGTGACATAGAAGCTGGACATAATGCTGGCATGAAAACTATTATCGCCGAATATGGTTATATCGCTGACACAGAGAACACTGAAGACTGGCAGGCAGATCATACCATCCAGAGCCCTTCCCAGATATTTGCATTGATCTCATAACACTAAGCCTGTTCTTCCTAACATTAATACCCCTGTATTTCACTAGCAACGACACAGGTTTTTACGAAGCAATTGATCTGACTGAACATGCACTCAGTTTAATGCCATCATTGTATTTTTAGTTCTAAATATCGCCGATAATCTTCCAACCGGTCAATATCCCAGGACGAAGCGAGCTCCACAAAGGGCACACCCTTTTCATTAAGCTTGTCTCTTGTCTGCTGCATCACCTCTTCACTACCCCAATTAACGCCATCGAACAGGAATTCATAAGCCTGACGCATCGCAATCAGAACATATCCACCATCCTCTGCAGGTACGACTACGACCTCTGTACCAGCGTGTAACTTTTGCATCACAAGCCCGATCATATCAATACCCAGTACCGGCGCATCGGTACCGATGACGATGCAGTAGTCATACGTCTGTAATGCATGCCTGATACCACCATACATCCGCTCTCCGAGACTTTCTCCTGACTGGCTAAAAAGGGTAATCGGATATTGTTTGCCACAACGGACGAAATACTCGGCTTGATGATCGGGCGAACACATGAGGCGCACATCACATAGTGCCGTACCGGTTAACATAGAAAGGCGATCATGTATAAGATCATGTTGCAGCTCTGTCGCCGCCTTTACACCGATATCAGGTATCAAACGGGTATTAACTTTGCCTTCAACCGGTGCTTTTGCGAATAAAAGAACGACCCCATCCTGATACAGCATATCAATACATCTGGCTTAATTTTTCAGGTGAGACACCGAGGAAATAATACAGTCGCAGCTTCCACATCAAAAGGACTGTCGCGACAACTCCATTCGCTTCCCAGCGGCGACTTGATGTAACCACCTTATGTTTCAGGCGAACAGGTTTAGATATCTTTTTCAGCTGCCGACTGATCTCGATATCTTCCATCAAGGCTATTTCAGGAAAACCACCAATCCGTTCAAACAGATTCTTTTCGACAAAAATTGCCTGATCACCTGTAACGATCGAAGTAAGGCTGGAACGTATATTCATCATGTGTTCGATCAGCCGGTACACATATTTTTTATTTGACAGGCAGACATCAAAGCGCCCCCAGAAGTTTTCACCGACAAACGCATCTGCGACTATCTGTGCTGCATTGTCAGGCAAGAAGGTATCGGCATGTAAGAACAATACTACGTCACCAGAAGCGACCGAAGCTCCACTATTCATCTGTAGCGAACGACCTTTTTTTGAGATGACTACCGTATCGGTAATCTCATAAGCAATAGTCAGCGTGTTGTCAGTACTGCCTCCGTCGACGATAATGACTTCATGCCCCTGCTCGCGAACAGAGCGCAAACAACTAGCGATGCGAGACAGATTTATCTCTTCGTTTAGTACTGGAACAACAACCGATATTTTCACTGTGATTAAGAGAGTGTTATATCAAAGCGCCACCGCAACTACTCCCATTGCCGGCAGTGCAGCCGTAACAATGGTCCATTATCGCGATATCGCGGCCTATCAGCTCACTCTGCAAGAGATCATTGATGTGTTTTTTAGCAGATGACTCACCCTTAACTTTGCCAACCGATAATCCTGCAGGCAAACCAAGCATCTGGTTAAAATCACAGTCATAAACATATCCCTGCCAGTCAACACTCAATGTTGTACGGCACATCACACCAGGGAGATTATCCTTACTGTAGGAAGATTTTAATATCTGCATATATTCTGCAAACAGTCCTTTCGAAATAAGCGTACTACCAAAGCGCTTGATAGGCATATTGGTTATTGTGAACAGCTGGTTAAACGAGATATCGAACCGCTGTTTCAATTCTTTTTTATAATCGTGTTCGAGTTGAGACTGTGATGGCGGCAGACTGATACCCTGTGGATTATAAACCAGGTTCAATGACAGATGCTCGTCAATACCATAACCGTAACTATTTAATAACCTCAGCCCTTCGATACTTTGATCGAACACACCCTTACCACGCTGAGCATCTACATTCTCTTCAAGATAACATGGCATCGAAGCCACTACTTCCACCCTGTTTTCGGCGAGGAATGAAGCCGTATCTTCATAACCCTGCTCTAATAAAACTGTCAGGTTACATCGATCGATAACATGAACTCCCATATCGCGTGCCTGCTTGACCAGCGAAAAAAATTCAGGATTCATTTCCGGCGCACCACCAGTGAGATCCAGCGTTTTAATATTTTTATGCTTTAAAAAATCAAGCACATCCGCTACGGTCTCTGCCGTCATAATCTCTTTACGACGAGGACTTGCGTCGACATGACAGTGTAAACATTGCTGGTTGCACAGGTACCCCAGGTTAACCTGCAGCGTTTCCAGGTGCGCACGTTTTATGCGAGGGAAATCGGTCTCAATCAATAGGTCAAATGTATCTTTCATAGTTTTTTATCAGCCCGTATGAGCAGCTGTAGGTTACAGGTGGTTTAAAATATTCGGTTTAATATAGCGACCATCTTTTTAGCAAATGGACTGAATAACCGATCCTTATAATACTGCCCTGCAAGCCGTTTGTTAAGTTGCGAATAACTGGGATATGCATGGACAAGCGATGTTAATTTCGAGACCTTCATCCGATTCTGAACCGCCAGCGCCAGCTCATGGATCAGCTCGCCAGCATGTGGAGCTATGATATGTGCGCCTACGATCCGCCCATTATCGGTCAGGATCTTTGCGATACCCGCTTTATTATTATCCGTCACTGCACGATCCAGCTGACCGACCTCAAACTGATGAACCTCCCCTTTTGACAGGGCATTACATTGTTCTACACTGACACCCACCTGTGCGACTTCCGGTTCGCTATATACAACTGCAGGTATCACATCATAATTTATTTTTTTCGGCAATTTGAAGACCATGTTAGCTATCACGATCCCAGCCTGTAATTCGGCGACGTGCGTCAGGGGCATCTCTCCAGTGACATCGCCACAGGCAAAAACTTTTTTATTGCTGGTCTGCATCTTTCTATTCACGTTTATTCCGTGAGCAGTGAAGTCAATGCCGGCTTGTTCAAGGTTCAACGAATCAACAACAGGTCGACGACCGATGGCAACAAGCAGGGTATCGGCACGGTGCATGGTGCCGTCTTTCAGAGTAACCTGCTTTACCTCCCCCTGATCTGGATCGTCATACTCAGAAACCGCAACGACCTCATTGTTTAGCTCCACAGAAACACCCTCTGATACCAGCACGTCAGTCAATATAGTGGAGAGGTCCTGATCCATCCTGGGTAGCAGACGTGGTGCCAGTTCGATAACAGTAACCACTGTTCCCAATCGAGAATAGGCCTGCGCCATTTCCACACCGACAGGACCTCCACCTAAAATAATCATACTTTTTGGCAAAGTCGGTAGGCTGAACATATCTTCGTTGGTAAGAAATTTTATCTCCTGCAGCCCCTCGATAGGCGGAATCCAGGCTGCGGAGCCAGTAGCAACGACAAAATGTTTTGCTGAGATTTTCGTCGTACCGACTTCAACCTGCGAATGTCCACAAAAACGTGCTTCACCGGTAATCACTTCACATCCCAGCGCTTCGAATCGTTCCCGGCTATCATGGACCTGAATAGTATCGACCGCATGTCTAATCACTTGGTTGACGGCTTGCATATCGACCTCTGGCGATTCTGAATGAATGCCCCATCGACTCGCCTGTCGTACCACATGAGCAACCGAAGCACTTTTCAGCAACGCCTTACTTGGCACACAACCATAGTGCAGACAATCTCCACCCATAGCTTCTTCTTTGTTGATTAAAACAACATCGAGCCCTAACTGCGCAGCAACACTGGCAACCACCAGGCCACCAGCGCCACCACCGATTACTACCAAGTCTCGTAATACTGACATCAATCGAACCCGATCATAAGATATGTATTTTTCAAATAATAATGTACCGACATCTAATCGCTCGCATCGTTCACTATGTTTTGTCACTTGTCATGAATAGATAATAAAAGTATACGTCTGAGAATAATCAAAAGCGCAAAAATAAAAAAGGCTGGTATAAAACCAGCCTTTTTGATAGAAAATAATGCTACTCGAGACGTTATGCGATCTTTAAAGCACTTTACCCATCAGGGCGAATGACTTAACAAAAGCACCTGCCAGACTAGGATCTTTTATCATTGTCGCATAGTCACCTTTTTTGAAACGTAATTTTCGTGACGTATAAGCTATACCCAGCTTCATTAAACCTGGAGGTTTAACAATTAGTGAGATCCAGTCATCTTTTGTTGCCCGAATATCCCATTTAACATCATCTAGTGGTGAAGTATTAATTGACGATATCTTGCCGTTTTGTATGGACATGACAAATGCAGGAGCGGTATCTTCGGGTAAGCCAAAAGCTACGACAGAGTTAAAACCCGCACGCTCTAAAGAGCCAGTGATTTCATCATCTGCGTTCCATGCGTCCTTATAGGCCTGCGCCCATTCATCTGAGAATAAATCTGCCATCAAGAAAATCCTGTATTTATGTCAATTTAGTTTTGGTCGTAGGAGTTTCTATGAAAAAATAGTTTTTGTCAAAAAATTCAGTAACTTCCATTTACCCTTGTATACACATTCTAATCCCGATTATTCGGAAAACTTACCTGAAATTTCAAAAAAATGACTAAAGATTCACCATTTTAATAAAATCATCATGTTTTACATGAAATTTTTTACCCAGGATTGTATATCTGAGGCGCTCATTGCTCCAGCCTGCCTGGCTACCTCCCGACCATTTTTAAACATTACCATAGTCGGAATACTCCGGATATTCAGATTAGCCCCGATTACCTGCTCATCTTCAGTATTTAATTTAGCCAGTCGCACATCTGGTTCAAGCTCTGCTGACGCCTGCTCAAATGCAGGCGCCATCATCTTGCAAGGACCACACCAGGGAGCCCAAAAATCTACCACAACAGGAATATCGCTACGATTTATATGCGTCTGAAAGTTACCAGAATGAAGCGTCACCGGGTGTTTGGCGAACAGGGCTTTTCGACACTTACCACAGGAGGGACCTGCACCAAGCTTACCTGCAGGAATACGGTTTACGGCATCACACGATGGACACACAACATGTTTTAGATCACTCATATTTATCTCATTAGAATCAGTTAATTATGAGTTATATATGGCAGTTTATATAAAATTCAAGTGACATACTAAATGTCACAGGAAGCTATTTTCTCGTCAAATAATTGGCGTATTTAGTCAATTAACACTCCCACTATCTAGCTACCATTACATCATACAACAAGCGGGAGATAACTATGTTTAATGCAAATAAGAAGCAAAATGACATTTTAGAAAAGTTTAGAATTAAGGCTCATTTACGAAGCTATGTTAAAGACCCAATCGTAATAAATGAAACCCTGCTACAGGAAGCTGTCGAGAAACTAAAAAAATTGCCTTATCAACAAAACGACCCTACCGATTCAATTGCTATAGAACTTGTACTCGAGGCATATAGATCGGGATATTTTAAATATGAAGACTTAACCGATACCGGATGTAAGTTGGTAAGACTAAGCAAGCACCGTCGTCATCCACAATCATCTAGTAATCGTGCACCGCAAACTCAATTGCTCAGAAACCGACACTAGTAACAGGAAAACTAAAAATAAAAAAGGCTCCCGATTGGGAGCCTTTTATTTATGGCGGAAGAGGTGGGATTTGAACCCACGAAGGGCTATAAACCCTTGCCAGTTTTCAAGACTGGTGCTTTCAACCGCTCAGCCACCCTTCCGAAATCTCGTGTTACGAGAAAGCGCGTATATTACGTGATTTCATCAAGTATTCAATAGACGTTTTACTAGTTTTATAAAAATAATCCCCCCCGCTATCGTCTGAATCTCTTTACACTTTATTGCATTTTCCTGACACGAGTCACAATTGTGTCATAACCCACTTGACCGCAGAGTCCACATAACATATTGATTTATTTTAAGAATTAAATTATACTTCAAAAGTTCCATGTCATTATGACAGCATAGTGAGGCAATATGACATTCTCAAATCGTTTCCCAATTAGCTTACAGAGTGTTATCGATGCATCAGATAACGGCTTTGTTGTCATAGATAAAGATTACAACATCATTGCTGCCAATGAAGCTTACTGCAGCTCTTATGCGACTGATCGTGAAAGGATCGTCGGCCAAAAATGTCACCAGGTGTCCCACCACTCTGATGTCCCATGCCATTTAAACGGTGAAGACTGTCCTCACAAAAAAGTATTTGAAACGAAAACGCCTCACCAGGTTTTACATATTCATTATGATAATAATAATGAAGAAGAGCATGTACGTATTAAAGGTTCACCGATTTATGGCTCCGATGGCGAGCTATTTCTTGGTGAATCCATATTCCCTATCGCCAAAACTGACGAATTGGGCTGCGATCAACAGCGCATGCTTGGCACCTCTGCCGCCTTTCTGGCATGTATTGAAGAAATGTCAGGGGCTTCAACATCAGATGTACCGATTCTATTGAATGGTGAAAGCGGTGTCGGTAAAGAACTGGCAGCTAAATTCATTCACAATAAATCACACCGTAAAGCGCACCCTTTTATTTCGATTGATTGCACGTCGATTTCGGAAGGTATTTTTGAAAGCGAGCTATTCGGTCATGAACGTGGCGCGTTCACTGGTTGTGTCGGCCGTCGACATGGCCTGATCGAGTCAGCAGAGCATGGTACTTTATTCCTTGACGAGATCGGTGAAGTACCACTGGCATTGCAGGGCCGCTTATTACGCGCACTGGAAACGGGTTATTACAGACGCTTAGGTGGCCGTGAAGACCTGCATGTAGACGTCCGTATCATCTGCGCCACGCATAACAATCTTCGCAAGATGGTCGAACAGGGGACGTTCAGAGCAGATTTATATTATCGTATTGCCGGTATATCGATCACCATTCCACCCCTACGTGAACGCCGAACAGATATAGCACCCCTGGTTAAGGCGATGCTCGAAAAGACCAAGTCACATAACGGTTCGGTCAACCGTATCTCTGATGAAGCACTAGAGGTACTACAACAATATGATTACCCGGGTAATATCCGAGAACTCTATAACATACTTCAGAAGGCTGCTGCTATTGCGACCAGCGGACTGATAACCAGCGAACAATTACAACTTAATAATTTTGCGAACGTTTATATCAACCCACTGGCTGATCGTCGCAAACATTCTCGCGACCTAAAAACCAACACTCCAAGCACCAACCGCTCATTAACCGATGTAGAAGCCACTCATATCGAGTCACTACTGCATCAGCATGGTGGCCACCGTGCAAGAGTTGCCGAAGAGCTATGCATCAGTGAACGTACGCTTTATCGTAAGTTAAAACAATACAATCTGCAGGCTGTAGGTAAAAACAGGGCACAATAAAAAAGTCACGATACAGTTTTGCGCATTTTCATCATCAGATAAAAAAGCCCGGCATAACCGGGCTTTTTTATTTAAACGATATCCTTATTCAAGCTTTTCGATACCCAGAAGCTTAAGAATATATTTTTCATACAGCGGCTCTGAGGTACCTTTTTTCATCTTTCGAATGAAATATTTCTCAAAGGCGATTTTTGCTAAATGCACCCACTTACCCTTCTTGAACCAAGCCACATTCCTCGGTGGGATCTGAGGTATTGCGACAAACGCAGCACCGGTATCACCCATATCCGCGAGGCAGATCGCGTTCCATGTCGCGGTAGTATTCGGTGTAACACCTTTCAATTCATCAGCGATATTATGCACGATTGAGGTCACCATCGACTCGATCATATAACCTGTCTTCGGCGTGCCGGTAGGTACAGGTGTTGGTTCTACTGGCGGAATCGCGATACACACACCGGCGGAAAATATGTTTTTATAAGTCGGGTTGCGATGTAATTCATCTACGATCACAAAACCACGTGGATTACATAAGTCTGGCACTGCCGCGACTGCATCCACACCTTTGAATGCTGGAAGCATCATAGCGAAATTAAAGTCTATCTCATGCTGTTTGGCAGTATCACCTGCTTCATTTAACTCGTCAACAAACAGCTTACCCTCTTCAACTTTCGTCGTTTTAGCATTCGTTATCCATTTTATATGGTGATTACGCAACTCACTTTCCAGCATAGATTTCGAGTCACCAACACCACCCAGACCGAGGTGGCCGATATAGGGCTCTGAGGTCACATACGTCATCGGGAACTTGTCACGTATTTTACGTTTACGTAGATCCGCATCAACGATAAATGCAAACTCGTAAGCCGGCCCGAAACAGCTGGCAAATGGCATGGCGCCGATGACTATCGGTCCGGGATTCTTAAGAATTTCCTGATATTTTTCCCATGCCTTTTCAGCATGATCCGTGACACAGACTGACTCGGTATGACCTTCTGGTCCGGATCCCTCAACCTCTTCAAATGCGAGTCTTGGACCGGTTGCTATGATGAGGTAGTCATATTCAACTGATTCACCATTTGCCAGTTCAAGTTTACTGGTAGACGCGTCGATTTTATCAACACGCTGAGCGATAAAATTAATGTTCTTTTTCTTCAGATATTTTTCGAGCGGGATACTTATTTCTTTACGTTCACGCCAACCTACTGCTACCCATGGGTTAGACGGAACAAATTGAAAATCTTCTTTCTCATTAATAACGGTAACTTCATGCTTTTTGCCTACTGCAGCCTTCATTTCATAAGCCGCAGGCATACCACCTGTCCCTGCACCCAAAACAACGATGTGCGCCATAACTAACCCTCCCAAGAGCTGATAATATCGATATTCTTATTAAATTAAATTTTAGTGTGAAAATATCGTCTATTAAGACGCATCTTCTGTAACACCGATACTGACAGATTATAGTGGTGGTGCCATAAGGTTTATTGACAATTGTCAGGTTTTTTAATGCCAATATGGCATATTTGAGATTATAAATTTTGCCCACATACTGTCTATTAACTATCAAAAAAGACAAATGTATCATGAAACCTTCTGCTATATCTGAGGTCTGATTGCTGACAGAAATGGTTAGAATATGACCATTTACATCAACAAGTTTTTATAACCGTTTAGCGCCAAACAATGCTAAGCTTATCTGTAGCCAAAACTAGTTAAAATTGATTTAAAGGTAATACTATGCAATCTATATCAACCGCTCGTTCAGAATCACAGGTACTTGCGACCAATAAAGTTTTAAAAAATACCTATGCCCTGCTCGCCCTGACATTACTGTTCAGTGCCGCTACTGCCGGCATCTCAATGACATTTAATCTACCTTATTTCGGATTGATGACACTGGTAGGTTATATAGCTCTGTTATTTTTGACCACCAAATTTCGCGATAGTGGCTGGGGTATATTATTCGTATTTATGCTGACTGGTTTTATGGGACTGACTCTCGGACCTATACTGAACGCATACCTTGCTACCACTAATGGCGCACAACTGGTTATGACAGCCTTAGGTGGCACCGGTGCAATATTCCTGGCCTTATCAGGTTATGTATTAACCAGCCGTAAAGATTTCAGTTTCATGGGTGGTTTCCTGATGGTCGGCATCATGGTAGCTTTCCTTGCCGGCTTAGGAGCCTTCGTATTTAGTATGCCCATACTGTCTCTTGCAGTATCAGGAATGTTTGTTTTATTGATGTCAGGAATGATCCTATATCAGACCAGCGAGATAATTCATGGCGGTGAGACCAACTACATCATGGCGACCGTTTCACTGTATATCAGTATCTATAACCTGTTCCTGAGCTTACTTCATATCCTTGGCGCTTTCTCAGGTAACGATTAGATCGGCAGTTAAGTTTCAATATAAAAAAAGCCTCGTAATTACGAGGCTTTTTTATGTCCATCAATTATTCCGAGAGACATTTGACCTGTAGCAGATTGAATTCTAGTCAAGATGCTCCATACGAATCCGCACAACATCACCCCGCACTGATGCCAGACCCTCAACCGCTGAAATCGCCTTATTAACATTTGACTCAATACACTTCTGTGTAAGCATGACCAGATGCACCGTATTCTCACCGGTTGCAGGCTCCTTCTGTATAACTGCTTCGATACTGATGCTGTTCTTTGCAAACGTGTCTGATACTTCAGCTAGAACGCCGGGATGATCTTCAGCGACCATCCTCAGATAATAAGAAGACTCGACATCATCGATTGCAAGTATCGGTGTATCACGCATAGCATCATCCTGGAAACCAAGTAGCGGGACCTTGTGATGCAGTGGCGCATCGATTGTTCTCACCGTATCGATTATATCGGCAACGACTGCTGATGCAGTCGGTTCAGCGCCGGCACCGGCGCCATAATACAAGGTTGGACCAACAGCATCGCCCTGCACCAACACCGCATTCATTACACCATCGACATTCGCAATAAGACGCTTTTCAGGTATAAGAGTTGGATGCACACGTAGCTCGATCCCCTTTTCTGTTTTTCGCGTAATACCCAGATGCTTTATACGATAACCAAGCTCTTCAGCATAGTTAACATCTTCTGTAGTGATCTTGCTGATGCCTTCTGTGTAGGTTTTCTCAAACTGGAGCTCGATACCAAATGCCAGTGACGCAAGTATTGTCAGTTTGTGTGCTGCATCGATTCCTTCAACGTCAAACGTCGGATCAGCTTCTGCATACCCCAGTTCCTGCGCTTCTTTGAGCACATCAGAGAAATCACGGCCCTTGTCGCGCATCTCTGTCAGGATAAAGTTACCCGTTCCATTGATGATGCCTGCTACCCACTTGATCTTGTTTGCAGCAAGACCTTCACGCATCGCCTTGATGATAGGTATACCGCCAGCAACGGCTGCTTCATAGCTCACACTGACACCCTGCGCAGCTGCAGCTCTCATGATTTCGGGGCCATGTGTAGCGATCAACGCTTTATTCGCAGTGACCACATGTTTGCCGTTTCCTATAGCTTTCAATACCAGGTCTTTAGCTAAGGTATAACCACCGATGAGCTCTACTACGATCTCAACATCCGGATCATTGACTACCTCAAAAGCATCATCTGTTAGTTTCGTTATTGCTGGGTCGACGATGGTCTGCGACGCTATATCCAGTCCGGCGACGTGAGAGATTTCTATTGCACGACCCAGACGCGCCTGAATTTCCTCGGCATTTCTTATTAAAACCGTGGCGGTTCCGCCACCGACCGTACCCAGACCCAATAGACCAACTTTAACTGCGTTCAAGACCGCCTCCTCAATACCCTAGGGCAACACTGATTCAAAAGGCGCTTATTCTACTGCATTCGCCATATAACGTGTAACATATGTCATTCCAATTACTAACTTATACAATGAAAATGAAGTTCGCTCAAGACAGCCAGGAAGATGGCTATGTCATCACTGCATATGACGATAACAGCGTTTCAATAAACGGTAAAACATTCAGCCAAAGCCTAGTCGTCGCCAATACCCGGCTCAAAGAAAACTGGGACGTCTCTGATATAGAGCTGCTTACGCAGAATCATATCGAGACAGTTTTATCCTTTCAGCCTGAGCTGATCATTATAGGCACTGGTAACAGGCTTGTTTTCCCGGCCATTGAGATTTATTCCGGTATTATCGAGTATGGTATCGGCGTTGATTTTATGGATACAGGCGCCGCCTGCAGGACCTACAACATTCTCATGAGCGAAGGCCGTGACGTGGTTGCAGGGCTAATCTTATAGTTTACAGGCCTGTTTGCTAATCAAAATAGGCAAAGCTTCCGCGTCCTCGATAACTGCTCCTGCGTTATCCTACTTACGGGCGTCCTGCCCTAATGCTCTCGCTCCTTACTATGACCGCCATGGATGGTGGAAATGCAAATAGTTGTCTAGAACAATTTTTGCCATCTATGTAGGCAAAGCTTCCGCGTCCTTGATAACTGCTCCTGCGTTATTCTACTTACGGGCGTCCTGCCCTAATGCTCGTACCCCTTACTATGACCGCCATGGATGGCGGAAATGCAAAGCAATTGTCTGGAACAATTCTTGCCATCCATGTAGGCAAAAAAAAGCAGATACAAATGTATCTGCTTAATACTGTTGTATGCAGGGCTGTCATCAAGCCACCCTGACACAGGAGAACGAATTATTAGTCCTGGAACAACAACTCTTCGGTGAACCCCTGATTCTCCAGAATTTTACGTAATTGTTTTAGCGCATCCATCTGGATCTGGCGAACACGCTCGCGTGTTACTCCCAACTCTTTACCAACATCTTCCAGAGTAGTACGCTCATGATTGTTCAAGCCAAAACGACGAACTAGTACTTCACGCTGCTTTGTGTCTAACTGGTCAAGCCATACACCAAGGTTTGCCATGACGTCGTCATTCTGCAGCATCTCAGGCGGTGCTGGAACACGCTCATCAGCAACGATCTCCAGTAAAGGACGATCATTTTCTTTACCTACAGGTACGTCGACAGAAGTTACACGGTCACGTAAGCCCAGCATTTTTTCAACGCCGGCAACCGGTTTGTTCAACATTTTCGCGATGTCTTCTGCGGTAGGCTCTGTATCCATGGTCTGCTCAAGTTCTCGAGCGGCACGCAGATATACATTTAATTCTTTGATTACGTGTATAGGTAAACGGATAGTGCGAGTCTGATTCATTAGAGCGCGTTCTATGGTCTGACGGATCCACCAGGTCGCATAGGTAGAAAAACGGAACCCTTTTTCAGGATCGAATTTTTCGACCGCACGGATCAAACCAAGATTACCTTCTTCAATCAGATCAAGCAAAGCAAGACCGCGGTTCATGTAACGACGTGCAATCTTCACTACCAGGCGAAGGTTACATTCGATCATTTTTTTACGCGCATCCATGTCGCCTTTTAGAGCTTTACGGGAGTAGAAGACCTCTTCCTCTGCAGTGAGCAGTGGTGACCCTTCTATTTCACGTAAATATAGACGTGTTGCATCAAGCTCTTTACGATTAACTTTTGCATCCGGATCCACATCAGCCTTTTTAGCACTGACTGCTTTTTTCTTTGAATCTTTTTTAGACACATGGTCTTTACCATCAAGCTCGACATCATCACATTCAACGTCATCTCCAGCCTGCATCATTAAGACACCAGTCTCCTGTTCCTCTTTAATATCAGCGATTGCTTCTATCATGATTGTACCCCACCCCAAAATGTGTTTTATAATTATTTTTTTTACGCATTTAGTTTGCAAGCTGGAGAAATCACTACTCCCTTTAAATCCATGTACTTACAAGGTTCTTCTAACGTTAGCCCTTACGTTAGAAAAACTTATATCATCAAAACTAATTAATAAGCAAGTATTTATTTAAAAAAACTAGAATTTAATTTATGTTTACTCGCTAAACCACATGATATTGTGGTTTTGTAAATTTACACCACAAGAGCGAATATTCCCTTTGGGTAGCCACGAAATATATCTAATGTAACTTTTTCGATAGTTTATTAAGAAATCACATAAAGCGAGGCAGTTAAGTCAATGATCATTTCAATAAGAGAGTAATCAGAAATTTACCAGGGAAGATATTTCAATGGATCAACCGGTTTGCCATTTTTTCTGATTTCAAAATGTAACCGTGGACTTAGTTTATCCTTACGTCCCATCTCGGCAATCTTCTGTCCGGCTTTCACCATGTCGCCTTCCTGCACCATTAGTTTTCGATTATATGCATAAGCACTCAAAAATGTCTTATTGTGCTTAATGATGACCAGGTTTCCATAGCTTATGAGGCCATTGCCACTATAAACAACTTTGCCGCCTGCAGAGGCTACGATAGCATTGCCTACCTTACCTTCAATATCGATGCCCTTCGCATCATTACGCCAGCGACTGAATTTTTTTACTATCTTTCCGTTGGCCGGACGTTGCCAGCGAACGGTCTTTGGCCAGCTGACTGATTGTGATTGTGTATACGATGAAACGGTTGGTGAGGTTTTGCCTGGCTTTGTCTTCGTCTTCTCAGGTACTCTCGCCGTTGACTGGGCTTCAGTTTTCAGTGGTTTTAGAAAGATGGTCTGACCGGGTTTGATGACATAAGGCTTTTTCAACTGGTTCAGCTGTGCAAGTCGTTCTACGCTGACACCATATCGTTTTGATATACCATACAGTGTGTCTCCTTTCTCAGCTTTCACCCATTTTTTATATATCTGGTTACTTTCTGTTTTTGTCTGCCCGGAAACAGGCTGTGGAGTATAGGCGATTGATTGCTCTACCTGACTCTTCCTCTCAGAATCGAAATTAGCCGGTTTGCGGGTATGTAAACGCTGCCCTGGTTTGATAAATGTAGATGTAGATATGCCATTCCATGCGGCGAAGTCTTCCGTATCAAGCTCATATCGCCAGGCGATCGAATAGATAGTATCACCGGACTTGACGGTATAATCTTCAGGGTTCCACTTTTTACCATTGCTCGAACATGACTGAAGCAAGACAAAAAGCGCCAACGTTGCCAGTAAAAAACAACCCTGTCGTAACATCATTCTATAGTTAGTGGAAATATATAAAGACAACGATCAATATAACAGTCGCCCAGCCCAGCCATTCAATATATTTTTTAACGACCGGTTCCATTTTCGGCCCTGCCCAGGCCATCAGCAGAGAAACCAGGAAAAAGTGTGCCGATCGTCCCACTATAGCTGCTAACACGAAGGGCAATAATGCCATAGATAATGCGCCAGCAGATATCGTGAACAGTTTAAAAGGGATAGGTGAAAAGCCTGCCACGACCACGGCCCAGAACCCCCACTCCTCAAACCAGCGTTGCGCTGTCATATACTTTTCCCAGTAGCCGACATCATGCAGGATAGGCTCGATCGCGCCGATTGCAAAATACCCCAGGTAATAGCCGACCACACCACCGAGCACAGACATCGAGGTAGCGATCAGCGCGATACGGACTGCGCGCTCAGGCTTTGCTACCGCCATCGGTGCTACCATCAACGCTGTTGGCACCGGAAAAAAGATCGACTCAAATATACTGACTCCAACCAGATAACGTTCGGCATGTGGATGGGCTGCCCAACGCATCACCTTATTATACAAACCTGCAAAAATCATTATCTGACAGCTCCATCTAGTAGGGGAACAAAATTAACGATTTCCAACGTAGACTCTTCAATACCATCGGCTGTTCGCAAATACAGTTTTAACTCCTGCACACCACCGCTAGTACCGACAGGTATTACCATACGACCACCAACAGCAAGTTGTTGCAGGAGATTTGGCGGCACTGTTTTTGGTGCTGCGGTCACCATGATCGCAGCGTATGGCGCATTTGGCTCCCAGCCCCATGAACCATCACTGTGTTT
Source organism: uncultured Gammaproteobacteria bacterium (assembly GCA_963807625.1). Classification (GTDB taxonomy): domain Bacteria; phylum Pseudomonadota; class Gammaproteobacteria; order SZUA-229; family SZUA-229. The sequence goes on from CAWECN010000006.1 coordinate 320,279, forward strand.
GGAAAAGACGTTCATCAACCCCATCTTTCTATGGGCGTCACGCGCTTTTTGCAGAAGCGCACTGATCCGCTCTACGGTATAAACCTTAGGCACCAGGCGTGACAGGATCGCCGACTGGTAACCTGAACCTGTTCCTACCTCGAGCACTACGTCGGGAGTGCCGCCTTCCAGTAATATCTCAGACATCCTGGCAACGATATATGGCTGTGAGATCGTCTGACCATGACCGATCGGCAGCGCGGTATCCTCATAGGCGCGATGCGCCATCGCTTCATCAACGAAGATGTGACGTGGTGTGGTCCGCATCACTTCGAGGACGCGTTCGTCCTTGATACCTTTTTCACGCAGACGGTCAACAAGGCGATCCCTTGTTCGTTGCGAGGTCATACCAATACCCTGAATATCGTTACTTATCATCTAATCGTGCTTTATCTGTTATGTGTCTTCAGCCAGTTTTCCAGCTCTTTCAGGGTATTATATCGGGTTAAATCGATCTGTAGTGGCGTTATGGACACATATTGATGACTGACCGCATAAAAATCAGTCCCCTCTCCAGCATCCTGTGCTGCGCCCGGCGGGCCAACCCAGTACATCGGATCACCACGCGGGTCATCCTGAATGATCATACCTTCTGATTTATGACGGTTACCGAGACGGGTAGCCTTAAATCCCTTGACCTCAGACCAGGGTATATCAGGCACATTGATATTCAGTATCGTATCAGAAGCAAACGAAGCCGTACTCAGATCTTCCAGCAGTTGCACCACCGCTTTTGCAGCCGTCTCATAATGTTCAGGCGTAAAAGAATCCATAGAAACGGCAATCGCCGGCAATCCAAGATGGCGTCCTTCCATCGCCGCTGCGATGGTGCCTGAATACAGCACATCATCTCCCATATTGGCGCCAGCATTAATACCGGAGACAACCATGTCTGGCACTTTTTTCAACAGGCCGGTAATCGCAAGATGGACCGTATCGGTCGGTGTTCCATCGACATAATAAGAATTTTCAGACACCTGGCAGGCTCGCAGACCACGTTCCAGGGTCAACGAATTGCTCGCCCCGCTGCAGTTCTGTTCAGGAGCAACGATGGATATCTCATAGTCAACAGACAAGGCCTCAGCAAGCACTGCGATGCCCGGAGCACGGTAACCATCATCATTTGAGACTAAAATATGCACAAGCAATACAACATTAATATTTCACGATACAATAAACTGTAACTATACCTTATTGAACGAGTTCTGATGAGCGATGATTCAACAAAAAATGATGAAGAATCACTTTTTCTTTCAGAGATGGCCGGTGTTACACCGCTAAAACCTGATAACAGGATAACGATTCAGAAAACACCAAGAAAACCACTTCAGCAGCAGGCTGAGGATATCGCTGGTTTTGCCATCGAGGACGTGTTTTCTGATACTGAAACCGTCGAAGACTGTCCCGACATACTCAGCTTTTCCCGTAGTGGCCTGCAGCACAATGTGCTTAAGAAGCTTCGCCAGGGAAAGAATCCTGTCGAACATAGCCTCGATCTGCATGGACTAACCGTCACTGAAGCAAGAAATGAACTACGAGAATTTCTTGGCGAGTGTGAAGCAGCAGGTGTGCGCAACGCTATCATCGTTCACGGCAAAGGTTTTCGATCTAAAGACAAACCTGTCATCAAACCCATGGTCAACCGCTGGTTACGTGGCGTGGATAATGTATTGGCGTTCCATTCTGCCCAGCCTAAAGATGGTGGCAACGGCGCAGTTTATGTTTTACTGAAAAAACCGAAGTCAGAATAAAGTAACGAACAAAAAAAAACAGAATACTTCATGTGACTATATTTATTATGTATCAGTCAGGTACACCGTCTCTCTTAATCTTACCGTCTCTGCTTATCTGACATCATCGATAGCAGGTTCTCAGCCAGCGCTTCATAAATAGGTTTCTTACACACCAGTTTTGATACACCTGACGATATAAGTGCGGTCGCCATCATAGCCAGTACCAGCTCATGATTGTCGGTCATCTCCATCACGATGACAAAAGCTGTGATCGGTGTTTGTACGACACCGGTAAAGTAACCTATCATACCCAGGATAACTATCGTTGATGCCATCTCAGGCGGAAACAATAAAGCAAGATCGGCACCCAGACCTGCACCGCTAGCCAAGGATGGGGCAAATAAGCCGCCAGGAATAGTGGTCAGATAAGTGGCTGCTGTCGCCAGGATCTTATATAGAGGATACATCAATCCATAATCAGCATGACATGACTCCAACCCTGCACAACTGACGATCTGTTTCGCCTCAAGGTAGCCCGTTCCATTAGCTGTGCCATTACTGAGGATACTCAAAACCGCGACACTGATACCACAGACCAAGGCGATCACGACCCAGTGCGTCTGCATATAGGGGCGTAATCTTTTTGATCCTATTATCAAAGCCTGGCTGAACAGGCCACCGAAAAGACCGCCGACCACTCCGCAGACGACGACACCTAACCATACCCAGCTAAAGTCCAGCTCGGCGGGTGCCGTACCATAATAACTGTAGTTGCTCTGGTGCACGACGATAGCGGTCATACCGGCGAGCACAACGCCTACCAGCATCATGCCGCTGTTACGACGATCATATGACCGTGCCATCTCTTCAATGGCAAAGATAATACCGGCCAGGGGTGTATTAAATGCCGCCGCGATACCGGCTCCGCCACCGGTCAGGATAAGGCCTCGTTCATAATATCGTGTGGGCAGATGCGCATACTTGCCTAGTGAATGTAAAATAGCTGCGCCCAGGTGTACAGTTGGGCCTTCTCTACCCAATGATGCACCGCTGCAAAGAGCCAGCACCGCCATCAACACTTTGCCGACGACCATACGCATGGATAACAGGCGGTTACTCATACTGCTACCGGGATCAGCCAGCGCGATCAGGGTTTGAGGGATACCACTACCCTCTGCGCCACTAAAAATCTTTCGGGTCAGATAAACGGTAAGCACAAAACCCGCTGGTGTAATTATTAGCGGCAGGTATTCATTGTATGCAATGATCTTTCGAAACAGGTGATCAGCCTGATCAGCCATCAGCGCAAAAACTGCAGCCACCAGGCCAACCAGGATCGCACCGCCCCAGAAGACCATATTGGTGCGCCATGCCTGGGGTTTAAATAGGTGATATTTTAATCGAGTGACGTGATGTCGCATTAGATTGTTACTCTGTTATCTCGTCCAAAGGGAGAGATATTACACTCAGCGCAATAAAGATCTCTCCCTTTGCTCGAGATGACAAATTTATTTATCAGGTACACTCAGATAATCTCTAGTACATTATCTCTATTTGTTCCTGCCCGAAAACTTTATCGAGTCGGTTTAATAGATCATCCGAAGGAACGACATTCCATTCTTCGCCGAGGACATAATGCGAGAGTTCGGAACCACTGTTGTATCTGATATTCACTGGACAATTACCTTCCCGATAGGTATGCAAAACCTCGGTCAGCTGTTGCGCGATATTACTATCAGACCAGCTACCATTTGCTTTGCACCTGTCAAATTTTATCTGCAGGCCGCGAGCAAATTTTTCCCTTGCCTGTGTCATCGTGTATATCGCACTCGCATTTACGGAATAGGCAGCATTAAAGTCATCATAACTGACACTACCGACCACCACGCATACCTTATCTTTTACCAGGGCGTTGCTGTACTGCTCATAAACATCTTCATACAGGACCACTTCAACACGCGCCGTCCTGTCATCCAGTACACCAGTAACGATCTTACTGCCGGTCTTGGTTCTACGCACCCGCATACCGATGAGCAGACCCGCCAGGCAATACTGTTTTTTGTCTTTCTTCCTGTAGCCGCCATAACCACCCCCTTTCTCGCTTTCTGGCACCAGGTCCGGGACCTTTGAAAAACGGCATTCTGTGAAACGTTGTAATTCATTTTCATAACGTGAGATAGGATGTCCGGTCAGATACAGGCCGAGCGTATCCTTTTCATTTGAAAGACGGGTCTCATCATCCCAGTCTTCGACTTCTACGACATGTACATTGGCATGGGTGTCAGGCTCATCGGATGAACCGAACATATCATCCTGGCCGATGCTTTCATTTTTCTGGTTCTGTTCTGCCAGTTGTACAGCATTGCTCAAACTGGCGATCAGGCTGGCGCGGTTAGGGCCCAGGGAATCCATCGCACCGGCTTTGATCAGTGCTTCCATCACCCGACGATTAACTTTTCGGGTGTCGCTGCGCCGACAGAAATCATAGAGATCGGCAAACTCACCATTGGCATCACGTTCAGCGATGATGCCTTCCAGCGCGCCTTCGCCGACACCTTTCAAAGCACCCAGACCATAGAGTACTGATTTTTCATCAGGCACACTGAACTGGTAGATGGAATGATTGATATCCGGTGGTAATACGTTGACGCCCTGTTCTTTACAGTCCTCGATCAGTCCGACTACCTTATCGGTATTATCCATATCGGCCGATAAAACCGCAGCCATAAACTCGGCAGGATAATGAGCCTTTAACCAGGCGGTCTGGTAGGACAATAAGGCATAGGCAGCCGAGTGTGATTTGTTAAAACCATAACCGGCGAACTTCTCCATCAGGTCGAAGATGTGTGTAGCAAGATCTGCATCGACATCACGAGCCACGGCACCTTTCATAAATAGCTCACGCTGTTCGGCCATGACTTCCGCTTTTTTCTTACCCATGGCGCGGCGCAACATGTCGGCGCCGCCCAGCGTGTAATTCGCCAGTACCTGTGCGATCTGCATCACCTGTTCCTGGTACAGAATGACACCATAGGTCGGCGTTAATACCTGTTCCAGATCCGGGTGGAAATAATCGACCTCGGCGCGACCATGTTTACGATTGATGAAATCATCAACCATGCCTGACTGCAAAGGCCCGGGGCGGAATAGCGCCACCAGGGCGACGATATCTTCGAAGCTGTCCGGCTGCAGTCGGCTGATCAAATCTTTCATACCGCGTGATTCGAGCTGGAACACGGCGGTTGTGTTTGCCGCCTGTAATAAGTCGAAGGCGGCTTTATCATCCAGCGGCAGATGCTCTATCTCTAATACGTCTTTACCTTCTTTTTCGTGACGGCGGTTAACATGTTTTACTGCCCAGTCGATGATGGTCAGCGTACGCAGCCCCAGGAAGTCGAACTTCACCAGGCCCACCGCTTCGACGTCATCTTTATCGAACTGGGTAACCACACCGGCGCCGCCTTCTTCACAGTACAGCGGACTGAAGTCGGTCAGTACTGTCGGCGAGATAACCACACCACCGGCATGTTTTCCGGCATTTCGTGCCACCCCTTCAAGTGTCAGCGCCATATCCAGGATCGCGGTGACTTCTTCTTCATTTTCGTACGAGGCCTTAAGCTCTTCTGACTCTTCCAGAGCCCTGGTCAGCGTCATGCCAATTTCAAACGGGATCTGCTTGGCGATGCGGTCAACAAAACCATAAGGCTGACCCATCACCCGGCCGACATCACGCACCACCGCTTTCGCCGCCATGGTTCCGTAGGTGATGATCTGGGAGACACTGTCACGGCCATATTTCTGCGCCACGTAATCGATCACCCGGTCACGGCCTTCCATGCAGAAGTCGACATCGAAATCCGGTAGCGAAACACGTTCCGGGTTGAGGAAACGTTCGAACAGCAGGTCAAATTGCAGTGGATCCAGGTCGGTAATCTTGAGCGCATAAGCGACTAATGAACCCGCACCTGAGCCACGCCCTGGTCCAACCGGGATACCGTTGTCTTTCGACCACTGGATGAAGTCGGCAACGATCAAAAAGTAACCGGGGAAACCCATATTATTGATAACGTCGAGCTCGATCTGCAGACGCTCATCATATTCTTTTCGTTGCTCAGCAAAATCCTCGGCATTTTCATCGAGCAGAACCTTAAGGCGTTGCTCCAGGCCTTCTCGCGATACCCGGCAGAAATAACTCTCTTCTGTTTCACCTTCAGGAATAGGGAACTGCGGTAGATAGCTTTTGCCAAGCTCGATCTCGAGGTTGCAGCGCTTGGCTATCTCGACCGTATTGGCAAGTGCTTCCGGGAGATCCGCAAAAAGCTGCCGCATCTCTTCGCTGCTGCGCAGATACTGCTGCCGGGTATAATTCTTCGGCCGTCGTGGATCATCCAGTGTACGTCCATCATGTATACAGACGCGGGCTTCATGGGCCTCGAATTCTTCTGCTTTCAGGAAACGCACATCATTGGTCGCGACCACAGGTACATCATGCTCGATAGCCAGTTCCACTGCCTCGGCGATATATGCCTCTTCGTTTTCTCGGCCGGTACGTTGCAGCTCGATATAAAAGCGGTCTTTGAAACAATCGCTCCAGTGCTGCAGACGCTTTTTCGCTAATGCCCCCTGTCCTGCCAGCAAGGCCCTGCCGATATCACCCATCCTGCCGCCAGATAATGCGATGATGCCTTCGGCATGCTGCTCGATCCACTCAGCCTGAATAATAGGTACACCTCGGTGCTGACCTTCTAGATAGCTCCTGGAAATGAGTTCGGAAATATTGAGGTAACCGGTTTTGTTCTGCGCAAACAACACCATCTGGAAAGGCGCTTCCTGGTCATCACCATATCGCACCAGCGCATCGACACCGATGATGGGTTTGATACCAGCACCCAGGGCAGCACGGATAAACTTCACCATGGCAAACAGGTTGCTCTGATCAGTCAGTGCAACCGCTGGCATAGCATCCTCAGCCAGTGCTGACATCAGCGGTTTGACACGTACCAGGCCATCTACCAGCGAGTATTCTGTATGTACTCTCAGGTGAATAAAACTTGGCTGGGCTGTCACTGATTTACCTCGGGTTAGATGAGGCTTTAGTGTACCAAATCAGTTCTGGGGAAACAGCACATTAGAACTGTCAAAGTGAAATATTTTGCCTGAACTGTTATTAGTCCAGGATAGATCGATGCCATATCGTCCGATTAGATATCACTCGTTTAAATCCCACTTATCCTCTTCATTCTTGCAGAAGGAACGGTCCCCTTCCTTGAATAACTTCCCGTCCTTAAAGAATTTAATGTTCAAAGTTCGACAATCTATCTCTGAATATTCCCCATCAGAATATATGTCCGACAATACTAAGATGCCCTGATTGCCAGATTCCGGGTTCTTCCATTTCTGCTCGCCACCTTTTGAAGCATTATTGAGCAAGTTTAACGATGCCTGTTGATTCAACTGAAAATCTTTCTCCGTATATTGTTTTGCTTCATCGTCTGTCATGCCAGTAATACTTCGTCCAGCATCACCCACAAGTGCAAAAGGTGCCATGATAATACCTGAGAATACGCCGGTCACAGCCCCCTCACTCGCCTCTTTACCAGCAACACGGGCTTTTTCGATAAGCTGGTCTGCCCGGTCCATCATCGGTGGAATCGATTCACGGGTAGTTTTGACCTCCGTCAATACTTCCGGTATCAACGGTCGTGTCGCTTCCACCTGTTTAGAGACATCGGCAATCGCACCTGATGCTTTATCAGCACTGGCGAGTACAGCGGGGAGTTCACCGCGTATCGCTTCTGACTCTTTCAGCACCGCTGGTATCTGCATACGTGTCTGCTCAACTTCGACGAGGATCGGCGGTATCATCTTTCGAGTCTGCTCGACTTCTTTAAGGATAGGCGGCACCAGTTTACGGGTCTCTTCAATCTCTTTCAGGATGGGCGGCACGAGGTCAATGATCTGCGCAACCTCACCGATGACCGGTTCGATCTTTTCACTGGTTGTATCGATCCTCTGCAGGATGTCCGGAATCTGTTTACTGACCATGGCTACCTGATAAGTGAAATAGACTATAGAGCCGGCCAGGGCAAACAATGAGAGTGGCAGCAAGTAAGACGCCAGCAGCCGGGGGGTGTCTTTATCCAGAGCTTGAACAGAGCTGTCATCCATCAGGAAACTCCCATACAACAATTGGCCAGGGCATCTCGTACCGGTGCATAACTACGACGATGCTCCGGGCATGGGCCGATCTGATTGAGGATCTCCCGATGTACTTTTGTCGGATATCCTTTGTGTTTATCAAAGCCATACTCGGGATACTGTTTATGAAGCTCTAGCATCTGCGCATCACGTTCCACCTTAGCAAGGATAGATGCCGCACTGATCTCCGCCACACGCGAGTCGCCCTTGATGATTGCCGTGTTATCACAAAAACAGTCGATCAATGTTTTATTACCGTCCACAAACACATGATCCGGCCTCACCTCCAGATCTTCTGCCGCTGTTTTCATGGCAAATAATGATGCCTGCAATATATTCATCTCATCGATCTGCTGTGCAGAAACACTCACTACAGACCAGGCCAGAGCTTTCTGCTTTATCTCTTCCGCCAGCGTCTGGCGTTTTTTCTCTGACAGCTTTTTAGAATCATCAAGTCCGTCGATAGTCACTGCCATATCCAGGATCACCGCAGCTGCCACCACATTACCGGCCAACGGGCCACGTCCGGCTTCATCAGTACCTGCCAGCAAGCCATTGATCACCGGCAATTCATCCTGCAATGTTATTTTCATTACTGTATTATTCTTCCTGCGCTGTAAGTGCCAACATGCCCGGCACCAACAAGGCTGGTACCAGGATATTCTTCAATAATAACAAAAAGTAATTGCCATAAAAGCCTAATGTCACCTCAGACCATACAAGACAAGACAAAAAATGTGGTTATCGTTGCCGGCGAGGCATCGGGCGATGCACACGCAGCCCACCTGGTAAGCGAACTTAAAAAACTTGATGATTCCATTTCTTTTCGCGGCATGGGTGGTGATCATTTACGCGAAGCAGGGGTTGATGTTTTTATTGATATGGCAGAACTCGCTGTTGTTGGCATTGTTGACGTACTGCTGAAATATAATGTAATAAAAGCAGAGCTAAACAAGTTAAAAAAAGACATTGCCAATAACCCGCCCGACCTGTTAATACTGGTCGACTATCAGGAATTCAATCAGCGCCTGGCGGCCTATGCCAAAAGCATTGGCATAAAGGTTTTATTCTATATCGGCCCTCAGGTTTGGGCATGGCGCCCAAAACGTGTCTACAAAATGGGAGAAATCGTCGACCACATGGCGGTTATTTTCCCTTTCGAAAAAGAACTCTATAAAGACGCTGATGTTCCTGTTACTTTTACCGGGCACCCGCTTACTGATGAAGTCGTCGCTGACAAAACGAAGCAGCAGGCACGAAATCAATTACAAATTGACGACAAAACAACGATTGGCCTGTTTCCAGGCAGTCGAAGCGGCGAGATCAAACGCGTCCTTCCAGTCATGCTGAAAACTGCGAAATTGATTCGACAAAGCAAACCTGAAATCCAGTTCATACTACCAGTTGCAAATACGATAAAAAATGATGACCTGTCACCTTTTCAATCAGCATTAACTGAATTATCGGTAACCACCACCAAAAAACCATTTTATGATGTGATTCAATCTTGCGATGTAATTCTAACCGCATCAGGAACAGCCACACTTGAAATCGGTCTACTGGGAGTGCCCATGGTAATTGTTTACAAGTTTGCAGCACTTAGCTTTTTCATTCTAAGTAAGCTTGCAACCATCGACTATATCGGCCTGGTCAATATCATCCCCGGTAGAGAGATCGTCAGGGAATTCCTGCAGGGCAATGCCAGACCGCCACTGATTGCAGAAGAAGCCCTGCATCTGTTAAACGATCCAAAATACTACGAATCCATGCAACATGAACTATCCTTACTACGTCAACAACTGGGGGATGGTAATGGTTCTAGAAATGTTGCGGAACTTGCCTGGAAGATGTTGAACAATAAATTGTAAAAACCACACAGCATCTTGTGAAAAATAATACAAAAATAATTTTACGACACTACCTTATATTCATTACTATTCTATTTAGTAGTGGATGCGCAACTATCGAAGGACCCGCCAACCCGGATGATCCTTTTGAAAGTTTTAACCGTAGCATGTTTGCTTTCAATGAAGGCGTTGATAAATATGCCTTCAAGCCCGCTGCCAAGGGTTACAATTTCATCATGCCGGATATCGCCAGCAAAGGCGTCAGCAACTTCTTCAGCAATGTCGACGACATCGTTGTTTTCTTTAACCAGTTACTGCAGTTCAAGATTGCGGCAGCAGTAGCAACCTCGGCACGGGTTGTCTTCAACACCACCTTCGGTCTTCTGGGCCTGATCGATGTTGCATCAGAGATGGACCTTTATAAACATAATGAAGACTTTGGCCAGACCCTGGCTGTATGGGGTGTTCCAAGCGGACCTTACCTGGTCCTGCCTTTCATAGGCCCAATGTCGGTTCGTGACACTGCGGGTCTCGCTGTCGACTGGACTTATTTTGACCCTATATTCAAGCGTCAGACATTGAACGCCAGCATTGTAACTCTGACCGTCAAATACATCGATATACGGGCAGGCTTGTTAAAAGCCTCTAATATCCTCGATGAAACCGTACCTGATAAATATTCTTTCGTTCGTGACGCATGGACACTGCGGCGTGAATTTTTAATCTACGATGGCCAGCCTCCCGAAGATTATTCTGAAGAAGAACTCTTTGATGATGAGAACCTGTTCCAGGATGACGAACTGCTGAAAGATGACCTGACCGGTGATGAACTGCTACAAGAGGAAGGCATGAAAAGTAATATGGAGATAATGGATATAGAAACAACACCTGCGACAAAACCAACCGACAATCAGTAAAACATCAGTTATCTGGCTGGATCATCATCACATATCTTCTTATATAACACCGCATCTGCCTGACTATAACAAGCAACAATAATCCGTTTGAATTTCGGACTGAATGTCCGCATCACTTTTACTGCTATATCAGCTGCCTGCTGTTTCGGATAACCATAAACACCAGTACTGATCGCGGGAAACGCGATACTTTCCACACCGTTTTTCAGAGCCACTTCAAATGAACGTGTATATGCACTTTCAAGTAATGCAGGCTCACCATGCTGACCGCCCTGCCAGATCGGTCCGACCGTATGTATGACATAGCGTGCTGGCAGGTTAAATCCTGGTGTTATCTTTGCATCCCCTGTCTCACAGCCACCGAGCGGCAGGCAGGCTTCTAGTAGTTCAGGTCCAGCTGCCAGATGTATCGCGCCATCTACGCCACCACCTCCCAGCAAAGTTTTATTCGCTGCGTTGACGATCGCATCGACATCGAGTGCGGTGATATCAGTTTCCAGTATCTCCATCATGTTGACGTCTTCCCCCTCGTCAGCTTAATAGTCAACCAGGTAATACTTATGGAGGCCACTATTATCAAAGCGGCAGCTACAATATTATTTAGTGACTCGGGAGACACGATCAGTAATACGCCCAGCATCAGCATCATTATGCCGGATAATAGTTTCAACACCATGCCCTCCTGCTCTGAGAGTTTCCTCGAGCCGAGTTTTATCGTGAACACTACGACGATTGTCAGCAGAGGCAGTATATAGATCAGGTTATAAAACAGTAGATACAGGTAATAACTTTCTACGGGCAGTGATCTCAGAGTCAGTATCCTGGTATAGACCATCGGGAATCCCGCAGTACATAACAGCTCATAACTGTTCGCAACGACTGCCAGTATTACCGTGGCAACTATCACAGTGGCAGTCGAATCCAGCCGCAACAGCAGACGTATGCGATCAATCAGTTTGGGTTTCTCCTCATCAGAGATACTCAATGAAAAACCTCGCCTGAACCAGAAATAGTCTTTGATATTGACCAGTGCGATCATCACTGCGATAGCACCTGCGATCAGCGTGATAAGACGCAGCTCACCCAGGTAGATAAACAAATTTAACCAGGCTGCCATAAACAGGAAATAGATGGCACCAGAAAAGAACACGAAGATGCCGCCGATAAGCGCCATCCTGCGACGACTTCTATTGTGCACCATCATACTCAGCAGGAACAGTAAGACAAAGAAGGCGCAGGGGTTGAAAGCATCCATCCCCGCGATAAAGATGGTCAGCATGGGTAATGAATAATCATCTGAAGATATACTCCCCAATAAAGGAAGTTCTAACGAAGTCGAACCATCTTGCTGTGCCGCAAACCTGGTCGAGTTATCCGGGTTTTCCTGCTCGACAAACCGGTGACATGCCTGCAGAAAAGATTTAAGTTGTTGACCAGTGGTTTCCATACGCTCATATCCACTGAGCAGATTGCCACAGAACATAAACGTGGGCACACTGCGGGCATCATTACCAAACATGGCGGCCATGTTGATATATCTCTGAATATTTTTAGGGTTATCAACTAATTGGTACGAATGTAATTTCAGCCAGTCATATTCTTTATCAATCGCCAGCACATCCGGGCGGGCTTTAAGGCAATGCGGACACTTTTCAGACCAGAAGAAGTACAGGTGAATGAGCGACAGACCATCGGCATCTTTTTCATACCACACCACTCCATCCGGATCCTGCTGACCCTTAACACTATCCGTAGCCTGTACAGGTGACAGCGGCAGTACAGATAGAAGGAATAAAGCCAAAAAATAGCCGCAAATTATTTTGACCTTGATCATTTTTTTTATCAATTCAAATGGTACTATTAAGCTGTTGTTATATCCCATGCTAGCAAAACGAGAGTGATATCTCTATCTGCAGCAAAAGTATTTGTTGGATCCTGGTATTTGACTGATAATGGATAACGAGATACTCGTTAACAAGGAATTAGATTAACCTGAGGCATATATAACGCATGAAGAACATCGAACACTTCGTAACCGATCTTCTATCCGCTACTGAGAATACACCTGAACTCCTGCTGCAGAATCTGTGCGCGATTCAGCAGCGTTATTCATACATCCCTGAAAATGCCGTCGAGATGCTAGCCAGCAAACTGCTTATGCCTGCAGTTCAGATCTACGGAGTTATCGATTTCTATACCTTCCTGCACCGTAAAGCACGTGGCAATTTTGACATATTGTTCAGTGACAACATCACAGACCGCATGCTTGGTAATCAGTCATTGATCAAGAACCTCTGTGAAAAGCTTCATGTAGAACCGGGTGTTCCCAGGGACGACGGGAGGGTAACGGTCGACGTGACATCCTGCACCGGCATCTGTGACCAGGGTCCCGCTCTACTGGTTAATGGTATGACTGTTTCCGGTTTAGATGAAGAGCGTATCAGTAAGATTGCAGAACTGATCGAAGAAAATACCCCCCTGTCCGACTGGCCAGCATCATTCTTCGCTGTGGAGGACAACATTCAACGCAGCGACATATTGCTCGATGACAAGATCATCAATGGCAGTGCCATTGAGTCGTTGCTAAAAAATGACAGCGATACGTTGCTCACGATGTTAGAACAGTCCGGTTTACGCGGTCGTGGCGGTGCTGGATTTAAGACAGCGCTCAAATGGCGCTTTTGTCGGGATACGGAAGCTAAAGAACATTACGTGGTATGTAATGCTGATGAAGGTGAACCCGGTACATTCAAAGACCGTATACTTTTAAACAGTTTCGCAGATAATGTCTTCGAGGGCATGACACTCTGCGCCGGTATCATCGGCGCGAAAAAAGGCTATGTCTATCTCCGTGGCGAATATCTTTATTTACTTGATCGCCTGGAGCAGGCGCTACAGAAAAGACGTGACGCAAACCTGCTCGGTAAAAACATCTGCGGTCAGCAAGGCTTCGATTTTGACATAGACATCCATCTCGGTGCCGGCGCCTACATATGCGGTGAAGAATCTGCGCTCATCGAATCGCTCGAAGGCAAACGGGGCATCCCCCGCAAACGGCCTCCTTTCCCCGTGACCAATGGTTTTCTTAACCAGCCGACCGTTGTCAATAATGTTGAAACCTTTGCCGCGGCAGCCAAGATTGCGGTATTCGGTGCAAACTGGTATAGCTCCATCGGTACCAGTGAATCCAAAGGCACCAAGCTGATCAGCATCAGTGGTGACTGTGCACGCCCCGGGATATATGAATATCCTTTTGGCGTCTCCATTAAACAGATACTGGAAGACTGCGGTGCCAAAGACATACAGGCGGTACAGGTCGCCGGTGCCGCCGGGTCGACCATTCCACCACAGGAGTTTGATCGAAGCATCGCTTTTGAAGATCTCTCCACAGGCGGCTCATTCATGGTATTTAACCAGCAGCGTGATATGCTGGACATGGTTCAGAACTTCACCCATTTCTTCTGCCACGAGAGCTGTGGATTCTGTACTCCTTGCAGGGTCGGTGGATCATTGATGAAAAACCTTGTCGATAAAGTCATCGTCGGACACGCTACGCAAAACGACCTCAAAGAGATGGAAAACATCGGACAGGTTATGCAGCAGAACAGCCATTGCGGGCTGGGTGTTACTGCACCAAAACCGGTACTCGATACCCTGGAAAAGTTTCCAGAGATCTATACCAAAAGACTGGCTAACAGGGGCTTCGAACCTGCTTTTGACCTGGATGCCGCACTGGAAGAATCCAGGCAGATTACCGGACGTGACGATGCAGAAGCCCATATCGGATATGAACCATTATTAAATACAGCCGAACAGGATGAATCATGAGCAGTGAAAAAACATTCAAACTGGATGGAAAAGGCATCCCATTTCAGGATGGCGATACCATCATGGATGCCGCACTCAGGGCCGGCGAATATATCCCCCACCTGTGCCATAACCCCGAGTTCACACCACATGGCAGCTGCAGGGTTTGCATAGTCGATGTCAATGGCCGCCACGTGAGTGCCTGCACCCTGCCCGCCGCAGAAGGTTTGGAGGTCGATAATAGTTCAGAGGTGATTATGGATCAGCGGCGAAATATCCTGCAGATGTTATTCGTCGAGGGTAACCATGTTTGCCCTGGCTGTGAAAAAAGTGGTGCCTGCCAGTTACAGGCCGTGGCATACTACACACGTATGTTAAGCCCGCACTACACGCATTTTTTTCCAAAGCGTAGCGTCGATGCTTCACACCCGGATATCGCGATCGATTTTAATCGTTGCATACTATGTGAACTCTGTGTCAGGGCCAGTCGTGATGTCGATAAAAAAAATATTTTCTCGATCACCGGTCGCGGACTGGATAGCCGCCTGGTCATCAATTCAGCCAGCGGCAAACTGGGTGATAGCAAACTGTCTGCCAGTGATAAAGCCGTTTCTGTTTGTCCTGTAGGCGCCATATTGCCAAAACATGTCGGCTACGACCAACCTATCGGTGATCGCCTGTACGATAACAAACCGATCAGCGTGGTCGGTGATGTAGCAAATGCCAACAATCAGCAGGATAACGGTAATGACTGAGATGACAGATAACACCGTGAACGACAGCGGACAGAAGCAGAAACCACGGATCGCCACCGCAGCATTATGCGGCTGCTTTGGCTGCCACATGTCACTTCTGGATATCGACGAGCGTATCCTGCAGCTGGTCGAACTGGTGGAGTTTGACCGTTCTCCAATTACCGATATCAAAACCGTCGGCCAATGTGACATCGGACTCATCGAAGGCGGCGTCGCCAATGCTGAGAACGTCGAAGTACTAAGAGACTTTCGTCGTCACTGCAAGATACTGGTCGCCGTCGGCGCCTGTGCGGTCAACGGCGGCGTGCCCGCCATGCGCAATCAGTTCGAACTCAAAGAGTGCCTGGAAGAAGCCTATATCAATGGCATCGGTGTCGAGAACCCACATATACCCGATGACCCTGAACTGCCGTTGCTACTGGACAAGGTTCACCCGATACACGAAGTGGTCAAGATCGATTACTTCCTGCCCGGCTGTCCACCATCGGCAGATACATTATGGACATTCCTGAATGAGATCCTGGCCGGTGAAGAGATAACTTTTCCTTATTCATTGATCCATTATGATTAAGTTTAACTAACAGCGAAAAGAGATAACGAGATGTCATCAGACAACATATCATCACAGCTGGAAACTGCTAAAAACCCGGAAGACCTGGAACGTATTGTCATCAATCCGCTGACCCGTGTCGAAGGTCACGGTAAGGTCACCTTGCTGCAGGATGAAAACCTGAATATCAAGCAGGCACGGCTTCATATCTCCGAATTTCGTGGTTTCGAAAAATTCATCCAGGGCCGTCCCTACTGGGAGTTACCGGTGCTGGTGCAGCGGCTGTGCGGCATCTGCCCGGTAAGCCATCATCTCGCTGCTGCCAAGGCAACCGATATGATCGTCGGCGCTACAGAACTTACACCCACTGCAGAGAAGATCAGGCGTCTCATGCATTTTGGTCAGACCCTGCAGTCACATGCGCTGCACTTCTTTCACCTGTGCTCACCCGACCTGCTGTTTGGCTTTGATGACGATGTCCGCCACCGCAATATTATCGGTGTTATCGAAGACAGCCCGGAGATCGCCAAACAGGGCGTGCTACTTCGTAAGTATGGCCAGGAAGTCATACGGGTCACCTCCGGTAAACGGGTACATGGTACCGGCGCTATTCCCGGCGGCGTCAACAAGGCCCTGAGCAAAAAAGAGATTGCTTACCTGAAGAGCGATATCGACCAGATAATCAGCTGGTCACAGGATGCCGTGGTACTGATCAAGCGCATCTTTTTCGAGCACTATGATTACCATATGTCTTTTGGCACCATTGACAGTAATATGCTGAGCCTGACCGGTAAAGATGGCGCTTTCGACATCTATCATGGCGGCCTGCGTGCAAAAGACGAGAAAGGCAAGATCATCTTTGACCACATCGATTACACGAATTACGGTGACTACATAAAAGAAGGCGTAAAAAACTGGAGTTACATGAAGTTCCCGTTCATCACTTCCCTCGGACAGGATGATGGCTGGTACCGAGTCGGGCCGCTGGCAAGGGTCAATAACTGTGACTTCTTCACCACACCGATGGCAGAAAAAGAGCGGCAGGAATTTATCGCTACAGGTAATGGCCTGCCTGTACAATCAACGCTGGCTTTTCACTGGGCCCGTTTGATCGAAGTATTGCATTGCGCTGAAGCGATCAAGGAATTATTGAACGACAGCGATATCTCGGGAACGGAACTGCTCAACAGGGGCGAACTTCAGAGCACCGGTATCGGCGTAATCGAAGCACCCCGCGGCACCCTGTTCCACCACTATGAGATCAACGATGATGGCATCGTTGAAAAAGCCAACCTGATCGTATCGACTACCAACAACAACCAGGCGATGAATGAGTCGATACGCAAGGTCGCCAGCCAGTATCTCGATGGCAATAAATTAACTGAACCCCTGCTCAACCAGATCGAAGTCGCGGTACGCGCCTATGATCCCTGCCTGTCGTGTGCCACTCATGCCATGGGCAAGATGCCGTTACAGATCAACCTGGTCAATGCAAACGATGAGCTGATAGACCGTCTTGAGAAAAGAGTAACGGGTGAAATCAACAGAACCGTTTAACGACATAGCACCGACCCTGATCTTTACCTATGGCAATCCATCTCGCGGTGACGATGGCCTGGGGCCTGCGATGTTTGAGCTGCTCGAGAAAAATAAGCAAGCCAGCCATGATCTGGATAAGATTGACCTGCTGACCGACTACCAGCTGCAGATTGAACATTCGCTCGACCTCGAGCATCGAGAGTGCGTGCTGTTCATCGATGCCAGCGTATCTGCTGACGCGCCCTATGAATTCCATCAGCTTCAGCCAGAACGCGACAACAGTTATACCACGCATGCCATGAGTCCAGTTTCAGTACTGGATGTATACCAGCAGATCAACCAGTGCAAACCACCCCCCTCATATATGCTGACGATCCGGGGTTATGAGTTTGGACTCGGCCAGGCACTGACCGAACAGGCCGAGCTAAACCTGCAACAGGGATATGACTTTATCAAACAACTGCTAGCAACTGATTTCGAGCAATGGCCGGAAATACGAGCAAGAGATGACAAAGAAAACAAATAACTTTACACATGTCGCACGTCAGATGATGGCTGGCGTCGTCCAGATCCATGTCGAAGGTAACCTCGACGAAGATATACAATCAGTAATGAATCCAGCGATCAAGATTCCCGGTACCTGGGCGGGCTCCGGTTTCTTCATAAAATATAAAAATCTCGAAGGTTACATAGTAACCAATGCACATGTCGCCAGGAACGCGGTCAAGGTCAAAGTCAGCTCGATGCTGACCAGTGAAGAGAGATTCGAAGCAGAAGTTGTCGGCCTTGTAAAACAGCTGGAACCCGATGTTGCCCTGATCAAGCTTTCTGATGTAGAACTGAAACGATTTAAATCACTCGCATTCAGTGATATCGAATACCTGGAATTGAAAGAAGGTTCGGGTCTGTCACGTGGTGAAGAGATCAAGGCCATCGGTTACCCGATGGGAATGGTTGAACCCAATATATCCGGTGGCGAGATCACCAACTTCGTATCGGGCTCTGAATATACGACAGAAAGATTTGTGACAGATGCAGCGATTAACCCTGGAAACTCCGGCGGCCCAAGTATCTCCAGTGATGGCAAGGTGGTCGGTTTGAATACAGCAGTGATGATCGGTGCAGAAAATATAGGTTTTATTACACCTGCCGGTTTTGTAAAAATCATCATCGACAACCTGTTACAACATAACGAACCGCTGTTTGCAGGTATGGGTGGAAAACTGCAAAAAAATGCCAGCAACTTCAATGCGCTATTAAAACAGACAACACCAAGAGGCGTAATAATCGCAAAAGTAGACGCCAATGGCTTTCTCGAGGCAGCAGGTATTCAACCTCGCGACGTAATCATCTCTGTAAATAATATTGAATTTGACCGGCATGGTATCGTCATCGGTGAAGAAGGACGCTTCAGGCATAAAAACATTTTTGATGTGATCAAATTGATCCCCATCGGTAAAGAGGTCGAACTGGCATATCTAAGAGATGGTAAGACCAATACTACTATTGCCAATGCAATGATAAATCCTGTAAAGGGTATCGTCTCCCACCCCGTGGTAAATGAAAGAGAGTACCTTGAGGTATTTGGCATGATCATCCAGGAACTCAGTTTCGAAATCATCGAAGCCATGCATGAAGTCGATGCCAATGCAAGAATAGACATGCTACAGATCGTCGATCAGGACAAACCAGCATTAGCGGTAACACACGTCTATCAGGGAACGCAGGCAGATGAGATGGAATGGCCCGCCGGTGAATTGATCGTAAAAGCTAATGAACAGGAGATACACTCACTGGAAGATCTGAAAAAAATATTAAGCGCAAACAGTAACGTACTTCTTGAATGCCGCAATGGAAGGATTGGATATTTTCAGGTCGAGTAACAGTAACAAACTGCCGCTATCGGCTAGTCAGCACATACAAATACGGCTGCCGAAGGAGCCGCTATTGATAAACATTCCAAAAATAGAAAATATCAAATTATCAAGAAGATAATAATGCACATAAAATCAAGAGCATTTCAAAGCGTAAAAGAATACACAACACAAATCAGGATTTTTTTACAGTTATTGACTGTCCGTTTTGGGATGATGGAAACAGACACTCAGACCCTGAAGCCAGGCTAAATCATTCGACTGACCGCTTCCGGCCAATAACGGACTGTCATCAGTGATGGTTAAACTCTAATCCATCCGTCCCCTTTAATTCAATACAGCCTCAACAAAGATATACCATCAATTCAGTGATATTTTTCTAGTCAGAGATTCATTCTTTGGCCTATTCGCCCACGACACTCAAACCGCATGAATCCAGTAGAAGTGATAAGGCGGTACAACTAATGCATTTTTAAATATCGCTGGTTTTTCGCCGCTATATAGATCATATAACTGATGGTGCTGCATGAAACCTATATCTTTAAGGTCATCAAATTCCATGTGTTGTGGATGTGCATCGAAATTACCTACAACCAGCACCCTGTCTGAAAAGTTTTGATGATTGACGCGGCAGAATGCGAACAGGTGCGGGTTACCGCTATCGCGTAATTCACGATTATTGAAATCGGCAAAGGCAAAAATTTCTTTGCGCACCGAGATCATCTTTTTCAATGCATTGAATATACGACTTTCAACAGTGTTTGGTTTGTTACGTAACTCGGCTTTTTCCCAATCGAACGTCGGACGATGCATCCAGCGTGTATCACCAGACTTACGCTCGTCTTCGATATAGCGGTAATCATTGGTGGTACCAATCTCATCACCGTAATAGAGCAACGGTATACCACCGAAAGACATGATCATGCCGTGTAATAGTATGATGATTTTAACTGCATCATCGATAGCTTTCGGGTCGCCACTTTCGATAGCGGTTTCTAACCCGACCAGAGATGCAAGTGAACCGGATATCCTTGCATCACCTGTTTTGGCGTTATGGCCAAAGGGCTTGCCCCTGGCAGCAGTCTCTTTAAATTCACCGGTGAAATAATCGATCAGGAAACGTCTGTGAGGTATAGGGTCAAATCCAGCCAGACGTATATCAGCATCGTCGAAACCGAGACCGATATCATCATGACAACGTATGTAATTCAACCAGGTCGCACGTTCCAGCTTGGCTGGCAGATTTTTGATTCCCTGTTCCAGCAACCTGGTATTTTTTGTTGCCACGGCATCCCATAACAGCGACATGTAGGTCGCGTTATACGCTATCTCACATTCCTTGGCATTGATCGCATCTTCACCAAAGTACTTCGCTACCTCGACAGGTGCGACGATAGCCTCAGCTATGAACAGGACACCAGGAGCCGTCACCTGACAGCAGTCTTTCATCAGTTGCAGTATCAGATGCGCCTCATGTTCATTCTGGCAGGTACTGCCGATCTTTTTCCACAGGAATGCGACCGCATCGAGACGTACGATATCCGCACCATGGTTTGCCCAGAACAGGATGACGTCCATCATCTCGATAAACACCGCGGGGTTACTATAGTTGAGATCCCACTGAAACTCTTTAAATACCGTCATCGCCCATTTGTCCATGCCCTCGATCCAGGTGAAATTTCCTGGTGCCGTATCCGGGAAGGTTTCAGGCATTGTTTCCTCGAACATATCCGGTATTTCACGGTTAGGAAAAACGTAGTAATAGTCCTGATATTTTTCATCGCCCTGCGCGGCCTTCTGCGCCCATTCATGTTCATTGGAGGTGTGATTGAGCACTACGTCCAGCGTCAGTAAGATGTCACGTTTTCTGAATTCTCTGGACAGATTATCGAGATCTTCCATCGTACCTCTCCGGGTATCGACCTTGCGGAAGTCGCTGACTGCATAACCGCCATCACTGTGTCCATTCGGGCATTCCATGATGGGCATCACATGGACCATGTTGACACCGAGATTCTGGAAGTATGATGTCTTTGATACCAGGTTCTTCAGGTCACCGGCAAAACCATCGGCGTATAGGGCCATACCTGTCCATTTCTGGCTGAGGAACCAGTTATGATCGTTCTCTCGTTCGATATCTTTTTTCTTTAGCTCATCAGAACGTAAGATATATTGACGCGCCATGGTTTCAACCAGGCGCTGCGCCTGCTCCTTGAAATCGTCACGCTCACCATAGAGCAGATGAAAAAGAGAATATATGGAATAAAAATTCGCACCCAGCCGTGTATAGAAATGACGCAGATCTTCACTCTTGATTTCCGGATTTAGTTTTGTCAGGATTTCATTGAGTAAGGAATGGGATACCTGTTCGTACATTTAATATAGTCTCAGTTGTTATTTATATTATTTTCAAGCTTTATGTTTTTCTGTCTCTGTGACTCACCGGTAAAAATTTTTACCCTGATCATAAACACCAGTCTATTCTTATTTTCTGATAAAAGTTTTGATCATGGACGGTCGCACCCTGCTGACCCACCATCAGTGAGGCAAATCCCTGTGCACGCTGCATGGTTTGATCCAGTGGCCATTCATTGGTCAAACCGAGTATCAGCACCGAGGTGAAAGCATCTCCGGCACCGACTGTATCGACGACTTCCAGTGTCTGTGACGGTAACACTTCAGCATACTCACCATCATCAGTTAAGGCGACTGCACCTTTTTCTCCCAGGGTAATAACCAGACCTTTTAATTTATGTATATCGATAAATTTGTTTGCCTGCGATTTTATATCACCCACACCAGAGCCAAGTTGTAACAGCTCATCTTCATTCAGTTTAACCCAGTCTGCATCATCAGCCAGCATCAACACATACTTTTTCTGCCACCATGGATCACGCAGGTTAACATCAAGAAAGATAATTCCGTTATGATGCTGTTTCAGTTTTAATAATGCTTCACGGGAGTTCTTATTTCGCAGCGCCAGAGAGCCGTGATATAACACACTATTCTCGGCAGGCGCCGGTAATAGTGCTGAGTCGATATAATCGTAAGCCCGGTGTTCTACGATGGTATATCTTGGCTCACCATCATCGAACTCTATATCAACGCTGCCTGTCGGATGCTCCGGGTCAAGCTGCAGTCCGGTGGTATTCATCTGCCAGTCCTGCATTGCCGATCTGACCTTGTTTCCCAGCTCATCTTTTCCAATACTTGAGATCATTAGTGGTGACAGGCCAAACGCCTGCAGATGCCAGGCAACATTGAACGGAGCGCCGCCCAGCACAGAGTTGCCATCTGGAAAACAGTCAAACAGTACTTCGCCGAAAATCACGGGGGCAGAATGCTTGTTATCTTTCATCGTAAGTCATCCATAATATTTTTTGTCTCAGGCGCATAGTGAGCGACACCTTCGAGTATACCCGCGCTGTAGTTACCATTCATGCCGAGAAAATCACCTTCAGCAAAATACAGTGCACCGCTATGCCCGTTATTAATAATCTGTAGCTCGGCCTGTTGCCTTACCTCAGCGCTGGCATTGGCAACCAGGACAGATTTGATCGGGCTGATCAATACCGCCAGGTCATTACCACTATCACCGGCAAAGATCGTATTCGACAGATCGTAATCAAGCTGCTGCATGAGAAACTCGATCGCATGTGACTTGCTCGCACTCGCCGGCAGTACGTCGAGCAGACCAGTAGCAGCAATCTCGTCGATACTCCATATAAGACTAGCCCTGATATTATTACTATCCAGAATCGACTGCATCTCGGACATCAGGGATTCCTGGTCTGTGTCCAGGCTGACATAATAGCTGAGTTTATAACTGTTCTGTTTTGCTTCCGGTTGCAGTGTCAGCAACGTAATATCACTGAATAGCCGTCGCATGTCTTCATGTGTGTAACCTTTCCAGTCTGGCGATATCTCATGTTGCCATTTCTCCATGTGTGACCAGCTCGACCGTTGTACCTGGTAGATAGTTGAACCGACATTGGCGATGACATACGCTGGTTGCGGTAACCGGTATTCCTCGATTGCTTCCTCGACGAGCACCTGATCCCTGCCCGTGACATAGACCAGAGTAACGCCAGGATGAGCGGCAAGCCGATTGAACCTTTCCCTTGCATCGGGTGATTCCGGCTGCGGCCCGTTTGGCAGCAGCGTCCTGTCGAGATCGGTACATATCAACAACCGGGTTGACATCAGCTATTCACCTTACATTCACCGAAGAAATCATAATGTTCGATAGCCTGCAGGATGCCCTCGGCGAATGGTTTGTCTGCGAAGTAGATGTCTTCACTATCGACCAGTTCAGAGAGTTCTTCATGGTGGCGATTAGCAACGACGACTGACAGAGTATTACCACGCATCATATCTTCATCGGCACCGGAACCACCGGCTGCAAGGATTTGTTCCAGAGGAATGCCCCACATCTCTGCAAACCAGCGCAATGCAAAACCTTTCGACGCCCGAACTGGCACGATATCGAGGTACTGGCCGAAGGCCAGAACGACGTTCACCGACTGGTCATGCAGGTGCAGGAGATGGGTGATCTCATTCACATCAGGCGCAATGGCTGCATCATAGTAATAACTGACCTTATACTTGCTCTGCTCCAGCTTTGGCTGCAGTTCAAGACCAGGCAGTTCCTTGAGCACACTCACCACAGCCCGTCGCCGCCACATATGATCGATATGCTCTGACCATGCGACATCGCGAGTCAGACCAGGGTTGTAATAGATCTCGGTACCGAGACTGGTAATCAGAAAATCTGGTAATGGTATATGATACTGCTTCATCACTTTCAATGCGGAATCCAGACGGCGACCGGTCGCGATACCGAAGGTCGTGCATTTTCTATTATCCTGCAGGACACTGACGAACTCTTTCAGCGACTGCGGATTACCCAGCAGGTTCTGGTCCAGGTCAGTGATCAGCGCACGATCATGATAGAGCATAGGCCGGCGTTTCAGCTGGATCCTGGTGATCGATTCACTCTTGTCCGCTACAGGCTTGATCAGATTGAGGTATCTGTCGACATGGGCCTGCCACGAATAGTGCTGACGAACCCCTTCGATGCCATTATGTGCCAACCGTTTCCAGTTATCCCTGTCCAGCAGTACCTTCAGCAACATATTGACCATCGACTGCGTATCCAGTGGATCGACCAGGTAACCGTTATGACAGTTATCGATTATATCTGTTGGTCCGCCATCTTCGGTCGCTACGATCGGCAACCCTGAAGCAGCCGCTTCGATAAGTGTCAGGCCGAACGGCTCAGTCAGTGCCGGGTTGATAAATACACCACCGGAGGCTGCTGTAAGCCGGTAGATCACTGGCACATCATCGGGGCGATGATGTTTAGGATATGCCACTTTTCCGTAGAGATCGTGAGAATCTATGGAAAGGAATATTTCAGTGAGTACGTCCTGAGCGCCACTATCCATATCGCGAATCTCATCACGGTTACCGGCTATTATGACGAGATTGGCCAGCTGTTTGAGCTCTTCTGACTCACCATACGCTTCGACCAGCGTATTGATGTTTTTCCTGTGATCAGGACGAGACAAAGCCAGTATGATCGGTTTTCCCGGGTCCTGCAGAAAGCGGGATATATCGTGACAGATATCACTATCGTATTCATCCCCCTGTGGCGGATAAAATTTTTCGAGGTCCGTTCCCGGGGGAATAACCTTCATCCTTTCAGGCTGGTAATAATCATACATCCCATACTGTTCGATAATTTCCTGCCGGGTACTGGTGATTATGTACTCGGCAGTACCCAGTACTTCTTCCTCTGCATCGATACGCCGCGAGATATTATATTTCTGTTCGATATCATCACGCTTCATACCACCGGCGAGCAACTGTTTACGTTTACTACGACCGAGTGAGTGTCCGGTATGTATCAGCGGGATATTCAGCTGGTGTGAGATGCGGGTACAGACATAACCGGCATCGGCGTAATGGCTATGTAATATATCAGGCAAGCGGTCTTGCTTCGTCATATATTCGAGAACATTATCGGCGAAGTTATCAAGTGAGTCCCACAAGGCCTCCTTCGGCAGATAACCTTCTTCACCACAGTCGATACGAATGATGCTTGCTTTTTCTGACAGGCTTTCTACCGGCACCTGGTAGTCTTCGCTTACCCCTGGATCGACGACACGTCTCGTCAACAATATCGCCTGCTCTACTTCAGGACGCTCACCCAGTTCACGTAACAGTTCAACGACATATTTTGTCTGTCCACCGGTATCGGCATCTCTACCTAGTTCAAGATCCTGGCCACGGACAAGACCATGAACACTCACCAGTACTATATAAAGTTTATCCTCATTATCATTCATGCCATGTAATTTCTTTGCAACTCTCAGATACTTTATTATTAATTATTACGCTTTGATACAACAGCTTTTTGTTATCTATTTAATACATTTATTTCTAGTCATTAACTATCTGTCAAGCAACAGACTCCCAGACTAACTCATTCGGCTGACCGCTTCTGGCCAAAAGCAATAGGATGGACTCCTCCTCACCTATCGGCATAGGTTAGGAGTTGTTGAAAACCCAAAAGAGGAATCCATACATGAACAAATCAACACCAATTCGATTAATCTTCATCTCGGGCTCCTCTTTATCGTTAACTGAATACTCAAACTCAGTTTGGCACATCGATGCCGGTAGGTGAGGAGGAGTCCATCCCATTGCTTAGGGTCGACAGCTGTCTGTTAGTCACAACTAATATTAGAGAATCCTAACAGCCTGAAAGGGTCGTTAACAGATCCTCAAAAAGAATCCAACTTCCTTTTCAGCCGTATGCATTTTCAGTGAACTGCTTCTGAATCCGTTCAACCTGTTCCATATTCTTAAGTAATGCATCAACACAATCCTGGTCAAGCATTTGCCCGGAAAGCTGTTTGATTGTCTGGATAGCTTTTGTGTTGGCCCATGCATTTTTATACGGACGCTCACTGGTTAACGCATCAAACACATCTGCGACAGCCACGATACGCGCTTCTAGTGGGATCTCATCGCCTTTTTTACCTGAGGGATAACCTCTGCCATTGACCGCTTCATGATGAAACTCCGCGATGTTACGCAGAACATCAACAAATTTGATATTTTCCAGTCCAAAATTCTCGAGGAGCTCATCGATCATTATCCGCCCTTTCATGGCGTGCGTTTTCATGATATCTGTTTCGGCCTTATCCAGGCTGGCAGGTTTGAGTAATATATTATCTGGAATGCCAATCTTGCCGATGTCGTGCAGTGGTGAGAACATGAATACATGTTCGATGTAAGTATCGTCCAGCTCATATTTATCCGCCAGCTCTTCAGCGATGAGACGACTATAACGAGACATGCGATCAAGATGACTGCCTGTTTCCGGATCCCTGTAATGCGTAACACTTCCCGCTGTTTTAACTGCAGCCTTCAATGTAGTGATCGCCGTTAATTCATTGATCACCATCAACGAAATCATATGGCCATATAGGTCTATCTGGCGTAATACATTTTCGCTAAACACGTCTTCATCATAAGAATTAAAGAATATGAAGCCAAAAAAACGCCCTTCGTTAAACATCGGCATCGTGTAACTTGCTGTATAGCCCTGGCGACCGATCCTTTTTGCATGCTCATGCTCACTGCCTTCAAACGTGAGCAGGTTATTGACTACACGCGGCAAGCGCTTTTCGAGGATTTTTTTCAGTGAAGGCGCATCATCCATCAGCGCCTGGTAATTTTCCAGCGGATTGTCTTCGCCACTGCTGTGCAGGTATGTTTTTAGAATACTGGTTTCAGGGTCGTAGATAGCGACCGCGATGCGAGCGATAAAAGGAAACAGTTCGCTGACAGATTGATGCGCTACGACCAGTTTCTCACGTAGCGGAATCTGCTCGTTTAGCTGTTCGAGAACATCTCGATGTTCTGTCATGGTTCACCTTAGATTACGTAATAATGTATTCTAGTATAGGCTATTTATATACTAAAACTCATGCAGGTTCAGCTTCAACAAAAACCCGTTTCACTGTCTCATGTTCGGCCTTAATGGCTGAATCTATTTCCTGAATTATCGCTTCTATTTCACGTGTAAGCTGCCCGCGTCTAAATCGGATGCTGATATTGACCAGGATAAAGTCAGGCCCCATATGCATGGTTAGCAGCTCATTGACATTATCGACTTCGTCAAAGGATTCGGCGACCTTGCGAATACTGGCGATGACATTTCTGTTGGCACCCTCTCCGATGAGCAGGCCCTTGGTCTCTACTGCCAACCAGATTGCGGTACCGCCAAGGATCAACCCGATCATGATTGAAGCGATGCCGTCAAATACCGCGATGCCCGTCACCTGGGTCAGCCAGATACCGAGTAAGGCGATCAACAGGCCTAACATGGCCGCGGAATCTTCAAACAGCACGACGAACATAGACGGGTCTTTACCACGTTTGACCGCTTCGATGTAACCGCGCTGACCTTTGACCTTGCCAAATTCCTTGAAGGCGAAGAACCAGGCGCCGCCTTCGAACACCAGCGCCAGGCTGAGCACGATATAGTTGACCATCGGATTTTCGATCGTCGCCGGAGTGATCACGTGGTGTACACCCTCGTAGATGGACACGCCAGAACCGACCGCAAAGATAAGTATGGCTACCACAAAACTCCAGAAATAGATTTCCTTACCATGGCCGAATGGAAACTCTTCATCAGCCGGTTTCTTCGCCTGTTTCATTCCGTACAGCAGTAATATCTGGTTACCGGTATCGACCAATGAGTGGATACCTTCGGACATCATCGCCGAGCTTCCAGTGGTAAAAGCGGCAAAGAACTTGGTGATCGATATCGCGGCATTGCCGATTAAAGCGGCGATAATGACTTTGGTTGATGCGTTTGCTGACATAATATTTTCCGTAACTTACTTCGATAGACACCTATCCTACCGCAGATTTCACTGAAGCGAGTTGTCTCCATGTGAACCACGTGTTACATCGATCACATTTCTGAGCAGGGAGATCTTGTCCATTATCCGTGTTAGCTGTTGCAGATCTCGAATCTCGATGGTTACCGCTAGACGCGCAGTCTGGTCTTTCTTGTTCGACATGGTATTCACAGCAACGACATTAATCTTATCGTCAGACAAGGTACGTGTAATATCACTTAACAGGCCGTGTCGGTCATTAGCATGGATCAGAATATTGACCGGATAATTCTGTACATCGGTATCACCCCATTCGACTTCGATAAGGCGCGCCTGGTCTTTATCCTTGAGATGAAGGATATTCTTACAGTCAGTACGATGTACGCTGACGCCTCGATCCTTGGTGATAAACCCGACGATATCATCATGAGGTACAGGCATACAGCAGTTCGCGATAGTCGTTAACAGGTTGCCGACACCGAGTACGTTAACACTACTGCTGGATTTTTTCGTAGGCCGGGGCCTGATTGCCTGTACCGGGATACCATCTTTCTTGTTACTCTCCTCATCAAACTCATGCAAGATAGACGCCATCTGCGCCATGCTTATATCACCACGTCCGAGGTGAATATAGAAATCATCAGTAGTTTCAAGCTTGAAATGTTTTACTATTTTTGAGAGCTCCGGTTTTATCCCATGGCGTTTGAACTCTCGTTCACAGAGCGCCTTGCCTTCGTTATAGTTTTTCTCTTTATCCTGTTTTCTAAACCAGCTACGGATACGATTCCTGGCTCTTGATGTTTTGATATAACCCAGGTGTGAAATCATCCAGTCACGCCTTGGCTCTGCTTCTTTCCCTGTCAGCACCTCGACACGTTCACCGTTTTTCAACTGGTAGGTCAACTGCACGATGCGGCCGTTAACCTTTGCGCCCCGGCAACGGTGCCCTATTTCTGTGTGTACGGCATACGCGAAGTCTAGAGGCGTGCCACCTTCAGGCAGATCGATGACCCGCCCTTCAGGCGTCAGCACATAGACACGGTCGTTGAACATCTCAGTACGGAAACTTTCCAGCAGTTCCTCATCGTTAGACTGTGTAGCATCGAGCAACTTTCGCAGTGACTCGATACCCGACTGTAGATTACTCTTACTGCCACCCGCTTCTTTATAGCGCCAGTGCGCGGCTACACCAAATTCAGCAAACTCATGCATCTGTTTCGTTCTTATCTGAACTTCTACTGGTTTTCCATGCGGTCCATATACCGCGGTGTGTAATGACTGGTAACCGTTCTCTTTCGGGTTGGCTATGTAATCATCAAATTCTTTATCGATGTGGCGCCACTGCGCATGGACCAGGCCTAGAACCACATAACACTCCGCGATATTGTCGACGACGACCCGGACGGCACGTACGTCGAACAGCTCCTCGAAACTCCGACTTTTCGCTGTCATCTTTTTACAGATGCTATAGATATGCTTTGGCCGGCCGTAGATCTCAGCGGTAATACCTTCTTTGCTGGCGATCTCTTTTATCTTGTCGACGACCTCATGGATAAACTGCTCACGCTCTTCGATCTTGCCATCCAGACTTTTCGCGATGCGTTTATAGGTATCAGGTTCGAGATAGCGAAATGCGAGATCTTCCAGCTCCCATTTGAGTTGACCGATACCGAGGCGGTTGGCAATCGGCGCGAAGATATCAAGACTCTCCTGGGCGACTTCCAGCTGTTCGCTTTCAGGTGCCAGTTTCAACTGTCTCAGACGCTGCACACGAAAAGCGAGTTTGATCAACACTGCTCGTACATCATCGACCATCGACAGCAGCATCCGACGCAGACGTTCGACCTGTTCTGGCGATGACTCGTCTCGCTCTCCATGGAACTCATGTAGCTGGAGGACACTGTTCACCAGCTTCATGACCTCAGTACCAAAGACGCGTTCCATCTCATCGAGATCGGCTTCCTGCATCAAGCGTGTACTGCTTAATAACGCAACGATAAGCGTGGTCTCATCCGAGCCTAACTCGCTCAACAGAAGAGCGACATCCAGACTGTTTGGTATCGAACCTTCAGCGGGTAATTCCCATACCATGTCACAGGCGTAACGCAGCAGACTATCCTCTTCCACATCATAGCCGACCAGCTGATGCAAAAACTGATCACGAGTGAAGTCTTTGGTTATCTGATTAAAATCACGCGTTTTTTTCATGAAGTGGTGAATTCCATTTTGGATACTACGCTTCTGATGTCTATTTTAGTTCAAATGAGCATGGGATAGTTTAGTCACAGCGTTAAAAAACATGCCGCTCAAGAAAGCAGATACATGGTCTCCCGACTGGGATTATCAGGTATTACTCGTTATTATTTTTTCTGGCAGGCCGGGCACTTGCCATAGAGCGTAAGGCTATGATCAGTCACTTCATATCCTTTTTCTGATGCGACTTCACGTTGACGATTTTCGATCATCTCATCATAGAATTCTTCAACCTTACCGCAGGAGACACAGACGATGTGGTCATGATGGCCTTTTTCACTCAACTCAAAAACGGCCTGCCCACTCTCAAAGTGGTGACGCTCGACCAGCCCTGCAGCTTCGAACTGGGTCAGCACCCGGTAAACGGTTGCCAGCCCGATTTCTTCGCCGTCATCCAGTAATGACCGGTAGATATCTTCGGCACTCTGATGACGTATTTTTGATACCTCAAGAAACTCCAGGATTTTCATCCGTGGGAGTGTTACTTTAAGTCCTGCTTTTTTTAAATCGCTTGATTCCATAAATTTCTACTGATTATCATGGGCATATACGGTAGTATTTCGCCCCTTTTAAGAATAACTGTATTTAAACACGTTTATGATACTGAGAACCACTCTCATCTGGAATACATTGGAAAAATTTAAGTCCTCACTGCTTG
The DNA here is from genome assembly GCA_963807625.1 of uncultured Gammaproteobacteria bacterium. Taxonomy (GTDB): domain Bacteria; phylum Pseudomonadota; class Gammaproteobacteria; order SZUA-229; family SZUA-229. The sequence continues at coordinate 351,370 of CAWECN010000006.1, forward strand.
TAGTTTTTTGTATGCTTGCACTAAACGCCTGTGCAGCATGGTTGCCAGAAGCCCATAAACTGGACCTGCAACAGGGAAACACAGTCAAACTGGAACAGCTGGAAGCTATTTCCATCGGTATGACAAAAACCGAAGTTCGTAAAATAATGGGCTCGCCGATGCTGTCAGATCCCTTCCATAATCAGCGTTGGGATTATATCTATCGTTTTATCCCGAATAAGGGGTTTGAGCGAAAATCATTGCTGACTTTGTATTTTGAGGATGATGTGCTGGTGAAGATTGATGATTCTGAGTATATTGAGCCGTAGCCTTTTCTTAATTTAGTTTTAGCATTTACCTGGGCATTTCTTATTAGGCCTTGCGGTTTTCGCACCGCGGGCGCCATGATTATATTTCTTGGCTCTTTTGCAGCAGCCCAAAAGAGTACCCAGAAAAGGCCGCCACGTCAGCTGCGCTCCTATAAAACAGGGGTTCCCATTTAGTCAGTACCATTATCACTCTGTACCAGAACTCGCACACGTAAAAAAGCACGTGTGCTCAGACATGCTGGCACAGAAAACTAATGATAACGGTACTGACTAAATGGCTTACTGAGGTGGACTGAAGGTCAAAGTCAAAAACGGAGTTTGAGTTAAGCTCAGCACTTTTTATTACAGTTGTTTCGTTTTTGACTTTCTCTCACATTAGCCAAGCCATCGGGGCCGTGCAGCTAGCATGAGCTTTCTGTGAAAACTGTCTGAGTGTTTTTTGCGAGTTTTTTCACAGCATGGTAGCTGCGCTGTTTCGATGGGTACCCCTGTGTCTTTTACAGGGGCACCAGGCGTAGTGACGGCTTTTTTTGGTTACTTTTTTTAGCTGATGAAAAAAAGTAACTCGCCGTAAAAGGCGAAACTCACGATATAAATACACGTACCTAGGCAGCGTAAAAAAAGAGAAGTAATGAAGTAAGAAAGAGTACCTCGCCCGCGGTGCGAGAACCGCAAGGCCTAATAAGAAGCACTCAGTAAATGTTAAAAAAAGAAATGGAAATCAGGCGTCCCCGCCCCCCTTCTTCATCTTCTTGCCTGCAGCCGCCCGCTGCCGCCTGACCTCTTTCGGATCAGCAATAAGCGGCCGATATATCTCCACACGATCACCGTCGGAGAGAACCGTGGTCATCGCAGCGGCTTTACCGAAGATACCCACCTTGGCATCTTCGAGCTCGAACTCAAGCTCTGGAAAGTCCATCATGATGCCGGACTGAACGATTGCAGCACCGATGGCTGTACCGGCATCGACATTCACTGCCCGGATCACCTGTTTTTCAGGTAAGGCATATGCCACTTCAACATTGATACTTTCTATAACCATAACTTATCCACGTTCACCATAAACTTCGACGGCGCGTTTGCAGAAAGAGTCGACCAGGGAGTTGGCGATCTGCGTAAATATCGGTTTAGCGGCAATCGACATCATCGCGCTATCAAAGTCGAATTCAAGTTCGAGGGTTACCTTACAGGCATTCTCGGTCTTAAGACTATCAAACTGCCAGTAACCGCTCAGTTTTTTAAACGGTCCGTCAACCAGCTGCAACTCGATACGCCTGTCTTTATCCAGCTGATTATGGGTGGTAAAGGTTTTATTCAATACTCCCTTCGCAATCTCTACCGAGGCGACCATTTCAGTCTCTGATTCAGTTTTGACTTCGGAAGAACGGCACCATGGCAAGAATGAAGCATAGTCGCCTACATTGTTGACCAGCTGATACATTTCGGCCGGTGAATAGTGCACCAGTGCGCTGCGTTTGATATGAGACATAGCTTATAAGATCAGATTGCACCGATCGCTTTCAAAAACACGACGATCACTGCAAGCGGTGTAATAAAACTGACCAAGAAGTTCCAGATCTTATACAACCATGGATAGGTATCCAGTTCCTCACGTGTTGACGACTCCTTCATAACCCAGGCAGCAAACAGCGCAATAAACAGACCGCCCAATGGCAGCATGACGTTTGCTGTCAAATAATCCAGAGTATCAAAGAACGTCAGTTTTTCGAACAAGTAAGGGATGGTCAGTGTCTTGTCTTTCCAGATATTGAAAGAGAACACGGTTCCCAGACCGACGAACCAGGTTAGTACCCCTATCCAGACAGAGGCATAGATACGGTTATAGCCCTTGTTTTCTACCAGGTAGGCAACGGCTGGTTCGATGAGCGAAATCGCCGAAGTCCAGGCAGCAAACACCAGCAGGGTAAAGAAAACCACGCCCACCAGTGTTCCGCCCTGCATATGGCCGAAAGCGATCGGCAATGTCTGGAAGATCAGCCCGGGGCCGGCGCCGGGCTCTAATCCGTTAGCAAATACGATCGGAAAGATAGCCAGGCCAGCGAGCAATGCCACGACCGTATCAGCCAATGCGATCAATATGGAAGCCTGCACGATCGAATGCTGCCTGGAGAGATACGAGCCATAGACCATGATCGCGCCCATGCCCAGGCTAAGGGTGAAGAATGCATGCCCCATGGCGATTATGATGGCTTTGCCGTCGATCTCACCCGGGGTAAACAGGAACCGTACACCCTCCATGAAATGCCCGGTGGTCATGGAATAAATAACGATAATGATCAACAGACCAAATAAAAGAGGCATCAGGTAGGTGACGGCTTTCTCGATACCATTTTTTACCCCGCGTGCAACCACGGCCATGGTCATCACCATAAAGATAGTATGCCAGGCCAGTAAACGCTCAGGGTCGGTAACAAGGTCGGTAAATATGCTATTTACGCCGTCTGCCGTAACGCCCAGAAACATACCACCACCGGTACGGAATATATACGACATCGCCCAACCGGCAATCACACTGTAGTAAGAGAGGATCAAGAAACCGGCAAGTACACCCATCCAGCCCAGCCAGACCCATCCTGGATTGCGTCCTTCATCTTTTGCCAGCGCGAGCATGGTATTTATCGGGCTCTGTTTACCGCGGCGACCCAGCATGATTTCTGCCATCATGATCGGAATACCAATCAAAGCAATACACAGAAGGTAAATTAATACGAATGTACCGCCGCCGTTCTCGCCGGCGATATAAGGAAACTTCCAGATATTACCCAGGCCGACAGCTGAACCGGTAGCCGCGAGGATAAATACCGTGCGATTGGTCCACTGACCATGAATTGATTTGCGCTCTTCAGCCATATGAGAATTGTGTCAAAAAATTTTTGAGGCTCATTTTTAACAATTTAGAGCACCGACTCAAGTTATTTTTAATAATAATAGTTATTTAGCCGTTGTTTGTTCAGCATCAATGACAGCCGTGGCCACATACCCTATACTTGCGAACCTGATTTTACCGAGCCTATACATCCCCGATACAGCAGCTAGACATGGCTAAGAAACCGAAGAAAAAACCAAATGACAATACAATCGCGCGCAACAGAAAAGCGCGTTTTGATTACAGCATCGAAAGTAATTTCGAAGCAGGCCTCGCCCTCGAAGGCTGGGAAGTCAAGAGCCTGCGCGCCGGTAAAGTACAGATCGATGAGAGTTATATCTTTGCCAAGAATGGCGAGTTGGAATGGATCGGCGGCACAATCACACCACTGTTAACCACCTCTACACATATTCATGCCAACCCGACACGTGCGCGGAAGATTTTAATGCACCGCTATGAGATCGATCGCCTGATCGGTCAGATCGAGCGCAAAGGCTACACCCTGGTGCCACTCGCTTTATTCTGGAAGAAGAATGGTCGGGTAAAGCTCGATATCGGCCTGGCCAAAGGTAAAAAATCACATGATAAACGTGCTGCAATCAAAGAACGTGACTGGCAACGGGAAAAAGCCCGGTCGTTAAAAATACGCTAAATGACTGCAACTAGAAATGATTATTTCCAGAGCGTAACCTCACCCATTTTTGCGATCAGTACCTGATGAGCGGCCAGCTCTTCATCACTGGCTTGTATTATCCTGATCGGTTTTCGATCGGCGGATAACTTCTTGGTTACCATTTCACCATTGGCCGCATCCGAAACATCCTCACTCTCAAGTGATAGTGCACTCTGACCACCGGTCATCCGCAAGTAGACTTCAGCGAGCAGCTCGGCATCGAGCAACGCACCATGCAACTCACGGTGTGCATTGTTTACTTCATACTCTTTACACAGCACATCGAGGTTATTCTTCTTGCCCGGGCGCATCTTGCGCGCCATCACCAGCGTATCGATGACCGTGCAATACGTCGCTACCTTGCCATATTCTGCACCTGTCAGCTTTAACTCATGATCGATGAAACCGACATCGAATGGTGCGTTATGGATGATCAGTTCTGCACCATCAAGATACTCGATGAAATCTTTCACCACATCCGGAAACCGGGGTTTATCGGCAAGAAACTCATTACTGATACCATGAACGGCTTGTGCACCTTCATCGATATCCCGATCAGGCTGTAAAAACTGATGGTAATTATTACCGCTAAGACGGCGGTTGATCATCTCGACACAGCCAATCTCGATGATACGATGCCCCTGGGAAGGTTCCAGACCCGTAGTTTCCGTATCCAGAACGATCTGCCGAGTGTTTATCGTTTGTTCATTGTGCATTTTTATCTCTATGGTGGAGTTGTAACGTAGTGCAATGGCAATGCCTTTTTTATCACTTAGTTCAACATTTCATCAATGCCGCGATTTGCCAGCATATCAGCATATTCATTACCGTCATGCCCGGAATGGCCTTTGACCCACTGCCAGCTGACATCGTTGGCCTGCACAGCGGTATCCAGGCGTTGCCACAGTTCAGCGTTTTTTACCGGTTTTTTTGCTGCCGTTTTCCAGCCACGTTTTTTCCAGCTAGGCATCCACTTAGTCATACCTTCCAGCACATACTTTGAGTCAGTATATATCTTTACCGCACAGGGTCGAGTCAACGATTCCAGCGCCTGGATGACGGCCATTAGCTCCATCCGGTTATTTGTGGTCTCTGCTTCTGAACCATACAGGTCCTTTTGATGTCCATTGAATCGTAGGCTGGCGCCCCAGCCGCCTGGGCCAGGATTCCCACGGCAAGCGCCATCAGTATATATTTCTACAATATTTGCGCTCATATCGGCCCATTTCTGTGTTGATGTTGTACACTTTAACTTATAACGAACATGGTTTATGGCAAGCTGTATCCCAGGTAGCGATATTATAGTGCTGGGTAACAGAAAACCAGTTGAAACTTGAGTAATCTCGACCGCTGCCGACGATAGCAAGACGGTACGAAAACTACGCTACCCTTTTGTCTATAACAACAGACTGCCATGATTTAAATAATAATTATTAATAGTGTTAATACCTTGAAAAATTTACTTTCCTCAGCTCTTTATCTCTCTGTTTTAAAACCTGTCTTTATCCTGGCCGGTGTCAGCGTTCTGATCGCCTGTAACGAAACTAAATACAGCCAGATAGAAAATACCGAAGTTACACCACTATCTGCCAACATTGCACCCGCTGATGGGCCGCAATCTCAGAACGATATCTTCGTGCGAACTGCTTCGCTTGAAAGTAGTGAATTTGACCAGTTTGAAGAACTTTACCTGAGTACTGACCCCACCGTAAGCATCTGGCCACGTATAAGGGCTGGGTTCAAATTGCCCGACGATGTACAGCATAAATCACTGCAGAATGAGATCGACTGGATCGCACGTCATCCAGAATACATGCAACGTGTCATGCGACGCGCTGACCCGTTTATCTATTACATCCTGGAAGAAGCCGAAAAACGTGATCTGCCTACCGAACTGGTCCTGTTACCCATCGTCGAAAGCGCATATCAGCCATTCGCCTATTCACATGGCCGAGCGGCTGGGATCTGGCAGTTCATCCCCTCTACCGGTAAGATGTATGGCCTGAAACAAAACTGGTGGTACGATGGACGACGTGACATCTATGCCTCTACCCAGGCAGCCCTGAACTTCCTTGAGAGCCTTAACAAACAATTCAAGGGTGACTGGATGCTGGCCCTGGCTGCATACAACTCAGGTTCAGGTACCGTGCGGCGAGCGGTAAAGCGTAATAAAAAACTGAACAAACCTACTGACTTCTGGCATTTAAAATTGCCGAAAGAAACACGTGCTTACGTGCCAAAACTACTGGCATTGAAAGCCATCATCAGCGACCCGGAGCAATATAACGTCAGCCTGCGCTGCATCCCCGATGCTCCCGGCTTCAGACAGGTACAGGCAAATGCACAGATTGACCTGGCACTGGCCGCAGAACTGGCCGATCTGGACCTTGAAACCCTGTACAATTACAACCCGGCATTTAACCGCTGGGCGACCGACCCGGATGGACCACACAACCTGATACTGCCTGTCGAATCTGCCGTGATCTTCGAAAAGAATTATTCCGAATTGCCCGCTGACAAACATCTGCGCTGGTCACGCCACAAGATTAAATCGGGCGAAACCTTGAGTGAAATAGCAGTGGAATATAACACCTCTGTCAAACACCTGAGGAAAGTAAACAATATGCGGGGCAATAATATCCGTGCAGGTAAATACCTGATGATACCTGTCTCCAGCAAAAATAATTCCAGCTATGCCCTGTCCTCACCGCAGCGTCTGAAGGCGACTCAGAATATAAAACGCGGAAAGAATAAAACGCGTATCAACCACCGGGTTCAGCAAGGTGAGAGTTTCTGGACCATATCGAGGAAGTACGATGTCGACATGCATAAGCTGGCAAAGTGGAATGGTATGGCAATACGGGACCCATTAAAACAAGGACAAAAACTGGTGGTATGGTCATCGAAGTCCAGCACCACCAGCGCTCGGATGAAAACCCATAACCCGAACAGTACGGTTAAATCGATAAACTATACGATTAGAAACGGTGACTCTCTTTCCACTATCGCCAGCAAGTACCGTGTAAATGTTAAAGACCTGCACCGCTGGAACACGATCAAAGGTAAATACATACAGCCCGGGCAGCGACTAAAACTGTATATCGATGTCACTGAACAGAGTAGTACACCAGGTTAAATTTTATTACCCATCTGCATCATCGCAAATGTAACTAATAATTTATTCGGTACATACTATTTCGGTACATACTAAATGAGCAAAACGATTTCTTTTCTGGATCTTAACAACTATCAGCCACTCGATTCATTGACGCCTGATAACCTGAAAGAGATCGCAGAAAAAATGTCGGTACTGGAATTAAAAAAAGGTGATCCTGTATTCAAAGAAGGCGATAAAGAAGACGACCACATCTTTCTTCACACCGGAAATATCGACCTTGTAAAGGCAGGAAAAACGCTAAAGACCATCGAAGCCGGTACCGCCGAAGCCAAATCAGCTATCGCTCATATCATCCCCCGTAACCTGTCATGCGTCGCATCATCTGATGCCGTCATCTTTAAAGTCGATGCAGACCTGCTCGACCTGATGCTGGCATGGGACCAGACAGGTAGCTTCCAGGTCGAAGAACTCAGCGGCGGTGACGATGACGACTGGATGTCACACATCCTGCAGACAGAATCATTTCGCCGGATCCCTCCTGCGAATATCCAGGCCATCTTTACCAGCCTTGAAGATATTAATGTTAATGTCGGTGATAGCATCATCAGACAGGGCACGGCTGGAGACTATTTCTATATCATCAAATCAGGCCGCTGCATGGTCACACGAAAGAGCCCGGGATCGGACAAAGAGATCAAGCTTGCTGACCTGTCGACCGGAGACACCTTTGGCGAAGAAGCTCTGATCTCAGATGCGACGCGTAACGCTTCCATCGTCATGCTTACGAAAGGAACTTTGAGCCGATTGTCGAAGGAGGATTTCCTTTCCCTGCTCAATGAACCGATGATGGAGAAGATCGACTACACCGCAGCCAAGTTAAAGGTTAGTAGCGGTGCTGCTATGTGGCTGGATGTGCGTTTACCGGGTGAATATGAATCGACACACATCAAGGGTGCGACACATATGCCACTGATCTTCCTGCGCATGAAGATCAAGGAACTCGACCCGATGATAAATTATATTTTATATTGCGATACGGAACGCCGAAGCTCGTCCGCATCATATATATTGAGTGAGAAAGGGTTTAAGACGACAGTGCTCATTGACGGTATTAAAGACGTTCCGCCAGAAGACCTCGAAGGCAGTAACAGCGCGGTCGACTAGACAGGCTGCTGGCGATCAATCAGATTCTCAATAAACTGTCAGCCATCAAATCCGGGTATCTCGGAGTGATCCACCTCATCGATCTGGTTCTTCGGTAAGAACATTTCTGCGTATCGCAAGTAGACCTTATCCCGCACGAAGACATCGAATATATCGGGATCGACATGATTATCTTTTTTCATAAAGCCGAGAATACGCAGACACTCTGTCAATGGCTTCCCGGTCTTGTATGGACGATCGCTCGCAGATAATGCTTCGAAGATATCAGCGATACCCATCATCCGTGCCTGTAACGACATCTGCTCTCGTGTGAGACCGTTCGGATAACCTTTGCCATCCATACGTTCATGGTGACCACCGGCATATTCAGGTACATTTTTCAGGTGCTTAGGAAAAGGCAATTGTGCCAGCATCTTGATCGTTACCGCCATATGATTATTGATGACTTCTCGCTCATCAGCGGTAAGTGTGCCCTTGGCGATCGTTAAATTTTCAATCTCATTATCATTGAAGAACCTGGCATTGATACCATCAGGGTCCGTCCAGCGATATTCACCGATATCCCTCACCCGTTGCTGCAGCTCATCATCCATGAACTCTCCACCGATATTGCTGTTACGGATAAAATCGCGATCGTCATTAAGTTGTTCGATTTTCTGCTGCAGCTGGGCATCAAGATCAGAGAAATCGGCAGCGCTGCTTTTTCTCATGCGGTCTATCTTCTGTTGCATGCAGTCTATCGTCGCATCGCGTTTTAACACTTCAAAACGTGTGTCGACCGTGTTTATACGGTCGTAGATGGTTTCCAGCTTGGTTGCTTTATCGACGACATACTCAGGTGTAGTCACCTTGCCACAGTCGTGCAACCAGCCAGCGATTGTCAGTTCGTAGCGGTCTTTCTCCGTCATCCTGAATTCTTTTAGCGCTTCACTCTGCGACTGATGACAGGCATCCGCTATCATCATGGTGAGTTCAGGAACACGCTTGCAATGACCTCCTGTATACGGCGATTTTTCGTCGATCGCGCTCGCCATCAATTTGATGAAAGCTTCGAACAGTTCACGCTGCTCTTCGATCAACTTATTATTTGTTATCGCCACTGCAGCCTGCGACGCTAATGATTCTGCCAGCTGCTGGTCTGCTTTGCTGAATTCCCTGGTCTCACCGGTCGCTTCATCCTTGGCGTTGATCAGCTGTAACACACCGATGATCTCGTTGTGGTGATTGGTTAATGGGATAGTCAGTATCGACTGTGTGCGGTAACCGGTCTGCTGATCAAACTTTCGCGTACCGCTAAAATCGAAGCCATCGGCATGGTAGGCATCCGGAATGTTAATAGTGTGTTCATCATGTACCGCTGAACTGACCACGTTGCTCTTGTTCGGCTGGCCATTAACCATTAGTGGAATCGCCGGGAACATTATCTCGTGCCCGCTACGGCCACCCATGTGAATATCAAGAGAATGTGTCGTTACGATGACGAACTCGAGCGACGTCTTGTCATCTGACATCTTGTACAGGCTACCGCCGTCAGAGCCGGTCAGTTCCATGGCACCTGTCAGAATCTTATCGCACAGTACGTCGACATCAGTCGCAGCAGACAGTGCGATTCCTATTTCGTTTAACTGCGCTATTTTCGAAAGCACCTGGTCCATCTCTTCCACCTTATGTAAGCAATCGTGGCGCCCAGTCAGATCCGCAACGCACTAATAAAGAAATAATATTCACGTGCTTTTCTAATTCTTATAATGCATCCCTGTATGTTTATCAGTCAGCGATCAGTTACCGCCTTCTATCAACTTTTCCGGATCGAGTAATTTTTTCAGTTCATCGCGAGACAGATCGGACATCTCTTCTGCTACATCGATGACAGCACGACCCTCAGCATAGGCAGTCTTGGCGATCTTCGCACCCAGTTCATAACCGATGACGGTATTCAGAGCAGTGACCAGGATCGGGTTTTTAGCCAACGCTGCATTAATATTATCTTCATTGACGGTAAATCCAGCAATCGCTTTGTCGGCAAGCAAACGCGATGAACTGGATAATATCTCGATGCTCTGCAACAGGTTATGTGCCACCAGGGGTAGCATGACGTTCAATTGAAAATTACCTGACTGTCCCGCGATGGTAATGGTCACATCATTACCGATCACCTGTGCACAGACCATGGCAGTCGCTTCAGGCATAACCGGGTTTACCTTGCCCGGCATGATACTGCTGCCAGGCTGTAAGGCAGGCAGTGCGATCTCACCGATGCCTGCCAGCGGACCGCTGTTCATCCAGCGCAGGTCATTAGATATCTTCATCAATGCTGTCGCCAGTGTTTTCAACTGGCCGCTTAAAGCAACGGCAGCGTCCTGTGAACTCAGTGCTGCAAATCGATTGCTGGCGACACTGAATGACAGGCCGGTACTGCTGGACAACTGCTCAGCCACCAGCCCGCCGAAAGCAGCGTCTGCATTGATGCCGGTGCCTACTGCGGTACCGCCGATCGCCAGTTGCTGAATCTCGGGCAAGGTTCGCTCTATGTGATAGAGCGCAGACTTTAACTGTGACGCCCAGCCCGATAACTCCTGCCCAAGGCTAACAGGCATGGCGTCCATGAGGTGAGTACGTCCGGTCGTAACTATGGAACCGACAGTTTCTGCTTTATCCTCGATGATCGATATAAGATGATTGATCGCTGGCAGGAGGTTCTGATGACATTCGATTACCGCACTGACGTGGATGGTCGTCGGTATGACATCGTTCGAACTCTGGCTCATATTAACGTGGTCGTTAGGATGTATCTCATGCTGAGCCTGCAGCGAGGCCAGCCGTGCGATCACCTCGTTGGCATTCATATTCGTGCTGGTCGCAGAGCCTGTCTGGAAGACGTCCAGCGGGAACTGCTGCATCAGCTTGCCTTCGATAATATCGTCACAGATAGATGAGATAGCACGTCGATGGTTTTCGTGGAGAGCTCCCAGTTGATGATTTGCATTAGCGCATGCCTGCTTTACCAGGCCCAGGGCCTTGATAAATGATTCAGGCATGGTGACCCCGCTGATTGGAAAGTTCTCTACCGCACGCTGTGTCTGGGCACCATAAGCAGCCTCTGCAGGTACCTGCAACTCACCCATGCTGTCTTTCTCAATTCGATATTCACTCATTTTGTATCGCCCTGGTCTCCCCTACTGATCTTTTTAGAATGATATAATACCGGTTTTATACTGATTTAAAATGAAAAAGTTAATAATATGATGGAATTAAACGAGCTTACTGCAATATCTCCGGTCGATGGACGTTACGGTTCAAAAACCTCAGCATTCAGAGATCTATTTAGTGAATATGGCCTGATCAAACATCGTGTACTGGTCGAAGTCCGCTGGTTCCAGGCACTGGCCGCACATGGCGAGATCTCCGAGGTTCCAGAACTGGATGGCGCTGCAACAGATATATTGAACGGCATCGTCGATAACTTTTCCTTAAGCGACGCCGAGCGCGTAAAAACCATCGAACGCACAACTAACCATGACGTCAAAGCCGTCGAGTATTTTCTTAAAGAAAAGATTCAGGGCAACGCCATGCTCGAGGCCAGCAATGAATTCTTACACTTCGCCTGCACTTCGGAAGACATCAACAACCTGTCTCACGGCCTGATGCTTAGAGCCGGCCGTGATGATGTCCTGCTACCAGCGATGGACGAGATCATCGATACGCTGAGCAAACAGGCACAGGAATATGCAGCGCAACCGATGTTGAGCCGTACCCATGGCCAGACGGCCTCTCCGACCACTGTCGGCAAGGAACTCGCTAACGTGGTATATCGCCTGCGTAAGCAACGTGAACAGGTAGCGAATATCGAGATCGTCGGTAAAGCTAACGGTGCCGTCGGCAACTACAATGCACACATCAGCGCCTACCCGGAAATTGACTGGCCTGCTTTTTCACAGAATTTTATCGAATCGATCGGCCTGTCGATCAACCCTTTTACCATCCAGATCGAACCACATGATTACATGGCCGAGATGTTTGACGCTATCAGTCGCTTCAACACCATATTGATTGACCTTAGCCGTGACATCTGGGCATATATCTCCAATGCTTACTTCAAACAGAAAACAGTCGCCGGTGAGATCGGATCTTCGACCATGCCACACAAAGTCAATCCCATCGATTTTGAAAACGCCGAGGGCAACCTCGGTATAGCCAATGCACTGTTCAACCATCTCAGCCTCAAGTTGCCTATCTCACGCTGGCAGCGTGACCTGACCGACTCGACGGTGTTGAGAAACCTGGGGGTCGGGTTCGCACACAGCCTGATCGCTTACCAGTCACTGTTAAAAGGATTGAACAAACTTGAAATTAACGCTGGCGTCATCGAAGCCGACCTTGATAACAGCTGGGAAGTTTTAGCCGAACCCATACAGACAGTCATGCGCCGTTACGGCATCGACAATCCATACGAGAAACTGAAAGAGTTGACCCGGGGTAAAGCGATAACACAACAGGCATTCCAGGAGTTTATCCAGACTCTGGATATACCGGAAGATGCACGCGAAAAATTACTCGCGTTGACCCCGATGAACTACATCGGCAACGCCATAGAGCAGACTAAAAGCCTGTAATCCCTGAATGATCGATTCGGATAACTGTCTGGGCGAGACCAGTGTTGAGGAATTCCTAACTGATTACTGGCAGAAGAAGCCGCTGTTAATCAGAAACGCGTTCCCGGATCTGGAATCACCGATAAGCGCTGAAGAACTCGCCGGTCTTTCATGTGAGGAGCACGTGAACGGCCGCCTGGTTCTGGAGCGAGACGGCGACTATCCCTGGCAGGTCGAATTTGGCCCATTTGAAGAGTCACGTTTTACTGAACTCCCGGAATCACACTGGTCATTACTTGTCAGTGATGTCGAAAAACATATCCCTGAAACAGCCGCCCTGCTCAAACCTTTCCGATTCATTCCGGACTGGCGCGTCGATGACCTGATGGTCAGTTATGCACCCGAAGGTGGATCGGTCGGTGCCCACACCGATGCTTATGATGTGTTCCTCATACAGCTTAGCGGTCAGCGTCTGTGGAAGATTGCAGAGGACTTCCCGGCAGAGACACTCAGCGGCGTCGACCTGTGCATATTAGAAAAATTCGATGCCGAAGATGAATGGTTACTCAGTGCCGGTGACATGCTGTACCTGCCACCGAACGTCGCTCATCATGGTATCGCACAGGACAATGGCGAACCCTGCCTGACAGCATCTGTCGGTTTCCGGGCACCGTCTCTGAAAACCATCACCAGCGACTATATAAATTATCTCAACGAGAACGTGCATGACGACCGTCGCTATCAGGATGCCCTGGCAGTGAGACCGGACCATCATGCAGAGATTACAGACGAGACCGTCTCTCACTTCATTGACTACCTTAAACAGGGCCTCAGCATAGAGCACGCACATGTAAAAAACTGGCTGGGACAGTATTGCAGCGACAACAAGACCTATGAAGACCTGATGGATGAACAGGATGTTAGTAATTACGATGAACTCGCGGGCTTAGCACAGAAACATCCATTACTAAGATCACCCTATTCTAATTTCCTGTATAGCTATAACGACCATGGAGCTTTGTTATTCGTCAATGGCGACAGCTACCAGGTCAGCAGTGGTTTCGCAGAATCTATCTGTGAGAGTGAAAACATCGATCTGCAGCAGTTAGATGAAATGATGACTACTGAAGATAAGAACACACTGCTGACGCTGTATAACAGTGGCGCCATCATCACCGAATAACCCGAATGCCTGATCAGCCGATACAGTGTCGCGTGGCCGACTGGTCTCTCGACAAAGACGCTCTGAAAGGTATCCGCTATCGGGTCTTCGTAGAAGAACAGAAAGTTCCAGTAGAGCTCGAATGGGACGAATACGACGATACCGCAACTCATTTCATCGTTACCCTGTCTGGTGAAGCAATCGCATGCGCACGTTTGAAAAATGATGGCCAGATAGGTCGCATGGCAGTATTAACAGAACATCGAAACCAGGGAATTGGACAGGAACTGCTTCGATTCGTAATACGGACAGCCGCCGAGAAAAACATTAATGATGTTTACCTGCACGCACAGGTATCGGCGATCCCTTTCTATGAAAAACAGGGATTTACACCTGTTGGTGAAATCTTTTACGAGGCAAATATCCCACACCGTGTAATGTCGAAAAAAATCTGCCAGGGCAACTCTTACTGAGTACTATGAATTCTGGAGTAGCATAAAAGCCAGAATCAAGGCATTGCTTTGAAAGCATGCTTATTGCCTGGTGAGAAGCAATAACGCTGAGTCTGGCTTTTATGCTGCTCCCATCGGGAAAAATTTTAGGCGCACATCTTCTGCGTTAAATTTCTTATGAAAGGAATAATCCTTCAATGCTAAGAAATCCTTGAGTATATACGCTTAAAATTTCGCAGAATTTATGGTACTTAGTAAGAGCTGCCCTATAATACTCGTAAATAATAATACAAAATGAGTATAAATTAAGTTGTTCATCCCTTCTCAGCCTATGGCTAAAGAACTTCCTATGTTTTACAAACTTGGCGAAACAGAAGCGGAAATTCATATAGACTCTGCGCAAGAAAACAGGAACGCTGCTATCTCACTGGTAAAGCAGGCTCGTTTTAGTATCGATATCTTTACCCAGGACCTCGATGCAGAGCTTTATAATAATAAAGAGATCGAGCAGTCAATTTTCAATCTTGCTAAAAGGCATCCGAACACCAGCGTTCGTATCCTGACACAGGATTCCCAGATGGCTGTCAGGAACGGACATCGCTTGATCAAGCTGGCACAGAACCTGACCAGTTCGGTATTTATAAATACCCCGTCAGGTGAATTCAAAGATGAAAGGTGTGCGTTTTTAGTGGTCGACAAGCTTGGCATATTATATCGAGTGAGCGCATCGAACAGGAACTACAAAGCCAGCTTCAATTTCATGTCGCCGCAGCGGGCCGGAAGGCTCACCGACTTCTTCAATGAAGTGTGGGAACACAGCACGCCAGATATACAGACGCGGCGAATTCATATGTAATCATAATTAATAAAAGTGCTTGCTGCGCCTTTATTAATTATTTCCTTTTATCATCCTCGATGGCCTGCGGCAGCCCCAGGTGAAATCCCTGGGCATAATCCACACCGATCTCAAACGTTCTGTCATCCCATATGAACCGGTAATCTTTTATCTTCTGACGTACCTTGTCAGCTATGCTGGCAGCTTTCTGTATACCCCTGTTCTCCAACATTATGCCGTTTAAAGCCCAGGGAAACAGCTATTTTATAGCGTCTTTCAATGCCATAGCACAATCACTGATGAGTTCAGGACCCGAGTAGATAAAACCGGTATAGATCTGTATGAGGCTGGCGCCAGCCTGTATTTTTTTCAGCGCATCGCCCGGTGATGAGATGCCACCGGCTGCAATCACGGGTATCCTGCCATCCAGCGCTTTCACCAGACGTGTTAAGACATGTGTGGATATGTCAAAGACCGGAGCACCACTCAGGCCGCCTTCCTCGCGAGCAAGCTCTTTGCATAATAATGAATCTGGTCGGCTATTGGTGGTATTGGTCGCAATGACTGCATCGATTTTTGCAGACAATAATCGTCCAGCGATGTCCTGGATTTCATCCTCATCCAGGTCGGGTGCTATCTTGACTGCCAGTGGTACGTAACGCTGATATTGCTTATCTAATTCACCCTGTTTATTTTTTAATTGCGTGAGCAATGATGTTAGCCCCTCCCCATGCTGGAGGTCTCTCAAGCCCGGCGTGTTAGGTGAAGATATGTTGATTGCGATGTAATCAGCATAAGGGTAGACCTGTTGCATGCAGGCGAGATAATCATCTACCGCATTCTCAAGTGGTGTATTTTTGTTTTTCCCTATATTTATTCCGAGCACACAGTTACTGCGGCGTTGCTTTACATTGTCGATCAACGCTTTCACCCCAGCATTGTTGAAACCCATGCGATTGATGATGGCATTGTCTGCGACCAGGCGGAACAATCTCGGTTTATCATTTCCTGGCTGCGCCAGCGGCGTAACTGTACCCACTTCGATAAAACCAAAACCGCATTGCGCCAATGCATCTATATGCCGGGCATTTTTATCGAGACCGGCAGCGAGGCCGACGGCATTGGGAAAGTCTATCCCCATCACAGTTACCGGTGACTCTACGCGGTTTTTTACGAACAGTTTCAATAGTCCTGTACTGTTCGAAAAACTTAAAAACTTTAATGAAAAAACATGGATGCTCTCTGCATCAAATAAAAATAAAAATCGTCTTATCAATGAATACATATTGTCTCTACTCATCTAGGCTGCTTCGATATGCTGCACTATAAGTTGCAAACTTCGATTACCTCGAAATTCATTTACATCAAGGCGATAAACGATATGTATATTTTTATCACCCTGAGGAAGGTCGTCGTCTGTTTTATTGAAAGCGATCGCTGAATAACATGCGCCCGAATCTTCTTTGACAAGGTCCAGTTTCAGGTGTTTTTCGCCGACGATCCGCCAGTTTAGTATTTTAAACTCATCATCAAAAACAGGTTCCGGGAACAACTGTCCCCAGGGACTGGCGTATCTGAATATCTCCGAGGCTTCTATCGTCATGTATTCCTCGGCAACCGGACCATCACTCTCGTTGATATTGTTCAGATCTTCAGGGCGTAATACGTCACTCACATGCGTGTTAAACGCATGCTGGAACCGGGGAAAGTTCTCCTGTTTGATGGTCAGCCCTGCCGCCATAGCATGTCCGCCGAACTTCTCTATGATGCCTGCGTGCTGTTTTGAAATGACATCGAGCACATCTCGCATGTGCAGGCCGGGAATCGAACGTCCGGAACCTTTTAGTTCACCATCGCCAGCATCGGCAAAGGCGATTACCGGCCGGTGATATTTCTCCTTGATCCTCGAAGCCAGAAGTCCGACCACGCCCTGGTGCCATTGTTCGTCATACAGTGCCAGCGCATCGGGTATCTGATCCACGCCATCGAGCAGTGACATCTGTTGATTTAATATGTCGTACGCCTGAACTAGCATCTCGCCTTCTATCTGGCGGCGTTGCTGATTCATATGGTTCAGGGTAGATGCGTAATTGAAGGCCTGTTCGTAATCATCACACAACAGGCATTCGATACCGATCGACATATCATCCAGCCGACCGGCGGCATTGAGGCGCGGGCCAAGGATGAAACCGAAATCCTGCGATGAGCAGCCTTCTATCGATTTCCCTGCAATCGTTAACAACGCATTTATACCGGCGCATGCTTTATTTTTACGTATACGCTGAAGCCCGGACTCCACCAGTATGCGATTGTTCTCATCCAGCGGTACGACGTCAGCGACCGTTCCCAGGGCGACAAGATCAAGGTAGTTTGCCATGTTAGGCTCGAGACGCCCTGTGCCCTCATCAAACCAGCCTTTTTCCCTGAGCCTGGCCCTGACTGCGAGCATCAGGTAAAACGCGACACCGACACCTGCGATCATCTTCGTTGGAAACTCACAACCGGGTTGATTTGGATTCACGATAGCTGCAGCTTCAGGTAAGACATCTGCCGCCAGGTGATGATCCGTAACCACGACCTGGATACCCAGTTCATTGGCACGGTTTACGCCGTCTATACTTGAGATACCGTTATCCACGGTGATGATAAGGTCCGGCCTGGAACGTGCAGCGACATCGACGATCTGTGGACTTAGCCCATAGCCGAAATCAAAACGGTTCGGTACCAGGTATTCGACATCATTGAGACCGAAAGCTCTCAGCGAACGGATCATCACAGCACAGGAGGTGGCACCATCTGCGTCGAAATCACCGACGACGACGATGCGTTTGCTCTCGATTACTGCTGCAGATACTATTTCGGCCGCGATATCGATATCTTTCAGCAAGGAAAAATCGAGCAGTCCTGCAAGGCTGTAATCAACCTGTTTCAAGCTGGTCACGCCCCTGTTGGCATATATCTTTTTCAACAGGGGATGCAGATCACTGGCATCCAGTTCATCACTTATGTCAGCGTCTCTACGGACGATGCTGGAGCCGTTACCGCGCATGGTCTCAGCTTTACCTGGTAAGTGATCAGTAGCTGCTGACATATTTTTCTATTTCATCCTTACGCCAAGCATGACGCCAAAATTTCAAACCATCATATTTTGAAAACTGAAATCGTTTTCCATTACAGGGATATAAAGTCACTGTAATATTTTTCTTATTCATTATATTCAACAGTGGATAAATCCACTGCACTAACAGTTCTTCAAAACGTGCCATCCACAGACTGACATCGGTATAGTTCACCAGGTGCTCGAGTTGTGAGAGCTCAAGTACGCTCTTTGTTCCGTGTTCACGGCTAAAAAAATAGTCAGCATATGCGCCCACTGAATCCGGCACATCGATATATTCACATTGTAAATGAGTAGCGAGCCCTTTTAACATGTCATTTTGGCTACATATCGTGTCGACCGAGTTACCAGTTAATCCTGCCAGCTCACCTGAACCATGAAACCACAGACTGTTTATATTGAACAGGCCGGCATCTTCTCTTGTGATATTAAGTTCGTGCGCGTGCATCAGCATCTGGGCTTCAGTCAGTATCTGTTTCCAGCGTGTCGAGTCCTCACCGGCAGGCAGGATGAAATTGACATTTCTTGCCGTCGCTTCGACCAGTGGTGTTGTTTTCATATTGATCTTATCCTTGCTGGATACAAACCACTGGTCTTTACTCAAAGCAAAAAAAGTCAGGCCATCCTGGTGAAAATGATTATTCAGTGCATCACATAATGCTGCGGACTCTTCCTGCTTCATGTCCAGGTCAACGCTCGAAGTTAATACGGCATTATCCATATCAGCTTGCAGGTGAACCGGATCCGCATGCATATAGGATATTTCAGCATCATATAGATCGTTAGCAAGTAAAGTTAAAGCCGCTGAAGGAAAGTCACCTTTGATCTTTAGATCCAGTATCTCGGCGATGACGTCATTTTCTTTTTCGGCTGATGACTGGCTTCGCGATTGCGATAATGTTTT
This sequence comes from uncultured Gammaproteobacteria bacterium, assembly GCA_963807625.1. Lineage (GTDB taxonomy): Bacteria > Pseudomonadota > Gammaproteobacteria > SZUA-229 > SZUA-229. The sequence continues at coordinate 370,583 of CAWECN010000006.1, forward strand.
CAGCCATCGATTGATAGCCGGACTGGAACTCAATGAGTGTGTATCTGCGAGCGGTCCACAGATACCGGGAACGATCAGGTGCAGTTCAGAAGAGTTCTGCATACTGCCTGTTTATTTACCCGACTGCTGGCGACGGATCTCATACAGGCAGACCGCAGTCGCTACCGAGATATTCAGGCTTTCGACACTACCCTGCATAGGGATTGAAATCAGCTCATCACAGGCCTCCCGGGTCAGGCGCCGCATACCTTTACCCTCAGAGCCCATGACTAAAGCAAGACGGTTGTTTACATTGCAGTCGTAAACCGTATGACTGACATCACCACTCGTACCCATGACCCAGACATTATTATCTTTGATCTTTTCCAGGGCACGCGCGATATTTGACACCATGATATACGGAACCGTTTCAGCAGCACCACTGGCGACATTACGTATCACCGGCGTTAATGCCGGGCTGCGATTTTTAGATACCACGACCGCATCGACACCGATGGCATCGGCAGTTCGCAAACACGCGCCTATGTTATGTGGATCCTGCACTTCGTCCAGCACCAGTAACAGCACTGACTCCTTTTCCAGAACATCATCCAGTGAGAGCGTACCTGACCTGCCCGCACGTATCTCTGCAACCACTCCCTGGTGACGTGCTTTAGGGCATTTCTCTTTTAGCTTGTCGTTACTGATCAATTGCAGTGATACGCCGGAGTTCTTTGCGATATCTACTATCTTTTTTATGCGGTTATCATTGCGTCCCTGTTGCACAAAAACCTGCAAAACGTTCTCCGACTGGTTTCTTAACGCAGCCTCAACAGCATGGATACCGTAGATTATTTCGTGCGATTTCTTTGACATATTTACATTAACTTTGACAGCATTATAGATAGGTTAATCTTCTGAGATCAGCTCAAAATCTATCTTACGTTCATCCATGTCAACCCGGGTCACCGTGATACGCACCTTGTCATTCAGACCGAACTGCAAGCCCCGGTTCTCACCGACCAGCTGGTGCGTCTTCGGCTCAAAGACATAATAATCTTTAGGCAGGCTGGTGATATGTACCAGGCCTTCGACATAGTGCTCATCCAGTTCGACGAACAATCCGAAACCAACGACGCCCGTTATGTGTGCATCGTAAGTCTGCCCGACCTTGTCCAGCATATACTCGCACTTCAATGCAAACTCTGCATCACGTGTCGCTTCGTTTGCCCGACGCTCATTGCTTGAACAATGCTCACCCATCTGAACCATGCGCTCCTGGCTATACATATAATCTTCTTTTTTACGTTTACGGATGATATGTTTCAGGGCACGGTGAACCAGCAGATCAGGATAGCGCCTGATCGGTGACGTGAAGTGGGTGTAATGTGTCAATGCCAGGCCGAAATGCCCATGGTTCTCTGCAGTATAGATCGCCTGTTTCATGGAACGTAACATCAATGTCTGGATCATGTGGTAATCATCACGTCCTTTGATCTGTGCGCTTAGCTCAGCATAATCGCTCGATCTGATTTTTCTTGAGGTATCACCCAGCTTCAGATCGAGGTCAGATAAGAAGCCGCGCAGATCTTCGATCTTCTCATCAGCCGGATCTTCATGTATCCGGTACAGACAGGGTGATTTACTTTTTGCGATATATTTTGCTGCACAGACGTTTGCAGAGATCATGCACTCTTCGATGATCTTGTGTGCATCATTTCGCACTGATGGCCTGATACTCTCTATGCGTTTATCGCTGGTAAAGTTTATGACCGTTTCGGTGGTATCGAATTCGATAGTACCGCGTCCTCGCCTGGCGCCGTCCAGTACCTGGTACATCTCGTTCAGATTAGCGACGTGAGGATAGATATCAGCAGGTATTTCACCCGTCGCATCATCCGCCAGCGCATCGGCTACCTGGGTGTAGGTGAGACGCGCATGTGAGCGCATCACGGCTTCTTTGAAGTCATAGCTCTCTATCTCACCCTGTTTGTTTACAAACATCTCACAGACCATACACAGGCGATCGACGTCAGGGTTAATCGAGCACAAGCCATTAGACAGTGCTTCGGGTAGCATCGGCACGACACGACCAGGGAAATAAACCGACGTTGCACGCTCGTAAGCTTCTTCATCGAGCGGTGAACTGATATCAACGTAGTGTGCGACATCAGCGATAGCTACGATCAATTTCCAGCCGTTGTCACGTGGTTCACAATAGACCGCATCATCAAAATCCCTGGCATCTTCGCCATCGATGGTGACGAGGGCCAGGTGACGCAGATCCAGTCGCGCCTGTTTGTCTTTATCCTTGACGCTATCACCAAACTTGCCCGCCTGCTGAATTACCGCTTCGGGGAATTCATAAGGGAGACCATGGTTATGGATCTCGATCTCGATCTCCATACCCGGTGCCATATGATCACCGATCACATCGGTGACCTTACCGACCATCTGGCGCCTGCTGGTCGGCTGACTAGTTATCTCAACTTTTACGATCTGTCCTGGATTTGCACCGCCGAACAGATTGGCAGGAATCAAAATATTCTGCGTAATACGCTTATTATCGGGAACGACGTAGGTGATACCTTCGTCATCGAACAGACGTCCGATCAAGGTGGTATTTGCCCGTTCGACCACGGATACGATAGAGCCTTCCCGTCGACCGCGTCGGTCGACACCGGCTACTGTGGCAACGACATGGTCGCCGTGCAGCACACCACGCATCTGCTTGGCACTGAGGAATAAGTCATCGCCCCCTTCATCTGGCACGAGAAAACCAAAACCATCAGCATGTGCGATAACACGTCCCCTGATAAGATGTTTCTCATCCACCGGAAGGTAGCCACCGCGGCGGTTTTGTACCAGTTGACCATCACGGACCATGGCGGACAGACGGCGACTGACACCCTCTTCCTGATCAGGCGTCACCTGTAACGTTTTGAAGACAGATGACTGCGTCATCATGCCGGCATCGGTTATAGTTTTCAGGATGAGCGTACGGCTTGCGACGGGGTTCTGATAACGCTTCGCTTCCAGTTTCGCTTCAGGATCTTTGATCTTTCGAGAGCGTTTTCTGGATGGTTTATTCGATGTGTGTTTTTGTGGTGGGACTTTATCATCCACCTTGTTTTTCGATTTTTTACGAATACTTTCTTTAATCTTTTTCTTAATTTTATTCAACATAATAAATAATGGCTTAATAGCCAGGTAAACTGCACTAAATTAATTTGCAGATGTAAATTGACAATGGGGTGTCCGCCTTGTAAAGTTCGCTGCTTGAAAATTTCATCACATGCCGAGGTGGCGGAATTGGTAGACGCGCTAGCTTCAGGTGCTAGTGGGCTTAGGCCCGTGGAGGTTCAAGTCCTCTTCTCGGCACCATCTTAACACATTGTTTTCTCTATTTTTATTAATATTCGCAGAGAGTTTTTCTAACAGTTAGTACATCCACCCTGTACACCTGAGAGGAGAATCAATTGAAACCTTCAATACCTTATCTAACGCGTAATACCAATAATACGTACTATTTCCTCCGTATTGTACCAGAGGACATCCGTCCTCACATCAACAAAAGAGAGATAATGTATAATTCGATAATTTTACTGAACACAAATCATTAGAAGCGATCAAAAACCCCTGATTCAATAACCTACGATGAATAAAATGAATAAGAAAGGAAAAGTTCACCTTCTAATCGTTGATGATGACTCTATGATTCTATTTCTATATCAGGAATATTTTGAAGACCTGGATTACACAGTCACTACTTGCAGGGATAGCAATGACGCACTCGCGTTATTCAAAGAAAACCCGTACCGATTTGATGCAGTACTAACGGATTATAGTATGCCCAAGATGACCGGAAGCCAATTAAGCCAAGAAATTCTAGCAATAAGAGACGACCTACCTATAATATTGGCTACAGGGTATGATAATTTGTTTTCAGAAGAAGAAGCAAAGAAAATAGGAATTAGATATTACCTAAAAAAACCATTTGAATTTGACAGACTAGAAAAAATTGTTATGGACTGCTTGAAACCTACACAAAGTGTAAGCCAATAAAGAGATCTTCAGAATTGAGTTCACGAACCACAATACTTATTAAAACGACAGCTAAGAGATATTAATTTTACAGGCGATAAAGCAATTCAAAGATAAACCTACTAGTTAGAATTTATATATTTCAGACCTCTAGTCGATTATTTTACTTCGTATATTTTCATAACACGATGGACACACACCATGTGATAATTGAGGAAGTAAAGGTGAATTAAGGATTTCGAGCTTCTCAATTGCTTTTTCTATTTCTACCCAATTACTTTCACCAATATAAATATTCTTACACCAGCTACAAATATTAATAAACTCTTCTGATCTTTCTATATCCACATCCAATATTCGGACCGGTTCTCTAGGTTCTTCTCTCAACACACAGCTTTTAAATCCTATTAATTCGCCGTCTACAGGGAATATCTCCATCTCCATAAAACGGCGTCGTTCAGGAGAGTCACAACGAAACGGAAAGCAAATTTTAGCTCGCCCCTGGTTAAAACGATTTATTAACATTTCATATATATGCACACTTTCACGGCCGGTAATAAAATCAGATAGCGGTTTATTAAGGACAGTCTCACTGGTTAAATTTTGCGCTTTATTTTGATTAGAAAAAAGCTGCCACTCATCACTCAAGTAAACAATATTATGCATATTATCAATATGATATGTGATGCAAAATTTGCTCACGTTATTTTCTCCTTATAGATAGTTAGGGGTATCGATATGTCATTAAACGCTGACTTTAGTACTCTTACCTGTACTATTAAAGTAACCGAACGTATAGTAGATTTGATATGTCTGCTATCGGCTAAGTAAGAGTCACTCTCAAGATAATCAATTCAACTGACAAAATAACGATATTGATTATCGTTGCGTCCTATATTATTGTGATATGGTCGCAGTTTTTATACTAGTATAAGTATCGTCATATAGTAGAAGCGACCTAAGACTCTCAAAATTCTCGATAGATACTTGATGTCGTTCAATGCTTATTATGCCCTTATTCTGGAAATCTTTAAAGATGCGACTAACCGTCTCAACGGCAAGACCAAGATAATTTGCAATATCCATATGCAACATACTTAATTTAAATACTGTTGAAGAATAGCCCCGTGACGTGTTTTCTGTAGACATTTGAAGAAGAAAGTCGGCTACTTTTTGTTCTGCCTTCATTTTACTCATAGCAAGTATCATCCTTTGCTTAAGTATGATTTCTCTACTCATTATTTTGAGAAATGCATTTGAAAAAGCTGGATACTGACTCGCCATCTTCTCAAATTCAGCTAATGGTATTTTACAAACGGTAGAGGTTTCAAGCGAAGCTGCACCATAGCTTTGAATTGCACGATCGGAAACATTCAAGTCTAAAACATCACCCTGAAAATAAAAACCAGTTATTTGTATATCACCATTTTTATTCATAATATATATCTTGAAACTACCAGAATGTACAATATAGATATAACGTAGTCGATCGCCTGGGAAAAATAAGTGTTGACCACGATCCAACCTTTCATTATGTATGATAACCTCGTCGAACCTCTTTCTTTCACTAGCACTTAATATGTTCACAGAACATAGATTTCGCAGTTTGCACCGATGGCAAATATTATCTAGTGCTTTCAACTGGGTAACTTCATTAGAGTGTTGCATGATACTTTCTCTCCAAGATTAACACTAAATACCAATCTCTCTATTTTTTCTCATTTACTCGTATGACAAGACAGGTTGATTTATATTTAATATAAATTAACTTCACGTTTCTAAGCTTATAACGTGAAAGATTCTTTATAGTTAGTAAACATCTACTTTGGGTCATTAACAGGCCCTCAGACAGTAACTATCCGCACTCACTCAGAATGATGAGATACAACTTTTCATGCCACCAAGCCAATAACTCATATTATTTTTATTGATCTATCAACAAACCATATTCTTTTTGACAAAATATACTTCAACTCACTTTCATCAACAGGTTTGCTAAAATAGAACCCTTGATAAACATCGCAATTACGTTCACGCAAGAATTCTAATTTCTCAAACTGTTAAATGAAAAACAGAAATTAGTATTTATATATTGAGTTGTGTCTTGAGACGAGGGTCGGGTCAGATATATACAGAGCGCGGGGATAAGGCGTTCAGCTTTATAGTAAAATATTTGATGACTATAGGACGGGTTCAGGTCCAGTCATCCTTAAAAATTTCGAACATTTACTATCAATAATATTAACTACCTTGTAATTTAGTCAAGTACTAGAATATTTTCAACTAATAGCTTTAAAATTGATATATTAGGGCTTTGCTCAGCTTATTATTTTTTGCCTGGGGTAAGTTTTTTCAGTATATCTTGAGGTATGGCAAGCTTTTCAGCTGCTTCTACTATTCCAGCAGCCTCAGTCTCTATTTTAGAACGCTCTGATCGAGCGAGATGCCTCATTATTTCAAAAGAATCCTGACGAGAAAGGCTATAACGCTCCATCATCAAACCAATGGCAATATCAATATCACGTCTATTTTCGATCGCCTGTAACAGATTGCTATTGGTATCTAAGACTGCGTTTAAGTCTTTTGCCCTGGCCAAAGCAGTTTCGATCACAGGGATCATACGTTCTGCGGAAACAGGCTTGATCAAATAGCCCAAGGCACCATTTTCAACAGCCTTTTCTAATATATTTTTATCACTATAAGCCGTTAGAAAGATAAATGGCGTCTCAGTCGTATCTTTAATTTCTACTGATGCTTCAATTCCATCCATTATAGGCATACGCACATCAAGAATTGCCAAATCTGGTGACTCTTGCTGGCACTTTTCAACAGCTTCTTTACCATTATAAGCATGTATAACCTTGTAACCAGCAGACACAAGATCTTCAGACATTGTTGTAACAATGACGCGATCATCATCTGCTAGTAGTAGTTTTATTTCAGACATGTAAGGACCAAATATATAGTATTAAACAGTTGTTAACATTGTAGGTGAAAGTATTAATTGTGCAACAACTTCTTTTGAAGCAAACGTCAAGTTAAACTTAATAAATTCTAATGGCAACAGTGACTTCACAAGATTTAGTCCCGTTCCGATACCACAATCATTATCAAAATCAAAGCCTTCTTTAATCTCTCCCGGGTTAATTATTGTAATACAAATATGGTCTTCAATCTGTTCCAGTGTAACCCGGATATTAGATGCATCGTGGCTGCTATGGTTAGCAGAAGAATGTTTAACAGCATTAGTCACAAGCTCATTGAATACCAATGCAAGAGGTACAGCATATTCTGCATGTACTATATAGCTCGATTTTGTTTTATTATTAAAATTAATAGATCTGATTTCAGATAAAAGAGCTATATTGGCCTGAATAATTGATTCCATCATTTCAGTCAAATCTATACGATCTATATTACCGCCAATTCCCTGCAAGCCAAACACGGTCGCGATTGTTTCAACCTGACTTATCGCATCATTAATACTCAGTTTATTTTCAGGATACTTACGCACCTGCCTTCTTAACAGCCCCGTTACTGACTGTAGATTATTTTTAATCCTGTGATGCACCTCACGCACTAAAGTGTCACGATGAGCTATCTCCTGAGATAGCCGCTTATCTGCTTCGTTAGTGAGCTCAGTAATATCTCGCCCAAATACAGTAAAACGAATGACTGAGTTGTTATCATCAATCACAGGATAAACTCTAATATCAAATATTCGACCATTGCGTTCATCCTGGAAACTCATGGGTTTTTTGTTTCTTCCAACCAACTCTCCCCATTTATTTAGATGCTTTACTACTTCTATATCAAATAAATCCTCAAGGTTCTTCCCACGTAAATTATCAACACTACCTTTTAATTGTTTTGCTGCCGCCTCATTTAATTCGAGGAGATTATTATTAAAGTCAAACAACATAAAATATTCGTCAGTAGGCGAGTCGATTAATGTGCGAATAGTTGCACGAGAATCATTAATAATTAATTCTGCTTTTTGTTTATCTGTTATATCTCGAGCGATAGCTACAATTAATTTATTTCCGTCTATTAATGCAGAATGTAGTTTTATTTCTACGGGAAAAGTACCTCCATCTTTTCTCTGATGCAAGGTTGATAAAACAATTTCTTTACCCTTATCATCACACGCTTCTGAAAAATAGTGATCGAGCTGCTGCCTACCAATCAAAGGCTTGATATCACTTGGCCCAAAAGAGAATAGCTCGTTACGAGTATATCCCAACAATTCCCAACCAGCTTTATTCGAATCTATAAAACGATGCTTATCAGGATCAATGAGATAAATAGCATCCAATGATGCATCTAATGCTAACCGGAAACGTTGAAGACTCAAATACGTTCTCTTGTGCTCACTAACTTCTGCCTCAAGATGATGATTTATTCTCTCAAGTTCAATATTACGTTGCCTGACTGACTCCTCGAGTTGAATTAGAGCTAGCTCTGCAAATTTATGCTCACTTATATCACGTACAGAGACTAGTATACCCAAGACATCCCCACTATCATCACAAACCTGAGTCTTAGCCACCTGAAGCCAGGACTTTTCTCCATTTGGCTTAGAAACCAGCTCATCCCGAAGGAAAGACTCACCCGTTTTTATGACGAGTGCATCATATTTACGATATATTTTAGCTTCATCCTCTGGGAAAAGATCATAGTCTGTTTTACCAATAATCTCGCTTTCTTTCTTATCTATAAACTCGCAAAATGCAGGATTCACAGACCTATAAATAAAATCTTTGTCCTTGTAAACCACACAATCTGGTGTGGCTGAAAAAAAATTCTTTAAGAGGTTTCTCTCATCTCGCAGCTGATTTTCTACAACAACACGTTCAGTGATATCCTGTCCAGTTGCCAACACTCCTATAATATTTTCATCTGAGTCTCGCAGGGGTCGATCATACCATTGGATGATACGTTCACCACTATGCCTGGTCAAAATTGGATTAATATTGCCCTGTGTCCTGTTATTAGTAATTGCTTTTTTAAACACTTCATGTATGCGCCCACGATGACTCACCGGGACAAAAGTGGTAAACCAGTCCTTCCCTTCCACTTCATCAAGCGTATAACCAGAAATTTCTTCCATGTATGGATTAAAACGAACAATGCGACCCTCGGTATCCAGTACCAGAATAATGACTGGAGCAGTACCTATCAGTCCTTCAGCAAAATCTCTCTGTTCGCGTACTGCATCCTCAATCTCTTTACGCTCAGTAACATCCTGTGTCATTCCAGATAATTTAACGACTTCTCCATTTTTATCGCAGCTCACCTCAAATGCATCATGTATATAGCATAGGGAACCATCATTATGGATTATTCGATAATCATATTGAACAGGTATTTTGTTATTAATAGCCCGATCTAATTCTTTTTTGACTAATTTACGATCATCTGGATGCACTAAATTCATAAATTGCTTACTTGCATTTTTAGTAAAATATTTAGAATCCACACCAAAAATATGAACATGCTCGCCCGATACTTCAGCGCAGTCATTAACAGGGTCCCACTCCACACTTGCAAGATGTGCAATTCTTTGCGCTCTAGAAAGATATTTTTCTTTCTCAACTAAATCTTTTAATGATTTACTGTCTGTGGCGTTATCTGTTACGAGAACAAATACACCCTGTACTATGCCCTGATAAATGTCCGGAGCATGCTGGACATTATAGACATGCATTCCATCCTGTTCCTGCAGGCTTACTTCATAAGAAACTGGTGACCCAGAAAAAGCTTTATCCAAATATGGTTTGGCCTGCGCATATCCCTCGTCACCAACAATAGCGCTAAGGTGCTGACCAATAATCTTTTCTTTCGGTTTGTTTAGCCACTTTTCATAGTGCTTGTTTACGTACTTGTAATAATGATTACAGTCTACATAGGAGATAATGGTAGGCAGTGCATCAACCAGTGATTGCAAGGAAGGAGGATTATTACTGTTTTCAGCTTTTGCTAATTGCTGGAGTTCTGTCACCTGCTGACGCAGGTCGCTTAACTCTTCAATCAATTCAGATTTTGTCTTATGGTCATCCTGCATAAGCATCCATTAAAACATAAGGCTTTTCTAATATTCCAGGCACAAAATCAGCTTTGCTTCCGAAAGAATAACTTTACTAGATTACTTTGACTATAGCTCATACTTTTGCAAATAATATGACCACACTGACTTAAACATAGCTCCTTTTCTAAAATAATAAGCCTGATGCTCTCATATCACTGATTCCTCAGCTAAATAGATGGCCTCGTAAATATTAGTATACGACATACTCACTGGTTGATATAACAGCTGTATTTTTATTGATCGATTGCGTCGATGACTGTTATCAATTATTCGATACCAGTCAATCGATATGAGATTATTCTACAACTTCCTGATATCCTGAAATCATTAATAGAACTAATGGAGCGACATATTTAACAAAGTTTAAGCGTAGAGTAATTGTTGCCTTTAGCTGAGATTTACAGTTTTTCTCTTATTCCACCGATTTTCAATCCCCTGCTCTTCCACAACAGAAACACTGCCGGTATAACAACCAGTGTCAATAATGTCGCGCTGACCATACCACCGACCATAGGCGCAGCGATCCGCCGCATTACTTCAGAGCCAGTACCACCGCCAAACATGATTGGTAATAAACCGGCGATTATCGCTGATACGGTCATCATGATCGGCCTTACCCTCAGTAGTGCACCATCGATGACAGCCGAACGGACTTCTTCAACGGTCAATTCGGCACCTGAGCTTATGGCCGCATTACGATGTTTTTCCAGCGCCTGGTTAAGATAGACCAGCATGACGACACCTATTTCTACGGAGACACCGGATAAAGCAATAAAACCGACACCGACCGCAACCGACATATTGTAATCCAGTAGATATAACAGCCAGAAACCACCGACTAACGCTAGAGGTAATGTCCCCATGATGATAGCCACTTCGCTGAGGTTGCGAAAATTAAGATATAACAGCAGGATGATGATGACCAGGGTTACCGGTATTACTGTGCTCAGACGTTTAATTGCCCGGACCATAAATTCGTACTGCCCGGACCACGAGATCGAGTAACCCGGTGGCAGCTTGATCTGCTCAGCCACCGTCTGCTGAGCAGACTGCACATAGGAACCAAGGTCACGTCCTTCGATATCGATATAAATCCATCCATTGAGGCGGGCATTCTCCGTTTTGATCAGCCCAGGGCCGTTTTCGATGCGGATATCCGCTACTTCTGCAAGCGGGATGCGTGCACCGGCTGGGGTCACAACCGGCAGGTTACGTAATTTTTCCAATGAATCACGCACATCACGTGGGTAACGAACATTGATAGGGTACCTTTCCAGCCCTTCTACCGTCATCGCGACACGCATACCACCGAGTGCCGTTCGTACCACTTCCTGAATATCTGCGATATTTAGCGCAAAGCGCGCTGCTTCGCGACGCTTTATATCAACCGTCACATATCGGCCACCGGCTACCCGTTCTGAATAAACAGAGACTGTACCGGGAACACCATTGAGCACCTTTTCGATCTGTTTACCGATCTCCTGAATCTTATTCAGGTCCGGGCCAGCGACTTTGATGCCTACCGGGGTTTTGATTCCCGTTGCCAGCATATCGATACGATTTTTGATCGGCATCACCCAGGCATTGGTTAAACCGGGAAACTGGACCAGCTCATTTAGCTCTTTTTTGAGTTTATCTATGGTCATTCCCTGACGCCATTGCTCCTTTGGTTTAAGCAGGATCGTCGTTTCTATCATGGTCAAAGGTGCAGGATCAGTCGCTGTCTCAGCACGCCCGACCTTGCCAAATACCCGTTTGACCTCCGGCACCGTTTTTATGAGTTTATCGGTCTGTTGCAAAAGCTCCTGCGCCTTGCCCACCGAGACCGCAGGGAAAGTGCTTGGCATATAAAGCAGGTCACCTTCATCCAGGTCCGGCATGAACTCGGAACCCAGCTGGCTAAGTGGCCACAGGCCAACAAGAACGATCAGCAATATCGTCGCCAGCACAATCTTCGGTGAATGCAGGACCAGGTTGATAAATGGCCGATAGCTTGCGATCAATACGCGGTTAACCGGATTCTTGTGTTCGGGGATGACATGACCACGAATAAAATACCCCATCAATACTGGCACAAGTGTGATTGATAGACCTGCGGCTGCAGCCATGGCAAATGTTTTGGTGTAGGCCAGCGGTGAAAACATACGGCCTTCCTGCGCTTCCAGGGTAAACACCGGTAAAAAACTTAACGTGATTATCAATAGTGAGAAAAACAGCGGCGGCCCAACTTCCTTCGATGCTTCACGTATCACCTGCCAGCGCCTTTCATCAGTAATAATCGTGGCATCGTTTACTTCCCCATTCCCTTCAGCTTTCACCTGCTCCAAATGCTTGTGCACGTTCTCGATCATCACGATGGCGGCATCTACCATGGCGCCGATGGCGATCGCGATGCCGCCCAGTGACATGATATTCGCATTAATACCCATTCGTTCCATGACGATAAAGGCCACCAATATACCTACCGGTAAAGAAAGAATGATGACCAGTGCGGAACGCAGATGAAATAGGAAAACAGCACAGACCAGTGCAACGACGATAAATTCTTCGATCAACTTTGTATTTAAAGTGTCGACTGCACGTTTGATCAATGCCGAACGGTCATAGGTTTCTACGATCTCAACACCCTCGGGCAAACTCCGTGACAGTTCCTGTAGCTTGTTTTTTGCACCCCTGATAGTCGATAGAGCATTCTCACCATATCGCATGACGACGATGCCGCCGACCACTTCACCCTCGCCATCCAGTTCAGCCACACCACGACGCATTTGAGGCCCCAGCCTTACCTGCGAGACATCTTTCAGTAATATAGGCGTGCCCTGTTCATTAACACCGAGTGGTATATGCCGCAGGTCATCGAGCTCATCGATATAACCGGTTGCACGTACCATGTATTCGGCTTCTGACATCTCGATGACCGAACCGCCGGTTTCCTGATTACCACGCTGTATCGCCTGCCTCACCTTCGATAGCGGTAAGCCATAAGCCCGCAGACTATCGGGATCGAGCACGACCTGGTACTGCTTGACCATGCCGCCGACAGTGACAACCTCAGAAACACCCGGCACGGTCTGCAGTTCATATTTCAGGAACCAGTCCTGGATACTTCGCAACTGTGACAGATCATTATTACCTGTCCTGTCTACCAGGGCATATTCGTACACCCAGCCGACACCCGTGGCATCAGGTCCCAACTCCGGCCTCGCCTCAGGTGGCAACTTGCTCGATACCTGGCTCAGGTATTCCAGCACGCGAGAGCGTGCCCAGTACAGGTCGGTGCCATCTTCAAAGATCACGTAGACATAAGAGTCACCGAAAAATGAATAACCACGGACATTAACGGCTTTCGGCACTGACAGCATTGCCGTAGTTAAGGGATATGTCACCTGGTCTTCAACGACCTGCGGCGCCTGCCCGGGATAGCTGGTTTTAATGATGACCTGTACATCAGACAGGTCCGGCAGTGCATCGAGCGGCGTCTGTTTTACAGCATAGACACCCAGGCCAATGATGATAAAGGTCAGCATCAGCACCATGAACCGGTTGTCGATCGACCAGTCGATTATCTTTGCGATCATGACTACATCTCCCCGCCTGTGGTCTTATTACTGTCCTTACCTGGAACCATGATCTCCTCTGGCTCAGCCATGCGGTTAAGACTGGCGCGCATGCTCGCTTCAGAATCGATAAGAAACTGGCCCGATGTGACGATGTCATCACCCTGTTGAACACCCTCAAGAATCTCTACGTAATTACCGCTTTCTATACCTGCCCTGACATTTCTTGCCTCGAATCTGCCATCGCCCAGGGCGAGTATTACCCGTTCTTCTCGACCGCTGCGAATCAGCCCTTCGAGAGGAATGACGATAGTGTCTTCTTTGGCGCCACCAAATATTTTCACATTGGCATACATGTTTGGTTTCAGGCGTTCGCCAGGATTTTCGAAACGTAAACGTACTTTTAATGTACGTGTCTTCGGATCAAGGCTGGGATAGATATATTCGACCTTACCGTTCCAGCTTTTACCCGGTATATAAGACAGGTTAACTTCCGCATCCTGACCTACTTCGACCCACTGCGATTGACGCTCAAAGACCTCTGCGAGCAACCAGACGCTGGACAGGTCACCAAGCGTCATAACTTTCTGGGACGGTTTCACAAACATACCTTCACGTACCGGTAACACCGAGACGACACCATCCTGCGGTGCATAGATAGATATCCGTTGTTTAACCTTTTTATTTTTTTCAAGCTCTCTGATCTGCGAACCGGATATACCTAGTGCAGACAGACGCTCCTTCGTCGCACGTATCAGACCTTTATTACCAGTAGCCAGGGCGGTAACTAATTCCTCCTGTGCATTGACCAGCTTGGGAGAATAAACGTCGAAGAGAAAATCGCCCTTCTTAACCCGCTCGCCTTCTGATTCAACCGCGAGCTTCTCGATCCAGCCTTCAGTGCGCAGGTGAATGTGACTGACTTTTGACTCATCATAATCGACGTAACCGACCGTATCGATGCCACGCCATAATCGTGTCAGTTCTGCCTTGCTCGTCCTGACCCCTAGATTCTGCACCACAGCAGGTGATATTCTTACGCTATTATCACTCACATCAGAAGCAGAATAATAAGGGATCAGATCCATGCCCATAGGCGACTTACCCGGTTGATCCCGTCTGTAATTCGGATCCATCGGTGCCACCCAGTATAAGATTTCTTTCTCCTGCTCTGGCACCGTATCAGCTGATACCAGCTTGCAAAAAGACAGATAACCGGACAGTAATGTGACTGTCATCAGTACTGCTGAATTATAATTTTTCATTATCAGGATCTCCTATGACGTAGAGTATGTTTGCCTGGGTCACTGCACGGTCGACCCGTATCCGTAAATCTTCCAGACGGACATCCAGTTCTGTTATCTCGGCGCGCATCAGCGTATTAAACTCCGTTACACCACTCTGGTAAGCCTTCAGTGACGCTTTAGTATTATTTCTCGCCGCGGTAAGTAAACTGTTCTTATATAGAAGTTCACGCTCCTGTAAACGTATCCAAAGATGGTAATTCTTCTCATACAACTGTTTTAATTTTCGTAGCTGATCATCTTTAGCGTAACGTGAGGCTGATATTCTCTTCTCATTTGCTGAAACCCTTCTATCCTGACGGTTTCCTGTAAATAAGGGCACATCCAGGCTAACTATCGCCGTAGCAAAATCGGATCGTTCAGTACCATCTGGATTATTCCCGGAACGAAAACCATAATCGAGCAGCAGGCTCCAGCCAGGTTTATATTCCTGTCGCGCCATTTCAGTCATCTGTTTACTGGCATTGACTTTTTCGCTTTCAGCACGGATAAGCGGATGCTGAGGAATAACCTGGTTAAGATCGACCTCTTCCGGCAATGCCGGTAACTGTGGAAATGCACTAGTGATATCATGCCATGCGACATCACCTATCCATTGTGACAGGCTGGCACGATAAGACTCCTCCCTTGCCTGAATCTTTGTCGAACGATCATCCAGGCGTGAAAGCTCCAGTCCGGCTAGAACAACATCCTGCTGGTTTACCCGACCCGCTGCATAGTTCGATTCGGTTATCTTGACCAGTTCAGAGAATAACTGCCGCGTCTCCCTGATGATCTGGTATGCAGAAACCTCATAGAATAAATTCAGGTATGTCTCACGGACATCTCGAAGGATTTTCAACTCTGCATCATCGGCCATGGACAGCGCCGCACGTGACAGGTGTTGTGATTGCTGTTGTTTTATAGAGAGCACATCACCACGGGGGAAATCCTGGCGGATACCCACCTTCAGTTGCGTCATCTGTTCCTGTTCCAGGTCAAAGCTATCCACAGGAACATTGACCGCTCCAAGACTTAACCGCGGATCAGGTAAGGTGTCATCAGCGACAGACTCATCTTTAAACGATAACGCCGTTACTCTGAAGCTCTCGATTGCCGGATCTGCCGCTATCGCGAGCTGTTCAGCCTGCTGCAAGTTTAAGGCGAATACATTGTCGCTGATTAAAACAGCTGCTAACAATATAACTGGTGATATTTGTATTCTGTTACCAGAATAATTCGATAATCGTGATTGACTCATGGCCAACCTCCATAATTAATATTCATCAACACTTCGTTTTACCTCTCAGAGTAAAACGAAACGCGTTTATTTAATTATGAGATTATTGCCGGGGGTCGTGAAGGCGGTGTGAGGGTTCTGAGTAAGAGGTCAGATATATAACTATCAGTATTTGAGGTATTAACAATGACAGGTGAATAGACAGAAACTTGCATGACAAGTGAAACCGATACACCTATTTCACAATTACTCACGCAATCATTGTCGCAACAGCAGCATTGTTTATTGGAAACAGCCTTCTCGTCTATGGTCAGATCTATGCGATGATCAGCTGATGACATATCATGCATATTATGATCTTGCATAGACATGGACATAGACATTTCATCCATGTTCATCTCGTCCATATCGCAATGTGTCTGCTGAACGGCCATAGCACTACGTATCGGCGCAAACATCAATAAGATGATGAGCACATAATGCAGAGGTTTGTAATGATTTCTGTTCACAGCTTAAAGAATAGTTCTTATCTGACTTATAATCAACAAATTAATGTCAATCGCCTGGTAACCAGGCTTTAGTCTATAGCGGGATATATAAGTTCGCTATTGGAATCAAAAGACAGGTTTCATCATATTGAATCGCGGAATAAAATCCGCTCCTACGCGTTAATAAGTAGCTGCAGGAGCGGAAAAAACAATCTGGAACAGTTTTTCACGTAAGCCCGATAAGGGTGAAGCATAAGGATATGCTGAATAATTTATTCCGCGATATCCATTTTATTGATTAATCAAACGGATGATTCAGGATGATAGTTTCATCACGTTCAGGGCCCGTCGATACGATATCAACCGGAACACCAACTACTTCTTCCAGGCGCTTCAGGTAATTCCTGGCGTTCTCTGGTAAGTCATCAAGACTTTTAGCACCGACGGTTGACTCACTCCAGCCAGGCATCGTTTCATAAACAGGCTTGCATTGTTCGATGGCATCAGCACCTAACGGTGGCATATGAATATTTTCACCCTGGTAATCATAACTTACACAGATCCTGATCGTCTCCAGACCATCCAGAACATCAAGTTTTGTGATACATAAACCGGTCAGGCTGTTGATCTGTGCAGCGCGGCGAAGTGCAACGGCATCGAACCAGCCGCATCGACGGTCACGACCTGTAGTAGCACCGACCTCACGTCCAACCGTAGCCAGGTGCTGACCGATAGTCGGGTCATTTTCATCATCATCAAACAGCTCGGTAGGGAATGGTCCTGCACCGACACGTGTCGTGTACGCTTTGGTAATTCCCAGGATATAGTCCAGATCTTTAGGGCCTATACCACTACCGGTACATGCGCCTCCCGCCGTTGTGTTTGAAGATGTTACGAAAGGATAGGTTCCCTGGTCGATATCCAGCAAGGTGCCCTGCGCACCTTCGAACATTATGCTCTTGCCTTCTTTACGATAACCATCGATCATGCCAGGCACGTCTGCGATGAGCGATAATAGTTTGTCGCGATATGACATCACACCATCAAGCACGGCCTGGTAATCAACCTCGTCCTGCTTGAAGTAATTTTTCAGTGTGAAGTTATGGTATTCCATAACACCGGCAAGTTTTACTTTGAATTTCTCAAGATCTTTCAGGTCTGCGAGACGGATACCACGGCGTGATACTTTGTCTTCGTAGCAAGGACCGATACCGCGACCGGTAGTACCGATCGCTTCTTTACCACGAGCGATCTCACGGGCCTGGTCGAGCGCTATGTGATAAGGCAGGATCAAAGGGCAGGCTTCGGATATACCGATACGCTCGCTGGCAGGTATACCACGTTCTTCAAGCTCACCGAGCTCTTTAAATAGCGCATCGGGTGATAACACCACACCGTTACCGATCAGGCACGTGACATTGTCACGCAATATGCCAGAGGGAATCAAATGCAGAACCGTTTTTTCTTCACCGATAACCAGTGTATGACCAGCGTTATGCCCCCCCTGAAAACGTACGACTGCTGCTGCACGATCTGTTAACAGGTCAACAATTTTACCTTTACCTTCATCGCCCCACTGGCTTCCGAGTACAACTACATTTTTTGACATGGTTAAACCTTGAAATTATAAAATTAAAATTTTTTCGTAATTAATTTTGTCATCCTGAGCAGGATGAAGAATCTTGAACGCAGAGGTTTTAGATTTCTCCTTCTAGTCGAAATGACAAAATTGTTATTCAGTCTTTCACAAGCCACTGCCCATCAACATGGCATAGACTTTTTGTGCAGCCCATCGCCTCGGCATCAGCATCCACATCTGGTAATTGCTGGATAACTACTTTGCCTTCACGACGCAACTCAGTAATTTTTTCTTTCAGTTCTGACGATTCATCAGCTGGCGCAAATATTTTTTCAGCAACAGCAAACTGCTTGTTGGACAACTGGTTTAAAACTTTCAGGTCGGTACTGAAGCCTGTGGCCGCACGGGCACGTCCGAAAATCTTTCCGATATCATCGTAACGGCCGCCACGTGCGATCGCCTGACCGAGCTGTGGCACGAATGCAGCAAATACAACGCCTGTCTTATAGTGATAACCGTACAGTTCTGACAGGTCGAAATGCACCCTTATATCACCGTAGCGCTGCCACATCAGTTCAGCTGTTTTTTCCAGGTAATCAATAGCCTGTTTTACAGAATCATCTGCATCGGCCAGTAACTTGCGCGCCTTGGCAAAAACTGATTTGTCGCCGTGGAGTGATGACAACCCGGCAAGCATGGCTTTCATCTTTTCGTCGATATCGAGAGAGTCTAATAATGTATCGATCTCAGTAACCGCTTTTCGCTGCAGCATATCGAACAACTGGCTCTCTATTTCCCTGGTAAGGCCCGCCTGCTTTGCCAGGCCCCGATAGATATCGACATTGCCCAGGTCGAGATAGATATCATCTATCTCCAACACGGATAATGTCTGCAGCATCAAACCCAGGATCTCTACTTCAGATTCAACACCTGCGTGACCATACAACTCTGCGCCCACCTGTAACGGGCTGCGGCTGTCACCGATAGACTCGGGACGGGTACGTAGTACCGTGCCCATATAACAAAGGCGTGTCGGCACATCTTTTCTTAACTGGTGGACATCGATCCGTGCAACCTGCGGTGTCATATCTGCCCTTAGACCCAGCGTCCGCCCAGACAACTGGTCGACAAGCTTGAAGGTCTGCAGATCAAGATCATGCCCGGTTCCAGTCAATAGCGATTCGATAAAATCGATGGTCGGTGGCATCACCAGTTCATAACCCCAACTGGCATACAGGTCGAGTAACATGCGACGCATCGCTTCGAACTTAGCCGCCTGTTCAGGCAGAACTTCTTCTATACCCTCGGGTAATATCCAGTGCTGTTTTGTTGTCATAATTATTGTTATTGCCGATCAAGTAGAAGCGGCATTATCGAACCAGGTAAAGAATTACCACACCCGCCAGCATGCTAATAAAGCCCATGCTTCTTAACACCTTATCAGGCAGTTGTGCAGCTTGTGACATCGCGTCCCGCCAGCTTTTCGGGCTCAAGAAAGGCAACATACCCTCTATCACCAGCACCAGTGCCAGTGCTGGAATTATACTGTCCCACATTGTTTACTTGTTTTTACCCGAAGGATCTTTGAAGTAACGGAAATATTCTGAATCCGGCTCCAGTAAAATCACATCACCAGCATTTGAAAATGTTTCCTGGTAGGCATTCAGACTTCGAGTAAACTTGTAAAACTCTTCGTCCTTATTAAATGCCTGTGCATAAATCTCTGTTGCACGTGCATCACCTTCACCACGTGCGATCTCAGAGTCGCGATACGCCTCGGCGAGTAAGATACTTCGCTGACGGTCTGCATCAGCCTGGATACGTTCTGATGCCTCATGACCCTTGGAACGGAAATCAGTTGCTTCACGTTCACGTTCAGCACGCATACGTTGATAGACTGAGTTACTAACACGCTCTGGATAATCGACTTTCTTGACGCGGACATCGATTACCTCGAGGCCGAGTGATTGCGCACGCTTTGACGCCTGCTCAGTCATCAGCTCCATTATTTGGGTACGGTCACCCGAGATGATCTCCTGGATAGTGCGTTTACCAAATTCATCGCGAAGACCGTTATTGATATTTTCGTAGAGCAGACGTCCGGCAGTCAGTTCGTCACCCTGCGTAGTTTTGAAATACTGGACCACATCTTTGATACGCCACTTAACATAAGAGTCAACGATCAGGTCTTTTTTCTCCTGGGTAAGAAAACGTTCAGGTTTCTGGTCGATGGTCAGGATCCGGTTATCGAACTTTCTGACATTATTTATGAATGGAATTTTGAGATGTAGACCCGGTTCGTAATCAGCTTCGATGATTTCACCGAACTGGAACAGAATAGCTTCCTGACGTTCGTCAACGGTAAACAATGCTGACCATGCCAGAAAGGCAAAAACAGGCACAATGATTTTCAAACTGTTAACTAACATTATCGTGTACCTCTTGTGCGCAGACTTTCTATTCTGGCTCTCTGGTTATTATTCTTTGTCGCTGCACGCTGCTGGATACCTTCCATTATATCAGCCGCATCCTGCTCAACTTGTGTTTTCCCCGTACTCTGACGGTCCATCAACTTATCCAGTGGCAGGTAGAGCAGATTATTACCACCTTGAACATCGACCATCACTTTGGAACTGTTAGTCAGCACTGATTCCATCATGTCCAGGTACAGACGATCACGAGTAATCTGTGGTGCTTTTTTGTATTCTTTTAACAACTGTTCAAAGCGCTCGGCCTCACCTTCTGCCCTTGCGATCACCTCATTCCTATACGCTTCGGCCTCTTCACGCATGCGTGCGGATGCACCACGCGCTTTTGGTAGCACTTCGTTACGATAAGCTTCGGCTTCATTTTTGAAACGCTCTTCATCTTCACGCGCCTGCGTTACATCGTCGAAGGCATCTTTTACTGCCTCCGGCGGTTTAGCACTCTGGATGTTTACCTTGAAAATGTTAAGACCTGTCTCGTAATTATTAACGATCTCCTGGATGATTCCTCTGACCTGTATCGCGATTTCACCACGACCTTCGGTGATGACATAATCCATCTTGCTGCCGCCGATACTTTCACGTAAGGCACTCTCTGTAACCTGAGCCAGTGATAGCTCGGGACCTCTGACGTTGAACAGATACTTTTCTGCATTATCGATCTGGTATTGCACGGTACCCAGAATATCAACGATATTTTCATCCTGGGTCAGCATGGTCGAATTCAACGGGATAGTGTAAACCTTGGTCACATCGACCTTTTCAACACGTTCGATCGGTACCGGCAGGTGCCAGTGCAGACCTCTTTGCGTTGTCTCGACATGCTTACCAAAACGGAAGACGACGCCGCGCTCGGCTTCTTCGACTTTATAGAAGCCGGTCGCCATCCAGAAAACCAGCAGTATGGCGATAACTATACCGATACCAAAACCACCGCCAGCAATACCGCTACCACCGCCACTGGAACGCCCGCCTTTACCGCCGAACAGGCTGCCAAATTTCTTCTGCAGGTTTTTGAATACTTCGTCGAGATCGGGCGGCCCCTGGTTACCACGGTTTCCGCGATTGCCGCCCCATGGATCTTTATCACCATTACCACCCGGTTCGTTCCAGGCCATGTCCTGCTTCCCCATCTCTGGAGTCAAATCATCTTGCTTTCGCATAAGTCGGTTTCCAAATTTTTACAATCAGTTAAGATGTGTGGCCGTTATCTTATTTATCAAGGCCGCAAACGCGCCATTCTACCTGAATAATTAATCAAAAAAAGCTTTTTACCACAGAGACACGGAGTACCCTGTAAAATTTTACGTATTTATGAAAACATCGATTCCAGCTGGACCTGTTCTCGCGATTCAAATTGATTTAAATCCCGTCGTGACATACTGATCTGCAGTAAAAACTGGCCTTCATCGTCGATCGTTTCCTCCCTGATTGCACCGACTTCGAATAATCTCGCCCTGATACGGGCATCTGCTGGCGATAACACCAGTTTACCTTCGACCATCTTCTCCCTGAACAGGTCGATCAGCGTCTGTTTGAGCAGGTCGAGACCGTCGCCCGATGCAACGGATAGCCAGATACGTTTGACGCTGCCATCATCTGCGTAATCGAGCCGGGGCTTCGTGCCGGTAAGATCGACTTTATTCATTATCTGAATAGTCGATATCTCATTGGCACCGATCTGTGCCAGTACTTTTTCTACTTCTTCGATATTTGCATCACGATTTTCATCTGCGGAATCAATCACATGCAGTAATAGCTGTGCTTCTGCCGTCTCCTGTAATGTTGAGCGAAAGGCATTTACTAAATCATGCGGCAGGTGACGGATAAAGCCGACCGTATCAGCAAGTATGATCGAAACGTCACGCGCCAGATCGACGCGCCGTAATGTAGGATCCAGTGTCGCAAATAACTGATCCTGTACATATACATTATCTTCACTCAGTACATTAAACAGGCTGGATTTACCGGCATTGGTATAACCGACCAGGGATACCGTTGCTATCTCAGCTTTCTGACGGGATTGCCGACCCTGTTCACGCTGTTTTTTTACTTTTTCCAGACGTTTATTGATCTGCTTGATGCGCAACCCAAGTAAGCGTCGGTCAGTTTCAAGCTGGGTTTCACCTGGTCCGCGTAAACCGATACCACCCTTTTGTCGTTCCAGATGGGTCCAGCCACGAACCAGTCGAGTAGACAGGTGTTTTAACTGCGCCAGCTCTACCTGTAATTTACCTTCGAAAGAACGTGCCCGTTGGGCGAAGATATCAAGGATAAGTCCGGTACGATCCAGTACACGGCATTCGATCAGTGTTTCCAGGTTTCGCTCCTGTGATGCTGCCAGCTGGTGGTTGAACAACACGATATCAGCCTCATACTGTTTTACCAGTTCAGCAATCTCTTTGGCCTTGCCGCTACCAATGAAATACTTTGGATCTGCACGCTGGCGACTGGTGGTGGTAATCGCCATGATTTCAGCGCCGGATGACAAAACCAGTTCCTTGAATTCTGAAAGGTTCTCACGGTGTACCTCATCATATATATCCATGTGAACCAGGATGGCCCGGTTACCGCCTTCGACGCGTTCGATGTCTAACATTATCTAATTAATTCAGTATTTTATATTTGATTATAAAAGCCGTATATCACGGATGGATCGATATCATTGCAGGTACATCTATCGTTTGATATCCCTGTTGCGAAATATGATTAAGGCAGTGCCCAATTCCCTGTGGGCAAAGCTTCCACTCCCTGTTCACGCCCCTCGGCAATTGCTCCTGCATTGCTCTGCGCTACTACCGTACGTCCTGTACGTATTGCCCACTTCCATGTGGGCAAAGCTTCCACTCCCTGTTCACGCCCCTTGCCCACTTCCATGTGGGCAAAAAAAATGGCCGCCCCTGGCGACCATTTCATATCGTCTTTGTAATTATACTCAATTACCGCCGTTACTGTTACCCTGGCTGTCAGCGTCACTATCATCATTCCATTTAATCTGACGTGATGGCACCACGGTTGAAATTGCGTGTTTATAAACCATCTGCGTGACTGTATTTTTTAACAGTACTGCAAACTGGTCAAAAGATTCGATTTGTCCCTGCAATTTAATACCATTCACCAAAAAAATAGAGACAGGTACCCTCTCTTTCCTCAGCGCGTTTAAATAAGGGTCTTGTAAGTGGTGCCCTTTTGACATAGTTGGATCCCCGTTATTGTTTTTATTTAGGGTATAGACATATCTAACTGTAATCAGTTCTGATCACATGCCGTTGTCACCCCCCTATTCTAGTAAAAATTTGATGTTTTTCAGCACTTTCGGCGTATTTAATGAAATTGGGTCAATAAAATTGCAGTCCGATTCTTTTCGCAACCAGGTCATCTGCCGCTTTGCTAACTGTGCTGTTGCTATTATGGCTCTTTCCCTCATTTCATCAAAATCATAGTCACCAGCGAGGTACGACCACACCTGGCGGTAACCGACTGCACGTATAGAGGGCATCTCGGCATGCAGGTCACCGCGATTATACAAACCTTCAACTTCTTCGATAAACCCCTGCTTCAGCATAATGTCGAAGCGTTTCGTGATGCGTTTACGCAGTTCAACACGGTCATCTGGCATTAGAGCCATCTTTATTCGGCGGTATGGAAAGTTGAAGTCCGCCTGATCCCTTTCCTGTTCCAACCAAAATTGAGTAAGCGTTTTCCCTGTAAAATCATAGAGTTCCAATGCTCGCTTTATCCTTTGAGGATCGTTTGGGTGAATGCGTTCTGCAGACACGGGATCAACACTTTTCAAACGATCATGCAGGGCACTGATGCCATTGGTTTTAGCCTCGCTTTCGATGGCCTGTTTTACGTTATCACTGACCTCCGGCATATCAGCCATACCTTTCTGCAGGGTATTGAAATACAGCATGGTGCCACCGACGAGCACCGGGATACGATGCTTATCACTAATTTGCTGCATTAGCCGCAGGGCATCTTCACGAAACTGCCCTGCTGAATACACTTCTGCCGGATCGATAATATCGATCAGGTGATGCGGGAAATCTTTTAGCGTCTGCTCATCTGGTTTGGCGGTACCGATATCCATGCCGCGATACACCAGGGCAGAGTCGACACTTATCAGCTCACTCGGGTGATCCATTCCCATCTCACCATATATAGAGAGTGCCAGATCGGTCTTTCCAGTGGCCGTAGCCCCCATGATAAAGATGCTGATTGGAGAATCCGTGGATTCACCAGGCTGGATAATTAGATCACTCATTATGTTTAATGTGTAAACAGACTAACGACCGCGCATGAACAGCTTGTCCAGCTCGGCGATCGTCAGCTGTATCCATGTCGGCCGGCCATGATTACACTGCCCGCTACGCTCGGTTATCTCCATATCACGTAATAAGGCGTTCATCTCTTCGATGGTCAACTTACGGTTTGCCCTCACCGAACCGTGACAGGCCATAGTCGACAGGATCTCGTTCAGTTCCTGCTGAATTCTCGAACTGCTGCCATGTGTTAGCAGGTCGGAGAGCACATCCCGCAACAGCGTTTCTACATCACTGTTCGATAAGACGATGGGAATCTGGCGTAACTTGATACTCTCATCGGCCACCCGATCGACTTCGAAACCGAGTTGACTGAAGATCTCTGAGGCATCTTCCACCAGCTGAGCTTCTTTAGCACTCACTGGCATAGTAATCGGTACCAGCAGCGGCTGTGATTTAATACCCGCACCCTCATGTGCGGTTTTTAGCCGTTCATAGGTAATGCGTTCATGCGCTGCATGCATATCAACCAGGACCAATCCCTGTGCATTTTCCGCCAGCACATAGATGCCATGCAACTGAGCACGTGCAAAACCCAGAGGTGGCATATCCTGTGTATCATCCTGTACCAGGGGCTGCTTATTAGCATCTGGCACAAAATCAGTATAGCTACGTCGTTGTTCCGCGACAGCGAATGACATCGAAGCCTGTGATGGCTGACTGCCCTGGTACTGACCGCTGAAACGATTTGTTACGGAAGGATTTGATGCACCTGTCCCTGGTGAATCATCGCCCAGGTTTGTCGTTGTAGAAAAATGCTGGAAATCGTGCGAACGGGCATCTCCCGCTGTCACTTCTGCAAGACTTTTATGTATCGCGCGGAACAGAAAATCGTGCACTTGCCGGCCCTGGCGAAAACGCACTTCGTGTTTACCAGGGTGCGCATTGACATCGACAATTGCCGGATCGCATTCAAAAAACAATACGTATGCCGGGTGTCGACCATGAAATAACACATCGGCATAGGCCTGTCTTACCGCATGGGTGACCAGCCTGTCTTTTACAACACGGCCATTAACGTAAAAATACTGCATGTCTGCCTGACTACGAGAAAACGTTGGCTGCGCTATCCAGCCCCAGAGGCGGAGACCTTCGTATTCAAAATCCATATGTACCGCCTGCTCGATGAACGCAGGTCCGAGTAATTCAGCGATACGTTTTTCCTGTTCGATACGGCTGTTTGCTGCCCGTAAAGCTTTGACCACGCGCTGGTTATGACGCAGTGTGATGTCGACATCGAAGCGGCTCAGCGAGATACGCTTAACTACATCATCAAGATGAGTGAACTCTGTTTTTTCTGTACGCAGAAATTTTCGCCGTGCCGGCACATTAAAGAACAGGTCGCGAACTTCTATAGTCGTACCCGGCTTATTAGCAGCAGGTGCAATCTCACTTGCCTGGCTGTTATTCATCGTCAACTGCCATGTCTCATCACCGCCGTTCCAGCACGATGTCAGTTGCAGCTGACTAACGGATGCAATACTCGGTAACGCCTCCCCGCGAAATCCCAGGCTGCGTACTTTTTCCAGGTCATCGATCGAATGAATCTTACTGGTAGCATGGGGTGATAGAGACAGAACGAGGTCGTCTTTGTGGATACCGTGACCATTATCGGTAATACGGATGAGTTTAGCGCCACCTTTTTCGATATCGATGCTAATCTTTGTTGCACCGGCATCCAGGCTATTCTCCAACAGCTCTTTTACCACAGATGCCGGACGCTCGACGACTTCACCGGCGGCGATCTGGTTAACCAGCTGTACTGGCATCGGCTGTATTCGACTGTCTGTCGTCATATTAATAAATGTATTTTTTCAGAAGATGTTTAGTTTATCGTATTTTAACGGCATCATTATATATGATGTATTACGATAACAAACTTAAGTAGTAAAGTGCTGACACTGATCAATATTGGTACAAACCAGAGGTGCCTATAGTAATGGGTAGCGTTCAATTACCTGGTAATTTACACCCGACTCAGTCTGTATAGATTCGACCAGTACAAACTCATTTATCGTCCAGGCGATGGCCAACTCATGCGGTACAGACTCTGGTCTCGCGCATTTTCTCATCAGTGAGATGTGCGGGTTATATTTACGCTCTTCAGTTTCATAACCACAGAATGATAGTGCTTCGCCAAGGCTCTGCTGTAAGCGAACAAGATCATCAGGTAATTGCTTAGGTCCAATCCATAGTATTTTCGCTCGCTTGAAATATCCGAAATGATCAAGTTTTACATCGAATGGTTTTCCGGAGACTGATTGCGCAGCAGTATGCATACATCGTTTAGTCTCTTCAGTAACCTGGCCGATGAAATGCAAAGTAATATGCAGGTTTCGCGGCTGGATGACCCGTCCTTCTAATTGACTGCTCACTGGTAACGCGACATCGGCAATTGACCGTCTCACCTGCTCTGAAGGCCATAGAGCAAAGAACAGGCGATGCGTTTTCTTATTCATATAAAAGGTTTCAAACGGCCGAGGTAAATACTGAAGCCTACTTTATCACCTGTTATCAGTTCAGTGCATTCTGGATATCATCTGCTGTACCCTGGTCAAACTTCATACGGAACCGGATGTACGGACCGGTAGCTGTATAACCGGCTGCTGAAAAATCTCGATCCTCGAAACCGTCGAAGTTATATCCGATACTCAACCAGATATTGCGTGACATGTTCCAGCCGAAGGACAGACCAGTAGAATATTTCATGGTAGATGAATTAGTAGAATAATAAGTATGGGCATGCGCACCAACATCGAAACGATCGCTGATATCATGACGATACTCACTACCTAATAAGTTAGTAATACCGCTATATTCATCCTTATCGAAAGTATCAACGACATATTTCAATCCAAAATTGAATGATATCTGGTTCCAGTTATCGATCAGGAAGTTCGATGTCAGGTTTTCGATCAGTTTACGCTGACGTGTTTTTATACCGATGATATCGGTGTTCGAATCAAATTTGAAATCGAGGCGATTCAATGTGATCCAGCGCGACTGCAATGGGCGGTATGCGACAGAGAATCGTATATCACCATCGAGTAATTCGCTATTATCGGTGCGATCGGTCTTGAACAGTTTCGTTGTTGCAGAATAACCAACGCCACCCTTTAGATTCCTCTCCCAGTTAACGATCAGACCAAGTTTATCTTCAAGGTCGGCGGTGCGTAATTCAACGCGATTATTTATTGTATAACTGGCAGCGTTATATGTCGTACCAACAGAAATAGCGGTGAAATCATTATTTGCAGTACCTTGCGCTATAGGAACATTGTCATAAAATGGCACAGCCCCTGGTGTACGAAGTGTTTTCGCATGGTCGAAGGTAACGTCTCCAGTCCAGCGCTTATTGATCGGGAATGACTGGGTTAGACCAAGCGTTGCAAACGAGCGAATACCATTTTCGTTCGTCTCCTGATTAACCGCAGTATTGACCTGGGCGTTTGTCCATGGTGTCGCACGAACACCAGCACGAGCCATTTGTGTATCCTGATCACGACCGACGGTCCATTCATTCTCAGCAAACAGATTTACTTTTGGTGTGATGAAATAGTCTGCTCCCAGGATAAAACGTGAAGGATAATCAACATTGGAATCTGCAGAGTTAACTGCTAATTCTGCATTAGCACGTAGTTTAACGGTATCCTGCAGGAAGTTTTTACTGGCGCCAAAGGTCAGCAGGTTAGATGAATTTGTATTACCCAGATCAAACTTATCCCTGGCCATAATAGCACCGGCATTTAACGAGTAATCACGTTTACTGTAGATAACGTTAGCTTCAGCAACATCCCTTTTACCACCGGTAACCAGGTTGTCTTCATGATATATCGTACCATCTAGAACTATTGACTGGTTAACCCGGTAATTCGCATCGGCACCATATTTACGTGTGCCAGTTTGGCTTATTGACTGCTGACCCAGACCAAAATCTTCATCTTGCTGTTTCGCGTAGACCCTGACTTTCAGATCATCACCACCATGTACAATTTCTGCGCTATATGCTGAACCGGTGAGATCCTGTGTACCAGAGGTAACATCAGATACAGCAGCCTCGAACCTGGCTTCTGTTGTGCTGTTGATCTCGATTCGTGCATCAGCACCTATCAGGTCGCCTTCATTGAGATATGTTCCGTCATGAACAACTGTACCACCAATTTCGACCTGCCCTTCTTTGAACCTGACTGCGGCACGACCACCGGCAGTAATGTCGCCATCAACGGGGGCTTCAACCTCGTAGTCAACGACGATGAAGATCGGGTTAAAGTTTTCATCGCGACTAGGAATAGGACGGCGGAAGAAGATAGTACCGTCAGAGTAATCGATGCTGTAATCGAGATAACGGCGCATGGTTTCCGATTTTATGATGATCTCGCTACGGAAGCGATCACGTGTTTCGATCACGATATTGTCACTGTTGATGACTAAATCTTTACCACTCAGGCGATACAGGCCAGAGATACCTTCGCCCTGGATCTCATCTTTGATGAAATTATTGATGTTTTCAGCGGCGAATGCTGTATAGGCGAATTTACCGTTATCATATTCTGACTTGGCGCCAGTCATGTTACGCTCAAATTTAGACAGTTCGGTAACACTCAAGCCGGTATTCATATCACCGAACATCGCATAGAACTGTTGACGCTCGATCTTTATATATAATTTTTCAGCACTAGATGCATCGTAACGCTGGCGAGAATTATCACCATAGATAGTGTAATAAGTGTTCGGATCGATCAGTTGGTTGACACGGTTATCGGTATCATCTGTATTCTTTGAAGTATCATAAGATGTCGTTAACAGCCACTCACCTTTTACCTTACCTTTCGCGTAGAAAGCAACTTTACCTTCACTGTAGAACTCATCGCTTATATCACTGGCATTGAGTGCTTCTGTATTTCCCGAGACCGTATTATAACCAGCGGTACCTTCCGCCAGGCCGACCATGATCCAGTCACGGACTTCTGGCTGGATCCATGTTTCTATACGTGAACGCTTTCGACCAGAGAAAGGCATTAGAATTTCAAGCTTACCGGTAATCGTCGTTGGTTCTAATACGATATAAGCGATACCGTTCTGACCAACAACATACTGCGGATCTTCGTTGTTTAATCCAGAGAGGCGGTTCACCTGGAACGCTTCGACCAGCTGCTGTGAGAGATATGGTTCAGATAGAGTAAATTTCCCGCGTGAACCCGGACGGGCAAAGTTACCGTGTTGATCATAAACGCGGATTGCAACGACAGGAACATTGCGGCCATCAGCGATCAAACGTGAATGCTCTATATCCAGCTCGGCCCGTACAGGTATACCAGCGAACACAACATCTCGTGTTAATGTTTTAATCACTTTTCCGTCTTTATCTTTGATTATGAAGTCAAAGCGGTTACTACCGTTAACCAGGTGCACACCCTGCCAGTGACTTCTTGCTACTGTGTTAGATTTATTTCTGATCATGCCAAAATAGAACAGCGGGTTTATCGGTTTACCATTGAACATCATTTCAAAGCGGTCAGACGGTTTGTGCTTGATAGCAATATTTACTGATGGTGCAAATGGAGAATAATTAACGTCTGGCATCAACCACTCATAACCCGGTGTTGCTTCCTTGATCCAGAACTCATCGAAAGTGCTTATATCCAGTTGTTCTGTAACAGGTGGTGCCTCGATCAGCTTTTCAATCTTGAATTCAGGCTGACCTTCGAGCAAAAGCTCACTTACTTCGCTCTCAGAGGTGACCAGGTCAACTTTGCCAGGCCCAACAACTTGGCTGGTACGGATAACAAGATCAGCACGACGGTTTAATGCCCTTCCCTTTAATGTATCATTCGTTGCTACTGGTTCAGACGCACCAGCACCTTTTATAACAACGGTATCTTCATCCATCCCAAGGTCGTTGATCAGAAATTCGCCGATAGCTTTTGCTCTCTGTTCCGACATCGCCGTGTTGTCACCATACACCCAGACACTTCTTTTCTTGACTGGCAGGCCATCTGAATATCCAATAACCTCATTATGGATTATATCCACCTCTCCCAGGTCTTTGACCGCTTCACGGATTCCTTTCTTACTGATATACGACAAGTCCGTCCCCATAGGCTCAAAGTAAGCCTGGTAGACGACTGTTTTGCTCTCATTACGAACTCGTGAAACTTCCAGTTTGTTTTTGATCGGTGTAGAGCGAATATTCTTCTTAACATTGGTATCCATCATGATAAATGCTGATGTGACGAGATCACCATCTGCTCTTTGCTCGATACGTCCGCGGAATTTGAGCTTTTTATTCCAGTTATTGCCCAGATCACCAAAACGGTAGACCAAAACATTATCATTAACATATGGGTCTTCTATAGCCGTGCCATCGATAACAGCACTACCTGGATTAAATTCGATGCCATCGGGAAGGTTAACGATAAGACGATAATTCTTGACCGGAATTTCACCGTTCGACATTTCAATGGTATATTTAATGTCTTCTTCGTTTAATTCGGTCTGAATTAATAACGTTGCCGTATCGGTGATCGGTTTTTTCTCACGCACATAAAAATCTGTACGCCATAAGGTTCCACCCTGGATATCAACGAACTGAGAGTACGGAGTACCTGCGTAACGGGTATTTTTCACACACTCAACAATTTCTAGATTATCAGGGATACTTTCCTTGTCTACCTGAACGATATGTGTCCCAGGTTCGATTCCTTCGAAATGGAAGCGGCCATTTTCATCAGTCGCCGCATACTTACCATCTTCCATAAATACCCGCACGGATGGCAGACCAGGATTTATCAAGGTACTGTCCTCATCACACTCACCGACGATCACGCGGCCGGCGATGAAACTCTTACTGGCAAACAGGTCTTCCGTTACAACAATTCCTGCAACAGCCGTATTAGACTGTGTACCACGATCATCCTGTGCGATTACACTGTTGACCGCCTTACCCAGTTTTGCACCGACAGTAATCTCAGTGACGTACTTAACCTGGACAGATGAAGAAGGTATAACAGCAGCGACAGGGAAACTCAGCGTGCGTCCATCACTAGAGACCTGCGGCTCAATTCCCGGTACGCCATCATAACGGACGGAACCTTTCTGGTAACGTAGACCGACAGGTAATGTATCTGTAATAACAACGTTACTGGCTGTTGTTACCGTATCTGTATTACTCAGGCTTAATGTATACTGAACGAAGTCACCTATCGCAGCCGTCTCTTTTGACGCTGATTTTTCGATGACCAGGTACGAACTCAAGGCATCAAGTGGGATATCGACATGCAGAGGCGGCCCCGGCTGCAACACGAATATCTCAGCATAAGATGCATCTGCATCCAGCGCATAAGGAGCACCTGGTAAAGCCTGCAGATCAGTAATGCTGGCAGTCGAAGGTCCCTGGTAGCTTGCTGGCGGATCAACAACGATTCGATAATCACCCGGATTCATGCGTGGGAAACGATATGAACCCGATGGGAAGTCGTACACCGTACCACTACTGTCCGTCACACTGCCACCGGTGGTTACCGGGTTATCATAGGTACTGACACCATCATCGCCGAATACCGCAGCCAGGTTACCACTTGAATCAAGGATACTGACGGTAGCACCATCGAGCAAAGTAGCGTCCAGGCTACTGAAAACGACACCATATGGATCAACCAGCGTAGTACTCGTACTCGTATCTGATGGATCATATTGATCGGTGTACTGGACATAAACTTCAGTCTCCGCACCCAGGCTTAAGGAACCATCATATTGTGTAACCGTATTTGAAGTGGACTGCACATATCCGATAAATATACCGGTATCGATACCCGTCTCCATCAGGATCAGCTCTTCTTCATCTCCTGTAGAACCGGTGACGATGACACGTACACTCTCCTGTACCGATGAATCAAGATTCTGATCACGGTCATCGATCTGGATAAACACCGGTTCACCGGTCGCATACAGGTTAACTGCATTCAGCGGTTGTGGATCTGTCGGTGTCAGTACAGTTGTGCCACCGCCGATATTAAACACTACAGGATCAGCCGAAGTGACGAAACCGCTTCCTGGCGGGCCACTGGTAGCATGCTGTGTAACAACAGTCGATGTAAATGCACTGGTACCCGTTAAATCATACCTGTACATGGTAATCGATGATGGTGTTTGTAGTATGGTAGAAACAACCGATACAGTAGTACTACTTGTTGAGCTGGCAGTACCAGAAAAATCAAATGTTGCTGTTGCGGTATTATCGATCAAAGTACCGGGTGGTGTAACCGCACCAGCATTCGTCATTGCTGACAATAGAATAATAAATAAAAGTGTTTGCGACACCTTCCACAGGTCATTCATTTTCTTATCTTGCTGAATGATCTGTGGAAGATGGACTGCATGATTACTCACGCAGTTCATCTCTTGTTTTGCAAAGATTGTAGCGTTTATTATACGCACAGCAGCAGCTGTTCTGGTCATTAGACCAGAACAGCTGCGCATAAAGCGTGTAACAATGTGCAACATGGCTCTGCTAATCTTCCGTGATTACTGAACGATCACATTAAAGTCAACAGTCAAAGACTCTGTTGCATTCAATATTGCAGTACCTGCTGCAACACCCAGATCAACGGTAACAGTATCACCAAGAGAACCAGCATATGTACAGCCGTCAGCAGCAACAGCATCTGCCAAACAGTAAGTTGTTGCACCCGCACCATCAATTATGCGAACGTTGTTACCGGCACTTCCCGGGACGATAACATTACCTGCACCTCCGTCACTTAACTGACCTTCCATCAAAGCGTCATTCAACACATCAGTTATATTTGTCAAGGTAGCTGCTGCTGCACCTGCCGCATTAGTTATAGTAATGCTGTAACGAACCGTTGCACCAGGTATAGCCTTAGGTAATGTTTCCAGGTTGACTGGATCGTACAGAGTAGCAACGCTTTTAGCGACTGTTAATGCAGCAGTCAGAACGGTATAAGAACTATATGATGAATGCTGCGCATTTTGGACGATATCATTCGCAAGACCTGTACCATCTACGGTAGGCCCAGTAACACCATCATTAAATGCGCCATCATTAAATACAGTTTCCATATTCCCTGGATCATCGACATTGATCGCAGGTGTACCAGCCAGTACCGTAGCTGTGCCATTGGTGAACGTACCTCCCGGACTAACATTACCATTGTCGTCGTTAGTAATCGCTGTACCAGCTGTACCGTCTGTAACGCCTGTACCATCATCAGCAGCCTGTGCCACCAGCGACATAACAGCAATATCATCAGTGGCTAGCGGATTAGAGCCGTCATCCAGTAGTGGTATATCAGATACGACGAAAACGCGAATCTCCGCACCAGTCGATGACCCACCTGTCGCCGAACCGACACCTGGTACAAAAGTAGGGATATAGGTATTAGTGGCCACAATCTCAGCCGGTTCCAGAACACCACTACCATCTGTGTCCACATAGGTTTGTATGGTTGTTGGCGTAAAGTCATCAGCCACACCACCAAATGGATCCAATGCACCTGAGTTATGAATACCTGCTAACAAGAAACCATGTGTAGCATTACCAGTATTATTGATAAGATATGGTATTGCTTGTTGACTACTACCCGGTGCAACTGGAACCGCTGCACCATTTTCACGTACCACTGTAAAGTTGATAACGCGGTCTTCTAAAAAGTCCGTAGTAAGGTTATTGGTTGTTGCATAACCAGCACCCGGCACAGAGTTACCCGCACCACTACCTGACTCAATGACGGTTTGAGGTGTCGTTCCAACACTATACTGCAAAGTTGCAAAGTTGGAGATTGTGTCACCTGCTGCTGCAAGTGCATTTGATGCACCAAACAGACTAAAACTGCCTGTCAGCGCCAAGCCTAATAGCTTGTTTCTTTTACTAGCTTTCATTATGTTTACCTCTTAATAAATCTCATTGAGATTTTTATATGTTTAAGTTTTTCCTGATTTTTTTCTAAAGATTCTTTCATTTTATTTTTCAAGACTTCTTCAGAGATTTTTTTCTGACCAGCCATTCCATCGGCGGGCCTGTTGTTTGCGGTGGACTTGAACCAGTTATGAATCTTGGCGGTCCAGTTCCACCTGGCGGGCCGGTAACATTTGGCGGCCCGTCACGCATGTGGAAGATAAGCGGCCCATCCCTGCTATGCGCAGATACATGGCCTGCCACTATTTTTGTTTTATTTTTCTTCACATTTTTTCTATGCGCAAAAACGACAATTGGCCCAGTTAAAATGGGCCATGATTTCAGATCAAATTGTCGATTTAGACTTCGCATATAATTTTTTTATTAGGTACGCATCACTACTTGATCGTCGTCTTGTAAGTGACCTTGCCTTTCTCACCCGGCTTTAACGCTTTTTTGTAGACCCAGCGAATCGCCGTATAATCTTCTGGTTTTGCCTGCCAGGTCTTTCCGGTTTTATCTTTCACCGTCAACGCATCTGCTGCTGCAAAGTTTTTCCCATCAACGGAGAAAGTTATCTCTGTAGAATCACCTGTTGCAGAACTACCGCGATATTTTGAATTGTTGGCGATCGGGTTATTGACCACGATGTTTGAAACTTCCTGATTTGAAATATTTTCAAAAACGATCTCGTAAAGGATGACATCGTCCGGCAGGACAAGGCCTGGTTCAACATAGTCGTACTTCACCGAACCGTCGGCAGCTTTTGAGATAACCTGTTTGAATGCGTTATTACTGAAACGGATCGCGCCATCCTCAGCATAAGCATTCATCGCTGTAAACAGAGTAAATACAGAAATCAGTATCGTTTTAAAAATATTTTGTTTAATGTTTTTCATTTATTTATCCTCAATCAATAGTTACTTCAAAAATAATTACGTTTGTTACTCCAGGCGCTACAGATACAGTGCCACCCTGACTTAGGTCAACCTCAATCGACACAACCGGTTTAAGCAGAATATCGATGGCACGTGCATAATCGGCCGGCGCATCATTAGCATCGGTCTGTGCCACGGCATTCAACAGGATCGAATTATCGGTATAGGTAGTATTTGCTGGAATAGCATCACTGATAATCAGGTTATCAACTGCCGTATTTCCCGTAACGACGACGTCAAGCTGATAACGTAATGTTGCGCCGGGGTGCGGGTCTGTACCGCCCAGTGGATCAATCACCGTTACCGTTTTAATTATGGAAACAGGTGACATGACCTGGTAGGCACCGGCATCAGAGTGCTGGCCATTTCTAGTGATATCCAGAACCAGGTCCGTACTTACATCTTCAGGGTTTAAACCAGCAGGGTCATTGAAGACTGTTTCCATCGTTAGCGGTGAATCAGGGATGGTGTTTGCAGTACCGGCGGACACACTGGTAGAACCATTACTGAAAACACCGGCTGGACTGATGTGGCCATTGTCGTCAGCGTTAATCGCAAGTCCTTCAGATCCAACCGCACCACCTTCCGCAATCTGCGCGATCAAAGCTGTCGCTGAAACATCATCTATGACCTGTGTAGGTAGATCAGCGACTACGTAAACTACATACGGTACGTTTGAAACAAGTTCATCGATGAACACGGCGGTATCTTCGGCAGCCTGGTAACCTGGTGTTGCACCACTCTCTGCAAACACCTGGATAGTCAGTGGATCAAAATTATCAGCTGGTAGACCAAATGGATTTGGTGCGGTGTTAACTGCGGTCAGTAAAAAATCCTGAACCGCATTACCAATGTTGGTAACGGTAAACTGCATGACAGCGTTAGTCATATCACTGATCACTGGTACGGCCATGCCACCGTTATCTTCAGCAACGATGAAGTTTACTAGACGGTCCTCAAGAAATGACACTGATGCATTACCTGTACCGGGCACTCCACCTATGATGTAATTGATAGTCGCGGTGTTACTAATCGAATCACCGGCCGCTGCGAAAATGTTTGTTGTGAGAAACAGTGAAATTACAAAAACGATTGGTGTGAAAATATTTTTACGCGCTGAGAAATTTAATATCCCAGAAATATTAAAAACATCAGCAGCTGTCTTGTTGAGGTAAAAATTCAAAATGTCTCAAACTCTTGTGAATAAATTTTGTTTAAAAAAGCCCTTAGCGCTGAAAACAAATATCTTCAGCGTGAAATATTTTTGTGCATTTATTTTTTAGCAATTTTGCATTCAGGAAAAACCAGGAATGCGATACAAATATTTATGATTTTTTTATTATTATTATTAGTTTTGTAATATATATAAAATAGACGCTAAGTTAGTGAATATCAAAGAAAAAACACAAAATAATTTGATTAGTTTTCATGTCAAAATGTGACAAAACTGTCGAATTGGTGACACAGTTTTTTACGATTTGTTTGAATAGTATTGAAAGCATCAGAATTCAGCGAAAATATACTGCCGAATTTTAGAAATCAGGCGGTTAACAACGGTTTAGCTACTGCTTATCATCTGATCAGTAAGATATTCTATTTCTGCTTGTCGTGATCTCAACAGGTGAGTGGAAATTACCTAAAATATAATTAATTAAACTGTGAAATATTTCTCAAAGTCGTCTTCCCCAGGACTCAGATTTGATGTCAGTTTAGTGAATATCGTTTTTAGAGATGGAATAGGTTTAGATCAAACCAGAAAAAAATCTATATTGTTGTTTTATATACAATTAACTTATTTGTGTCAGCAAAAAAAATGACCCTTAAAGGGTCATTAGCAGTATTTCCGTGAATTGTTTTTGTTATTATTATTTTTTATATATCTAACTCACTGGAATTTTAATTACCTGTCCTGCTAGCAGGTTATCAGCGTACAAGCCATTGCGTGCACGCAAATCTGATTCATTGACATTATGCTTTCTGGCAACTTTTGCCACATTATCTCCTTCACATACAGCATATTCACATTCTAAAGCAGCTAGCCAGGTTCCTGGTGGTGCTTTACGTGAGAAATATTTATTCACACCGCGAGTGATCGCTTTTGAAACTTTCTTCTGGTGTGATGCACTGCGTAAGTTTTTCTCTTCTCTCGGATTAGAGATAAAAGCCGTTTCCAGCAAAACCGATGGAATATTAGGTGCTTTCAACACCGCAAATCCCGCCTGTTGCACTTTTTTCTTGTGCACCCGGTTGACAGATTTTAACTGTCCTATGATTTCACTACCGATATCAAGACTTGATTCAATGGTGCCCGTCAGAGAAAGATCGAAAAGCACTTCTTTCACCATCTGGTCTTCGACGGCCAGATTGACATCACCGAACAATAAATCCGCTGCGTTTTCTTTTTCTGCCAGCATCCGTGCCGTCTCAGAGGTCGCCCCATCGACAGATAAGGCATAGATCGATGAGCCACGTGCACGAGGATCAGGGAAAGAATCTGCATGTAATGAAATCATCATATCAGCATGATTGTCACGCGCTTTGTGTATTCGATCACGCAGCCGCATATAACGGTCATTCTTTCGAACGAGTATCGCTTTCATACCACGTTGTGCATTTATATCTTTTTCTAAACGCTTGGCGATCTGCAAGGTAACATTTTTTTCATGTGTGCCAGAACGACCAGTAGCACCTGGATCTTTACCACCATGACCCGCATCGATAGCGATGATTACATCGCGTTTACTGGCCTTTTTAACTGTTTTTGATGCATCTTTCTTGTGATGCAGATCGATGACCAGACGGTGACCTGATTTTCCGGACGGGGCAAGCAGGAAACTTCGTGGTGACACTTCTCCACTCAGGTCGAACACTACACGCAGGTCTTTATCATTTCTAACGCCGCTGCGGATGCTGCGGATCAAGGAGTTTGCCTGTACCCGATCCACCATGCCATGTGGCATCTTGGCATTTTTCACATCCAGCACCACCCTGTCCGGGCCCTGTAATGCAAAAATAGAATGATCTGCAATATTATCCAGATCGAAGACAAATCTTACATAATCCTTATTCTTGGAAAGCCTGATATCTTTAACTTGCGCACCGGCAGCTGCTTTCGCTGACGAAAGGCCAGGCACAGCAGAAGCAGCCAGACCACTTAGTCCAGCTAAACTTTTGAGAAATTTTCGGCGATCGCTTTCAATCATTGTTGATCCATAAGTTATGGGATTACTGCTAATGTGCCCCTTATGTTTTACCTACTGTAAAATTGCTATCGGCTTCATGTAAACCTATTGTGGCAAAATATTTTAATATTGCAAGCATTTTTTTATTATTTTTTATACACATACACCACTTTCCTATAGTCAACAATTAGAAAAGACCTGTAACATCAACTCTTTGCCTTTATCTGATTGCGCCAAAATAGTTAAATTCCGACCCTCGTTACGATAACTAAACTCACAAATCCAGTCAGCCGGTGGTAAAAATCCTTCCGCTTTTTCCGGCCATTCAACTAAACAGACATCATTTTCATTGAAATAATCACGCGCCCCGGTAAATTCGAGTTCTTCTGGATCCGCCAGGCGGTATAAGTCAAAGTGATAGCACATCCGGTTCTTACTGATAGGATACGGTTCCACCAATGTATAGGTCGGACTTTTGACCACGCCATCAAAACCACTCGCCTGAATAAAACCTCTGGCGAAAGTCGTTTTCCCTGCTCCCAGGTCACCTTTTAGCAACATGACAAACGACGAAGACAGGTGCTGTGCTACGTCTCTTGCCAGGGCGACCTGCTGTGACTCGTCTGCCAAAAAGCATGATCTGCTAGCTACTGATGCAGTATCTGATGATTTAATCACTATAGAACCTTTGGTAGTGCATCGATGATGTCTGAAGCAACCAGGCCGCGGGTTTTATCACCCACCAGCAGCCTGGCTGCCGATGCATGTAAACATACAGCCAACTCGGCCGCCACACTGATATTTATACCTTGAGCCATGAGCGCAACAACGATGCCACTCAAGATATCACCCATGCCCGGTGCCGCCATTGCTGCATTTCCCAGCGAGCACACCTTTAGTGTTTCTCCGTTAAAGATCAATGTTCCAGAACCTTTCAGGATCACGGTACAGGCATCATTGACAGCAAACATGTCATATAGTTTTTTAACCGCATCAAACCGGTCTCGTTGAACATCTGCACTGCTGAATGTTGTTTTATCAGTTAGCAGACGTGCGGCCTCTCCCGGATGAGGAGTGATCACTAGCGGAGAATTTATCTTCAAACCGTGTTTCGCGATCAAATTTAATGCATCCGCATCGATCAACATGATTTTGTTTAACTGGATGCAATA
The DNA here is from genome assembly GCA_963807625.1 of uncultured Gammaproteobacteria bacterium. Taxonomy (GTDB): domain Bacteria; phylum Pseudomonadota; class Gammaproteobacteria; order SZUA-229; family SZUA-229. The sequence continues at coordinate 410,860 of CAWECN010000006.1, forward strand.
GGTTAACAGGCTTAACGACCAGTCATCCTGCCCTAAGCCCATACCGATGGCTATATGCGTGACACTATTGACCAGTTGTTCCGTCAACACTTCTGAAATTGAATCCGCCTCACAACTTCTGACCATAGCCTCTGGAACAGCTGAACAAATCGCAGTCAGATTATCTGCAACCGTAATTACCGTAACCAGGCCGGCACCCGTGCGTAGCGCTGCTCTCGCGGCCAGGATCACTGCACCCGGCATACCGGTATTACCACCGACGATCAAGACATGGCCAAAATTTCCCTTATTTGATGATGCTTTACGTTTTGGTAATAAGGAGTAGTCAACCGCATTAAGAAGGCTTGCATCTGCTGCAACCCGGGTATATATGTCTTCTGGCAAGCCAAGGTCGTGGAAGATAATCTCACCACAGAGATCATTGGCCTGAGCGGTAAACATACCCTGCTTTAGACCGATGAAACACACCGTGGTATCTGCCTGGATAGAGACACCGGCGATATCTCCGGTATCCGCAATCAAACCTGACGGTACATCAACAGCAATCACAGGTTTAGATGATAGATTCACTGCCGTGATCCACTCAGCCCATGTATCAGAAACTTCACGTGTGAGACCAGTGCCTAACAATGCATCGACAACTATATCTGCCTGCTCAAGCAAATTCAGGTCGGCTCTACTAACCTCACCGACCTCAATCCAGTCTTTATAAGCGAGCAATGCTTCATTTTTCAATGATGCAGGATCGATCAAACTGATCACGCTAACATCAAAACCGTTCTGACTAGCCAGTTTCGCCACGACATAACCATCACCGGCATTATTGCCGGCACCGCATAAGACCAATAGTTTCTTATGCCGGGAATAGTTTGAAGCAATAACCTCGTACACAGCTTCACCGGCACGCTTCATTAATTCATAGGCAGGAATCGCAAATTGATGGATCGCGATCTGCTCGAGTTTGACGACAGATTCTACCTTGTACAGTTTATCGGGGAGATTTTGCATAGATGATTAATCTTAAAACAAAATTCACTAGTGAGTATTAATAAACATCACTGCAGTAGACAAAACAAAAACGAATTAGGTTTTAAGCCTGAAGCTTTTCCAGACTACCCATGTAAGGTTTCAATACTTCAGGGACCAGGATACTACCATCAGCTTGCTGATAATTTTCGAGCACGGCGACAAGTGTACGCCCGACGGCAAGACCTGAACCGTTAACTGTATTCAGTAATTCAGGTTTACCAGTTTTTGGATTGCGCCAGCGAGCCCGCATTCTTCTCGCCTGAAAGTCACCAAAACAACTGCAGGATGAGATCTCACGAAATGCCTGCTGACCGGGCAACCATACTTCGAGATCATATGTTTTTGCTGCAGAGAAGCCAACATCACCGCTACACAGCGTTACGGTACGGTAAGGCAGTTCGAGTTTCTGCAAAATAGCTTCTGCATGTGATGTCAGCTCTTCCAGAGCATCCCATGCTTTGTCAGCACTGACCAGTTGCACCATCTCGACTTTGTCGAACTGATGCTGACGGATCATACCGCGTGTATCTTTGCCGTATGAACCGGCTTCGGAACGAAAGCATGGCGTATGACTGGTCATTTTCATAGGGACCTGTGATGCATCCAGTATCTCATCACGTGCGATATTTGTCACTGGCACTTCAGCTGTTGGAATCAGGTAATGCCCTGTTTCTTTATCTACACAAAATAGATCTTCTTCAAATTTCGGCAACTGGCCGGTACCTCTCAGACTATCGCTGTTAACGATATAAGGCACGTAGACTTCTGTGTAACCATGTTCAGTAGTGTGCACATCCAGCATAAACTGGGTTAAAGCACGATGCAGTTTTGCCATCTGACCATGCATGACGACATAACGTGAACCGGTTAATTTACTTGCAGTCTCAAAATCTAACCAGTTGTTTACGCCACCCAGATCAACATGATCTTTTACTTTGAAATCAAAAGACCTGGGCTCGCCCCAGCGTCTTATCTCTACATTATCATCTTCATTTTTTCCAACAGGCACAGAATCATGCAACAGGTTAGGAATACCCATGATGATCGTATCTATCTGTTGCTGTACATCGGCAAGATCCGCTTTTGCAACATCCAGCTTTTCACCTAATCCAGCCACTTCATCGAGTAAAGGTTGAATATCCTCCCCCGCCGCTTTGGCCTTTCCTATCGACTTTGATTTAGTATTTCGTTCATTCTGAAAATTTTCAGTCTCTACCTGGCATGCTTTTCTTTTACTCTCCAGGTCTTCCAGTGCCGCCACATCAAGCACGAAGTTTCTTTTCTTGAGTTGCTTGGCAACATCATTCAAATCAGAACGGATAAGTTTGGGATCTAACATAGTCTATAAATCTTTATTGGTTAAACCAGCTGTTTTGCAAAAAAAGCGCCTGCCCAGACTGCTGCGACACAAAGCACAACACTTAGCAGGATATTAGTCATCGCCTTGTACATATCACCCTGCTCGAACAACACCAGGGTTTCGAGTGAAAAAGTTGAGAACGTGGTAAACGAACCTAATACACCGACCAGTATGGCGAGGTGCCATTCGGCACTCAAATTAAATTTTTCTACCAGGAAGATCGACAACAGCCCCATTAAAAACGAACCTGTAACATTGACGAACAATGTACCAAAAGGAAACGTCTTACCCACGAGCTCATAAACTGTTGCCTGTGACAAAAAGCGCATGACCGCACCCAATGCACCGCCGGCAGCAATGAACATCAATGTTTTCAACATATCCTTAGCTCAAACTATGATAGTAATATACAAGTCTTAATCTACTAGACCAGTTCAACTTTTACTTCGTCAGCAACTTCCTGGTATTCCGGTAACAGGTGGAAATTCAAGTAGCGGTAGATATCTGATGACATCGGCTCTATGTTCTTAACACCTTCCAGGTACTCATCCATAGTCGGGATCCGACCAAGCGTAGCGGCCACCGCACTCAATTCAGCTGAGGCAAGATAGACATCGGCACCATTACCCAGACGATTCGGGAAGTTACGGGTCGAAGTAGAAACAACCGTTGCATTATCAGCGACGCGTGCCTGGTTACCCATACAGAGTGAACAGCCAGGTATCTCTGTACGTGCGCCCGCACGACCAAAGATGTTGTAATAGCCTTCTTCCATAAGCTCGCGTTCATCCATCTTGGTAGGCGGTACGATCCACATGCGCGTAGGCAGACTGCTGACGTTTTCCAGAACTTTTCCTGCGGCACGGTAATGCCCGATGTTCGTCATGCATGAACCGATGAAAACTTCATCGACAGCTACGCCTGCAACATCAGATAAGGTCTTAACATCATCAGGGTCATTCGGACATGCGAGGATAGGTTCCTTGATCTCGTTCAGATCTATCTCGATAACCTCGGCATATTCAGCATCCGCATCAGGCGAGATCAGCTCAGGATTCTTCAACCATTCCTGCATGGCAACGATGCGGCGCTCTAACGTGCGTTTATCTTTATAACCATTGGAGATCATCCATTTTAACAATGTGATGTTCGAATTAATGTATTCGATGATCGGCTCTTTACCAAGGTGTACCGTACAGCCATTTGCCGAACGTTCAGCAGATGCGTCTGATAATTCGAATGCCTGCTCAACTTTCAGGTCCGGCAGCCCTTCGATCTCTAAAACCCGGCCGTTGAAAACGTTCTTCTTGCCTTTTTTCTCAACCGTCAGTAAACCTTTCTGAATCGCTACATAGGGGATAGCATTCACCAGGTCACGCAAAGTAATGCCCGGTTGCATCTCGCCTTTGAAACGCACCAGTACAGATTCAGGCATATCCAGCGGCATCACACCGAGTGCCGCTCCAAATGCTACGAGGCCGGAGCCTGCTGGAAAACTAATACCCATCGGGAAGCGTGTATGCGAATCGCCGCCGGTACCAACAGTATCAGGCAGAATCATACGGTTTAACCATGAATGGATGATACCGTCACCGGGACGCAGCGAGACCCCTGCACGGGTCTGCATGAAATCTGGCAGTTCATGCTGTAACTTTATATCGACAGGCTTTGGATATGCCGCAGTATGACAGAAGCTCTGCATCACCAGGTCTGCAGAAAAGCCTAGACATGCTAGCTCCTTTAACTCATCCCGGGTCATCGCACCGGTAGTATCCTGCGAACCGACGGTAGTCATCTTAGGTTCACAGTAGGTTCCAGGTCGAACACCTTCGACACCGCATGCGCGTCCGACAATTTTTTGTGCCTGGGTGAACCCTTTGCCGGTATCGAGTCCGACTTGCGGTCTTAAGAAAACATCAGATGGCGCTTCATTTAAAAACGAACGTGCACGATCGGTTAGACCGCGACCGATGATCAGCGGAATACGGCCATTCGCACGAACCTCATCAGCCATGGTGTCAGGACTCAGACAGAACATACATACTTCATCACCCTTCTCATTGACGATTAGACCTTCATAAGGGCGTATTGTAATAACGTCACCAGTCTCCATCGATGACACATCACATTCTATCGGCAATGCTCCAGAGTCTTCAGCTGTATTAAAAAATATCGGTGCAATCTTGCCACCTAAAACCACACCACCTTCATGTTTGTTGGGTACAAAAGGGATCTCTTCACCCATGTGCCACAATACAGAATTAATCGCTGACTTCCTGGACGAACCAGTACCGACCACATCACCGACATAAGCGATCGGATGTCCTTTTTCTTTTAAACCGGTAATCGTTTCTAACGGATTCTCCATCTTAGTAGCAAGCATAGATTTCGCATGTAATGGAATATCAGGACGGCTCCATGCCTCAGTCGCAGGTGATAAGTCATCAGTATTCGTTTCACCGGGAACTTTATAAACAGTAACTGTTATCTCTTCTGCGAGTTCCGGCTTAGAGGTAAACCATTCGGCATCCGCCCATGAACGGATCACTCGTGCCGCTGCTTCATTAGATTTTGATTTTTCTGCGACATCATGAAATGCATCATATACAAGCAGAGTGTGAGATAAGGCTTTAGCTGCAGCATCAGCGGTTGTATCGTAATCTAGTAAATCGATTAATGGCTGAATATTGTAACCACCCAACATGGTGCCCAGGATTTCTGTGGCGCGTACTGCATCGATTAAGTCACATGTGGTATCACCTTTAGCCACATCGGCTAAAAACGCTGCTTTGACATAGGCTGCCTGGTCAACGCCTGGTGGCACACGATTGACCAGCAGGTCCATGACAAATTTTTCTTCACCGGCAGGACAATCTTTAATTAATTCAACCAGTTCAGCGACCTGATTTGCGTCCAGTGCTAGTGGCGGCAAACCTTCTGCTTCACGTTCAGCAACATGTTGGCGATATGACTCAAGCACAGGGATTCCTCGATAAATAATAAAGGCGCGTATTATACCCGAGAAGTGCTGTTTTTTCCTGTACGTTAACATCTAATAAATGGACATATAGCAGCTGACTAATGCGGCAAGCTCAAAAATGAAGCCGCACATGCCGAGATCTCCAAAATGTGGCATTACAGGCTGATACAGGAACTGCAACTGTTACAGGCAATGGAAACTCGATGTGATATTGATATTGCCATTGGTTTGATGATGGAGCGTTATAGCCTTACCCGTCAGGATTCATTTGAAAACATGAGGCAGCTCGCTCGATCAGAGCATTCTAAAATAGGGAATGTAGCTTCTGGGATGGTGGAAGTAGCTGAAAAGCTTGTTATACCACAAGATATACCAATGAAGTTCACCTCAGGCAAACAAAAATAAGCTAAGAAAAGTTCTCATATTAATTGTTAGATTTAGTTGAAATATTCTAGATCTGTACTAAATAGTAAGGTAGTTGTTGAAATTTATAGTAAATGTTCAACATAGTTAATGATGACTGGACCTGAACCCGTCCTATAATCATCAACTTTTTAGCTAAATACAGAATGCCATACCCCGCACTCTGTACATATCTGACCTGACCCTCGTCATAAGTTACAACTCATAATCTAATACAAATGGATTATTGGCGCTTTAAATTAATTAAGCGTCTTAAATGGTGAAAATATTACACTTATTTAGTTACTTAAAGGGATATCTCATGAAATATTTCAGATCAGCAAAACACTTCCTGTCTAGCCTTGCCTTACTCACGCTCGGGGTACATTCTGTATCAGCTTTCGGGGAGCATAATTTAATTAATGAAACCGAGTATGGTGCAAATAATAATAACTTTACGTTTATTGACCCTACTGGCGGACACGTTGGCGGAACAAACCTGATCAGGGTCCATTGGGATGGTACGTTAAATACCGATGTAAACACCGCTGTTACAAATATGTCTCTCCACTCAGGTGTTCCCTTCCACACTATTCCGTGGACAGCCCATGATATCAAGATATATGGCCCCGGAACTTACACTATTGAAACATGCCCGGCACCTATAGACGTTAATGGTATAGCAGCTGACGGCTCTGATTGTTCAGCATCGCCAAATCCAGGAGGCTCAAATCCGATAACTTTAACAGTTGCGCCAAACCAGCTTGGCGCACATATGCTGTTCAACTGGGGTACAAATGTAAATATTGACGTAGTTAACGTATGGGAAAAAAATTCCGCCTGGCTATATGGACCCAATGATAATACTAATAAAAACATTTTAGAAACTGAAGATACAGCCTGTATAGCTACTGGGCAAAATGCAGATCTGGGCTCTAGAGAATGTGTCGAATTTTTCGCTACCGAATGGCTGTATACATCATACGACGTGCAAGTTGTCGGCATACCCGGTATTGGAATGGTTGATGGCCCATTTCCTGGATTTCGAGCCAACTTCAATATACAAAAACAGGCGATATTTGATGACACATTAACAGCGACCATGAATGAATCTGCAAAAACTGAAGTGCTAACAGCGAACGATACGTTACCGACAACGTTTACTGCAGGCAATTTCACGATTTCTGCATATGACGCAACAACAGAACAAGGTGGCTCGGTTACAGCTAATGGAGACAATACATTTAATTATCTACCACCTGTCAATTATACTGGACACGACAGTTTTACATACGAAGTGGACGATGGTATAGATCACTCTGATGTCAACATAGGTCTCGATGGGCACTACAAGGCCTCTGCCAAGGTCGAAATAGAAGTTATTGAAGGCGTTGCTAGTGCTGTGACACCAACTACAGAACCGGCACCGACATCATCGTCTGGTGTAACAGTAGCATCAAGTGATAGTTCAGGTAGCTTATTTTTATTGCCGCTAATGTTTTTGTTATTGCCGTTACGTTTAATTTCTTTAAATAAGAAACAGTAAACTTTAAACTGCACAGAAAGCCCAATGAACTATATAAATTCGTTGGGCTTTAGCGTTTATAGAAAATATTTCTATAATTTCACATGTATGACATGTGTTCATATTTCGTCAAGTTATTCAACAACATATTTTCAAACATGATAAAAAGCCCGAATAATTCGGGCTTTTTATCATGTTTGAAAATAGATTAAAAATTAGCTATTTTTCTTTTTATAATCGTCTATCGCGGCATTTATCGCATCTTCTGCCAACACCGAACAATGGATTTTTACCGGTGGTAATGCAAGCTCTTCGGCGATATCAGTATTTTTGATAGCTTTTGCTTCATCTAAAGTTTTACCTTTTACCCACTCTGTCAAAAGAGAACTTGATGCGATCGCACTTCCACAACCATAAGTTTTGAATACGGCATCTTCGATAACGCCGTTTTCCGCTACTTTTATCTGCAATCGCATGACGTCACCACAGGCCGGCGCACCTACCATACCGGTACCGACACTATCGTCATTTTCGAAACTGCCAACATTTCTTGGATTCTCATAGTGATCCAGAACTTTTTCACCATATGCCATAATTACCTCACCGAAGCTTTGTCAACCAGTACCACACTGGCTAGATCATCAGTAGCCAGATTTGCACCGACACTAAAGACACCCTGATTGATAGCGGCTGCCTGTTTTTTTGCCAGCATAAATCGACCGATCATTTTGTCGCGTTGCAGGGAAAGCTCAGGTATACCTGGGCGCTCTACAAATTGTGCCAGAGTTATGCCGGATAAAAAATCATGTAGTTTCACACTCAGATTTGTCCATAACTCATGCGTCAGACATTTAGAGCCATCTTGACAATTACCCTTGCCTTTACAACGGGTAACATCGACATTTTCGTCAACTGAGCAGATTATCTCAGCTATGCTGATTTCTGAGGCCGGACGCGCCAGTCGGTAACCGCCGCCAGGACCACGCACACCTTTCACCAGGCCGCTCTTACGCAGTCGGGCAAATAGTTGCTCCAGGTACGACAATGAAATACCCTGACATTGGGAAATATCAGCCAAAGTTACTGGCCCGGCTTTATCGTGAATCGCAAGATCTAGCATCGCCGTTACACTGTAACGCCCTTTAGTTGATAAGCGCATGAAGAAACCCCTGAATTCCTGACTAAAATAGTAGGTTAATTCTACTAATACCTAGTAAAACAGTCAAGTATTACCGAAAAGAATATAATAACGAATACTTTCAATATATTACGTTATTTAATGTGGGCATTAATGATACAAAGAGGCAGATGCCAGCTCCCGTGTATAGTCATTTTTCGGATTATTAAATACGTCTTCGACATTTCCCTGCTCGACCACCTGGCCCTGACGCATGACGATAACACGGTGAGCCATGGCACGAACCACACGCAGGTCATGACTGATGAATAAGTAGCTTAATTTCCTTTTTTCCTGCAGGTCGGCCAACAACGCCAGTACCTGCTTCTGCACAGAGACATCAAGCGCACTCGTCGGCTCATCGAGCAGGATGACATCAGGTTCAAGCACCACGGTACGAGCGATGGCTATACGCTGCCTCTGCCCACCGGAGAACTCATGTGGATAGCGCCATAAGATATCCGTTTCCAGACCGACTTCCTGCAGGATAGCGATTATCTTCTGTAATCGCTGTTTTGAGTCCAGTTCGGGAAAGTGCAGTTTTAGACCCTCTTCTATGATTTGCCGCACTGTTAACCTTGGCGATAATGAAGAGAAAGGGTCCTGAAAAACAATCTGGAAATGACGCCGTAATGGCCGCATCTGCTTTTCATTAAATCCGGTTACATCCTGGTTTTTAAACTTGATATCACCCGTCGAAGCTAATAATCGAAACATCGCCAGGCCAAGCGTTGTCTTTCCTGAGCCAGACTCACCGACGATTCCCAATGTTTCACCGGAACAGAGTGACAGGGTAATATCGTCAACAGCTTTTACTTCATCGACCTTACGTTTGAAAAAACCCTTGTAGACAGGAAAATAACATCGCAGGTTCTCGGTGCTCAATACAACATCAGATGTTGCCGCTACCGTCGCTATCTTCTGGTCCGGTTCACTATCAAGCAGAAAGCGCGTGTACTCGTGCTGTGGATCGTTAAACAGGCTCTCTGTCTCATTTGTTTCCACTATCTTGCCCTGATGCATGACACAAACACGGTCAGAAAAACGCCTTACCAGATTTAGGTCATGTGTGATCAGTAACACCGACATACCGGTATCTTTCTGAATCTCCATTAACAGATCGAGTATCTGCTGCTGGATAGTGACGTCCAGTGCCGTCGTCGGTTCATCGGCAATCAATAAATATGGATCACAGGCCAGGGCCATCGCGATCATTACTCTTTGCCGCTGACCGCCAGATAACGCATGCGGGAAATCATTTACTTTTTGTTCAGGCTTCCTGATACCTACCCGGTTCAGCAGCTCGATTACGCGGGCCTTTTTTTCAAGCTTGTTCATGTCCTGGTGCAGGGTCAGCACTTCTTCGATCTGCTGACCAATAGTGAACACCGGGTTCAATGAGGTCATCGGTTCCTGAAAGATCATCGAAATATTTTTACCACGGACGTCTTTAATCTCATCGTCATTCAGCTTCAGCAGGTTTTTATTTTGAAACTGGATCTCTGCATCAGAATAGACTGTGTTTTTTTCATCATGCAAGCGCAGCAAAGACAAAGCAGTGACCGATTTACCTGATCCGGATTCCCCGACGATGGCAAGATTTTCACCTGAATAGATATCAAAGCTGATATCGTCGATAATCTTTATCAGACCATTCTGCGTGTCGAATGATACGCTTAAATCTTTGACGCTCAGCAAAGTCTTTTCACTATTCACGATTTAGTTCTCACTGCTTTCGAGTATCCAGGGCTTCACGTAATGCTTCACCGATAAAAATCAACAGCATCAGTGTGCCGACCAAAACTATGAAGGCACTTAAAGAAAGCCACCACGCCTCAATATTTTCTTTACCCTGTGCTAGCAGCTCACCCAGACTGGGTGTTGTCGGCGGTACACCCAGGCCAAGAAAGTCCAGGCTGGTCAGTGCCAGGATTGCACCACTGATCCTGAAAGGTAAAAAAGTGATCACCGGTGTTAGACTGTTCGGTAACAGGTGCCGACTGATGATGGTGAAGTTACTCAAGCCCATCGCCCTTGCCGCACGCACGTAGTCAAGATTTCTTCCACGTAAGAATTCAGCACGCACATAATCAGACAGTCCCATCCAGCCGAAGAGTGACAACAATATAATCAACAGCCAGATACTTGGCTGAAAGATCGAGGCAAAGATGATCAGCAGATACAATTCCGGCATCGAAGACCAGACTTCAATTATGCGTTGCATGATCAGGTCAGTCTTGCCGGAAAAATACCCCTGTATAGAACCGGCAATAATACCGATAACAACGCCGATGACCATGAGTGCCAGTGAAAACCAGACAGAAATACGGAAACCGTATATCACGCGTGCCAGCACATCCCGACCACGATCATCTGTACCCAGGAAGTTCTGGCCTGATGGTGGCGCAGGGTTTGGCAGATCACTGACGAAATTAATGGTGTCATAGCTGTACGGAATGATCGGTTCGATCATCCAGTTACCATCACGTGTTAACTGTTGGCGGACAAAGTTATCGGTATAGTCAGCCTCCGTTTCGAAGTCACCACCAAAGCTCGTCTCCGGATAGACTTTTACAACAGGAAAATAATAATCGCCGTCATACCTAACAACTAAAGGTTTATCGTTTGATAAAACCTCGGCAAAAAAACAGGACACGAATAAAATACTGAAAATCCACAGGCTGACATAACCACGGCGATTCGCCTTAAAGCGCAACCACGCCCTCTGGTTAGGCGACAGCCCCGTCGACATACTTTGCTTAGTCGTTACACACATCAGCTATCAACCGACTCGAAGTGGATCCGCGGATCGATGAGCACATAGCTGATATCTGCCAGTAGTTTTGCGATCAGACCTAGTATCGTAAACAGATACAAGGTCCCCAACACGACTGGGTAATCACGCTTCAAGACTGATTCATATGAGAGCAGCCCCAGGCCATCAAGGGAAAAGATAGTTTCTATCAATAGACTGCCGGTAAAGAAAGCACCGATGAATGCAGCAGGAAAACCTGTTATCAGTGGGATAACAGCATTTCTGAAAACATGCCGGTATAACACAGCATTATCAGAGAGCCCCTTGGCTTTCGCTGTTAACACATACTGCTTTCGTATCTCTTCGATAAAACTGTTCTTGGTTAGCATGGTCATAACAGCAAAGCTGCCGATCACCGAAGCAGTGATCGGTAACACCATGTGCCAGAGATAATCGAGCACCTGTTTATACCAGGGCAAGGTATCCCAGTTGTCTGAGACCAGGCCACGTAACGGGAAGATATCCAGAAAGCTCCCACCGCCAAAAAAGACCAGCAATGTGATGCCGAGAACAAAGCCAGGTATCGCATAACCGATCAGTATAAAAGTACTGCTAACCACATCGAAAGTACTGCCGTCCCTGACCGCTTTCGCGATACCAAGTGGTATACAGGTCGAATAGACAATGATAAAGCTCCACACACCAAGACTGATGGATACCGGCATCTTGGATATCACCAGATCGATTACCGACTCGTTATGAAAATAACTATCACCCAGATCAAAACTTAAATAGTTCATCATCATGGAAATGAAACGTTCATGCACTGGTTTATCAAATCCATAGAGGGCGCGGATCTCTTCGATATATTCTTCATCCAGGCCTGTCGCTCCGCGATATAATCCGCTGGTACCACTGCTCGCTTCACTCGCACCATGCTGCCCTTCCAGCTGGCTGACAAGCTGTTCGACTGGCCCTCCAGGAACGAATTGCGTTACTGCAAAAGTGATCAACATGACACCAAACAAAGTTGGGATCATCAATAACAGGCGTTTTAGAATATATGAAAACATTATGATTTATATTTATTTTGTCATCTTGAACTATTTACTTAATCCCTGTCCTTTGCCCACCATGATTTTAGCATCCAGCTTATCGGGTCATAATATAACGGCTGCGTTTCCGGTATGCCAAATTTATCCCAGTATGCAACACGGTGCACATTGATATACCAGTTTGGTACAAGATATTCACCGTATAAAAGCACCCGGTCGAGCGCACGAGAAGCGATAACGACCTGTTTACGATCTTTTGCCTGGATTATCTCCTGAACCAGTGCGTCAACGACAGGACTGTTAATCGCGGGTAAGTTTTTTGAGCCTTTCATCTCAGCCGAACTGGAATGAAACATGTTCATCAATTCGTTTCCCGGCGAGACTGAAGATGGAAAACTGGTTACTACCATATCAAACTCAAACGAATCTAACCTGCGTTTATACAATGATGAATCAACTTTTCGATAACTGGTTTCGATACCCAGTTTTTTCAAATTATGCGCATAAGGAGCAATGATACGATCAAACCCACTCTGTACCAGTAATATATCCAGCCTGAAGATATCACCCATCTGATTTTTGAGCACACCATCCTGAATCGTCCAGCCAGCTTCGGCAAGGAGATCACGCGCCTTGATCAAATTATTACGTAAGCTATGAGGTGCAACCGTGGTCGCCGGTTTCCATTGCTGCGTGAAGAGTTGCTCGGGTAACTGATCTCTATACTCCTCTAACAGGGCCAGTTCTTTACCTTCCGGCACTCCTTGCGCTGCCAGTTCGCTATTGCTGAAATAACTATCCGCACGGACATACTGGTTATAGAATAGTTTGCCATTGGCCCATTCAAAATCATATGCCAGGCTCAGGGCTCGTCTTACCCTCGCATCTTTGAACTTTTCGCGACGTGTATTGAAAGCGAATCCCTGCATACCGGCATTGTTCTTGTGAGTTAACTCTGTTTTTACGATTTCACCAGAGTCGTAACGTGGACCATTGTGAGAACGCGCCCAGCGCTTGGAGTAATTCTCAAAAAAGAAATCGAACTCACCCGCTTTAAATGCTTCCAGGGCTATGGTCGAATCTTTATAGTACTTATAATTGATCCGGTCATAATTGAACATACCTTTTCTAACCGGCAGATCTTTTGCCCAATAGTCAGGGTTCTTGATATAGTGGATCGATTTACCACGGTCAGACTTTTCGACGATATATGGACCACTGGCGATCGGTTTAACGTCACCGGTCTCATCAAACGCCAGATCACCCGCCCAGTTCCTGGAAAATATCGGTATCTCTCCGATAATCATGTGTAATTCACGGTTCTTATTCTTAAAATCAAAACGTATTGTTAGCCGGTCTAAAACAGTAGCCGAGCTCACATCACCATAATACACACGAAACTGCGGGTGCGCCGTTTTACTCATCAGGGTATCAAATGAATACTTAACATCATCTGCCGTGATAGCATCGCCATTGGAAAACCTGGCTAGTGGATTGATATGAAAAGTAACAGATAGCCCATCATCTGCAAGAAAAAAATCATCTGCGATGAGTCCGTATTCACTAAATGGTTCATCGAGGCTTTTTTCCAGCAAGCTTTCAAATACCAGTGAACCCAACCCGCCTGCAGAGATGCCTTTCAACAGGTAAGGGTTCAAACTATCGAAAGTACCGAGCCCCATCATCGTCAGACTGCCGCCTTTTGGCGCATCAGGATTTACATAATCGAAGTTCTTATAACTGGCGGGATATTTCGGCTCATAACCCATTCCCATAGCAGGAACAGCATGCGAATTTACTGGCAGGTAAAATAGAAGAAAGAAGAAAAGCTTATAATTTATATCGAATAATCGACTTAACATGGGCGTAACATGAGTTTATTGTTATCTTATTTGCTGTAATATGAGTGCGAAATTAGTTGCATTTACGGGGTTGCATTCACGGGCATAATCCGCCTAACATGTGCTAACGAGTTTACAGTACTGGTCAACAACAGACCAATAATAATAAAATAAATACGAGGGGAAGATATGGGCTTTTTAACTGGCAAACGCGCATTGATATTTGGAGTTGCGAGTAATCGTTCGATTGCCTGGGGTATTGCGAAAGCGATGCACAGAGAAGGCGCCGATCTTGCATTCGCCTATATGGGAGAGCGCCTTCGTGAGCGTGTCGAAAAACTCGCGGGTGAATGCGACTCTGATATCGTCGTACCCTGCGACGTCGAAAATGATGATGAAATCGAAGCAGTTTTTGAGCATCTGGACGATTACTGGGACAGCCTGGATATTATCGTGCACTCAGTTGCTTTCGCACCAAAAGAAATGCTGGAAGGCGACTACCTGGACAACATCAGCCGTGATGGTTTTAATACTGCACACGATATCAGCTCGTACAGCCTGGCCGCGATCGCCAAAGCCGGTCGCCACATGCTGCAGAACCGTGAAGATGCCTCGATCATCACCATGAGTTATCTCGGTGCTGTTCGCGCATTCCCGGGTTATAACGTGATGGGTCTGGCTAAGGCCAGCCTGGAAGCTAATGTACGTTACCTGGCACATTCTCTCGGACCCGAAGGCATTCGTGTCAATGCCATCTCTGCCGGACCAATTAAAACACTGGCAGCTAAAGGAATCTCCGGCTTCAATAAGATCATCGAGCACGTGGAACAAAGTGCGCCATTACGCCGCAATGTGACGATCGATGAAGTTGGTAACACATCGGCGTTCCTCTGTTCCAGCCTGGCTAGCGGTATCACTGGTGAAGTTATCTATGTAGATGCTGGCTACAATACTGCCGGCCTGATGGGTGATATATCCAAGGTCTAGCAAGCGATCTCGCATCATAAAAAGGACAGCTAAATAGCTGTCATTTTTTTACACATAGATAAAACGGCTAAGATTTAGCTCTTCTACGAACAGCTCATAACTATAGCAGACGGGTTTCCTCACCTTCTAAACGAGCAATCGTTACCGCAGCACATGAGTCGCTAAAGACGTTGACTGCAGTACGACACATATCCAGCACTCGGTCGACAACCAGAATCAGACCGATAGCTTCAAGCGGTAGACCGATAGCCGCCAGAATAATAGTGATCGCAACCAGGCTTGCCGACGGAATCCCAGCAACACCTATAGAAGTCAGCAATGCCACCAGTACGATGGTGAACTGAGTACTGACATCAAGCGAGATTCCATAAGCCTGCGCAATGAACATGGCAGCCACACATTCATATAACGCCGTACCATCCATGTTGATGGTTGCACCCAGCGGCAGTGTAAAACCAGAAACCTTGTTTGACACACCCGCTCTATTCTCGACACAGTCCATCGTTATCGGCAGTGTGGCGGATGAAGAACTGGTCGAAAATGCTGTTAATAATGCAGGTAGCATCGCTTTAAAATGTTTCCCAGGTGAAACCCGCGCAATAAAACGTAAGACTGCAGGCAGGAAAAGCAGCAGGTGTACACCCAGAGCCAATATAACAGTCACGAAGAACAGCGCCAGCGGTTCGAATGCATCTACACCAGATATCATTATCACTTTTGCGACCAGCGCATAAACACCGATGGGTGCGAACTTCATGATGAGATGAGTCATCATCATCATGATATCAAGCAACCCCTGCCAGAAATCTTTATGGACCTGTGCAGCCGAACCTTGCAGCTTCGATACAAAAAAACCAAAGATCAAACTGAAGAAAATAAGCCCGAGCATCTGTCCATTAGCTGCAGCGGTAACGATATTTGGTGGCACCATCCGAAGCAGCACTTCAGCGATATCTCCTGCACCTTTATCACCTACCCGGTTAATCACTTCATCTGTTTGTGATGACAGTCCAATGATGTCACGTGCCGGTACACCATCAACGATACCTGGTTGCAGTAAATTGACAAAGAACAGGCCTATCAATATCGCAACCAAACTAGTGGACGCATAATATATGATAGTTTTCGTGCCCAATCGTCCCAGGGCATCACCTTGAAGAGACATCATCCCTGTGATAATCGATGCCATAACAAGTGGCACGATTAACATTTTCAGTGCATTTAGAAATAAAGTCCCGAAGAAGACAAATATAGAAAGAAAAGAGAGACCAAAAATCGAGGATGACTGGTCAAGCAACAGACCACTGATCACCGCAAGAAAAAGTGCGATGAGAATCTGCCAATGTAGTGCGAGTTTAGTTATTACCACGACGCGTCTCCTGATTTTTAACTGTGTGCCCTAGGTTACGCGCATTTCACGTATCGAGCAGGAGAACAGCCAACGATCAGTTGGTTTTGTTAACCAGGCTCATGTTCCTGTCTATCTTTGCATTCTCTTTGATTACCAGCAGGGCACTTGAAAAATCACGAATAGCATTCTCTCTTAATACTTCACTTTTGACCAGATTCCGCTGGCTCTCTAAGATATTTTCAGGCTGGTTCACTTTATCTAATACTACCAGCGCAACATCACCAGAGGTCAGATCGATTTCTTTTACCGAAGCTTTCTTATCCTGAGTAAACATCATATCGAATGCATTTCGTAATATCGAAGGATCACTTACCTTTGCATTCTCTCTACGACCGACAGATTTTATAACTTCGACAGTAGTACCTTCTGCTTTCAGATCGGCGACGGAAGTACCCGCTTCAATTTTTGCTTTCACATCCATTGCAGCTGCCATAGTCTGCTTATGGCCGGCCTGTACTTTAAGGATATTTTCTATTTTTGAACTTACCTCAGCCAGAGGTATCGCTGTTGCAGGCACATGTTCATTCATTCGCACTACGACAACATGCGTGGGACTTATCTCGAGGATATCACTATTGCTACCTTGCTCCATCACTAATGGAGAAAAAGCGATATTCCTTACTTTCTCATTCTCTGCGATACCTTCACCTTTGATGCGAGTGAAATAATCGGTGCTTTTCATCTTGAGCCCGAGATCTTCGATGACAACATCGAGACTGTCAGGGTTCTCATAAGCAGTCGACGCGAGCCGTTCACTGAGATCATAAAACATCGATGCTACGCTATCAGCTTTAATCTCGTCTTCAAACTCGTAACGTTTCACACCGAGTGGTACGACAGGTTCACTTCTGACATCGACCAATTTTATCAAATGGTAACCAAACTGTGTTTCTACGACATCACTGACAGCACCCTTTTCCATAGCGAATAAGACCTGTTCAAACGGCTTGACCATTTCCCCAAGAGCAACCCAGTCAAGATCACCACCATTGGCAGAAGAACCAGGATCCTGAGAATGCTGTTTTGCCAGTTCAGCAAAATCGACACCGAGTTCAAGTTCCTTTTTTAATGATTCGATCTTGATCTGTGCGGCGGCTTTATCTTCTGATGCCTGTATCAGTATATGACTGGCCCGACGTTCTTCTCGCCCCGCTACGCTCTTCACATAATCATCGTACATTTTTTTGATCCGATCTTCGTCGATGATCACATTCTCAGCCAGGGCATCGGAAGTGATTTCTACATAATCTACCTTCATCTTCTCAGGTACCATGAACTGTGCCAGATTAGTATCATAATACTGCTTGATCTCGTCATCTGTAGCTTTAGCTGCGGTTGAGAAATGATCAACATTGAATGTCAGCACACTGATATCACGGGTCTGTTCGCTCATCTTTGCCAGATTACTGACTTCTTCTTTAGTGACGAAAGCTGAATTCGCGATACCTGACTGCATCTGCTGCAGCCTTAGCTCATTTCGTAATGCATGTTCATACATCGGAATGTTCATGCCTATTGAGGCGACACTGGCCTCAAAACGCTGTCGATCAAAAACACCGTCTACAGTAAATAACTGCCTGATTCTTTCACTCAATACGGCATCTGATATCCTGTATCCACTGTCATACGTCACGCCTTCCAGCAAGCGCTGATTGATCATCTGGCTCAGGGTTCGCTCACGCAATACACTTTCATCTACAGGAAGTTTGCCGCCATTCTGACGTAGGATGGACTGGCGTTGCATAGAGACCGAACGCTCAAATTCACTGGCAGATATTTCTGAATCATTTACTTTTGCGGCATATCTTGGCCCGGCATCATCAAAATACGATTGAATACCCCATAATGCGAAAGGCAGGCCTATCAATACAACAATAACAATACCTAACCAGCCTTTAATACGATCATTGATAGCTTGTAACATAGTCTCTTACTTTTTTTGTTTAAAACGTAGCGTGCTGCAGGATTATACCTAAATCACAGGCTTTGTATGGCGCATGACAAAAATAATTCTGACATTTATATCTGGATTTCGAGTTAACACGTACCGAATAGAATAGCTGAACCAGCAACTGACAAAAACATGAGGTTCACAGACAAAATATTTAGAAAGATTATATTTATGAGCCATGCCGCACAAAATCAACTTTTTAGAAGCTAATCTGGATGCGGCACAGTCTTAAATATGGCGGACCGGACGGGATTCGAACCCGCGACCTCCGGCGTGACAGGCCGGCATTCTAACCAGCTGAACTACCGGTCCGAACTTGGTGGGTGCTGAGGGAGTCGAACCCCCGACATTCGCCTTGTAAGGGCGACGCTCTACCAGCTGAGCTAAGCACCCCTAGCTTAATACCCCCTTGCGGAAGGCGCGCTAGTTTACTGCATCTTTTAACGCTTTACCAGGCTTAAATGCAGGAACTTTTGCTGCAGCGATCTGGATCTCTGCGCCAGTCTGCGGGTTACGTCCAGTGCGTGCTGCACGGTCGCGTACCAGGAATGTTCCGAAGCCAACGACACCAACCTGTTCGCCTTTTGCAAGTGCGTCTGTAATTGTGCCAAGCACTGAGTCTACTGCACGTGCAGCATCAGCTTTAGTCATACCTGTTGATTCCGCAACAGCATCTGTAAGTTCTGTTTTATTCATTGATTGCTCCCATGATCAGGTGATTTTTATAATAGACAAACGATGTAGAAGTTATTATTTTATTGTTGATTCCTGAACACGATTATCAGGAACCAGGCAAAGATTACTACCAAAGTTTTGCTAGACGAGATTTATACAGTGAGTTAATCAGTGTGTCAATGTCAAACCGGTAAAAACACTGGTATTTTAAGGTTTTTTACTACTTTTTCATGAATAGAAAAGCCAATGCATTGATAAAATGCATTGGCTAATCATTGAAGTAAATCTAAATTAACTAGTTATAAAATTAGCATGTACTGTTGCATCGATTAATGTCTCAACGGTCTTTCCGTTTTTTTATTTTTTGCTGTACTTGATGTCTTTTTACCACCATTATCAACATCTTTTAACGGCTCAGGCATTTCAGTTAATGCTAGCTCCAGCACTTCATCAATCCAGCGTACAGGTTTCACATCAAGCTTACTTAAAATATTTTTAGGAATCTCGACCAGATCTTTTTCATTCTCATATGGAATCAATACCGTTTTGATTCCCGCACGATGCGCAGCCAGTAACTTTTCTTTGAGACCGCCAATAGGCAGAACTTCACCACGCAATGTAATCTCTCCCGTCATGGCCACATTCGCATTCACCGGTTTCTTAGTGATTGAAGAAGCTAGCGCTGTACACATACCGACACCTGCGCTCGGCCCGTCTTTTGGAGTTGCGCCCTCGGGTACATGCACGTGTATATCAATGCTTTCCTGAAAACCCGGCTCCAGCCCCAGGGTTGCAGCACGGCTGCGTATGACCGTCATTGCCGCCTGGATCGATTCCTGCATCACATCACCGAGTTGACCGGTGTAGGAAAGCTTTCCTTTACCCGGCATAACAGCTGACTCGATGGTAAGTAGCTCACCACCGACTTCTGTCCATGCCAGACCATTAACCTGACCGATCTGATCATTGTCTTCAGCAACACCATAACGGAAACGCCTAACACCAAGATATTTCTCCAGTGTTTTCGGGGTCACTTTAGTAACAGCATCTGATTTTTTCTTGTTAAGAACCACTTCCTTGACGACTTTGCGACAGATCTTGGCTATCTCGCGCTCGATACTGCGCACACCCGCTTCACGAGTGTAATAACGCACCACATCACGTAATGCAGCATCGGACACCAGTAACTCCTCTTCTTTTAAGCCATTATTTTTCTTCTGCTTAGGCATTAGATAATTTCTGGCAATCTCGACTTTCTCATCTTCGGTATAACCCGGCAGACGGATCACTTCCATCCGGTCTAACAATGGACCAGGGATATTCATGCTGTTTGCAGTTGCGACGAACATAACATCTGAAAGATCAAAATCCACTTCAAGGTAATGATCAGCAAAAGTGTGGTTCTGCTCTGGATCAAGCACCTCAAGTAACGCTGAAGCTGGATCGCCACGAAAATCTGCAGCCATCTTGTCAATCTCATCGAGCAGGAACAGCGGGTTACGTGTACCGACCTTACTCAGGTTCTGGATAATCTTTCCAGGCAGTGAACCGATATAGGTACGACGGTGTCCACGGATTTCAGACTCGTCACGTACACCACCCAGTGCCATACGCGTATATTTACGGTTGGTCGCTCTTGCAATGGAACGACCTAGTGAGGTCTTACCAACACCCGGAGGACCGACCAGACATAATATTGGACCTTTTAATTTTCTCACTCGCTGCTGAACAGCGAGGTATTCCAGGATACGTTCTTTTACCTTTTCGAGACCATAATGATCATCATTAAGCACAGCTTCTGCACCGGCAAGATTATTGCGAATCTTGGATTTTTTCTTCCACGGACAGTCGACCAGCCAGTCGATGTAGTTGCGTACCACGGTAGCTTCAGCAGACATCGGTGACATCATCTTCAGCTTGTTTAACTCAGCATCAGCTTTTTTTCTGGCCTCTTTACTCATACCAGATTTTTCGATCTTCTGTTCCAGCTCTTCAACTTCGTTGGGCGCATCTTCCATATCACCAAGTTCTTTCTGAATAGCTTTCATCTGCTCGTTCAGATAATACTCGCGCTGACTTTTTTCCATCTGCTGCTTAACCCGACCACGGATACGCTTCTCGATCTGCAGCATATCGATTTCGCCATCGATCAGCTTCATGATGTACTCAAGACGCTCCTGTACACTCGATATTTCCAGGATTTTCTGTTTCTCGTCCAGTTTCAAGGACATATGCGCAGCTATAGTATCAGAAAGACGAGATGGCTCATCAATACCTGCCAGTGAGGTTAATACTTCTGCAGGCACTTTTTTATTGAGTTTTACATATTGATCAAACACGCTCAGCGTAGAACGAGAGAGCACTTCGAGCTCCTGATCATCTCTGGACACATCATCAGATAACAGGCGGTATCCAGCCACATAGAACTGACCACTCTCCTTGATACCTTCGATACGTGCGCGCTGTGAACCCTCAACCAGCACCTTGATGGTGCCGTCAGGTAATTTTAACAGTTGCAATATAGTCGCAAGTGTACCGATCTCATGCACATCTTCGATTGCAGGATCATCGATATCGGCACTCTTCTGTGCGACCAGCAAGATTTGCTTGTTATCCTGCATCGCAGCGTCAAGCGCCTGGATGGATTTTTCTCGGCCGACGAAGAGAGGGATAACCATATGTGGGTAAACCACGACATCACGTAAGGGTAAAACGGGTACTTCTGCAGATTGTGATATGTTCGCTTCCGGATCTTTGTTGCTAGCCATGGCTACCTCTAATTATAAGTTGTTATTAGTAAGTGTAGACAAACGCGAAGCTTTTCAAGTGCCTTGTTAAGAAAAACTTATATTTATTTCAAGCCACTATACTTTTGTGTATGTTACTGTTTTTAAAGACAGGGGATACACCCCCACAGCGAACTCCGGTTAACTTTCCTGGCTTAATTTCTGTGGCTCACCGCCCTCGTATACCAGGTATGGCTCATTACTGCCTTCAACGACACTTTCATCGATAACTACTTTTGATACGCCCTCTAATGAAGGTAGCTCATACATGGTATCCAACAGAATATTTTCCAGTATTGTACGTAAACCACGGGCACCGGTTTTTCGCTCCATCGCTTTTTTAGCGATTGCATGCAATGCCTCATCACGCAGCTCGAGCTCACTACCTTCCATCTCGATCATTTTTCCGTATTGTTTGCTCAAAGCATTTTTCGGCTGAGTGAGAATAGTGACTAAGGCATCCTCATCCAGCTCTTCCAGTGTAGCTACCACAGGTAGACGACCGACAAATTCTGGAATCAGACCATATGTGATCAGATCATCCGCTTCTAGCTCGTCGATGATCTCATGTGCTTTACGTACTTCCTCTTTGGTTTTAACCTCGGCGCCAAAACCGATACCACCTTTTTCAGAACGATTACGGATGACTTTATCCAGTCCAGCAAACGCACCGCCACAGATAAACAGGATATTCCCTGTATCCACCTGTAAAAACTCCTGCTGAGGATGCTTACGTCCCCCCTGTGGTGGAACGGATGCCACCGTACCTTCGATAAGTTTCAACAGGGCCTGCTGAACACCTTCACCGGATACATCACGTGTTATCGACGGATTGTCTGATTTGCGAGAAATCTTGTCGATCTCATCGATGTATACGATACCTGTCTGTGCTTTATCAACATCGTAATCACACTTCTGCAACAACTTCTGAATAATATTCTCAACATCTTCACCGACATATCCAGCTTCGGTCAGCGTGGTCGCATCAGCAATGGTGAAAGGTACATCAAGTAACCTGGCCAGTGTTTCTGCCAGCAGGGTCTTACCTGAGCCCGTTGGACCGATCATAAGGATGTTACTTTTTGATAATTCGATATCGTCTTTTTTATGTTTTACTTCAAGACGTTTATAGTGATTGTATACCGCAACAGAAAGAATCTTCTTGGCGCGAGCCTGACCGATTACATAATCATCGAGAATGGCATTGATCTCACGAGGCGTAGGTAACTTCTTGATTGCACTACTGGTTTCATCTTCCAGTTCTTCAAGGATGATATCGTTACATAATTCAACGCATTCATCGCAGACGTATACAGATGGTCCCGCAATCAGTTTTTTAACTTCATGCTGGCTTTTGCCACAGAAAGAACAGTATAGAAGTTTTTCTGAATCGTTGTTGTTGGTGGTTTTATCGTCGCTCATAACTCTCTCTCAACACATAGTGACACATATGCATGCCCTTTACCTTGCCAATTAGTGAGCAATCTTTCAAGTAAATCTTGCATCAAACATTAAAAATAAAATTAATTACACTAGACAATAGCGCATAAAGATAAAATTCATGCAGGATTTACGCAAAGGTTTCTAAAAAAATAAGAAAAAGACCTTTTTTGCGCCTATCTCAGCTAAAACAGGCCGAAATACCACACTTTTAGATCAAAACGGAAGGATTAATGCTTAATTTGATTATTTAGCGTGAGCTTAACACTTCGTCGATAAGTCCATATTCTACAGCGGTTTCTGCGCCCATGAAATTATCCCGTTCCGTATCATTATCAATCGTTTCGATGCTCTGGCCTGTATGATGGGCCAGTAATTGATTGAGTTGCTCACGGATTTTTAATATTTCTTTCGCATGGATATCGATATCCGATGCCTGCCCCTGATAACCACCTAGTGGCTGATGGATCATGACACGTGAATGCGGCAATGAAAAACGTTTACCTTTTTCACCGGCAGCCAGTAAAACCGCCCCCATGCTCGCAGCCTGACCGATACACAAAGTGCTGATATGTGGCTTTATGAACTGCATGGTATCGTAGATTGCAAGACCGGCAGTTACCGAACCACCTGGAGAATTTATGTACAGGGAAATATCCTTATCAGGATTCTCTGATTCCAGAAACAACAGCTGCGCTACGACGAGGTTGGCCATGTGGTCCTCGATTGGACCCACGATGAATATCACACGTTCTTTAAGTAAACGTGAATAGATATCAAACGAACGCTCTCCACGGGGGGTCTGTTCGATGACCATCGGTACCAGGTTTAATGACTGTGCGTCTAAAGCACTGTTAGAATTATCATTGATCATTATGTTTGCGCCGTTATGTTTATGTAACCGTTTATACCGGGTTCAAAGTATAGCCTTATTTACCGCTTAAGCAGCTAGATTATTTTGATTCCGGGTTCATAACTTCGTCAAAAGTGCTATTTTTTGCACTGACAGAAGCCTGGTCAACTATCCAGTCGACCACTTTGTCTTCCATAACCAGTGTTTGCACACCACTTAACAGTTCCTGATTACCCATATAATAACGTACGAATTCATCAGGATCATCATAATCCTGCGCCATTTCTTCGATACGCGCTTTTATCATATCAGCATCGATATTAAGCGAAGAAGTCTTGGCGACTTCTGCCAGGATCAAACCCAGCTGAACACGGCGTTTCGCATCGTCCATAAACGCATCGACAGTCAGGGTACTGCCAGGTGTTTGAACTTCAGTCTGCTTCTTCAGCGTTTCGGCTTCTTGCGTGACAACCGCTGCTGGAACATCTAGCGGGTTAGCAGCCACCAGTGCATCCATAACATTACCTTTCAGTATGGAACGGAGCTTTCTGTCTAATTCACGCTGCATATTAGCCTTGATATCAGACATCAGCCTCTCAGTGTCACCGCTTTCGACACCAAACGCTTTAGCAAATTCTTCATCGATCTCAGGCAGTTTAGGCTCTTCTACTTTTTTCACTGTGACAGCGAACTCAGCTTCTTTACCTGCCAGATCTTTAGCGGCGTAATCTTCAGGAAACGGTACTTTAAAAGTAGTTTCTTCTGCTGCTTTCAGACCTGTTAATTTTTCCTCAAACCCGGGAATCATCTGGCCCGCGCCCAGAACCATAGGCATGTCATTTGCGCTGCCACCATCAAATTTTTCACCATCAACGGTACCGACAAAATCGATACTTATACGGTCACCATCAGCAGATGCACGATCAACTTCTGTCCAGTCCATCTTCTGCTTGCGCAGGACATCGATCATATTGTCGAGATCACCACTCTCGACGCTGGCTTCAGTCTTTTCTATTGCCAGATCAGCAATGGCACTCAATGCAACCTCGGGGTAAACCTCGAATGTTGCTGTATATTCCATCACTTGCCCAAGGACCAGATCCTGCGCATGAATCACTGGATCACCCGCCGGATTTAAATTTTCCTGGGTGAGTGCATCGCGAAATGAGCTCTGCATTAATTCACCGGCAACTTCCTGCAACACTGTTCCAGAATATTTTTGCTTAACGACTTTAAGGGGAACTTTACCTGGACGGAAACCATCAATTTTGACTGTATTCTTTATAGAATTCAGTCGATTATTCACTTCCATCTCGACGGTCTCTGCAGGTACCTGTATGGTCAGCTTACGCTCTAAACCCTCACCTGCTTCAACTGAAACTTGCATAATTACCTCGGTAAATATAACTTTTTTGAGTTCTCATAAACTCGTAGAAAAAAACTGGTGCGAAAGGAGAGACTCGAACTCTCACGTCATAAGACACTGGTACCTAAAACCAGCGCGTCTACCAATTCCGCCACTCTCGCAATAAGATGTTGATATTAACAAAAATATGCAGATTTGGCCTGCAAAACCTGTCACCATCAGACTTTTGACGTCAAACATATGATTGTTAACCAGGGATTTATAGCCCCTGTAATAGCAATCAGCGAGTCGCCACTAGCTGACTCGCTCTACTGAGAACCTCGTTCTCATGTATGGGGTGGACGATGGGGCTCGAACCCACGACGACCGGAATCACAATCCGGGACTCTACCAACTGAGCTACGTCCACCATAGTTCTTTCATATGCTGGCGCTTGTATGGTACGCCTGGCAGGATTCGAACCTGCTACCCTCGGCTTAGAAGGCCGATGCTCTATCCGAGTGAGCTACAGGCGCAGAATTTTAAACCTGAAACATATTTTCTCACCAGCATCGGAAATAAAAACTGATGAAACAAAATAATGGTCGGGGTAGAGAGATTACTCCGGACGTCCTGTCCTGCGCCCTTTGGGCCGCGCTTTGCACGTTCAAAATCGCTCCCGGCGATTTTGTACTCCGGGCTCCTGCCCTTCGCCCTTCGGGCCGCGCTTTGCACGTTCAAAATCGCTCCCGGCGATTTTGTCGAACTCTTTCGTTCGCATCTCTCTCCCTGATCAGCATCTAACAGCTATGCCATATTCTGATTACTTATCCATAGTAACCAGTTTTAAAAAATGGTCGGGGTAGAGAGATTCGAACTCCCGACATCCTGCTCCCAAAGCAGGCGCGCTACCAGACTGCGCTATACCCCGACACTCTTGATCCGCACGGATCAAGAGGCGGGGAATATTACGCTTTGCTAAAGCGATGGTCAAGACACTCGACAGACTATTTGCAGCTTGTGGTAACTGTAATGCACGTGCGAAAATCACGCCCTTTCAGAATAACCGATTATTGTATATGTCAGCACAGATCATAGATGGTAAAGCCATAGCCGCAGATGTCAGAAATAAGGTACGCCTGGATATCGAGGAACGCATCAAAAACGGGCTGCGCGCGCCTGGTCTGGCTGTAATACTCGTCGGCCTGGATCCTGCCTCACAGGTCTATGTCAGAAAGAAACGCGAGGCCTGCGATGAAGCCGGTCTAATCTCAAAGTCGTATGACCTGGATGATAGTACTGATCAGCAAACTCTACTAAACCTGATCGAAGAGCTAAATAAAGATACCAGCATCGACGGCATCCTGGTCCAGTTACCGCTACCGGGACATATCGACGATACATCAGTATTAGAGGCCATCCATCCTGATAAGGATGTCGACGGCTTCCACCCATATAATATTGGCCGACTGGCTCAGCGCATGCCCGAACTGCGCCCCTGCACACCGCACGGCGTTATCTATATGCTAGAGACCATCGGCGAAACTTTCAAAGGTCGGCATGCAGTCGTCGTTGGCGCGTCAAATATCGTAGGACGCCCTATGAACCTGGAATTACTACTGGCTGGAGCCACAGTAACCGTCACACATCGCTTCACAAAAGATCTGGCAACTTATGTGGCAGACGCCGATATCCTGATCGTCGCTGTCGGCAAACCCGGAATCGTGAAAGGTGAATGGGTCAAACCCGGTGCTACGGTAATCGATGTCGGTATCAATCGGCTGCCGGATGGTAAACTTACTGGTGATGTAGATTTTGCTGCCGCGGCTGAGCGTGCCGCATGGATCTCGCCAGTGCCTGGCGGCGTCGGCCCCATGACCGTTGCCATGTTAATACGCAACACCCTGCAGGCGGCCGAGAAACATGACCTGGAAGCGGCATATCTCACCGAAACGGAAACGCTTAAAAGTTAACCAGCCCTTTCAGTACCATATCGGTGTGACTGATAATTCCGATGACTTTTCTATTTTCTACCACAGGCGCACGCGACAGCTTGAAATTTTCAAAATATCTTGCGCAATAGCGTATATCCATATTCGGGTCGACCGTCACCAGCGGTTTTGCCATGATCTCATAGACGTTCACCCGGTCGGGCGAGCGATCTTTTGCCAGAACCTCTCTCGCTATATCTGAGATCAGCACCATACCGAACTCATCATCGTCATGTCTTTTATCCACGATCAGTGATTTGGTCTCAACATGCTTCATGGTACGCAGCGCTTCCATCACTGTTACTCGCCCGTCGATCATGTCGTATTCATGTTTCATCACATCACGTACGCGAATAACTTTTCTCTCTGTACTCATCATAATTCTGCCTCCACGACATCAACTAATTTCTCAATCTGGTGTGCTACGCCCACTGCATCTTCGACATCGATCTGGATAGCAATCCCTGTTCCCGGTCGCTCTTCGAACTCGCCTACCTCTGCAATCTTTTCGATGATATGCCGACTCAGGTGTTTCTCGACCAGAAACAGAAGCACATCACGCTGAGTCTCTAATGACAGACCAAAGAACGTTTTCTTCTGTGACAGACCTTCACCGCGTGCATTATTGATGACGGTGGCCCCCGTCGCCCCCTCTTCCCTGGCCGCGTTCATTACAGCCGTCGTTTTTGAATCCTCTACGAAGGCAAGGATTAATTTAAAGTGCATAACATATGCCTCCTCAATTTATTTACCGGTGATGTATTCATAAGAGTTAATCTCGTTCGTTTTTTTTCGTAGTCGATTTCTTAACATAATATTCTTCTTTCAACGTTTTCTTCAGTGCTCGTGCATCTTTGAATTCCGAGAGCTGTGCATAAGCCATTACTGAAATAATCGGACATAGACTGGCAAATGCAATCAGACCAAAACCATCTATCAATGGGCTGCGGCCAGGCACTGTTTCAGCTAGCCCCAAGCCCAGTGCTGCTACCAGTGGTACCGTGACGGTCGATGTCGTTACACCGCCCGAGTCATATGCCAGCGGCACGATTAATTTTGGTGAAAAGAATGTCTGGATAACAACGATGACATAACCGACGATAATAAAATAATGCATCGGTGCTCCCACTACGATCCGGTAACTACCCAGGGCCAGACCAAAAGCCACGCCCAGCGCCACCGCAACTCGTAAACCCCAGACGCCGATAGCGCCGCCGGAGACTTCATTCGCTTTCATTGCTACAGCGATCAATGCCGGTTCAGCGATAGTAGTACCTGCGCCGATAGCAAATGCAAAGATATATACCCAGTAATAATCCTGCCACTGTAGCTCTCCGACCGTCAGGCGTACGCTTTCCAGAAACTCGGGATCAGTTAACTGTGCAGCCATGCTGCGACCGATAGGAAACAGCGCCTGTTCCAGCCCCAGTAGAAAAAATGTGATGCCGATCAGCACGTATACCATGCCGGTCAGGACAGCTTTTAAATTTTTCACCCGTTTCCGAATAACCAGGAACTGAAAACCAAAGATAATTACAGCTATCGGCAATATATCAAAGAAGGTGGCGATCAACAGTTCGAAGAGTTCCTGGATAAATTGCATCAGAACATCATCCCGTAACCAAGAACAAATATGATAGGGAACAATGAGGCAAAAGCGATCAGACCAAAACCATCCAGCATCGGGTTTCGCCCACTGATGGCTGAAGCCAGCCCGATACCGAGAGCAGTTACCAGCGGAACTGTTATCGTAGACGTGGTGACACCGCCGGAGTCATAGGCGATACCGATGATCTCATCAGGGGCAAAACCTGTCATCACGATGACCAGCATATAACCGATCATAATGATGTACTGGATTGACCAGTTCAAGAGTATTCGCAACACCCCCAACGCGATGGCAAAACCGACTGACAGCGCAACGGTAATACGCAGACCATCGGCATAGCGCTCCATCGCCTGCTCACTGACTTCGATCAAGCCGGCCTCCGCCACCACTTCAGAAGCCTCATCTGCTACCGCGATCAGCGCGGGTTCTGCAATCGTAGTACCAAACCCCAAAGCAAATGCAAAGGTTAATAACCAGAACACACTGCCTTTACTGGCAAAGGCATGTGCCATGGACTCACCGATCGGAAACAGCCCCTGTTCCAGGCCAAAGATAAAGAATGTCAGACCAAGAACGACAAAGAACAAACCCACAAAAATCTGAAATAAATGATCTGGTGCTTCCTGTAAAACCACGATCTGGAAGAAAGCGATAACCAGCACAATTGGCAACAGGTCTCTTACACTACCGAGCAAAGAATTTAAAAAAAGGCGAAGCGTCTGTTTCAAATCAGGTAACTATACTGTATGGCAACTGGATATCAGCCAAGATTAAAGAAATCATAACTATTACTGTAGGCCGCTGTTATTAATTGTTGTTCTTCTATTTCCATATGACTTGCTACTGCTCTGGCGATATGAGGTAGATAACAGGGCTCGTTGCGATTCTTCTGCACCGGCTTTTCCTGCACATCTCGTGGTAATAAGTAAGGTGCATCTGTCTCAAGCATTATCCTGTCCAATGGTATATGTTTTACTGCCTGCTGCAAAGACACACCCCTGCGTTCATCACAGATCCAGCCGGTTACGCCAATATACATATCTAATATGACAAAATCATTAACTTCTTCAATGCTACCAGTAAAACAATGTGCGACCAACCGCCCTAGATCACTGCGACAACTTCTTATCATCGATATAAAATCATCATGTGCATCTCGCTGATGCAGGAAGACCGGTTTCTGCAGATCGATAGCAATTTCCAGCTGTGCTTCGAAAGCACGTATCTGCTCCTGCCGCGTTGAAAAATTGCGATTGAAATCCAGACCGCACTCTCCCACAGCAACGACATTTTTATGAGAGAGCATCTCTCGTAGCTCACTGTCAAGATCAGATGAATAATCGCTGGCATGGTGCGGATGTAATCCAACCGTAGCATAGCAGGTTGTTTCATACAGCTCGGTTAGCGCTATGGCCTGCTCGCTATGCAGACTGTCCGTGCCAGTCACAACCATCTTTTCCACACCAGTATGATGCGCTCGCTCGATGACCTGAGGAAGATCTTTTTTGAATGAACTGCCAGTTAAATTTACGCCGATATCAATATATTGGGTCATGTGAGTATTTCTGGATTTTATTTATTATTTCAACAGGACGAATATAGTAGAAAATAACACATTATGAAAACCTAATATCGATATCGGTTATCATATCAGGCATTAGCTTTCTCGATTGATTTTTTCAGAGGTTACTTACGATTTCAAACCAGACCAGCATCGCCGTAGTTTGTTTTTCAAAAGCACGTCTGCAACAGGTAAAAGAATTTTGCCTGGCAAACGAACTGCCGCTACTGAAAAGTAAAAACGATAAGTTTGATCTGCAGCTGATCTATCATGACGACCTGGTCGAATTATATGACCGCCAGCTAAACACAACCATCTGCATCGACTTTCTCAAAGGTTCGCTCGCCCATCGCCAGCAGTTCGGTGGTGGACGTGGCCAGGCAATCGCCAAAGCAATCGGCATGAAATCCGGCGTTACACCCAGCGTTCTCGATACCACAGCCGGTATGGCAGGCGACGCTTTTGTCCTCGCCACGCTAGGTTGCAACATCACGCTGTTAGAAAGATCACCTATAATTTTCGCCCTGATTGAAGATGCCGTAGAACGTGCCTCATTAAATGAAAACTTCGCAGAGATACTCGAACAGGGATTCAATATCGCTAACCGTGACGCCAACGAATACATAAGAGAACAGATAGAGACCGGAACAGCGCCACCGGATGTGATCTATATCGACCCCATGTACCCACATAAAAAGAAATCCGCGCTAGTCAAAAAAGAAATGCAGATACTGCAACGACTGCATGGCGCAGATGATAATGCGGGTGAGTTGCTGAACAATGCCCTCTCATATGCCAGGAAACGTGTCGTGGTAAAACGGCCGGTACAGGCAGAGACGATCAACGAAAAAAAACCCAACACCTGTATAAAAAGCAAAAAAACGCGGTATGACATTTATACTATTGAAAAGATGTAGCTACAGGTGAATACAAAATAACACCAGGGCAGCCCATGGAATAACATCAGCGAGACCAGCAAGATACCGAACGCCAAAACATATCGTTAGATAAACATCATGCCAGCCAGCAGGGTGACGTTATCTATGTATTGAGAACCGCACAGCAACACCATGTAATGCTGGGCATGATCGCGGACCAGAAAGCCAATATCGTGTTGGGGGCTTTTTTTTATATATATCACGATCACACGAACCATGCTAAAAAATCACGGCCAGTATGACATCTCCATCTGGATACTCAGCGTCTTTTTCACACTTTCTGCAATCTTCTCCCTGCTCGTCATCACTCCGAGATTCCGCAATTCTAAACCCAGTTCTGGCCTGCCGACCAACCTGCTTTTTTTTGGAAGCTTTGCAACATTGGGACAGGACGAATTTGTTAATACTCTAAGGCGAGCTACAGAATAATGAACAGGCAAGAACACTTATCATGCGAGACATCTATCAGATCGGCAAAGTGCTGGATAAAAATACGTAAACCTCAGGTTGAGCTACCTGTCACTGGGCGCGGGAATCATTGTCTCAGCAATATCATTCAGCATCCAGCATCTGGGCGGCTTCTGACCACCCCACTCGACCGGACATAATAAAAGCAGAGGTTTAATCTCTAAAGTTATTAAACTGTAATGGCAGGTCGATATCGGAACCTTTCAGGTAAGCCATAACTTCCTGCAGTTCATCACGTTTCTTACCGGTAACCCGTACCTGTTCACCTTGTATCGCTGCCTGTACTTTAAACTTGTTCTCTTTGATCATCTTGGTGATCTTTTTAGCATCTTCCTTGTCGATACCGTGTTTGACAGTGATCGTCTGATAGGCGCGAAGACCTCTCTCTTCGACTTTTCCACGATCGAGACAACGATTGTCGATGCCACGTTTGGATAACTTATTTACCATGATGTCGCGCATCTGTTTTAATTGAAAATCACTGGCGGCTTCAAAATTCATCTCGAAGTCTTTCAACGTTACCTTCGCGTCGCTGCCTTTAAAATCAAACCGGTTTGAAATCTCACGGTTCATCTGATCAACCGCATTGGTTAACTCATGGCTGTCGACTTCAGCAACAATATCAAAAGATGGCATGCAAATTCTCCGTTAACTGTTTAGAATAAATCGTCAGGAACGATTTATCACGTAAGCCCCAAAGGGGTGAGTATCAGGATGATACGAATAATAAAAACTACTAAAGTATATTACTATTTAAAGAATTTAAAATGGAAGGTTTTTAAAAATGACTAAATTAGAGCCGATCAATTTAATCATTGCTTTTGGCGCATTCAACGCATTCATTGCAGTTGCCGCCGGTGCCTTCGCCGCTCACGGATTAAGAGACATCTTAAGTGCCGAATACCTCAGTAGTTTCAGGACTGCTGCCGATTATCAGATGATGCATGGCATCGGGCTGATACTCATCGGCTTGATGAATAAACAAAATACTAACCGCTGCAATATCGCCGCTGCGGTATTCATGCTGGCGGGTATTATATTATTCAGTGGCAGCCTGTACTTGCTCACACTTACAGGTACGCGTTGGCTAGGCATCATCACGCCGTTTGGCGGTGTCAGCTTTTTGATCGCGTGGTTGATACTGGGGTTTAATTATTTACTCAAGTAATGAGTAACTCAAAATACTAGATCGCCCGGAGAACAAGTCATGGCTGATATCTATCACCAGGTCGGTGTAAGAACCGACATCGAAAAAGCCTACCGCGCATTAACCACGCTTGATGGACTGAGCGGCTGGTGGACCGAAACCACAGGTGACACCGAGGAAAGCGGCAGATTAAATTTTCATTTCAATGACATCAGCATCGAGATGACCATCATTCAGCTAATGCCTGCAAAAAAGGTGGCCTGGCAGTGCACTGAAAAACAAGGCGAATGGAAAGATACCATGCTCACCTTCGACCTCGAACAGGACAAGGACCAGGTATTCATTAACTTCTCACACAAAGGCTGGGCGGCACAGACCGGTCTCTGTGCACACTGTAACACCAAGTGGGCGGTATTCCTGCTAAGCCTGAAAGACTATCTTGAAACAGGCAAAGGTCAGCCATTTCCGAATGATGTGCATGTCAATCACACCGATTTCTAACCATGACCAGCTACTTCTTACGTGGTCGTTTTTTGTCCTGTATCGCGGAACATATGCCGCGGATAATACTTAATTCACGTTGAGTAGTTCCTGCGCGGTTAAATAAGCCCTTCAGGCGTCGCATTACTATGTCAGGGTTATTGCTTCCAAAGAAGCCGAGGTAGTCGAGGGCATCATGCAGGTGCGCATACATACCATCCAGTTGCGTCGAGTTTGCCAGCGCATCATAACGATGTTTTTTTCCTTTTTGCTTCTTTACCATATCCCCTATAAGTGCAAGACGGTATTCATAACAAACTATCTGTACCGCGGCCGCTACGTTCAAGGAACTAAAATCAGAGTTGGTAGGTATATGCAGAAGTGCGTTACACATCTCCATCTCTTCATTGGTCAAGCCGCTGTTCTCACGTCCAAACACGATGGCGATATCACCTTGCTCGATGTGTTCGAGAGAATGCTGCACACATTCCCTGGGACCCAGTATCGGCCACTCGATCGTCCTCAGTCGCGCACTGGTACCCGCCACCCAGACACACCCAGAGATCGCCTGCTTCAAATCTTTAACGACCCTGGCATTATCGAGCAGGTCAACAGCGCCGACAGAACGGCTTATCGCCTCCAGTGACGGATAATCCTCGGGGTCAACCAGTGTCAGACGTGATAGCCCCATATTTTTCATTGCTCTTGCGGCAGCGCCAATATTGCCTGGATGCGAGGTATTTACCAGTACTATGCGGATATTATTAAAAAGCGATACATTTGTTTGCTGTGTCATGGCGCGTATTCTGCTATGCTACGCGCCAAATTAATAGTTACTTTTGTCCAATATTCGTTCTTTTAAAATTTATACCTTTCACGTTTGAGAATACCATGTTTAGAGTGTGCCTCTCATGGTGAAAGGCCAGGCGTGAAAGCGCAGCTAGAGCAATCTCTAGCAAGATTTAGCAACAACGCTATCCGCCATGAGAGGCGTGCTATGAACGGGGTATTCTTAAACGTGAAAGGTATGTTATGCAACCAATGTTAAATATAGCTGTACGCGCTGCGCGTGCAGCCGGCGACATCATCGTCCGCAACATGGATCGAATTGATCGTCTTAAAGTCGTCACCAAGCAGAACAACGACTTCGTCAGCAACGTCGACCAGATGGCTGAACAGACCATTATCGCCACCATCAAAGAGGCTTATCCGGAGCATGGCATCCTCGCTGAAGAGAGCGGTATACAGGCAGAACAGTCCGAGTTTCAGTGGATCATCGACCCGCTGGATGGCACCACAAACTACCTGCATGGCTTCCCACAATTTTGTGTGTCGATCGCACTGAAATATAAAAACAGGCTTGAAGTCGGCGTCATCTACGACCCCGTGTCACAGGAATTATTTACCGCATCACGCGGTAATGGTGCAATGCTGAATGACAAAAAGATCCGAGTAACCGGCCATGTAGGACTGAAGAATGCCCTGCTCGGTACCGGCTTCCCCTATTATGATCATAGTTACCTGGACACCTACCTGGAGACGATGAAAGCGCTGATGCAAAAAACCGCCGGCCTGCGTCGCCCGGGCTCAGCAGCTCTCGACCTGGCATGGCTGGCTGCAGGCCGCATCGACGGTTTCTGGGAATTCAACCTGAAAGCATGGGACATCGCTGCCGGCGCACTGATCGTACGAGAGGCCGGTGGCATCGTCAGTGATTTTGAAAATAAAGACGGCTACCTGGAGAGCGGTGACATCATCGCCGCAGCGCCCAAAGTGTTTCCTGAGATGATTGAAGATCATTCAGGAAAAGGTGACTGCAGGCAATTATCTGAAAAGATAAGTCACCTGCAAGTCATTGCGAGCGAAGCGTGGCAATCTCTAGAAGCAACCGAGTTGCCGAAATAAGATTGCCGCGCTTCACTCGCAATAACAGATGTTTTTTTAACTGTTTTGCTCAGCCCACTCTGATTTCGTGTATGCCTTGATCGTCAAGGCATGTATCGCTCCACTCTGGATGTGCTCATTCACCAGCGCATAAACCATCTTTTGTTCGGCCACCATGGATTTACCCTCGAACTCATCTGAAACCACGATTGCGGTATACTTACTGCCATCGGCAGACACCATAGCTTCACAGCCATCGATGCCAGCTTCGATAATTTTTTTAATTTCACTTGTTTCCATTTCACTCTCATCACAATAAGTAATCACGATATGTTACAACGTCAGCAATCTTTTGACACCCTACTTTCAATAGTAGAATTAAACATATAATGTTTAACCAGTTAACGTTATTGTGTCGCCCGGGTTTCGAAAAAGAGTGTGCCGGTGAGATCATGGAACAGGCAAACAAGCGTCAGTTTCCGGCTTACGTGCAAACCAGCGAACAATCAGGTTATGTGTTTCTGATTAGCACCAGAGGCCGATCAGCCGATAGCGATGGCACCGACCAGCTGATATCAGCGAATAAATTTTCGATCGTTAATCTTTGCTCGACAGTGGTTCGCCGCAAAAAAGGTGTCTATCACTTACCCGAAAGCAACCGGATACCGGATATCCTGGATGAATAATAAAGGTCTGCAGGAAACCTTTCATGATATCGAACTCGATTATCGCCGATACCAACGAAGGCAAATCACTGAGCAAGTTCTGCAAACAGTTCAGACCACATCTGGTTAGCGCATTAAAAAAGAACCGATTGCTTTCGGCCCATGCACGATGGCGCTTACACCTGTTCTTCACCGATTCGCTTCATGTTACCATCGGTATCTCACCCATCGACAACAGCGCCGCTGATATCATGGGCATACCCCGGTTAAAGATGCCAGGCACAGCACCTAGCCGGTCTACATTAAAACTGGATGAAGCCATACAGTGGTTCATGCCCGTTGCTCAACAATCAAAATTATTTAAATCCGGCATGACTGCCGTGGACCTCGGTGCCGCACCAGGTGGCTGGAGCTGGCAACTGGTGCAGCGCGGCTGCCTGGTCACCGCTATCGATAACGGCCCGATGCAGGACGAGCTGATGAAGACAGGCATGGTCGAACATCTGAAAACGGATGCATTTACTTATGCCCCTGATAAAAGAGTCGACTGGTTAGTCTGTGACATGGCAGAACGTCCACTGCATGTCAGCCGACTGATCGCTCGCTGGCTCACCGGCAAACAGTGCAGTAATGCTATTTTTAACCTGAAGCTGCCGATGAAAAAACGCCTTAATAGCGTACAGGAATGTATAAACCTGATCGAACAAAAACTCATTCAGGCAAACATCGAACATACTATCCAGGCCAAGCAGCTGTATCACGACCGTGAAGAAATAACCGTGTGTATTGTGTGCTCATAAGCATTCGACAATACTGGTAACATTTGGTCAAATACAAGCAACCAAAAAACACAAACAACTAAACCTACACCTACGAAAAAACTATGCAAAGTAAAGCGCTCAAACCAGAAGAATATTTTATCGAAGAAGAACCTTATTATCAGTCTATCGGTGATGAGATCGCTATTTTTGAAGCTGCCTACAAACAATCACTACCTGTTTTACTCAAAGGCCCTACCGGCTGTGGTAAGACACGTTTCATGGAACACATGGCGTGGCGATTAAAAAGACCGTTGATCACAGTCTCCTGCCACGATGACCTGACTGCCTCTGACCTGGTCGGCCGTTTCTTGATCTCTGGCGGTGAAACCGTCTGGGTCGATGGGCCATTAGCACGTTCAGTTCGCAATGGTGCCATCTGTTATCTCGACGAGATCGTCGAAGCCAGAAAAGACACCACCGTAGTGATCCATCCACTCGCCGATGACCGCCGGGTGCTGCCAATGGAAAAAGTCGGCGAGATCATCGAAGCCACTCCCGAATTCTGCCTGGCCATCTCTTATAACCCGGGTTACCAGAGCGTGATGAAAGACCTGAAGCAGAGTACCCGGCAACGCTTTGTCGCACTTGAATTCGATTACCCGGATGCAGCGCTGGAAGCTGAGATCATTATCAAGGAGACCGGCATCGATGCAGCCACCGCCAACCTGCTGGTCAAATTCGCACACATGACACGCGACCTCAAAGGCAGCGGTCTCGACGAAGGCGCCTCAACACGCCTGCTGGTTCATGCTGCAAAGCTCATTCATGAAGGCATCTCGCCGGTTGTCGCCTGCAAGACTGCTATCTCACAAGCCATTACCGATGACGCTGATATGATGGTTGCGATGCACGAATTATCATCGTCATTGTTCTAAAGACTTAACGATGCCACGCCCTGCCCTTACATTTGAAGAGATCATCGAACGACTCGACGTCTACTTCGATGTAGAATTTACCTTCATCAAAAGTGAAGATGCCGCCGAGCTCATCGTGCAACAGACACGAGGCATCCAGGACTTTATCCTCGATCTGAGCAAGCGCATCGCCGCCACCAATGAAGAACTGTCCTTTCAATTCACTTTGAATTCTATCCGGGCACTGGAAGCCATGGACCAGCACATGGTGGAAGCCTGGGCGATGACGGCGACAGATAACTATGACCGTAAAGGGTTAACTCCTGCCATGTCGGTCATTCGCGACCTGGATAACTATGTGCACACTGCGCACATCAATGCCTGCGGTGCAGTACTGGAAGAAGAGATCTCCGTACTGCTGCCGTTCGTACAGGGCCTTTCCGGTCGCAAACTGAGAATCGCCGAAGCCGATGACAATATGGCTTACACCGATACAGAAACCATCTACCTGCCGGCCATTACCGCGTTGCTGGGACAGTCTAAAGACAATTTTTTGATCTATAAAGCAACCGTCGCATTTCTCTGGGCACAGATTCAATTTGGCACATTCCGTATACCGTTTGAAAACATACTCGATTGTAAAAATCCGGAAGCTCAACTAAATAAAATCACGACACTCGAAACTATCCGCTTAGAAGCCTGCATCAAACGCGAACTCCCTGGCCTTTATCGCGACATGCAGATGCTCAAAAAGAAAACAGACGGGCAGAAAACTAGCGAGCAGCGAGAACGGGCATACCCTGACGGCTGGCAACAAATAATAAACCAGCTGTCTGCTGATAATGCCAGCATCGAAGACACGCTGAACTGCATAGCATTGATCGATGAAAACACATACCCGGCACCGTGCTGTTATCAGGGCACGCTGAAACTCGACCAGGTCGCAGTGGTCATGAACAAGCGTATCGAAAAAGAAAAGGCATATTTTCGCATCGCCCTCAGTGAACTCGCTAAAGAATCAATGAAAAAAAACAGCGATGAACAGGACGACACAGAACCGGTAATCGATGCCAGCACGACCTTCGATATAAAGACTAAAGATGAACAGCAACAGATAAATAGCGGTACCATCGAACTGGAGCTCGAAGGTGAGCTGATGCCGATACCAGA
The DNA here is from genome assembly GCA_963807625.1 of uncultured Gammaproteobacteria bacterium. Lineage (GTDB taxonomy): Bacteria > Pseudomonadota > Gammaproteobacteria > SZUA-229 > SZUA-229. The sequence goes on from CAWECN010000006.1 coordinate 450,020, forward strand.
TCACGTCAAGGAATTAATGACCTCGATCATCGTGGATTTTGGTCAGATCCCGCCAGAACATCTCCATGCTGCAGGCCCCGGCGAGTACGACCTGAAAAAATACGAGGAGGAGATGCTCAACCCGGACGATGTCTGGCAAGGCACTTATCATGTCGAAGGTGCCGAGTTATATAATGAGTGGAACTTCAAACGTCAGCACTATCATAAGAACTGGTGTGTACTTCGTGAACTCGAGATCGAACCCGAGTACGATGACTTCGTCGATAAAACACTGGAAAAACATAAAGGACTGTTAAAAAGCCTGCGTCACACGTTCGAGATCCTGCGTGGTGAAGACAAGCTGCTTAAGAAACAGGTACATGGTGACGATGTCGATATCGATGCCCTGGTCGAAGCCTATGGTGACGTAAAAAGTGGTATGGAGATGACCGACCGCCTGTTCACCAAGATGCACAAGGAAGAAAGAAATGTCGCTGTCATATTCATGGTCGACATGAGTGGTTCAACCAAGGGCTGGATCAACGAAGCCGAACGCGAATCACTCATACTGCTCTGCGAAGTCATACAGATACTGGGTGACCGTTTCGCGATATACGGTTTCTCTGGTATGACGCGCACCCGCTGCGAGTTATTCAAGATCAAAGCCTTTGATGAAGAATACGATGATGAGATCAAAGGACGCATCTCTAACATTCAGCCTAAAGACTATACCCGGATGGGCGTTTTTATCCGGCATATGACAAGGTTATTCAACGAAGTAGACGCATCGACTAAACTGCTCATCACCATTTCCGATGGAAAACCGGATGACTACGACACCTATCGTGGTGAGTACGGGGTCGAGGATACGCGACAGGCACTCTATGAAGCACACCGAGATGGCATCCACCCCTACTGCATCACCATCGATGAAGAAGCACGTGAGTATCTGCCGCATATGTATGGTGCCGCCAATTACTCGGTGATCGATGACGTCGCACAACTACCGCGCAAGGTCTCTGATATCTATCGCAGGCTGACCACATAAAAATAATCAGATACGTCTTATCTAAGTGAAATAAACGACAGGGAGCAGACTATGGCAAATTCAATCTACTGGCACGACTACGAAACCTTCGGCATCGATCCACGTTACGACCGTCCATCACAGTTCGCCGGCATCCGCACGGACGAAGAGCTGAACATTATCAGTGATCCGCTCACTCTGTATTGCATGCCCGCCGATGATTGCCTGCCGGACCCTGGCGCCTGCATGGTCACCGGTATCACTCCACAAAAAGCACTGGCGGATGGCGTTCCTGAAGCAGAATTCATCGCAGCCATTCACCACGAGTTCTCGATCCCAGGCACCTGTATCGCCGGTTACAATAATATCCGCTTTGATGATGAGTTCACCCGTAACACGCTGTACCGAAATTTCTACAATGCCTATGCACACGAGTGGCAACATGGTAATTCACGCTGGGACATTATCGACACAGTGCGCCTGACACGTGCTTTAAGGCCGGAGGGTATCACCTGGCCTGAACAGGACGGCCGCCCGAGTATACGGCTGGAGCTGCTTACCCGGGCCAATAACATCACCCACGAAGCCGCTCATGATGCCATGTCAGATGTTTACGCGACTATCGCGGTCGCCAAGCTGATAAAAGAAAAACAGCCACGCCTGTATAACTACATATATAACCTGCGTAAAAAAACTGAAGTCAGCAAACTCATCAACCTGCGCACACACGAAGCTATCCTGCATGTTTCATCGCGTTATTCTGCAGAGCGCGGCGCCATCGCCATGGTGATGCCGATATGCCAGCACCCGGTAAACAAAAACGGATTTATCGTTTATGATCTCGACGTGCGCCCTGAAGATTTTTTTGAAGCCGATACTGAAGAGATGGCTGCCAGACTCTATACCCCTGCTGCGGAGTTGCCCGAAGGTATCAAACGTATCCCACTAAAGCAGATACACATTAATAAGTGTCCAATCATCGTACCAGTGAAAACAATGGATAGCAGTGCTGCGCAGAGATTGAATATAGATGTCGAGCGCTGCGAGCAGCATCGTGAACTTATCCTGCAGCATATAGATGAGTTTGCCGCCAAGACCAGTGCTATCTTCCGGAACAGTGATTTTCCTGAGATCAGCGATCCGGATGGCCAGCTCTATTCTGGCGGATTCTTCAGCCGAGATGACAGCCAGCGTATCGATACCATCAGAAAGACGAGACCAGACAAGCTGGCCGGCCAGCAATTTAATTTTGATGATAAACGCCTGGCTGAGATGCTATTTCGCTACCGTGCCAGGAACTTTCCGGAAACACTCGACGAGCAGGAACATCAGCAATGGAATGATTATCGTCACGAAAAATTCAGCAATCCAGCCACCTCGCACCGCACCATGAACCAGTTTTTGGCAGAGATTGACGCTATTCAACAGGCTCCAGATACCATCGGTAGCCAGTTAGCCCTGCTCGAAGACCTGCTCGAATACGCTAAATCCATAAAAGTTTAATCATCTAAAAAAACAAATCAATAAGAAACAATAAGTTACGTTAACCTGCATGATAAATATCAATTAGAACTTGCTTATATTAGAAAACTATAATATAGTTACGCCACTGGTCGACAACGGCCACAAGCGCATGAGCTTAATTTTACTATTGCTGTTAAACAAAACTTGAGGTTTTACAAATGAAAACATTACAAACTATTGCTGCTGCAACTATCTTAGCAACTTCTACTGCTGTTTCTGCTGATTGGGATATGCCTTTCTTCGGTGACGACAACAACGGTTACAACTCTAACAACTCTAACTGGAACAACAACAGTAACGGTAACGGTTCTGGCGACGGCGAATTTGACGGTGACGGCGAATTCGATAGCTCTTTCTCTTTCGGTATGAAAGCTAAAGGTAAAGGTCGTGGACAAGGTCGTGGTAACGGTAACTACGATGGTTACTACAACGGTCAGAATGGTTATAACGGTTATAACGGTTACAACAACGCTCCTTACGGTTACGCTCCAGCTCCTTATGGTTATGCACCACAAGCTGCACCTGCACAAGAAGCTCCAGCTACAGTAGCTAAATAAGTTTAGCCACATAAGCTTAGAAGCCCGGCCTCTGTCTGACAGATGCCGGGCTTTTTATTTGCAGGAAATAATTAATCACCCCTGTTGAAATAACGCTATAGACCGAATGTCCTATATCTGGAACGTTTCGAGAACCATCTCGTCTCTTCTTGCTGGCATTAAGATCAGATAGTTATCAGGGGGCTGAAATATCTAAGCTGAGCAGCAAATCCAGCAGCCAACTGTAAGGCCTTAGCATTTCTTAATATATTTTTTATTAACTTTAAATACAATGACTTAGGAAAGCATCCATAAGTAGGTATTTATAATATTAGTATTTTATAATATACTTTTTGTTACTGGTCATTAATGATCAGGGGTCGTAAAGACCAGGCGCATGATTTCTTTTAACAGTTAAACTTTGATGAGGGTTTATACGATGAAAACTTTATTAACAATTGCTGCTACAACTATCTTAGCTACTTCAACTGCTGTTTCGGCTGACTGGGACATGCCTTTCTTCGGTGACGACAACGACGGTTACAACTCTAACTACAACAACTCTAACTGGAACAACAACGGTTATGGTAACGGTTACAGTGACGGCGATTTCGACGGCGACGGCGAATTTGATAGCTCTTTCTCTTTCAACATGAAAGCAAAAGGCAAAGGTCGTGGCCATGGCCGTGGTAACGGTAACTACGATGGTTACTACAATGGCTACAACAACTGGGACAACCGTAACGGTTACTACAATGGTAACGCTCCTTATGGTTATGCTCCAGCACCATACGGCTATGCTCCACAGCCAGCTCCTGCTGCACAAGGGGCTCCAGCGACTGTAGCTAAATAAGTTTAGCCTTACAAGCTTTGAAGCCTGACCTCTGACTCCCAGAAGTCAGGCTTTTTTAATTAATTCAACGTATAGCATGCTATAGCGGGTAATAAACATGAGTACAAAAGACACTGATAAAACAGAGAGCACTACAATTACAGAGCCTACAACCACTGCGACCGATACCAACGATAACAAAACAGTGTTCGGTCCGTTGGGTAAATATGCCGTAGTTGCAGTCATAATGGTAAGCATTATCGTCACCACAGCAATCATGCTGAATAAGCAGCTTGGCACCGTCGAAGAACAGCTTGCTGCCATGGAAAGTGAAGTTGCTGAAATCAATGATGCCAACACAACCAGCATTGTGAGCACTGAAGCAAGTGACACAGCGATCGAGTCACAGTCCACTACAGAAGTTGCAGATGTAGAGACAGCACCAGTTGCCATTGAAACGGCTGATATGCAGGCAGTTGAAGCTACAGAGGTTACTGAAGTACCAGTAGTTGCTGAAGGAACAGCTAACGATACTATTACAGAAGTTGCCGCAGCTGAAGTGCAAGTCATTGCTACTAAAGTAGCCTCTAGCGAACCCGCAATCAGCGTATCTTCTGAAGAAGATCGGGTACAGCTCGACATGGCAACACGTGATCAGGAACGCCAGGCTCGAATAGAAGCATATAAAGCTGAACAAAAACAGCGTATGACTGAAATGTTTGCTCGAATTCAAGCTCTTGAAACACAGCAACTGGGCAAGTACAAGACTAGCCAGGACAAGCAGATTGAACGTCTACGTGAGCAGATCGCTGAACAGGAAAAACTGATCGAAACACTGATAGTACGAAATCAGGAGCGTGTTGAAAAACGTGAAGCCAGCATGCAGCGCAGCCAGTCTAATCGTGAAAAAATACTTGAACGTATCTGATAAAGACAGGTAAATTATCGTAAAAAAAAGAAGCCGGTACTTAAAAGTACCGGCTTCTTTTGCGTCATATGACACACTTTCTAACAATATAATAGGGTAGATCACACCCTTTCCAGTATCCATAAAGCAATACGTTTTTTACAATATTTCACTTTCAAAGATAACTGTAAGCGACTATATTTTATAGAATTATGCAAGCCCTGCTAACCTTGAAACAACTTTAAGCACGTCCCTCGATCATTGACATATATTAATGTTTTATAATATAATAATACTCAACGGCTCTAATGATGATTGAGCCGGAAAAGATGATTCTACTGAATCGAAGCGCATGATTTTTTTAACAAGATAAACTTAAATGAGGGTTTATAAAATGAAGACTTTATTAACAATTGCTGCTGCAACTATCTTAGCTACTTCAACTGCTGTATCTGCTGACTGGGGTAACAACAACTCTAACTGGAACAACAACTCTAACTGGAACAACAACGGTTATGGTAATGGTTACAGTGACGGCGATTTCGACGGCGACGGCGAAATGGACGGCTCTTTCTCTTTCAACATGAAAGCTAAAGGTAAAGGCCGTGGTCAAGGACGTGGTAACGGTAACTATGACGGTTACTACAATGGCCAGAACAACTGGGACAACCGTAACGGTTACTACAATGGTAACGCTCCTTATGGTTATGCTCCAGCACCATACGGCTATGCTCCACAGCCAGCTCCTGCAGCACCAGCTACAGAAGCTAAATAAGTTTTAATATAAAACTTATAAAAAGCCGTGTCTTATGACACGGCTTTTTTATTGCCCAGGATTTTCTTAAAATAGAACAGTAACATCACCGATGCCGTGTTAAACGACAGGATAAACCTGGAATACTGTATACCTCGTCTGAAGTATTGATTATAGTGATGCTTACTTATATTTTGAGGTGTTAGAATCAGCAATAAAACAAGCGCATGAAACACTCTGCTAACAGAATTCAGGAGTTCACAATGAAGATATTACAAGTAGTTACAGCGGCAATCATTCTCGCTGTATCCACCAGCGCATCGGCGTGGCCTGGTCCTTTTGATAATGACGATGATCGTTATGGAAATCGCTGGAACAACAACAACTGGAACAATAACGACTGGAACAACCGGTGGGATAATAATGCTTTTGGCGATATGATGAGCGACGTCATGGGTGACATGTCCGGCGATATGGATGTCGAGATCAGGTTTAAAGTCAGAGGCAAGGGAAAAGGGAAAGGCAGAGGTGATGCCAGAGGTTACGGTTATAACAATAATTACTGGAATAACAGTAATAGATATTACGGTAATAATCGCTATGGTAGCAACTATGCGCCTTATGGCTATCAACAGCCCTACTACCAGCAACCTAACTACGGATATGCACCTTATGGCCGGGCACCTGCGCCGGCAGCGCCGGCACCTTCAGTACGACCGCCACCTGGCAATAGATAGTAAATATTGACTAAAATGCAGAACACTAAATGTTTTCTGCCTCTTTTCGCACTGTAGTACTTTAGCTAAAATCAACGTTAGCGTAGTAGTAAATTACATAGATTTAAAACACTTTCAATCTGGAAAAATGAAATGAGTGACTCTGAAAATAAAACTGAAGACAAAGTAAAAAACACGGCGGCCGATACTGCGCCATATTTGAAGAAAGACAAGCAGCAAGCAAGTCAGGCTGAATCGTCAAAGAGCAATCTTGTCATACCGCTAGTATTACTGCTGGTTTCAGCCATCGTTATCATCGCAACCTTCTATGAAGATGAATACAGAGATCTGGTAGCACAGACTAACTCAGCGACTGACTCACAGGAAAACGCAGCTATCGTAGATGCAAGGGTTACAGAAGATGCTGTTCCTGCAACGCCAGCTGCCAAAGAAGTTGCAGTCGAAAAAACAGTTGCTGAAGCCCCTGCGTCTGAAGAGCAAGTAGTTGCGACAAATGATGAGCAAACTAGCGAAACAGTGGTTGCTGCTCAGGTAGCGGAGAACAACGAAAAACCTGTAATGTCTGCTAATATTCCGCCTGCCGCTGCTATAACAAAGGCTGCTACTACAACAGATATTACTGATGCAGCGCCAGCAGAAAGCAGCCCGGCTGTAACATCAAGCAGTAAGCAAGCACCGCCTCAAAACCGTTATGCAGCAAATAAGCAGCCTCCATACGCAAACAGGCAAGCTTATGAAGAAGCTCGCAAAGAGGCTATGGCCCGCGCACAGGAAGAGAGAAAGAAACATAATGAAATGATGCAGCAACGCCGCCAGGCTTATGAAAAGGAAATGCAGGAACGACGCGAGCAGTATGAAGCAGCGATGAAAGCTTTCAAGGAAAAAAGAGCCCAGATAGCAGAAGCGCAAAAAGCCATATATCAGCAGTTTGAGCAAAATCGCGCAGAGGCAATGCAAAAAATGGAACAGATGCATAAAGAGATCTCTGAAATGCACAGGCAGATGCACCAGATGATGCTCGACGCTCAACCACAAGTGAAACGTGCCCCTCAGCCACAGTTCAGACACAACAGTGCCACACCTATGCAAGACTCAAACACTGAGAAAATGCAACGCATTTAATTACTGATTGATCATACTGCTAGGTACGGCATAAAAAGGCGCATAACAATGCGCCTTTTTTTATATGCATGTTTCCTAACCTCGAAATAATACTATTACAAGACACATTCATATTTGACTATATTATGATTCTCTAATATAATTATCTGACATTTTTACATCTATGCAGTGTTTATTCTATTTCCCGCGAACACCAGAAGATAACCATTTATTTCTAAAAGGTAAAACAATGAAAGTTTTGAAATCATACATTCAATTAACAGCATTAGTTCTTTCATTCGTTTTTACGAATGCCGTTTTGGCCGTGGAGCCAGCTAAAGATGAGAGTAAAGATAACGGGACTGGTAACACTATCAGCAGTGCTGACCTTTCTGGTAATACTAACAGTGACGCTGCCCCTGCTTTAGAAACACAAACTATAGTTGACGAGCAACAAGCTGAGCAACCACAGACGATGACTGATGCACAGAGCTACCGTCAAGAGATGGATGAGCGTCGCCGGCAGATGCAGGAAGCACAGCTGGAAGCTTATAAGCGTCACCTGGAGCGAAGAAAACAGTACTTTGCCAACAAACCTGTTCCAGCGTATGACAACCCAGGATTCGATAACAATATTCCTGCCTACATACAGGAAAGACGTAACGAGTATATAAAGCAGATGGAAGAGCGCCGTGCTATGAACGTCAAAATGATGGAACAAAACCGCAAAGCTGCGGAAGAAAGAAGAAAAGCGATGCAGCTGAAAATGCACCAGACATGTGCACCTGAATCAGTACAAAAAGCTTAATTAGATAGATACAGTATTAGATTCTGAAGTTTTGGTGAGGACCGGACCAGGTACGACAGAATCATAGATTAAATCTGAACGTAGTGTGATTGCTAAATCATGATGTCTGTACATAGTTTATTGAACAGACAATACCACGAATTAGCGGCAATCATGCGCTGCTAGGGCACGTAGGTTTCGGCTTACGTGCCCGCCTTAATCTGGCTACACCTTAATTACGCGGGCCAAATATCGAGGTCCCGACCCTCACCATCGTCGCACCTTCTTCGATCGCCATACAGTAGTCACCACTCATCCCCATCGAAAGCTGATCAAAATCATCCAGCTCAAACACCTTTTTGCAAGATTCCTGTATCTCTCTTAACTGCGCAAAGGCATTACGTGTTTGCTGTTCATCTCCCTGAACTCCGATTGTCATCAGACCGCGCCACCTCAGGCAGGGCAACTGTTGATTGAGCACATCCTGTAAGAAAGGCTCTACTTCAGCTGGCATTAGACCTGACTTGCTGTCCTCACCACTGACATTGACCTGTATCAGGCAATTAAGCTGTGAGCTTTTAGAATTTTTTGACATGGCGGTAGACAGCTTCTGTGCAAGCTTCAGGCTATCAACCGAATGTATCCATTGAAAGTATCCGGGTAACTTACCCGCTTTTTTAGATTGCAGGTGCCCGATGAAATGCCACTCTGCTGCGTTGCTGGTCAGGTTCGGTATCTTGGTCATCGCGTCCTGTATCGTATTTTCCCCAAAACTGTACTGTCCGAGTGAGGCTACTGATTTAACTTCCTCAAGTGTTCGAGTTTTTGAGACGACGATAAGCCGTATCGCATCTTTCTCCCGTCCGACCTTTTCCGCACAGAGCTTTATCTCCCGCAGGACAGCTGCCAGATTTTTAGCAAGCTGATTCTCAGTAGCCATACCTGACATAAGATTACTGTTTGTAATGCGAGAAAAAATTGGTGATCGATTTAAAGGCCCTGGTGAGTTCATCGACATGTGGTAAAAACACGATCCTGAAATGATCATTATCTGGCCAGTTAAATGCAGAGCCATGCACGATCAGAATCTTTTCCTGTTTCAGCAGATCCAGTACCATCTTCTCATCATCTGAGATATTGAATCTGGACTGATCCATCTTTGCAAACAGGTACATTGCACCTTTAGGTTTAACACAGCTGATACCCGGAATTGCCGTGAGCATTTCATATGCCAGATTACGCTGCTCATATAACCGCCCACCAGGAGCGACCAGCTCATTGATGCTCTGATAGCCGCCCAACGCTGTCTGGATGGCGTGCTGACCGGGAACGTTGGAACATAGTCGCATCGACGCAAGCAGCTCGATGCCTTCTATGTAATCCGACGCGTTTGTTTTATCGCCGCTGATAACCATCCAGCCAGCACGAAAACCTGCGACACGGTAGGCTTTTGACAGGCCATTATAAGTGAGACAGAAAACATCCTCTGACAGTGAAGCCGTCGATATATGCTCTGCATCGTCGTACACGATCTTGTCGTAGATCTCATCAGAAAAGATGATCAGATCATGCTCTCTCGCGAGATCGACAATGCTCTGTAGAACCTCTTTAGGATATACCGCGCCCGTCGGATTATTCGGATTGATAATGACGATGCCACGTGTATAGTCATTAATCTTTGACTTGATATCTTCAATATCGGGGTACCAGTCTGATGACTCATCGCACAGGTAGTGAACAGCTTTTCCGCCTGAGAGGCAGACAGCCGCGGTCCACAGGGGGTAATCTGGCGCTGGTATCAGAACTTCATCACCATTATTGATCAATGCCTGCATCGACATCACGATGAGCTCACTGGCGCCATTACCCAGGTAGACATCATCGATATCGACGTTAGCAATCCCCTTCTGCTGGCAGTATTGCATGACCGCTTTACGACCTGAGAACAGCCCCCTGGAGTCGCTGTAACCCTGGGACAAGGGGACGTTATATATCATGTCCTGGACGATTTCTTCAGGCGCATCAAAACCGAACGGCGATGGATTACCTATGTTCAGTTTAAGGATCTTGTGGCCGTCTTCTTCCAGCCGTCGCGCTTCGCGATGCACCGGACCACGTATGTCATAACAGACGGAATCCAGCTTATGAGACTTCTTCAGTGTTCGCATTCTATTGATTTCAGTGACTTAAAATATACATTTCAATTTTAATGAAGTATATATGCTTATCGCGCTGAAATCTTTCAATATATACAAAAAAAAGCATGCTGCATTCGCTTCAAGCTGCAGGCAATTCCTTAACGTCGACCCACGCTGTCCTCCGGTATCGAGGTAAAAAAAAGCCAACCATCAATGGTCGGCTTAAACGGGTCTCGCGCTATGAAAAAAACAACTAACTCAGCATTAACTCGCCACTTTTATAACAGGGTGAACTTACTACGATAATCATTTAAGGATCAATGTCAAGATACGATACCCGCCTATACAATCATATTTACGAATCAGCCTTAAATATCAATCAGTTAAAGAACTGCCTCAACACCCTGTATAGATAATACGCATCCCAGCGCCCTGCTAGCTCACGTATGGAATGCATGGCAAATGTTGGCACACCGACATCTACCGTTTTTACCCCGATTTCACTCGCCGTAATCGGCCCAATAGTACTGCCACATGCCATGTCAGAACGTACCACAAAGGGCTGCACAGGCACATCGGCAAGTTCGCACAGATGTTTAAATAACGCGCCAGTCTGGCTGTTGCTGGCATAGCGCTGGTTCGCGTTCACTTTGAGTACCGGTCCGTCATTGAGGATTGGGCCGTGGTTTGCATCGTGTTTATCGGCATAATTCGGGTGTACACCATGTGCGTTATCTGCCGAGATCATGACACTGTTGGCGATCATTCGTGATGTATTTTCATCGCTCTCACTCAAACGTTCGAGCACCGATTTTAAAAATGAGCCCTGCGCACCGGCAGCAGAAATGCTGCCCACTTCTTCATGATCGGTACACACCAGCAAGGTATTCTGTTTTCCGTCATCATTGATCATCGCCATCAGCCCCGTGTAACAGCTCAACAGGTTATCGAGGCGTGCACTTGCGATAAAATCATCGTGCAGGCCGATGACTGCAGGTGGCTGCACATCATAAAAACTTAACTCGTAGTCCAGAACCCTGACGGCCTCACCAGTTTCTATATCTGCATTGATTATCTTTAACAAGATATCTTTGAAATCAGCCTTGGCGGAACCTTCAGCATCGACCTCAGGCATCTTCATCAGGATCGGGGGCAGATGCAGCTGCTTGTTAATAGAACGGTTTTCGTTTGCTTCCCTGTCCAGATGAATCGCCAGGCTAGGTATCGTGGCTACCGGTTTTTCCAGGTTGATCAGCTGGTTACCTATAGCACCACTTTCATCGAGGTAACTCACACGACCCGCTAATGAAAGATCTCGATCAAACCACGGGTTGAGCAGCGCACCACCATAGACTTCGACACCCAGTTGCAGATAGTTATTGTTGATGATCTCCGGGTTTGGTTTAACTTTTAAACATGGGCTATCGGTATGCGCTCCCACCATCCGCATACCGTTATCAGCCAAAGGCTGGTTGAGCTGAAAAGCGATGATCGATGAATCATTTCGGATGACGTAATAACGCCCTTCCTGTTGCCCACTATTTATCGTCCATTGATCAGATTCATCCAGTTGTATGAAACCATCGCGTTCCAGTACCTGGGCCATTATTTCGACCGCGTGAAATGGCGTCGGCGAGTTTTTTATGAAGTCGATCAAGCCGTTTACAAATTCTACATCTTGCATCTTAAAACCCTATCTGTAGTTTCCTGTAGTAGCCAGAGCAGGAAATTGTTGCTGTTATGAAAAAACGTTATTTTCCTTATTTCATTCTATACAGTGTCTGTTGCTGATACCCCGTAACTACAGGGTATAAACCCGCCAGTTGCCGATCTAAATCAGGATCGCCAGTATCAGATATCATCGGCCGTTTATCTAACGAGCGCAGCTTGTCGTTTGTAGCCACGATTATAATATTCTCCTGGCCGACACGACGAATGACATCGGCACTTAACTGCTGGTTACCACGACCAAATACATGTCCCTGGCCGCCAATAACCGTCACCACTATCTTAACCGGGTGCTCATTAATCGTTTTCAATATTGCCTGTTCATCAACATCACTGGCAATCAAAGCCTGATTGTAAACGATGTCGATGCCCAGCAATGTGTTATCCAGCGATAACTGGTTCATTATTTCTGCTGTTGTCGATCCAGAACCGATAAGGTAATAAGTATCTGGCTCCATGGACTCGATCACATCGGTCGCGATGTCCTGCACCGCGATCTCATGATGGTTTATACCACCCTGCTTGGTCAACTGCATGCGAGTATCATCGACCGGTACAGATAAGTAACCATAACACCGCGCAATTACCTCGCCCTCACGGAAGGCATCTTCATCAAGATCCATCACCCTTGCTTCGTGCAATGACATCGGCTCACCCAAAATCAGCAGGTTGATCAATTCACCGGCCTGTGAAGGGGTGACGGCATACACTGCTGAATGAATTTTCACACCTGCGGGAATACCGACCACAGGGATCGCGGAGTGTAACTCTTTACTAAGGATATCGAGTACATCCCGTGCAGTACCATCTCCCCCGACAAAGACGATGAGATCGACTCCCTCCTGAACAAACAGGCGGATGACATTCTTTGTGTCAGCTGACGTTGTACCTTCCTCAGCCGTATAGAGCACTTCACAGGGCAGTCCATGTGCTGCGAGCACATTCGCACCCATCGAAGCTGCGGCAGTAAGAATAACCAGTTGCTCAGCAATTGCCAGCCGTGAAAATTCCTGTACGGCAACCGATGCACGCTTTTCGGCTTTTAACGACGCACCACGTGACAAGGCAAGCTCGACGATATCTTCGCCATCACTACCTTTGAGCGCAACTGAACCACCGATACCCGCGAGCGGGTTAATCACAAAGCCTAATTTCATATAACCTGGTATTTATTACAAAACATCGAGTTTATCAGCTTAAGGCGCCAATCTTCAGCTGTACAATGTTAAAATTCTCATCCAGAAAAATACACGGCCCATGTTCAACCGATATGAAGATTACTGATAGTTACCCAAGTTGCTACAAGCCCCGTCGCCAGACATGCTCTGTTAATATCGGTGGTATCTTGGTGGGTGGTGGTGCACCGGTCGTGGTGCAGTCGATGACAAACACACACACCGCAGACGTAGCGGCTACCACGCATCAGATCATGCAGCTTGCGAATGCTGGCTCAGAACTGGTACGTATCACCGTCAACGATAATGATGCGGCAGATGCCGTCGCACGTATCCGTGAATCACTGGACGAGAAACAGTGTTTTGTGCCGCTGGTAGGCGACTTTCACTTCAATGGACACAAGCTGTTAACCGACCATCCGGATTGTGCCCAGGCACTGGCAAAATATCGCATCAACCCTGGAAATGTCGGTAAAGGAAAGAAACACGATACACAGTTTGCCACCATGGTTGAACTCGCCTGTAAATACGATAAAGCAGTAAGGATCGGCGTCAACTGGGGAAGCATGGACCAGGCATTGCTGGCCAGGTTAATGGATGAAAATGCGAAACTTCCAGAGCCGCATGATGCCCATGATGTCATGCTGGAAACTGTCATCCGCTCGGCCCTGGACAGTGCGAAGCAGGCTGAACACATCGGCCTGGCTAAAGACAAAATCATCCTCTCCTGCAAGATGAGCGTGGTACAGGACCTGATCACGGTATACCGCTCACTGGCGCAACGTGATAATTATGCGCTGCACCTCGGTCTGACCGAAGCCGGTATCGGCTCAAAAGGTATCGTCGCTTCAACAGCGGCACTCAGTATTCTGCTCCATGATGGTATCGGAGACACTATCCGTATCTCACTCACACCAGAACCGGGCGCAGCTCGAGAGAAAGAAGTCATCGTAGCGCAGGAAATACTGCAGACCATGGGCCTGCGTTCATTTGTACCACTGGTTACCGCCTGCCCAGGATGTGGCCGCACTACCAGTACCTATTTCCAGAAGCTGGCCTCCCAGGTACAAGACTACCTGCGAACACAGATGCCGGCCTGGAAGGAACAATACCAGGGGGTCGAAGACATGTCGGTTGCCGTGATGGGTTGCGTTGTGAATGGACCCGGCGAAAGTAAACACGCCAACATCGGCATCAGCCTGCCGGGCACGGGCGAACGTCCAGTAGCACCGGTTTATGAGGATGGCGAAAAGACTGTGACGCTTAAGGGCGAAAATATAGCTGATGATTTTGAAGACCTTATTACTGCGTATGTCGAACGCAGTTATAAGGCGAAGTGCTGAGCAAGCTACTCAGCTAAGCGCTAGCCTGCTGAGCATTAATATCCCTGCGCTTACGAACTGCAGACGCAAGATTACGCAAACAAATTTCTGTGTTTTCCCATGAGATACAGGCATCAGTGATACTCTGCCCGTAAGTCAGCGGTTGCCCGGCGATAACATCCTGACGACCTTCTACCAGGTGACTCTCCAGCATCACCCCCATGATCCGATTTTCACCATCAGAGATCTGAGATGCAACGCTATTACAGACATCGATCTGCCGACGGAAATCTTTCATGCTGTTTGCATGTGAGCAATCCACCATCATCTGTGGTTTTAGACCGTATTTCTCCAGCTGCTCGGCGGCATACTGGATGCTCTGTGCATCATAGTTTGGCTGCCTGCCGCCACGCAGGATGATATGACAGTCATCATTTCCCCTGGTCGAGAAGATGGCAGAGTGGCCTGCTTTGGTCAACGACATGAATACGTGAGGATTTGACGCAGCTTTCACCGCATCGATAGCAATCTTAAACCCGCCATCCGTACTGTTCTTGAAACCTACCGGACAGGATAAACCAGACGCAAGCTCACGGTGGCCCTGGCTCTCGGTTGTTCTTGCACCAATTGCCCCCCAGCTCACCAGGTCAGCGATATACTGAGGGCTGATCAAGTCCAGGTATTCTGTTCCGACAGGTATACCTTCGATTGAAAGGTCACGTAACAGCTGCCTGGCCAAGCGCAGACCTTTGTTTATTTTGAAACTCTCATCAAGGTCGGGATCATTGATCAGCCCTTTCCAGCCAACCGTAGTACGAGGTTTTTCGAAATAGACCCGCATGATGATGCACAGATCATCTGACAGCTCGTCTATCAACACCTTCAACCTTGAAGCGTATTCCCTTGCCGCGTCAGGGTCGTGTACCGAACAGGGACCAACCACTACGACCAGGCGATCATCTTCACCGTGCAGGATATTGTGTATAGATTCACGTGCATGATAGACCGTTTGTGATGCCTCCTCATCCAGCGGAAACTCATCATGAAGTGCCTGCGGTGGAAGCACTTCCTGAAGTCCGGTTATGCGTACGTCATCGGTCTTAAAAATCATTCGTTTTGCTCGTTAATCTGTATATTTGTCTAAATAACCCCAAGTAATCAATTATATAGGATTATCAGGTAACTATCACATTGAAATACCTAAGTTTGCATCAGGCGAGCGATAATCTCAGGTAATTCATACAGATTTGAAATAACCGCATCGGGCTCACAACTCTCCAGTACCCACTGTTTTTGTTGACGGTTTAACCAGATTGCATAAGCACCGGCAGCCTTTGCACCAGAGACATCATGCAATGGATCGTCACCGATATGTACCATCTGCTGAGCTTCGATATCCATCAGCTTCTGGATTTCGTGGTATATGTCAGGTTCGGACTTTAGTTTGCCTACCGATGCAGAGTTAAGTGCAAAATCGAACCAGTGATCGACACCTGTTTTGACCGTGTCGGCATTACCATTTGTCAGGCTCACCAGTTGATAATCTTTTCTCAGCTCATCAAGCACAGGTGTAACATCATCGAACAGGATGACCTGCTGCCGTGCCTCATAAAAAACCTCAAAGGCAGGTTCTATCCAGTCATCCGCCAGTTCAAATTCTTCAGCCAGTAATTCAAAAGACCTGATACGTAACTTTGTTAGATCAGTTGCCAGCTCAGGGTGACGTTTAAAAAGATCACTGCGAATAGCACGCAGCTGATACATATCATAACGTTGCGTGATCACTGGAACATGATCAGCTAACCATTGGTAAAGTAAAGTTTCTGCACGTGATATCGTTGGGAAGCAAGGCCACAGGGTGTCATCAAGATCAAAACTTAGTACTTTAATCGCCTTTGACATTATCGTTATGGTTTGCTGAAGAGGTTAAGTAAACTTAACTATTGCTGGATCAATTTTCTCGGGCATCAATTGGTCTTGATAAGCGTATCGGTCAAAACGTCTGCCTGAGATACTTTATCTGTCGCAGTATCCGATGGTATTACTGCAGGCGTTGATGCTTTTTCATGATCTTCAAGTTGAACCTGAGGCGTGACATTTTTCCCAGCATCAGCAAGGTTAACTATATTATCAGCCGTAAACCTGACCAGGTAGCCATCACCATTATTATCACTCTTAAACTTTTCTAACGATGCGAGCGCTGACTTTCTATCCGGGAAGTAACCAAACCTGACATTGTATCGTGTTTCATTTTTCCGGTTTGAATAGTCTGTAATATAAGCTTCATACTGTTCGATCTGAAGCATCTTCATCATGTTTTCAGCGTTGACCAAACGGCCATACATACCTACCTGGATAGAGTATTTGATGTCATCAAAATTGTCTGTTCTAACAGAAGTAACGACCGAAGCATTAGCAGTATCCGGCTGAACTGAGAAAACATGCTTTTCTGTGTTACCAGCATTCATTTGGCTATTTTCTTTAGCCCTTTTCTTTGACGGGATAGAAGTTTCAACTTTGGTGACAGCATCGTCTTTATACTGTGTTTTTATTTTCGCTGGTACAGCTTTATCGTTTTTTTGTTTTGCAGTTACCTTTGGAGGTACTGTCATCATAGTCTGAGCTGAGGCATCTTTCGTTACTGGTTTTACTGATGAGCCAGGATGATCGACATCGATAAACTCTCCTGCTTCGACTTCTACTGGCAGCTGAGATTCGAGTGCACTTTCGGCGACCACAGTTCTCTCTGGAAGTGGCAGCGGGTGAACATCACTCCCCGCCTGGTAATATGTTGCAGCGCGCTGATGACCAACAAATACACCGCTGGCAAAAACTGTAATGACAGCCACAACTGAAACAAGGACAAATTTTAACAGGTCGCGGCTATCGATTAATAAAGGTGCCATTTTCTAATATCAGTGAACTATCTAAAAGTGAAATCTGTAAATCGTATTTTAGCTTATGCATCTACTTTAAACACGAATGCTCGTAAATTAATAATCGCGCAGATATTAAACCGGGGTAAAAAAACATATTGCACTATTTCAGGATACGAAATAAAACCATGTTTTTATAGTTCTCAGTGCCAATCTATCTGTCTTCAATTACTACCTGTATTAATTGTATATGTATAAATAATCAGAATAATTCTCTCGTTTTCATCGATTTTTTACACCAGAGTGCTATATATTATTGACAGTTGTCGAAAAAGTGACCGTTTTAAAATTCTCTACTTCTTTAATCACAACACATAATTACTCAAATAAATAAATCTAAAAAAGTTACGAAGGCTTATAAATCAATAAGTTAATTTGGTTTATATTTTATAGTTTGTAATATTTATTTCGGAGTTATTTATGTCTGCATCAATCATTCGAATATCATTAACTGTTCTCGCTTTATACGGTTTCCTTGGTAGCGGAAACGCCTTTACTGCACCTGCTCCTGATTTCAAACTCCAGGGCCCGCAAAAACAGGTTAAATTGAGTGATTACCGAGGCCAGATCGTATACCTTGACTTCTGGGCATCCTGGTGCCAACCATGCCGCAAATCTTTCACCTGGATGAACAAGATGCAATCCCTGTATGGAAAAGAAGGATTTAAAATCATCGCCATCAACCTTGATGAATCTCGACAAAAAGCTGACAAGTTCTTACAACAGATACCTGCAAACTTCGATGTTGCCTATGATCCACGTGGAAATACGGCTGAAACCTATAACGTGAAGGCCATGCCTAGCTCTTACCTTATCGATAAAAATGGTAATGTCATTCACGCGAACCTCGGTTTCCGGGGCAATGATGAAGAAAAACTGGAAGCTAGAATAAGAGACCTAATACGTCAGTCAACTGTCGCAAGTCGATAAGTTAAAGATGCGACGTTTCAACTCTGAGTTGAAACGTGCTCACTGCTGATCGATACCGATCCATTCAAACCAGTAGTTAAAAAGATTTTCGTCAAAACAGGCAAGTGCTGATCGAATTTCCAGCTTACCTCTGAAGACGTCTTCGTTATCTAGGGAGATCGAATGACCGCCTGCTTCTGCAAAGATAAGACTGCCTGCAGCATAATCCCACAGCTTCTGGCCACCGTGCAGATAAATATCGAAACGTCCGGCTGACATCCAGCACCAATCTAGTGCCGATGAACCGATATTCCTCTGTGAGGCAAAAATGCTCTCTGTAACAAGCTTCACCGCCAACGCTTCTGGAAGTCGCTTTAGATCGATTACGGCGACTACAGGTTTGCCTGGTAAAGATCTCACATCTTGATTATTGATCAGCTGATCATTTAAATATGCGCCCCGCCCTTTGATCGCAGTAAACATCTCATCGCGTATCGGATCGTAAATGAGACCTAAATATTGTTGTTGATCGATAATCAATGCGATTGAAACCGCAAAAAACGGCAGTCCTGCAGCATAGTTACTGGTACCATCGAGTGGATCTATACACCAGTAACCAACGCCCCGGTCGATCACCGCCTGCTGTTCAGCATCTGTCATCTCTTCGCCCAGGATCGCGTATTGTGGCCAGTGTTGTTTTAACTCTTTCTCTAAACGATCTTGCATTGCTAGATCTGCTGGTGTCAGCACGCTGCCATCATCCTTGTATTCGAATTCAGAGTGGCCGAAGTCTTTGAGCAAAATCTCTTGCGCGGCGAGTTTTACCAGTGGCTTTAATATCTCTATATCGGGGAATAACATCATTATATAACTACAGATTACCAGGGAATATCACTACCATCGATATCTATAAACCGACCACTATCATTTATCGTTAAAGACGATAAGTTAGTAAAAATCTGTTCAACACATTCACGGGTACTTATCTCTGCATTCGGACCACCCATCTCGGTCTTTACCCAGCCGGGGTGAAGCGCTACCGAGATGATGCCATTTTCTTTTAGATCAATCGATAAACTTTTCACCACGGCATTCAAGGCTGCCTTACTGGAACGGTAGATATAGCTGTTACCGTAACCATTATCAGCCATGCTGCCCATCTTGCTGCTCATACAGGCCACAAGCTTCCGCTTACCCATCATCAACTGTTCTGAGAAAGCCTCGACCATCTTTAACGGCGCTATGCTATTCACCTGGAAAGTCTGCAACCAGCCGTCGACATCGACCGCACCGAAAGTATTTTTATCTGAACCATATATACCAGCGTTATTGATCAGGATATCGATCGACTCATTACGTAGCTCATACGATAAGGCCTGTACTGTAGCCAGCTCCAGCATATCTACGATATGCACACTTATCAGGCCGTTGGATAATTTAGCGATATTGAACAGGTTTTCAGCATTATGAGGATTTCGACAACAGGCAAATACCCGCCATCCCTGCTGCATTGCATACCTGACCATCTCCAGTCCGATTCCGCGATTTGCGCCAGTTATTAGAACATTCATGAGTTTTTAACAAAAAGGAAAGGATTTTACAGTAATCGGTTACTGCAGATAAGAGCAAATAAAAAAGCCGTTTAATGGTAACCATTAAACGGCTTAGTGAACTGGATCAGGAACTGGCGTTAACCAATATTATAAATCTGGTTCATAAAGAACTGCTCATACTCATTGCCCGGTAATGGCTTACTCCAGTAATACCCCTGCCCGAACTGACAACCCAGTCCTTTGAGGACGTTCAACTGGCGTTCGTTTTCGACACCTTCCGCATGTAAGGCCAGTTTCAAACCACGTGTCAGCCCTGCTATTGCATCGACGATTGCAGAATCATCCTGATTGTCAGGTATACCTGCAATGAATCCTTCATCAATTTTAACCACATCTACGGGAAATTCTTTTAAGTATGCCAGTGAAGCATAACCGGTGCCAAAATCATCGAGCAGAATCCTAAAACCCATTGCACGTAACTTTTTCAGTGTTGCCTCTACTTCCCCAACATTGTCGATTAATGTGCGTTCTGTAACCTCTACAGACAATGAGCCACCATCAATACCATTTTCCGCCATGGCCTGTGTAAACAGCGTTACCAGATCCTGTTCTTTAAACTGACGCGGAGAAAGGTTGATAGAAACATTCTGCTTTTCAAGGCCTGCGTCCTGCCAGAGTTTTATCTGCTTACATACGCTAAATATCATCCATTCACCGAGCGCGACGATGAGGCCACAATCTTCCAACACGCTAACGAAATCAGTTGGCTGAATCATACCTTTTTCAGGGTGCTGCCACCGCAGTAAGGCTTCTACACCGATCACTTCATTTTTATGGATATCGATCACAGGCTGATAGTGAATAATGAACTCGTCATTCTCAAACGCTGCTTTCAGACTGTTTTCCAGGTCCAGGCGTTCCATTGCGCTGACACTCATTTCCGGTTTGTAGAACTGGAAACAGTGACGACCGCTCTCTTTAGCACGATACATCGCGGTATCAGCATTTTTTAACAGGGTGCGTGCATCGTTGCCATCACCCGGGTAAACCGCGATACCGATCGAAGCACTGGTATATGTTTCCTGGTCGTCAAGGCGAACATTATGTTCCAGGATGGTCGTTAGATTATCTGCAATTGAAATAGCATCTTCCGGTCCTTCGATGCCTTCTATAATTACAGCGAACTCATCACCGCCAAGACGCGCAATCGTATCTGCTCGTCGCAATGATTTTGAAATCAGGTCACCTACGGCTTTGATCAGTTTGTCACCGGCATCATGGCCAAATGAATCATTGACCAGTTTGAAGTCATCAATGTCGATCAGCATCAGCGCCATCGAAGTTCGGGTACGTTCAGAACGGACTACCGCCTGCTCCAGACGGTCAGCAAACAGCAGCCTGTTGGGTAATCCTGTCAGCGTGTCACGATAAGCCAGTAACTTAACTTTTCGTTCAGCGATGACTTTTGCCACCACCGATTTCACACGATGCTTAAGCACTGCCCATTTGATTGGTTTGGTAATAAAGTCGATGGCACCGACCTCATATGCCCTTTCTACAGAAGCGTCATCATCCAGACCCGTGATCATCATCACGGGGATATCGGTATGCCCTTTGTCCTTGATCTGCTGACAGGTAGTAAACCCATCGATACCCGGCATGACCGCATCAAGCAGGATGAGTGCGGGGTGATATTTTTCAACTGCTTTGAGTGCCTCAAGACCATCTGAGGCTTCAACGATATCGAAATCTTCCGATTCCAGAACGTGGCGCACCATCAGACGAATCGATGGATCATCATCTGCTAATACTACGATTGGTCTTTCTTCGTATTTTTGAGTATCACTAAACAGTGAAACGACGTTAGTCATATACTTAGGGCTCCGCAAAAATTAACTATCTAATGCATTTGAGATTTTCCACTTCAGCAATTTGATCAACCTTGATCATCTCATTTACATAATTGTAGTCCTAATCATTACAATCGCACTAATTCCATACTAAAAAGGCATACTTTCCTTCAAAAAAATGGCAAAAGAAGCATAAACGAAAGGAAAGGTTGTCTTTTTCTTATGTACTTCATCCGTTTTCACTGAACTGTGATATATAACAAGGAACTATGCGAATAATGTGCCAATAATATAACAGCATGAATTCATTATAATTATTCTGGCAAGAGTATTTATATATTCAGCAACTGTAAATATTTATGACGCTGAAAAGTTTGTCATAAGCTTATTAATTACGATAAAAACAATATAGTCATTAAAAACAATTAGTTAATTTTTTTATAACGACTATCTAAGTGATTTTTAACGTAAAAAATATGAACACTTATGTATTCATCCGCGCCAGCCCATTACTTCAAGCTTTTCTCTACAAGTTCCGTGACATCATTAGAGAGGCCCGGTAACGAGATGAGTCGCTGCAATTGCGTTTTCATTAAAGACTGGCGTGTCTCATTGAATCTTTTCCAGCGTGTCAACGGTACACATAGACGGGATGCAATCTGTGGATTTATCGCATCGAGGGTTTCGATGTAACGGCCCAATAACTCATAACCAAAACCACCGACATCATGAAAACAGACCGGGTTTGCGGCACAGAAAGCACCTAGCAGTGAGCGTACGCGATTCGGGTTTTTGATATCGAAGTCAGCATGATCAAATAACTTTTCAACCCTGGCTATTGACGAAACCTTCGGAACAGTTGCCTGAACGGTAAACCACTTATCCATAACCAGGTGCTCATCTTTCCATTGCTGATAAAACTCGCTGATAACCTGCTCGGAACTTGCGGTTTCATGGTGGACTAATGATCTAAATGCTGCCATCTGGTCAGTCATATTCTCTGCACAGCGGTAATGATCCAGGGCAAGGGACTCACCTTGTTCGTCCAGGTACATCAGGTAAGACAAGGCCTGATTACGCAAGAACCTCGCAGCCATCGAAGCTGGTGACAGGCTAAATGTTTGCTGTGAATTATCCTGGTAGACCTTCAGCAGATCATCTTTCAAGTTCACTGCCAGCTGGGAGTAGATGAATTCCCTTGCCTGGTGGATAGCATCAACATCGATCACCGGCAACATCTCACCGATATAAGTCAATGAAGGCAAAGTCAAGGCGCGTGCGATCAATGCCTTATCAAGATCATCGTCCAGCAATGTTTTTCTGCAGGCATCTACATAGTAGCCAGGCAATATTAAGTCATCACCTTTGTTGATCGACTCAACCATCGACAGTATGAGTCGTGATGATAACTGCTGACCAGCTTCCCAGCGGTTAAAATCATCTGATTCATGCGCCATACAGAAAGCAAGCTCTTCATCGTCACGTTCGAAATTCAGTTTTACGGGTGCTGAGTATCCTTGCAGGATCGATAACACAGGTTTTTCTTCTACATTTAAAAACTCAAACCGTTGCTGTTTTTCGACGAGGTTCAAAACCATTGACTCACCAGCATTTTCCAGGCCAGCAGCCATCTGTAATGGAACCAGCTTAGCCGCCCTGTCAATCAGGCTGACTTTTACTGGTATGTGAAATGGCAGTTTCTTTTCCTGCCCGGCTGTGGCCGGTGTAGATTGTGATAATTCCAGTGAGTAAATTTTATTATCGGCATCAAAGTTTTCTTGGACTGTAATCTCAGGGGTGCCAGCCTGTTTATACCAGCGTCTGAACTGCCGTAGATCAACACCGCTTGCATCTTCCATAGCACTTACAAACTCTTCCGTCGTTACTGCCTGACCGTCATGGCGATCGAAATATAAGTCCATACCCTGACGGAATTTTTTCCTCCCTAACAGGGTATGTATCATACGGATTACCTCCGCGCCCTTGTTATACACTGTAACGGTATAAAAGTTATTGATCTCCTGGTAGGCGTCCGGCTGGATAGGATGCGACATTGGACCTGCATCTTCAGCGAACTGTGCAGTACGCAGGATGTTTACATCATCGATCCTTTTCGGTGCTTCCGCATTCATATCAGCAGTAAACTGCTGGTCACGAAATACAGTTAGACCTTCTTTCAGCGTGAGCTGGAACCAGTCACGACAGGTAATACGATTACCGCTCCAGTTATGAAAGTACTCGTGACCGATGACTCCTTCTATACCGATAAAATCAGTATCGGTTGCTGTGTCCTGTTTTGCGAGAACATACTTTGAATTAAAAACATTCAGCCCCTTGTTCTCCATAGCGCCCATATTAAAATCGTCTACCGCAACGATGTTATATACATCCAGATCATATTCCCTGCCATAAGTATCCTCGTCCCATTTCATTGATTTCTTTAGTGATGCCATGGCATGGTCACATTGATCGATATTGTGATGCTGCACATAGATGCGGCACAAAACATCACGACCACTGGTCGTCATATAATGATCTTCGATATAAGCCAGGTCACCAGCTACCAATGCAAACAGGTAACTCGGCTTTTTAATCGGGTCAAGCCATTTAGCCCAGTGCCTGCCATCATCCAGTTCGCCAGCATCTTCAGGGTTACCATTCGATAACAGCACAGGGTATTTTTCTTTATCCGCGATAATCGTCGTAGTAAACAGTGCCATCACATCTGGACGATCCAGAAAATAAGTGATTTTCCTGAAACCCTCTGCTTCACACTGCGTACAGTAGTTGCCACTGGACTTATACAGACCCTCCAGCGATAAATTCTCCTGTGGTTTGATAAAGGTCTCTACCTCAAGAGTGAATTTATCCGGGACATCTAAAACGGTTAATGTGGTATCAGTTACTTGATAAGCAGTAGAATCAAGTAAGCTGCCATCAACTTTTATGTAACCAAGCTCAAGACATTCGCCCATCAAAACTAATGAAGTATTTTCACCCTTGCTGTTTTTGCTCACCTGCATCACAGAAACGACACGCGTCTGCTCTTCATTAAGCTCAAATGTGAGATCTACATGGTCAATTAAATATTCAGGCTGCTGATAATCTTTAAGGTAGATGGACTTTGACTGATGATCGATGTCTTTCATTGATATGCTGCATTGGTGGATTAAAAAACGAAAGAATAACACAGAATTATGCAGCTCTTTCTACAGCAACACTATAAAAGCGCCACTTGTTAAATTTAAGCGAACTTCTCAAAATCAAACAGGCGTCGCGTCTTATACGGCTAACAGTGGCTAGTTAAAATAGCAGGTGAAGAACTTGAATTTGCTGGATATCCTTATCCAGATCAGATGAACAAAATGATGCATCAATAAAATTGGTCGGGATAGCAGGATTTATGAAATACATCCTTGTATTTACAAATCACGTCCTGTAATTTGCCCTTCGGGCCAGCTAAGAAAACAGCTGTTCAATTTTGCTCCATGCAAAATTAGTCACCCTTCGGGACGGCCAAGAAACGGCCGTTAAAAAAGGCTCCTGCCTTTTTTGATGAACCCATACGCGCTATAAAAAACATAGCGCTAACGAACTAACCTTCTCAACCAAAACAAATAAAAAAGCCACCTAAAAGACTAGGTGGCTTTTTTATTTGGTCGGGATAGCAGGATTTGAACCTGCGACCACTACACCCCCAGTGTAGTGCGCTACCAGACTGCGCTATATCCCGGAAGGCGCATAGAATACACGAAAGCTTTTTAATACGGAACTATCCAGCAGGTATAAACACGTGAAAATCTTCAATATTTTATTTCGGTAGACCTTATAAATAAATCGCGGAACAAGTTTCCGCCCCTTTAGTACATGTTAGTTGTAGAGCGGAAACTTGTTCCGCGATTTCTAGTTCAGAAATAAAAAAGGCCGGTTAAAAAACCGGCCTTTTTTATATATTTTGTCTTATCTTACTTGAGAATTGCTAGCAAACCTTCAAGTTCATCACGCATCTGGCGGATGATCTGCTGGCTCTGTGAATTATCATCAGCGACATCTTCACCGGTCAGCTTCTGTCTGGCACCACCGATAGTGTAGCCCTGATCGTATAACAGACTACGTATCTGGCGGATCAGAATGACATCATGTCGTTGATAATATCGTCTGTTACCACGGCGTTTAACCGGTTTTAGTTGGGTAAATTCCTGTTCCCAGTAGCGCAACACGTGAGATTTGACCCCACATAGATCACTAACCTCTCCAATTGTGAAATAGCGCTTTCCAGGTATTACTGGTAATTCGTTATTATTGCTGGCTTCCAGCATAGGCTTCTACTCTTTGCTTCAGTTTCTGTCCGGGTCTAAAGGTTACGACACGACGTGCTGAAATAGGAATTTCTTCCCCTGTTTTTGGGTTGCGACCAGGTCGCTCTGTTTTATTTCTTAGAACAAAATTTCCAAAACCAGAAAGTTTTACATGATTTGCATCACCCAAAGCAGCACGTACTTCTTCAAAGAACAATTCGACCAGTTCTTTGGCTTCGCGCTTATTTAAGCCCAATTCTTCGTATAAACTTTCTGCCATATCGGCTTTCGTCAATGCCATACCTACTCCCGAAGTGTAGCAGCAAATTGTTGATTTAGTGTAGAAACGATATTTTCAATTTCGGTATCTACATCCTTGTCGGTAAGAGTGCGGGAAAACTCCTGTAAAATCAAGCCGAAAGCGACACTTTTTGTGCCTTCATCGACTCCTTTACCCTGATATATATCAAATAACTGGGTTTCTTTGACCAAATCGGAGGATGACTCATTAATTACTGACAAAATATCTGATACAGGTATTGCCTCATCGACCAGAATTGCCAGGTCACGTCTTACTTCAGGGAAGCGAGACAGTGCTGCAAATTCAGGGATACTATTGTTAGCAATCGCTGACTGCTTGATTTCAAAGACATAAACACGTGGGTCGATATCCAGCGCCTTCTGTACCGATGGATGCAATGCTCCCACCCAGCCGATGATCTCTCCGTCCTGCTTAATACATGCGCTCTGACCGGGATGTAATGCTGGATGCTCGGCTGCAGCAAAAACAGAATCTGTAGCAGAATAGGCCAACAACGCTTCAACATCGGCTTTGATATCAAAATAGTCGACCTTTTGTGTCTGCTCTGCCCATTGCTCAACATGGATATCACCACAGATAACACCAGCGAACATCGGTTCCTGACTTATCGCGTCCACACCCGCACCTTCTGCTGTCGGTCTGAAACACTGTCCAGTTTCAAACAGGCGGACACGACTTTGCTGACGATTAACGTTATATTTTAACGCGCTCAGCAGACCCGCCCATATAGTAGTACGCATAACCGACATCTCTGAAGACAGGGGGTTAGCCAGGGCTATCGTTTTTGCCTGCGGATCCAGTATGCTCTGCCATTTCGGATCAACAAAACTATAACTGATAGCTTCAAAATAACCACGGTTGACCAGGCATCGTTTAAGTTCGTCCAGAGAATTTCTTGCTTCCGGCTGCGACTGGATAATGGAATGGTAACTAGGCTGAGTACGTGGAATATTGTTATAACCAAATACGCGAACGACCTCTTCCAGCAGGTCGGCTTCGATCTCGATATCAAAACGGAAACTTGGCGCTTTTACCAACCAGCCATCGGGGTACACTTTTACTTCCATGCCCAGGCGCTGGAAAATTTCGGTAACCTCAGACTCGGCTAACTCAATACCGAGAACACGTTTGATCTGGTTAGATCGTAAGTGAATGGGCAAAACGTCTTCCGGATGTGCCGCCGTTTTATGTTCTAACACCGGGCCAACATCACCACCGCAAATCTCACGCACCAGTTCAGTAGCCCGCTCAATGGCATGCACCTGCATCTGTGTATCAACGCCACGTTCAAAACGATGTGATGAGTCTGTATGCATACCGTAACTGCGAGCTTTACCTGCAATGATCTCTGGCTTGAAAAATGCGCTTTCCAGGAAGATGTCAGTGGTCGAGTCGTCTACAGCAGAGTCTTCACCACCCATAACACCAGCAAGTGCCAGGACGTTAGAATTATCCGCTATAACCAGTGTATTTTCCTGCAGTTCAACGCTTTTACCGTCCAGGAGCGTAACTTTCTCGGATTTTTCGGCATAACGAACCGTTATCTTGCCATCCAGTTTCTGCAGATCAAAGGCATGCATCGGCTGTCCGAGTTCCAGCATCACATAATTGGTGATATCAACAACCGGGCTTAAGCCTCGTATACCGCCACGACGCAGTCGCTCAAGCATCCACAAAGGTGTCTGTGCCCTGGGATTTATGCCTTTAATTACCCGGCCAGCATAATGCGTGCAAGCCTCGACCGCCTCTATCTCTATAGGGAACTCGTCTGTGATCGTCTGCTTGTAGGGCTCCCATAACTGCTCGGTAACCTCACACTGGTTGAGCACGCCCAGTTCACGAGCAACACCGGTGATACTCAGGCAGTCGCCGCGGTTGGGGGTTAGATCAAGCTCGATGATGGTGTCATCCAGCTGAAGATACTCGCGGATGTCCTGACCTATCGGTGCATCATCCGGTAATTCCATCAAACCTTCAGCACTGTCAGCCAGGCCGAGCTCTTTTTCAGAACACAGCATACCGGATGATTCAACACCACGCAGTTTTGCAGGTTTTATTTTCCACGACTCACCTGGACCAGGGCCCGGTAATACCGCGCCGATCTTCGCCAGAGGAATAATCAGACCTTCTCTTACATTAGAGGCACCGCAGACGATCTGTCGTGTTTCGGTACCGTCGCTAACCTGGCAGACATTTAACTTATCCGCATCGGGATGTTTCTCCAGTGATTCAACACGGGCAACCACCACCTCGGAGAACTCGGCAGCAGCCGGTTCTACACCATCGACTTCCAGGCCAGCCATCGTCAGCTGATCACACATCTCCCGTGTTGAGATAGAAGGGTTAACCCAGCTTCTTAACCATTGTTCGCTAAATTTCATCGTTGTACCCTACCTACGCGAACTGCTGCAAAAACTTAAGATCATTTTCGAAGAACAGACGCAGATCATTGACGCCGTAGCGCAACATCGCCAGTCGCTCCACACCCATGCCAAAGGCATAACCGGTATATTTTTCGGTATCGATACCCGCAGATTCAAATACTCGCGGATGCACGATGCCACAGCCCAGCACTTCCAGCCAGCCGGTATTTCCGCAGACTCGACAACCCTCTCCTTCACACATCACGCACTGGATATCGACTTCCGATGACGGTTCGGTGAAAGGAAAATATGAAGGTCTGAAACGCGTCTGCAAGTCTTCATTTTCAAAAAACTGTTTTAAGAAGTCAGCCAGGGTACCCATCAAGTCGGCAAAACTCACATTTTCATCGACCAGCAGCCCTTCTACCTGGTGAAACATCGGTGTGTGTGTCAGATCAGAGTCACAGCGATAAACCCTGCCCGGAGCAATGATGCGCAACGGTGGTTTATTGGTCTCCATGTGCCTGACCTGTACTGGCGAGGTATGCGTACGCAACAAAGTATTGGCATCGAAATAAAATGTATCGTGCATAGCACGCGCCGGATGATGCGACGGGATATTTAAGGCCTCGAAGTTATGAAAATCATCTTCGATCTCAGGGCCCTGCTCTACGGTAAAACCTAAACGTGAAAACAGGTCTTCGATACGTGCCATCGTACGGGTAACAGGATGCAGACCACCTGCCTGCTGACCGCGACCGGGTAAAGTCACATCGATTTTTTCACTTGCCAGGCGTGCATTAAGCCTTGCAACTTCTAACGACTGTTTACGCAGCTCGATTGCCTGCTGCACTTCACGCTTGGCAATATTGATATCCTGACCGGCAGTTTTTCTCTCTTCTGCAGGCAGTGTACCCAGTGTTTTTAACAGTGAGGTCAATTCGCCTTTCTTACCCAGATAATCGACTCGTACCTGATCTAAATCATCCAGATTGTCAGCCGCATCGATCTTTTCCTGTGCATCTGCGGTTAACTTTTGTAAATCCACGCTTCAACTCCCGTATGAAGTATTTTAAAAAGATTTTTCACCGCAGAGGCACTGAGATGCAGAGAAAAATCTTTATGTATATGCTTCGCCGTAGGCGTAACAAGTAATAAAACTCTGCGCCTCCGCGCCTCTGCGGTTCAATCTTTTTATATTTAAAAGTTCACAATATAACACCGCCATCCATGGCTCTTTGTGATATACCGCCCTTTCCCTGGGCATATTCACACCGCCTTCCATGGCTCTTTGTGATATACCGCCCTTTCCCTGGGCATATTCACACCGCCTTCCATGGCTCTTTGTGATATACCGCCCTTTCCCTGGGCATAAAAAAAGGGGAAGCGCGCTCCCCCTTTTGTACTGATAAGCTTTTTAGAAACATGCCTGCACATGTCGTGCAGACAGATCACGCAGCTATATTTAAGCGGCGAGTGCTTCTTTCGCTTTATCAGCTATTTTTGTAAAGGCAGCCATGTCATGAACAGCTAAGTCTGCTAAAACTTTACGATCAATCTCAACTTCTGCTTTAGACAGACCGTTGATTAAACGGCTGTAAGATATACCGCATTCTGCTGCAGCTGCGTTGATGCGTACGATCCATAATGAACGGAAAGTGCGTTTCTTTACACGACGGTCACGGTATGCGTATTGACCAGCTTTGATTACAGCTTGATGCGCTACACGATAAACACGACTACGTGCACCGTAATAACCTTTTGCTTTAGCTAAAACTTTCTTGTGTTTAGCTCTGGCCTGTACGCCTCTTTTTACTCTTGGCATTGTTCTATTCTCTTAATGTATTCTGATTCGCCCGATCTAATAATTTAGACGTAAGGCAGCATGCGTTTAAGCATCTTAGTATCGTTTTCATGTACCTGAGCGTCATCACGCAGGTGACGTTTACGCTTGGTGCTCTTCTTGGTCAAAATATGACGACGATGTGATTGACCACGTTTAAATCCGCCGGAACCGTTCTTGCGAAAACGCTTTGCAGCTCCCCGGTTTGTTTTCATCTTAGGCATGTGCCTTCTCCAAAACTAAAATTCTTACATTAACTGTTAACTAAGTAACAGCTAATTTAACAACTGTTACTTATTGGTCTTTTTAGGACCCAGTACCATAACCATCTGGCGACCTTCCATTCCAGGCATCTGCTCAACGTTAGCTATCTCTTCCAGATCAGCCACGACACGTTGCAATAACTCCATGCCCAGTTCCTGGTGAGCGAACTCACGCCCTCTGAAACGCATGGTAACCTTGGTCTTATCACCATTTTCAAGAAATTTGGTCAGCTTGCTCAGCTTGACCTTGTAGTCACCAACCTCTGTTCGAGGACGGAACTTAATTTCTTTTACCTGGGTGCGACGTTGCTTCTTCTTCGCGCCCTGTTTCTTCTTGCTGTTCTCGAACTTAAATTTACCGAAATCCATGATCCGGCAAACCGGTGGTTCCGCATTCGGAGAAACCTCAACTAAATCCAATGAGACGTCTTTTGCCTTCTGTAGCGCTTCTTCACTTGTCAAAATACCAAGCTGCTCACCCTCATGATCGATTACTCGAACTTCAGGGTATGTGATTTCGCTATTTACGCGCGTCTTTTTTGGTGAAGCGATAGTTTTATTCCTCTAAAACAGCATGACCGCGGCCCGCGATCTCCAATGAGAACCTGTTGGCTACATCGTCAATCGACATAGTTCCGAGGTCCTCACCGCTTCGCGTGCGAACGGCCACTGTATTTGTTTCAAGCTCCCGATCGCCGATAACCAGCATGTAAGGAACCCGTTGTAAAATGTGCTCGCGAATTTTATAGCCTACCTTCTCATTTCTCAAGTCCAATTCGACCTTAAATCCTTGCGAAACAAGACTTTTTTGCACTTTTTCGGCAAATTCGGCCTGTTTGTCCGTAATATTGAGTACCACGGCGTGAACCGGGGCCAACCAGAGCGGGAATTTGGCCTCGTGTTCTTCGATCAAAATACCGACAAATCGCTCGACTGAACCCAGGATGGCACGGTGCAACATGACCGGGGTGTGTTTGCTGTCATCAGCGGCTATATATTGTGCATCGAGACGTCCCGGCATGGAGAAATCGACCTGCATTGTACCACACTGCCACTCACGTCCCAGGCAATCACGTAGTACAAATTCGATCTTTGGCCCATAGAATGCACCTTCACCGGGCTGCAGTTTCCAGTCCAGTTTTTTATTGTCGAGCGCAACTCCCAGGGCTTTTTCGGCCTTATCCCAGGCTTCATCATCTCCGACACGCTGTTCAGGACGCGTAGATAATGCCACCTGTATATCAGTGAAGCCAAAGTCGTTGTATACCTCGTAGACCAGGTCGATGAAGGCAGAGACTTCATCCTGCAGCTGATCTTCAGTACAGAAGATGTGTGCATCATCCTGGACAAAGTTCCTCACCCGCATCAGGCCATGCAGAGTACCTGATGGCTCGTTACGGTGACAGGAGCCAAATTCAGCCAGGCGCAGCGGCAGATCACGGTAACTTTTCAGGCCCTGGTTAAATACCTGTATATGACACGGGCAGTTCATCGGCTTGATCGCATAATCTCGGTTTTCCGAATGCGTGGTAAACATCATGTCACCAAACTTGTCCCAGTGACCTGACTTTTCCCACAGGCTGCGATCGACGATCTGTGGGGTATGGATTTCCTGGTAGTCGTGCTGACGCAGCTTTTCACGGATATAGTTCTGCACGGTGAGATAGATCGACCAGCCCTTCTCATGCCAGAACACCATGCCCGGCGCTTCTTCCTGCATATGGAAGAAATCCAGCTTCTTACCGATCTTGCGGTGGTCGCGCTTTTCCGCTTCTTCGAGCTGGTGCAGGTAAGCGTTCAGCTGCTTCTTATCCGGCCACGCGGTACCGTAAACACGGGTCAGCATCTCATTATCAGAGTCACCGCGCCAGTATGCACCAGCCACCTTCATCAGCCTGAAACCTTTACCCAGCTTACCTGTGCTTGGCATGTGCGGGCCACGGCAGACGTCGAACCAGTCACCCTGGCGATAGATAGAGACTTCCTCGCCTTCTGGGATAATGTCCTTGATGATCTCGACCTTGTAGGCTTCACCGATATTAGTAAAAACTTTTACCGCCTCATCACGATCGATAACTTCTCGTACGATCGGCAGGTCACGTTTCACGATCTCATGCATGCGTTGCTCGATGACCTTGAGGTCATCATCGGTGAATGGTTTGTCGCGTGCGAAATCGTAATAAAAACCATTTTCGATGGCTGGGCCAATGGTTACCTGCGTACCCGGAAACAACTCCTGTACGGCCTGCGCCATCACGTGCGCAGCATCATGACGCATCAGCTCCAGGGCTTCTTCATTCTTAGATGTAACGATAGCGACTTCAGCATCATCATCGATGAAATATGATGCATCAACCAGCTCACCGTTAACACGGCCAGCCAGCGTCGCTTTCGCAAGGCCGGGTCCGATATCACTAGCGACATCCATTACCGTTAGCGGTGAATCAAAAGAACGCTGGCTTCCATCAGGCAAAGTGATGACAGGACTGTTCTGAGGCATGTTTTCTCCAGTGGCGATCACTACTAAAGACCGCTTGTTTTTAAAAAAGTTATCAGTTGGCAGTCGTCAGTTCGCAGTAAAAGCTCTTAACTGCCTACTGCAAACTGACGACTGCTAACTTTAATATCTGGTAGGCACAGTGCGATTCGAACTACCGACCTCTTCCATGTCAAGGAAGCGCTCTAACCAACTGAGCTATGCGCCTATTTAAGGACGCGAACAGTATCAAAATATGGTACTTTACTCAAGAAACTTTTCAACAAACACTAAACATATTAGAAAAAACAAAATATTGACGTACATCAATATCATATAAAAAATATTCCATACAATTAATTGTGTGCATTAAATAATAACGCATTGAATTTTTTAAAAATAATTAAGGGAGATTATTATGAATAAATATCTAACACTTTCAGCTTCCACGGTACTTCTTTTTGTCGGGCTATTTTTAATTACCGGCTGCAGTAGCAGTGATGACGGCGCAGCCCCTGGCATTGTTCCTGCTACCGTTCCTGCTAATGCTACTGTAATCGACGACACTAACGCAGAACCAGTAATTGCAGTCTATGGCTACATCGTTACGGACCTTTGACCAGGCTTTAGCGGTAGGAACAACACCCGTAATAGGATTGGATGCCGCACTCGACATTGTCATGCCAATGATAAAAAACCGTTCGAAGACTTCCGAAATCGATCTGGCAACTGGCGTTGCTTATAATGAAAGTGGTAACTGTGATGTTGACGGAACATACTCTTTCACAGGTGATGAAACAGATGACGGCACCAATTACTCAGATACCTTCACTGCTACCTTTACTAACTGTGATGATGGCTTTGATTTTATTATTGATGGCAGCCTGTCTGGTACATCTACCGAAAACTATGACACAGGTGACTACACTGAAAATGTCAGCGGTTCGTTAAGTGTAACCATCATTTCAAGCTACCGACACCGTCAAAGTCAGTTTCACCGGACTAGACTTCCAGGAATCAGGAAATAATTTTAATTATACATATACCACCACTAAATCAACTTTTGCACTTGTGATTGTCCTCAATGGCACCACGCAATTTGCCTTCCTGGCAGAATTAAGCGCACCTATTGTTGAAAGTGACTGGTGACAACTGCCCTGAAAGTGGCATTATCTTAGTTACCGGTGGTAACGGTACAACGGCAGAAGGCATTTACAATGGTGATGGCACAATGACTATTAAAGCCAATGGCGACGTTGTCAATGCAACTGCGCCATTGTTATTAATAACCACATAATTTAATTAATGATGACATTATAACGGGGCGTAAGCCCCGTTATTTTTTTATGAATAAATCAATCATTATTCCTGCCATATTATTGTGCTATTCGGCTGTATCTCTCGCAGAAACACAATTAACCATTTCGCCAGCATTACTGTATTTTGATTACACTGAGTTCAGCTCGACTGACCAGGTACTGGATACAGAGACCGGATGGCTACCAGGCCTGGAAGCCAATCTGACCCACGCAATAACATCAAACTGGGCGGTCAGTATCAATACATCGTATTACCAGGGCACCGTGGATTATGAAGGGCAAACGCAATCAGGCACCCCTCATACGACTGATAGCGACACCAACCTTTTCCGACTCGGTGCACGACTAGACCGGTTAATCTACAAAGATATACGCCTGTTTGCAGGCGCTCAAACCCACCAGTGGAAGCGAGATATAAAAGACAAAAACAATATCAGTGGTATCGATGAAACCTACGAATGGCTTGAATATTCCCTGGGCCTTGATACTGATTTTGTCATCACTAAAAAAGACAGGATAAACCTGGAGGCAAGTTATCTACTGATAAGAAATGCAACTGTTTTTGTCGACCTGTCAAGAGTCGATCTGGGCACGACTACACTTGACCTCGGGGATGGTACTGGTGGACGTTTAAACCTCAGCTGGCTCCACCAGTACAAGAACGACCTCAACCTTGGACTTGGATTATTTATTGAAGGATGGCAATTTGGTCGTAGTAACACCAGGCAACTCGAAAACGGCACGTCTATCATCTTTGTAACGGAGCCAAGAAGCGAAACCCGTAATATAGGACTAAAATTCAATATCCAATATATGTTTTAATTACTTAAAACAAACCAGGGTAAATACATTTCACCGATGAAAATAGGCACCAAACAAAGTCTTGCCAGTCGTCTAAGCCTGTGGATCGTATCGCTCGGCGTACTTATCTTCTTAGCTGTATTAGTCACAAATTATTTCTTATCACGGGCCTTACTCGACAGCTACGTAGAAAAGCTTGCAAGTGCGGCAACATCGTCAACGGTAAAAGAGATCGAATCGGTATTTGACCGCGCTGAAACAAACGCCAACTCACTGGCATCGGTTGTTGCGATAGCGGGCACCTCAGAAGCTGAAATACACAAAGCTATCAGAGCACTGTTGCCGATCAATGCCAGGACATTCGGCATGGCTGTCGCTTTAGAAACGCACTCACTCATCGACACCCTCGGTGACTTTTCACCTTATTACTATAAGAAAGGCGACGAGCTCATCTATGAGAACCTGGCAACAGACGAGTATGACTACAAGAACCAGTCCTGGTATAGCGAACCAAAAAAGTTGAATACCGCTAAGTGGTCTGACCCTTACTTTGACGATGGCGGCGGCAATGTGCAGATGATCACCTATTCAAAACCGATCTATCTTTCAGGCACGAAAGACTTTGCAGGCATTGCCACTGCAGACATCAAATTGAAATGGCTTGATAGGATCGTTGATAAAATAAAAGTCGGCAAAACAGGATATGGTTATATCATCTCCAGGAACGATATCGTCATCGCACATCCAGACAAATCATTAAACTTGAAAAACCTTGCTGATGTCGTCAGCGACAATATCGAACCTGAAGACTGGCAGACATATCTTGATAGCAAAACCACATCGGCTTCTGTCTCCCTGAAAGTCCCCTGCCCATACCAGGATGGCGACTGCAGGGTTGCCATTGAATCACTTGCGAATACCGGCTGGAAAGTCATCGTCGTGTTACCTGAACAGGACCACGTTTCTGATATCAACAAACTGACAAGGAACATCTCCTATATCGCTGTAGCCGGCATCATCATCTTACTCACAGTAATAATGCTTATAACACGCCGTTTGACCAACCCATTGGCTAACCTTGCGCTGGCTACTAAAGACATCGGTGCCGGTAACCTCGATATCGAACTACCAGAGCCTGCAAGAAACGATGAGATCGGCGCATTAACAGAAGATTTCGGCACGATGCGTTCTGCATTAAAAACTTATATAAAAGAAGTTAAGACCGCTACCGCCAAACAGCAAAAAATGGAAAGCGAGATACAGATCGCCAAGGACATCCAGATGTCGATGATACCAGGAGCTGGCAACGCCTTTATCAACAGTGATGTTTTCCAGCTGTACGCCCTGTTAAGACCTGCACGGACAGTCGGCGGCGACCTGTACTATTTTCAGCAGTCAGATGAGATGTTGCATTTCATCCTGGGCGATGTTTCAGACAAGGGTGTACCTGCGGCTTTATTTATGGCCAAAACAGTGACACTTTACACTCGTGCCCTGCGCGACAATCTTTCACCGGGCCAGACGTTTACCATGATGAATGACATGCTCACAGAAAATAATGATGCCTGCATGTTTGTCACCGCTCTCTGTGGTGTCATCAATTTAAAAACAGGTTCCGTTGTCATGAGTAACGCCGGGCACATGGACCCGATCATCCAGGATTCGAAAAACACACGGGAACATGAAGTCAATGGAGCGACCGCGCTCGGTTTGATGGATGCTATAGAGTATCCTGATGTCGAGTTCCAGCTGGATCATCATAGCTCTATGATCATGTACACCGATGGTATTTCCGAAGCGCATGATATCGACAGCAACCAGTACTCTGATGAGAAACTGATCGACCTCATCACAAATATCGACACCAGTAACAGCGAAGAGACCGGCAACACGATTATTGACAGTGTCGATAAATTTGCTGATAAGGCCGAGCAGTTCGATGACATCACGATACTCATCATTCGTTACGAATGATAGCGATGGACAGGCAAATGCAAAATACCCGGAGCATCACTCTTAGGAACGAACTAGCAGACTCCAGTAAGCTGGTAGACTTTCTCAGTGACTACGTCAAAACATACAAAATACCCGATGATACATACAATGATCTTAGACTGGTGCTTGAGGAGACCTTTATCAATATCGCCAGTTATGCTTTTGACAAGCATGACGGCCAGACGATCACCATCGATTTAAACAACACGGCAGGCAAGATCCAAATTACATTTACCGACGCCGGTATCGCATTTAACCCACTGAACCATGCAGCCGATAACATCGAAACTGATGACCACTGTGAGGGCGGTATGGGAATCCATATCATCAGGTCACTCACTGATCACCAGCAATACGATAGAGTCGGGCAAAGTAATGTATTTACTGTAACAAAGCACTATACTAAGCAAAATAACGAATAAAAATACTGGAGCAAAACCATGTCATTAGATATCGTCATCACACCTGAAGCTAACAATGGCAAACGCATATCGATCGCAGGCAGCCTGGACAGTAATAGCGCACCTGAGTTACAACAATCTATCGATAACGAGATAAACGATTCAGTCAATGCGACGATCATTGACTTCAAAGGCCTTGATTTTCTCAGCAGTGCTGGATTGAGGGTTATCTTCAAAGCAAAGAAAATGATGGATGGGAATGGCGGTAAATTCCTGATGGTCAACCTGCAGCCTCAGATCAAAAAAGTATTTGAGATCATCAAAGCATTAGATGGCATGAACGTTTTCAAAGACCAGGCAGAGATGGACGAATACCTCACCGCTATGCAGGATAAAGTTAAAGAAGGTGAGTAACGGGTTATAAGTAGAAAGTTATATATTTCAAGTTTTCTTGCAGCTACTACACGTATCATGCTTCGCTACGCTCAGGGCAACAACAGCATGTTTCTTATAAATATGTAACTTAAAACTTTCTCTTCACTCTTCGGCATCCCGGATGTCATCAAACACGGAATAGACATCGCTTTCCCAACGCTGAAATAGCACCTTGTCTGCTTCTTCGGTTATCATCTCAGCATAGATCATCGGATTGGCCGTCACAAGAACGGTCTCACCCTCCTCCGCAAAGATGGAGATCTGTGGTGGCAGATATGCAGCCATTACTGGATACTTATCTATCAGATACTGTATCTCGTCAGGCTTACCAACAAACACTACCCGGTATTTGTCTGTTTTATAACCCATACCAGTCAAACCGATATCGATACGTTGTACCCTGGTAATCGCATAACCGTGCTCTTTAACAGACGTCTGCAATGTCAGCATAGCCTCAGGAAACGTCTGCTTTGTTCGGACCATCAGCAAATCACCAGCAAACAGCAAAGATGCATAACTACAGAGCATGAAGACCAATAAATACCGACTGATCGTATTCATAAGATAGCATCCTCTAGCAGAGTACTGTACACCTCAAACATTTCATCACAATATTCATCGAGCTCATGATTATTAAACAACTTACCGAGACGTTTAGGATTGATAGTACTCACCTGTACCTTGCCATCCTTTTCTATCACCGTAACACGACAAGGTAAAAACATACCGACACGTGGATCGACAGACAACGCTTTAAACAGGAAACCGAAGTTGCAGAAGTGCAGTGCTACCTGCTTCTTATTCTCCTTACCCTCCTCTACGAGACCATGCTCGAGATAATCTGTCCGGATCAACGTGAAGTTCTGGTCGGTAATAGCCTGCTTTAAATTGTTAACCGTTTCCTCGAGGCCATATGGGGAATCCACTATGATCACTGGGGAGTCACTGCCATTTCCATTCAAAGTATCTTTCGATTTTTCTGCTGACTCTTCTAACGAACGTATGTAACTGACGATATCATCGATATCTGTATCAGATAAACCAGCGACCAGCATCGATGTCATCGGTGTCCCCTCACGCCCGTATGTGATCGTGTCGCGCAACATGACATCACTGGCCGCAGCCAGAAAGCCAGCGTTATTTAGTGCGGGTGCGATGATTGGCAGGTCACGTTTTCGAGAGAATGTCACACCAGTACCTTTACCGCCGCTGCCATCTTCACCATGGCATTGTGCGCAGTGACTGGCGAAAAGTTTTTTGCCTTTCTCGACATCACCTTTGATAACAGTACGATCTTCCATTGGGTAGGGTTTATCAGACCAGCCTCTTAAGTGTCTAACGAGGGAACTGAGCTGTGCATCACTCAAAACATTAAATGCCGGCATGATCCTGCCCGGACGTCCCTGCCGGATGGTTTTCTTCAGATATTCATCTGATACGCTGTTCAGAAATGACGGTAATGCCAGGGGCACGCCGACGCCACCTTTACCATCATTACCATGACAGGAAGAACAATGCCTGGCATACAGTTCCTCACCGCTGGGTGCGCATGGTGCATTCACACTAAAGAAAATAACGAAAAGAAAAGCTATGATTCTCATATTTGTTAACCAAGCCCTTTGAATATTGTCTAACCAGGTGGCCAGGTCAACGCGCGATCAGCCAGCAGGTGCATGTGGATATGAAAGACGGTCTGACCGGCTTTCTCATTGCAGTTCACGACCAGACGATAACCATCATCGTGGACGCCTTTCTGACTCGCGATAACCTTCGCGGCACTAAAAAGCTTACCCATGATCACTTGATCGTCCTCGACAATGTCGTTAACCGTAGATATATGCTTTTTTGGGATAATAAGGAGATGAACGGGTGCCTGCGGATTAACATCATTGAAGGCGAGCACCTCATCATCTTCGTAAATGATATCGGCAGGTATCTCACCGTCTCTTATCTTACAGAATAAACAGTCACTCATAGGCGCACCTCAATGCTCACTATATTAACCACAAAAGTAGATAAAACCTTTGACTCTAGTCAAGAATCGAATCGCTGCCGACCGCTAAAGGCATGCGCCAGCGTACCAGAATCGATATATTCCAGCTCACCACCCAGTGGCACACCATGAGCGATGCGAGTGGTCATCACCTGATGCCTGGCGGCCATATCCGAGATGTAATGTGCTGTTGCCTCACCTTCGACCGTGGGGTTGGTCGCCAGGATAAGTTCCTTGATTTCACCGTTAGCCAGCCGCGCGTCCAGCAGTTCCAGACCCAGTTCAGCGGGACCGATCCCGTCCAGAGGCGACAGGTGACCCATCAGCACAAAATACTTACCACGAAATTCAGCAGTGTGTTCGATAGCGAAAACATCTGCCGGCGTTTCGATCACACATAAGGTGCCGTTATCTCTCGATGTACTCGTGCAGATATCACACAGTTCATTCTCACTCAATGTTCGACACATCGAACAATGGCCTATCTTCTCTACCGCTTCAGTCAGTGCCGCCGAAAGATTCCTGGCGCCATCAGTGTCACGTTCCAGCAGATAAAAAGCCATGCGTTGCGCAGACTTCGGACCGACACCTGGCAGACATTTTAAAGCATCGATCAACTGCTGAAGTAAAGGTGACATACGTTATACCAGTGACCTAGAAAGGTAACTTCATGCCACCGGGTAAATTCAGGCCCGCAGTCAAACCAGACATTTTTGTAGACGATTCCTGCTCGATCTTTCTTACTGCATCATTGACCGCTGCCGCCAGCAGATCTTCGATCATCTCCTTATCGTCCTGCATCAGGCTGTCATCGATATTCACACGACGCAATTCATGGCGTCCGTTCATAACCACCTTGACCATGCCACCACCCGCCTGACCTTCGACTTCCATATTGGCGATTTCCTGCTGCGCTTTCTGCATATCTTCCTGCATCTTCTGCGCCTGCTTCATCATATTGCCCATTGCACCTTTCATAATTACCTCTTTTTCTAAATTTACTTTAACCCAAAATCTTTACTGCTTGTTTTGTTAGCGTTAGAGCGGTTTGTAAGCCGCAATTTCCTGACGCTAGCTTTCCTGCTGCTATGTCACCGGTTTGACCGAACCCGGAATTATCTCGGCATTAAATTGTTCTTTTAATGTCTGTGTAAAACTATCTTCATTAATTGCTTCAACCGCCTGTTCCTGTCTTTCCACCGTTTCACGCTGCACAGTCTGCGCTGGTGACTCACTCTCGACCTGGTCGACTACTTTGATATCTAACTGCGCATCGATATTAAAATATTCGCCCAATGCCTGTTGCAATCGCTGTTTTGCTTTCGGGTTAATCAGGTTACTGTGCCCGCTTGCTATCTGCAGCATGATGCTGCATCCATCTCGCTGTTTCATGGTGCAATTGATCGCCAGCTGCTTGACCAGGCCACCGAGACCGAGCGAATTAACGACTTCTCGCCAGTCATTCGATATCACGCCCGACCTGACCGGCGATTCGGCCCGCATCGGCAGGTCTGGCTCTGCAACGGCATTATTAGCTTGCCGAGCTGGCGCAGCGCTCATTTCAGCAGCCGGTTGCGGATGGTTTTGAGATACACCCTCAGACACACCCTGAGGTGCGGCAGGGGTCACAGCATGGGCCTGAGTCTGACCAGTTCGTCGTGGCGCAGCCTGAGTCTGAGGCGAGCCCTGAATCGGTTTCGGAGCCTGTTTTGCGGCCGGTGTTGTGGTCTGACTCACCTGCCCTGCATCAACACCCGCTGGTCTGAAGGCCAGCATGCGTAGCATTATCATCTCAAAACCGTTGCGGGCATCGGGTGATAGCGGCAGGTCCCTGCGTCCGATCAAGGCGATCTGGTAGAACAGGTGCAGATCTTCCGCTGAAACGGTTTCACTCAATTTAAGCAGTTCTTCGCGTGCGCTGACAAATTCGTCCAGTGCTTCCGGGACTGTTTTTGCCAGGCTCATGTGGTGCAACAAACTCAAGAGTTCGGCCAGCACATTTTCAAAATCCGGTGACAGTTCAGCGAGCTCAGCGACCACACTCATGGTTTGTTGCGCGTCTCGTTGCAATATAGATTTGAGCAGCCTGATCACCTTGTCACGTGACACGCTGCCGAGCATATCGCGCACTTCCTGCTCCTGTATCGAGCCACCGCCAAATGCCAGCGCCTGATCGAGCAGGCTTAATGCATCACGCATACTGCCATCGGCTGC
The DNA here is from genome assembly GCA_963807625.1 of uncultured Gammaproteobacteria bacterium. Taxonomy (GTDB): domain Bacteria; phylum Pseudomonadota; class Gammaproteobacteria; order SZUA-229; family SZUA-229. The sequence goes on from CAWECN010000006.1 coordinate 492,538, forward strand.
TTCGGCGATGAGTTGTAGAGCAGTCACATTATGCTCGACTTTCTCCTCGGTCAATATGTGCTGCAGGTGGCTTATGATCAGGCTAACGGGCAAACGCTTCAGGTTAAACTGCAGGCAGCGTGACAGTATAGTGACCGGTAATTTCTGCGGATCGGTCGTCGCCAGCAGGAATTTAACGTGTGGCGGCGGTTCTTCCAGGGTTTTTAGCAGTGCATTGAAACTGCTCTTGGAAAACATGTGCACCTCGTCGATAAGGTACACCTTGTAACGCCCGCGTGTCGGCGCATATTGAACATTTTCCAGCAAGTCCCGGGTGTCATCCACACCGGTGCGCGAGGCGGCATCGACTTCGATCAGGTCGACATAACGGCCTTCGGCAATCTCCATGCAGGTAGAACACACACCGCATGGCGTAGAGGTGATGCCGGTCTCACAGTTTAATGACTTAGAGAAGATACGTGCGATGGTGGTTTTACCGACACCACGGGTACCGGTAAATAGATATGCATGATGCAGGCGGTCATCATTTAAAGCATTGACCAGCGCACGTTGAACATGCTCCTGCCCGACCAGTTCCTGGAAGTTTTGTGGCCGCCACTTACGCGCCAGAACCTGATAACTCATGCCTGGCCACCCAACGGGTATGCCACGAGAATAACGTCACAATCAAAAAGTAGAATCATCAGCAGAGTCTATCGGAGAAATCGTTTACAGCCAAGATTACAGCCGGTCAAAATGAAAATTAGAGAGGTAAATCAGAGAATATAAGGTGGTAACCTGCCCCAGCCGCACCTCGGCACCCGAGATCACTGCTACCGTTGCTTCCTTCCGGACCTGGCGGGGTTCACAGCTTATCGTCGCGAGGGAACCAGAACAGGTCACCATAAGCCGCGCATTATACATTTTATCGACAATAATTCCCGTACATTTCAGCAATTTTTTCGGTATTTTTTGTAATCGCGAAGTCTCATTCACGGAGTCATGTATAATGCGCCATAAATTTTCTAAACATTAATCACTCGTACCTTTTGATGAAATCAACATTACGCATAGCAACACGAAAAAGCCCGCTCGCACTATGGCAGGCAGAACACGTCAAGTCGCGTTTGATGGAAGCACATGAAGGTCTTGAGGTCGAACTGGTGACCTTCACCACCAAAGGGGACAAAATCCTTGATACCCCGTTAGCCAAGATCGGCGGCAAAGGTCTTTTCGTCAAAGAGCTGGAAATGGCGATGCTCGAAGGCAAAGCCGATATTGCGGCACATTCGATCAAAGATGTACCGATGGAATTCCCCGAGGGTCTATTCCTTTCCACCATCCTGGAACGCGAAGAACCTTGCGATGCATTTGTCTCGAACACATATGACAGCGTGCAGAGCCTGCCTGAAGGCGCCGTGGTCGGTACCTGCAGCCTACGCAGGAAATGCCAGCTACTGAGCAAACGCCCCGATCTCAAGATCAAAGATCTTCGCGGCAACGTCAATTCGAGATTAGAAAAACTTGATAACGGTGATTATGATGCCATCATATTAGCCTGTGCCGGACTGGTCAGACTGGAAATGGCCGATCGCATAAAACAGCGTATATCATCATCCTGGATACTGCCCGCCGTCGGCCAGGGCGCCGTCGGACTGGAAGCACGCGAAGGCGATGAAGAGACACTCGAGCTTCTTTCCGTGTTGAATCATGAAGATACTGCTGACCGGGTAATCGCGGAACGTGCATTGAACAAACGCCTTGAAGGTGGTTGCCAGGTACCGATAGCAAGTTATGCCATGCTGGACGGTGACACCCTGCACTTACAGGCACTGGTCGGTGAACCGGATGGCAGCAAGATCATCGCAAGTGATATAAGCGGTCATCGCAGCGAAGCTGAACAGCTAGGTGAAAAACTTGCAGATGAATTATTATCTCTAGGCGCAAAAGAAATATTAGAGAAGTTATATAACGAAGAATAAAATCTCCAGTACAACTAATAGAGAGGTGGCCGACAAAATTGACTGGATCAATTTTGAACATGGTAGCTTTTACCATGGCCCATAGGGTGGAGGGCAGGAAGCCCGTAATTGCGGCTGACTAAAATCGTTCGGAACGATTTTGAGCATAGCCAGGCTTTTTGGCTATGACCCGAAGGGTGAGGTACAGGACGTACCGAGTAACGTGCACGCAGCGTGCGCCTTCGGCTCAAAGAAACACGGAGTTATTTATAGTATTACTGCTAGAAGATTAATAGAGAGGTGGCCGAGCGGCTGAAGGCGCACGCCTGGAAAGTGTGTAAACCGAAAGGTTTCGAGGGTTCGAATCCCTTCCTCTCTGCCAAATAACAGATAACTTCTTGTTATCTATAAGTATCATTCATATTCATGAATACCAAATAAAACATATACACATCAGAACAACGTGTTATTCATATTTAGAAGTCTAATAAAAGTATTTATACTTCTTGCAGCTCTCGCAGCCATGCTTGAGTTAATGGACCTGTCTTTTACCCTGGATGGTGCACGTCATACACTCAGTAAAAAACTGACTTCCTATACAGGACGTGAAATACGTATCGACGGCGATATACAGCTAACCCTTTCATATTCTCCACATTTATTGGTTGAGCGTATTCATATAAAAAACGACGGTGACTTCGACGATGAAGATTTTATTACTATTAGTGAAGTCCAGATTGAAGTACTGCTATTACCACTACTGCATGGCCAGGTACACCTGAGCGATATCTCAGCTGACCAGGCAACAATCGATCTCCATCAAAAAGCAGACGGCAGCAATAACTGGTCTTCAACTAAATCAACTGAACAGCTAGAAATTACCGAGAAGACATCCTCTGACAGCGATACAGAAAGTATAAACATAGATCGCATTTTCCTGGGAAAGATAGAACTAACCAATATCGCTATCCAGTACAGGGATGACACACGTCAACAGATATTAAAAAACAATTTTGATCAACTGCTTGTCGATATAAGCGATGACACAAAACCTCTGGCTGAGATCAACGGCAGAATAGAAGGTCACCCCTACGCTATTACTTTTGAATCAGAATCACCTGAACTTCTTCTAGCCGGTAAACCATGGACAATACATGGTAAAGGGCATATCGCAAACCAGCAAACAAGCATCAGTGCCAGCATACGATATAAAGATAATATATTTGTCGCTGACACAGATTTCGATGTGAAAACTGTTGACCTTGGACGTTTACTTGATGAGCTGGGAATCATTTCTGATCAAGTAGCAATAACTGACAACATCAACATCAAGGCCAAACTGCATGGCAAGGACTTTGCCGAATTATATGAACAGGCTGAGATCAGTTTACAACTAGGCAAAGGATACTGGGAGCTGGAACTAGCAGAAACAGAACAAAGAAAGATACTCGAATTCACCAGTGCATCTACTTTTACCTCATGGAAGAAACCGGTCGAATTTCGTATCGATGGAAAAATCGAAAATGAACCGTTGACGATTGATTTTAAAAGTAATCGACTGCTGGAATTTTTTGATGACGTTCAAAAGCTGGATATCGACCTTGCAGCCGGCATAGCTGGCACAGACATCACTTTAAATGGAACCCTGGATCTGCCAATAAAAACAAAACAGTTCCAGTTAGATATTTCAATTAAATGCAAGGACCTGGAAAGGCTAAACCCGATAATCAATACTGAGTTCCCACCTTTAAATGACTTTAGCCTGACAGGAAAACTCATCGCCAATAACAAAGGTTACATACTAAAGTCTAGCAACGCATCGATAGGCAGCTCACATCTGCAGGCTTCGATCGTTGTCGAAACGAATCTGTCAAAACCGCTATGGACTGTCAACATCAACAGTCGGCAGCTTCAGTTAAACGATTTTAAATTTGATGACTGGAATACTAAGCAGGATGCAACAACATCGCTAAAAACATCAGCACCGACTAGCAAGGAAAGACCCTTATTAAAAATACTTCGAGATTTAGAAGATACCGTAAAATCACCAGAGATGCATTTAAACCTTAACCTGAAAGCAGACAAAGTACTTTCAGGAGAAGACCGTCTCGGTAAGGCACAGTTTCAATTACACATGCATGACAATGCATTCAGCATTCAACATGCAGATATCGAATTACCGGGAGGCAGAATAAAATCATCAATTTCACTAATGATTAAACATGGTGAAGCAAGCGGTCATGTAATAGTTGATATTGATAAACTGGATTACGGCATTACCACACGACTGTTCGAACCAGATTCAAAAGTAGACGGCATCATCAGCACCAGGGCTGACCTTGAGCTTGGTGGCCGTAATTTCACCCGTTTACTCGATCAAGCAAATGGCATTTTAGACATCGCAGTCTGGCCCAGAAATACACGTCCAGCGAAAGCACTCAACCTATGGACAACCAACCTTTATCTGATACTGTTACCCGAACTAAAAAAGAAAGAATCATTAGTCAATTGCATGATTGGTTTGATGAACCTTGAAGATGGAACGATGAGAGAAGAATTTTTTGCCCTCGATACCACGAAATTATGGATATATGGAAACATCAATGCGGATTTCAAGCAGGAATACATAAAACTGTCGCTATTCCCACAATCAAAAACTGCCCGACTATTTTCGTTTCAGTCACCGATAAGAGTCGAGGGCAAATTTTCTGATATAGGTATGGTGATTAATCCAGTGGATCTGACGGGAAGCTATATCTCCTTCATAACCAGCCCACTTCATGTACCAGCACGCTGGATATTTGGTGGCAAGATTCCTGATGACGGTAGCACAATCTGCGAACAGTTATTCGACCGCGAATATGTAGTAAAACTAAAAAAAGCAGCAGAAACAAAAAGCCAGAAAGAAATTAACGAGTTACTTGATTCTGATTGACGAAAAGCGCTCACTGCCTGCTTAAAGTCATAATTTGGTAAGCAGAGGCTACAAATAAAAACGGCTCCCTGAGGAGCCGTTTTTTATGTATTCTATTCTACTATTTCTTCTCAGCCATTTCCTTTTCATGTTGCATTCTTCTCTCTTCTATCTCCTTTTCATGCTGCATTCTTCTTTCTTCCATCTCCTTGTCAAACCGCATTCTTCTCTCTTCCATCTCTTTCTCACGTAACTGCATTCTTTCTTCCATCTCTTTTTCGCGTTGTGTCATCCTTTCTTCTATATCCTTTTCACGCTGCACCCTTCTCTCTTCCATCTCTTTTTCAAACTGCATTATCCTCTCTTCCATTTCCTTGTCATGCTTAATTCTACGCTCCTCGATTTCCTTATCATATTCTTTCATGCGAAGCTCATGTTCGCTCCAGGCTTGCTCACGCTCAGCTTTCATCTGCTCTATTCGTGCATCGACATCTACTTTTCCTGAATCGTCAGCTAAAACCACAGGCGTTGATAATGATGCAGTTAATAACAGTGTAAAAATAATGATATTTTTGGTTTTCATAGGTTAGTTTCCTGTATTGCCAGAAGGCCATTTAAAATCTAATAGTTGAACTTCTCATGATAATAAAACTACTTATGAACAATATTGATTTAAATCAAACCTGCCCAATGACCGTTAAGGGTCAAAAAGCAGTTAGTCACAAATTTACAATCCAAAGCTGCCACTGATATTTATATAACTAAAACCGTGTGTGTTTCTCAACATAGCGTTTCATTAATATGATTTTTTATGAGTTAAGTCAGATAATTACATAAGATATGTAAAAATTCGATAGTACTCTGTAAAAGTTTGAGTTTTATCGACAGCTTTTATTTTGTCTAGTACGTTATATAGCTCATCATAAAGGACTATAGTTAGGGGGTCTCAAAGCCAAATGAGACATTAAAGAGCAAACACAAGCTACACCTTTCTTTAAAGTGACCAGGTTATATCAGCCGTCATCATTTCTCATTCATAAGTGTCCTTTTCAGGATGTTTTCTTGAAATGCTAAATGCAGTCGAAGTGGGTTAAGTACTCATTATCAGTACTAACTCATGTACAGATTTTTTACATTTCATAACAAGAGAAATTAATGCATATGTTTTTAAACAAGATTCAACGATTCGTCTACAGGTCAAATAAAAATACCGGAAACTGCCATCGACACAGCCAGTTAAAAGCTTCTCTATTGCTGTCTTTTTTCATGCTTTCAAGTTTTAGTGCGACAGCGGCGCCAGATAAATATTATCTCGCTATCGAACATAGTATTTCGTCTGATAAAAATGACCTGAACATCACCTCTATAGGCATGCTGTCACTCAAAGGCAATATAGCCGGTTCCGCCAAACTAAACTACCTGAAATCAGATATAAATGGAGATGGTTCAACACTCGATTTAGCTGGCGGTTATACGTTTGGAGGAGATATATCGCCGTATTTATTACTCGGCGTATCACTAGGGTATAACTGGGATCAGGATGACTATATCACTGCATATTTTCCTGAAATCGGCATAGCGATGGACTTTACGAAAACATTTGGCATTACGGTCAGCGGCAAACGGTATTTTAACCTGTACGATGGAAATGAAAATATTGTCATGCTGGGCTTAGTGTTTAGAAAATAAATCCCTTCCCTTAAGTTCGTATACTGTCATTCTTATTTCGGTAATTGTGTTCAATGTAGCGTATGGTGGGTATAACAGTAGCACTATATAACATACAACGAGACACAGTAATGGAAGGCATAAGTGACATAAGAATCTGCGGCCTGGATGAAAAGAGACCACCTAGAATCATAAATAAACCGTATATAGACCTCTTTTTTAAACTCATCCACCAGGCACCAAAGGACTGGTGTGAAGATTTCAACCAACTGACTGCAAAGGGGAAATACACAGCAAAAATCGCCCCTGCTGCGGGCCTGTTTATTGAAACCTGGGTTCGCACACCCGATGAAATTGAAGATGCATTAAAAACACTTAAAACTGCAGTCACCGCCTGTTCTCAAGAATACATCGCTAAAATTGATGCCCGGATTAAAGCTGCTGCAGATGCTCAGGACAAACCCGGTGACGAAGGCGAACAGGGACGACTCAACAAAATTATTGCTGCTTTAAATTATGACGAATAGTACGCCACAGCGGCTGTTAGCTTTAACGCAGATAAATAATGGCGTAACTAATATCACAACTACAAAATACTGTTTATTGTTGAGATAGCTCTGCATTATCCTTGTTGCTTACAGTGGGACATGCCGATGGATCGACAGGATCCAGGCGCAAAGCCCACAAGCTGTTCTTTCTGACCCAACGGTATAGGGTAAGCGGGTATCTGTTTTCCTGATCCGTCACCTCATAGGCAGTACCAGCCGTAGCAGTCCAGGTAAAGGTACAGTGATAGTGTTTCGTATATGTGTGGTAGACGATAACCAGTGTGTTTTCACCCGTGTCGATATCGAGTTTATATGTGTCACCTACTGCAACACCATTGACACTGACGATCGGGTAGTTTGATGTTAGCAGTGCATAGTCCTCGCCCTTGAATGTCGGTGCCTGTACACAGCTGGCAAGTAACAGGCTGCTAAAAACATATAATATAATGCGCATGTTCATCGTGCTGTTAGTCCAATGTTATACCCTTCGACATTTCTGCTAGTAATAACACCCACACTAATACCCACTGTCTGCCAGCCAAACCAGTCGAGCGGTTTTATATTCATATGCCATTCGACTCCGCCACCGATTTCAAATAGCCCCGTATAACCCAGTGAAGCCTTATTATGCGTAATAAAATTGGTATGGTTTGCATGCACTTCCCAGCGCCAGGGCCTGCCAGAAGATACAAGGTCTGTCGGGCCACTGAACCGGCTCTTTAAAAGCGCTGTTCTATTCCAGGCATAAGATTCCAGAGACGGGCTGTCTGCAGTAAGTGCGTCTGTGTATATCAGATTATACTGATAAGACAGCTCCAACCGGTTGTCGCCATACCAGCGTGAATAAATGGCATCTATCGAGCCAGTTGCGGACCCCATCAGAGCCGAGGTCTCGAAATAATTCAACGTTGAAACATTACCAGCGTTATCAGTAATGGGCAGACCATCGACAAAAAAACTATTCTGCAGATCTGACACACCGAGGGAAAAATATGGGCGAAGTTTGAAATACTTACTAACAGGAAAACTAAGCCCGAACGAACCGCGCACACCCAAAACGTCCCGGGTCAAATCCAGGGCCACCGGTGTGCCGTCGTCTGCGGTAAGATTCAGCTTGTCGTCTAATTGGCCGCCAACGAGTGCAAGGCCCCAGTAGCCATTAAAGATGTGATTTTTTATGGTGAATTCTGCAGCGAAACCAAGGCTGGAACGCCATTGTTCTGAATACCGCTGCGGGCTCTCGACCGTTAGTGTTGCACCAGATAATCCAGGCGATGTGGTGGTATTAACAAAGGCAACGGCTGACTCGCGGATATCTGATTCAGAAGGCACGCTTAATCCCGGCAGATTGGTAAATGTTTCTGCTGAAGCCACACTGAAATGTAGCATAAACACCAGCAGAAAACCCTTAAGAATACGAACCATTAAATAATTTTAAAAAGTGATGTAATAATGAATTTATCTTTATTTTAAATCAAAAATGTTTACCTGTTATCGATATCGTAGCCCGGTGGAACTTTTTTCCACTGGTAACCATCAATTGCCATCTGACGACCGAGATTAAACAGCTTGCTCATATATTCTTTATCGAAAGGTTCGCTGGATTCTTCATCGAAGCTTTCAGGGATATAGGCGAGATGATATTCGATGCCGTCACGCTGCGTCGCAAGGTAGATGCGATAGGCATCACCCAGTACCGCACTGCCCATTAACGAATCCATACTGCGCAAAGCGATAGGGATTGTACTGCGATCGACACTTTCCCAATGTTTTCGCCATACGCCATTACGTAACACATACACGTTTGGCTTGCCTTTTACTTCGAGTTTTTCAGCCAGCCTCCCCCAGTCGAGTCCGATAGGATACAGATACACGACGGATGTCGCGCCACCGTCGACATGCATTTCGTCATAACGTTGTCCGTCTGCTTCTACATCAAACATCACCGGCGGGAACGCCGCAGGTATCGAGGCCGAGGCCAGCATGATATCGTGGATGAGCGCAAGCGCATCCGGTGATCCACTGCTGGCGATACGGCCGATATTCCAGGCAACCGGCCTTGCGGCATCGAGATTAGTAGTAACGATATCCAGCACACGGCCTTTTTTATATTCCGCTGCGATTGCCGCCATTACCTCGTCATCGATATATTTGACAAGTTTCTCTCGCAATGGTGTTGAATCGGTAGCGGCATCACCAAACAGTGTTTTCAGGCTGCTGCGTGGCTGCACGATATCTGTGGTTGAATAACTGGTATAGATCTCTTTGATTATGTAATCATATTCAGGTCCGAGGAAAGCAAAGGGGGCAATCAAAGCACCGGTACTGACACCTGTGACCATGGTAAATTCGGGCCGGGTACCCGTTTCTGTCCAGCCGCACAACAAACCGGCACCAAACGCACCGCGCTGACCACCGCCTGAAATCGCCAGGTAATTGTGCTCATTTGCATAGCTCGCAGGATAACGCGCCTTTAATTCATCTTTCGTTAAGCTGAACCAGTCGTCCGTCTCCGGTGGCGGTTCATCAGCCCAGTAACGAGCACCGGGGATACCTGGGATCTCTGCCGTATCACTCAACGACTGCGGCAACGGGTTTCGTTCAGGCAGACTTGTACAGCCTGTCGTGATGACCAGGATGCACAGATAGAAAAAAAGTGTTTTTAACACCAACTCACTCACAGAATGTTCCTTTATTAAGGTTCTCACACACTATTCGGGCGATTCGTCCGGCTTTGTTTCAGAGTGATCTGGTTTTGTTTCTTCGAGGACCTTGATACCTTTTTTCCTCTGTGTATGAACTATCTCCAGCTCTTTCTCCAGACGATTGCGTTTGCGCTCATCTTCGGCCGCTTCCAGTTTTTCCTTGAGCTTATTTTCCTTCTGTTTCAGATCTTTCAGCAAAGTTTTTAGCTTCTTACGATAGTTTTTCTTCTTACTGGCTTCCGGTTCCAGCATATCACTGAGTTTATCTAGCAGAGTGTTCAGGCCCATCAGAAGTCTCCGTGGTTAGTGTTTCGTTTTCGGGTTCCGGATTTGTCATAGTCACATTATCGAGCTCATGATAGTCGTCGAGTATGTCATGAACCGTCTGGGTCAGGTCACTATCCCTGGCGACATACAAGGTCTCAGCGGCCTGGATAAGGTTCGTCATGATATCTATAGCATATCCACTGTCATTCATCAGGGACGAGCCCATAATCGGGCTGATAGCACCTTTACCTATCAGGTCTGAAAGTGAATTGTTAAATCTCTCACGGTCTTCTTCAACTATCAGCTTCAGTGCATCCAGTGATGACATATCGATAACGCCGTCATCTGACTCGCGCAGGTCGTTGATCTCACGGATGATATACGCGATCTGCACACGTACCTTATTATAGGCTGCACTCATATCTTTGTTGTCCGGACCAACATACCGGATCAGGTTTTTTTGCAGATGCTTGGTATCTTTCACAGACTCTACGATATTCATGCTGGCGTCTCGCAACCAGTGGATCTTGGCCGAATGTTCATCTTGCCGTGAGAATGTCGTGGTGCTGATAAACGCGATGATAGCACTATAGATACCCTTTATCCGGCGTTCATAGACTGCATCGATATCCAGTTTGTGCACACGACTCTGCGAGGATGCTATCTGTTCCAGAGCAGCATCAGACATCACATCAGCCTGTCTGAACCCCAGGCCATGGATGATTATTCGCAAGGCAGCATCATAGATACGCATGGTCTCATTTCGCAGGGCCTCAACTGCGGTACCAGGATAATCTGCTGAGAGCCCACTTAGATACTTTGGCTCATCAACTTCAGGCACTTTCTCCGGTATGAGTCTTTCCAGCATTGTCACCAGTTTGCCGATGAATGGCAGCATCACGAGTACACCGATGAGATTAAAAATGGTGTGGAATACGGCAAGCTTCAGCGAATAGTCATCATTTGCGATGCCCACCTGTTCTGCAAACCACTCGATGAACTCCATCAACTGGTAGATCAGCGTGATCGCGATAATACCCTGTCACCAGGTTGAAGATGAGGTGCGCTGTGGCCAGCCGCTTACCCGCCTCATTGGCGCTCATGGCACCGATTATCGCGGTGATTGTGGTGCCTACGTTTGATCCAATCGCCAGTGCCAGTGCATTTTCATAGCTGATCTGGTTCACTGACAACGCCGTAATAATAAGGACCAGTGTCGCATGACTGGACTGCATCACGACTGTGGCGATAATCCCGATCAGGGAAAAAAGAAACAGCCCCGGGTAACCTGAAACAGAGAACTGTGACAGATCGATGTTACCACTGAAGGCATCAAAGCCCTCCTTCATATAGTGGATGCCGAGAAACAAAAAACCAAGCCCGGACAGGATATATCCAGCCCCCTTCAGCTGCTTGGACGACTGGAACATCATGATCACGCCGAACACCAGCATAGGCATTGCATACGATGCGATGTTGACCTTGAGACCGAAGCCTGCGACCAGCCAGGCACCAGTAGTCGTACCGAGGTTGGCACCGAAGATTATACCGATTCCAGCTGATAGCGTTATCAGCCCGGCACTGAGAAACGAGATAGTGATGACTGATACCAGCGAACTGGACTGCATGATGGTGGTACTGACAACACCAAAACCGAGGCTGTGAAGAGTACTCGATGTAGTACGGCGTAAGAGCCTTTCCAACGCGCCACCGGTAAACGCACGAAAGCCCTCTTCTAACGAGAGCATACCAAACAGGAAAATCGCCACACCAGCAGAGATGGTCTTGAAATCAGGGCTCACCCAGAATCCAAAACCCAGGATCATCAATATCGTTGGCAGAAAAATTTTTCTTAACACGTCTTAATTTCCAAATATGTAGTGCACAAAATCATTTTTGTGAGACGCAGCATCAGTATATCACCTGCATCTGTACAGTTTACAGCACATGGTTATTGCCACAACAGTTATTGAGAAAAGCATAGTTTATAAGTAAAAATGCATACCGATGTAACCGCCATCATAACCATAAGAAATTTCCTGCTTCTCTAATCCATCTTCAATAACAACATCCGCATCGAAGTACGCCAGGCCCATGACTAGACCGAAATGTCGGTTGACTTTATATAGAGCATTTATGGATGTTTGAAATACATTCGCACTTAGATCATCGTAAGAACCAGAAACAAAGGCCACCTTAGTCGTAAAAGACCAACTGTCTGTAATGCGGAACCTGAAATTAAGCCCTATCAGTGGCAGAGGTGCAAAGACATTTGCCTCTTCCAGTATTGAACCTGAGCTTGTTACTCCATCAACGGTTATATCCCCTTCTGCCCTGAACACATAGCGCAGATCTAGTGCATAGATGCCTGCCATCAAATCGATTTTACTATGTGTATCGTTAAACAGGTTATAGCCATAATCCAGTCGATAAAAATCTGTGTCATCTGAGATGCTTGCCTTACCAACAACTGTTACGTCTTCCAGCGTTTTATCAAAATTAAATATTTCAGATTCACGATTAATCTTAAAGTATGAAAAACTAAAACTGTGATTGAGCTTGAACTGATAGGCACCATATAGAGTCACCACGGTCGAAACCTCGGGCAGGTCAAGATTTCCTTCGAGGTCGAGATAAGTGCTATTCCCTGTCGCTTTATCGGAAAACTTAAGATTAGTATCAAACTTTACGATAGCCGTGCCGATACCTAAAGCAAACTTACTACTTTTATATAGTTCTATTTTTTCCTGTTCAGCACACACATAACCCGTTGACATAGAGCCAAAGAAGAACAAAAGAATTAACGATGATAATTTAAGTATATTCATTTTTGAGAATCAATTTCAGCACCCGGTGGGTTCGCATCCGTATCTGCATCCGATATAAAGCGTATATCAGCCACTACCATTGCATGATCAGACAAGGTATCTGGCAATACCTGATAATTTACAAACTCTATATCTTTTGTAATCAATATCCAGTCGAGTCGTTTGTCTTTATACGTATTGTAATCTACCGACTCCGGTCTGTAGGTGGTAAACCGTGATTTTGTTGCAAGCTCCTGAATAACTGAGGTCTCAGCCAGCCACTCGCTATTGAAATCCCCCATGATGATCGTCGGGTTCATCCGCGCAGACAGTATCTCTATGATCTCTTTAATCTGTTGTTCGCGAACTGACTGTCTCGAAAAGTCCAGGTGTACGGAAAGGATATCAAGCTTGCGCGTCTTTTTCCCATCACCGTAAGGCCAGTCGATCTGGGCAAGCACAAAACCCTTATCCAGGGTCGGCGGTGATGGCTCAAAAGTGTGTTTTATGCTTTCAGTAAGCGGCAGCGCAGAAAGCAATGCAGTACCATATGAGAACAGCCAGCTCTCTGCATTGCTCTCATGGGTTCGCCAGGGGTATCCTGCAGCTGAAGACAGGTATGCCACATGATCAAACCCTCCACTCCAGCGTGAGTCTACGTCAGCTTCCTGTAATGCGACGATATGCGGCCTGTAGCCACTCAGCACATCGGCAATATCACCGAGGTTTTCTTTGAAGGTGTCTTCCAGTACAAATAACTGGTTGTAACTGTCTTTTCTACCATGGGCAAGATTGAGCGTAGCAACACGTAATACCGAGTCCGGGTAAACCTGCTGGATAGCGATAGTCTTATCCGCTTCGATATTAGCTCTATAAGTAGTGCGCTGCTGTTTCTCCACAGTTGCACATGCAACAAGAATAAATAAATTTAGCGTAAGAAGGGCTAGTCGGAGTAACACGTAATTCGTACTTACCGGTTCTGATATCGATTTAGATCAAAGATGCCCGACAATCTCGGTTGTTCACGTGCGTATTGCTGATTGAACCAGTCTGCATTTTCCCAGAAGTCTTCACTGGTACGTCGTTGTCCATAACGCGCAACAAACATCTCGTAATGCTGGCGATTTTTAATTGCATTATATTCTGTAACAAAACGTTCGATATCATCCAGCTCGATCACGTAAAAGAAATCCGGGTATACACCTTCCAGCCATCTGACCACGGTCTGCGTATCATCTTTATAATCACGGCGGTCATCCAGACTCTCGTTCTGGAACATGGAGCTAACACTCTTATAAGCTTTATTGCTTATCATAGTATAAGCAAGATCATCTTCAGGTTTACCGCCCATCTTCACGCGTACGAATGCAACGTCAGGTAAAAACTTGACGATCAAACCGTCCATTTCTGTCGCATGTTGCATGGCCTTGTCGACTCGCAGTATTTCCTCGCTAACATTCGGCTTACATTTTTCAGTGGTACAGCGGTTGATATAATCACCATCGCCAGCCAGCAAACCAAGATACTGTTCGAGATGCTGGTATACCTCAAGCTGAGGGTTGTCAGTTTTAAATCCACTAACAAATTCCTTGTTCATCCAGCGATCAATCCCCGCGATATCTTTATCACTCTTGCGAATACCCTGGTACCAGTTATCGCGAATGACCAGTCGTTTTTCCGCTGGCAGCAACGACAAGAAGTAATCCTCTCCTTCAGTACGCAGGAAATCCATATAGAGACGCGAGTTTAACTGGTGCCCAAGGTTGCCATAGACATCGTAACCGGCAACCAGCAGGTAGTGGATACGTTCGAGCACCGAGTAATCGATCACCCAGGCGGTCTCCGGATAATCACCGATAAAACCAAAGTTTACCGAAGCACTGTCCAGATGCCTGAATATGGTCAGTGCGGCATTCGGGTTTTCACCATCACCTTTCCAGATATAGTTCATTGCGTCTTCAATACTGACCGGATCGTTATTTTTAATCGCTGCCACTTTCGTGCCAAAATATTTCTCTATCAATTTCTTATAATGTCTTCTGCTAGCTAAAAGACTAAAGTTATCTTCCAGTTCTGTGGGCGATGCCAGGTAGTCAGCCATTATATTAAGAAACTCATCGTCGAGAGACATGATTTTGGCATCAGGATCAAAGAACACCACCCAGAACTGGTCTTCGATCACACTCAATGCCGTCTGGCCACGACATACAGGCCCCTTGATAAAGCCTTCGATAAAGAAGCGCGCTTCATCCAGTAAAAACCTGTAGCGAGATCTGACAGGTATTGCTGCGAATGTTTTTATCGGATTAGACGCTATGGCAGATTCGTAGGATGGCAGACTTGTCACTTCGTAATTAGCATCAAAAAACAGCTCCTTGTAACGCTGCATACGATTGTTTGACAGTTCATACACCATATGTGTTTTGGCAACTATGCTGCCCTGATGACGTATCAGGCGGTAATAAACTTTTGCGGCAGGATCATTATAGGGGCGTCGTGTCGGAATGACTTCGACTGCTTCACCGGGTTCTGTGTTCGAACGGACGAGGCGGTAGAATTCGCGATCACCGGTCCCCTCGAAATGCAGGTGTGCCTGGAACAGGTGCTCGTACAGGTAACGAGCGAACAACTTTTCCTTATTACTGTCACCGTTAATGAAAGCCTCCCATTGCTTGATCTGTTTTGCTGCAACTTTTGATGGAGCTTCATCTTCTGGCATGGGAGCACCCTGTGCCAGCCAGTGCACCAGTGTCGTGTGTTCTTTTCTGTCCAGGTTTGGCATCGCATAAGGCATACCACCCTTAGGATGTTTAGCGGTATACTCGTCAAAATCGTCCAGTGTCGGACATGTCTGCGCACGATCGAGGCTAACATCGAAATCATCACTCAGCATGCCGGTGCGTGCCTGCGGATACAACTGCTTTTGCCGCAGCATGCGGTACATAACAGAGTCTTCCAGGTTTCTGACCTTATTGACTTCGCCTTCATTCAACACCGGTTCAAATCCTTTCCCTCGCCATTCTTCGGTTGTCATCGCATCGATAAACAAACGCGTGGGCGCAGCGGCCGTAAGACGTGCAGCATTGTAGACTTTCTCTTTATTCGCTCCACGGTGGATACCTTCGGGTGACGTCAGTTTTAACTGGCAGGGTGCATCGTAACAGCCGTGGCAAACCACACAACGGTTTTCAAGAATCGGCTGAACCTCATCCTTAAATGATATGGTTTCTTTTGGTAACGTGTACAGCAGATCATATTCGACCGTTGCCTGCTCTGCGGTTACCGATTTTTCTGATGATGAGCAGGCGGACAGCAATAGCATTAGCAGAGTAAAAACAAATAAAGCGGTCATTTGTTTTATTGGAGTTACCACGGATAAATTCATATGCTTATGTTTCCGGTTTGAGCTCAGGTCTTGTACCAGCGCTAGTCTACATCAGGTACTCTAAATCTAAAGCTCGAAGTGTCTTATAGATTCCGCGCTGCTTACGTGCCGGCCCGGCTTTGTTGCTGTCACTTTCCATGACTTTTCTTCGCATCTCCAGCCATTCGGGCGATCCCCAACGGTAAGATGTGGCTTTTAACTTCTCGAAGACATCGGCAAGTTCATTCCTTATCTCATCTCCAAGAAAAAAGAACCCCAGCTCATTGTTATACAGGTTTGAGCGGTAATCGAAGTTACTGGTGCCAACGAAACCACCGCTGTTGCCATAGATAAATTTGGCATGCAGTTTCCCATAGTGGGCATCACCTCCGAGGATGGCTGAATCAACACCCCCGGTCTGATAGATGAAAACTTGTGGATGGTTGATGAGCCGCTTCCATTCTTCGCTTGCAACAATCTCCGGATTGAATTCACCTTTCTCTACACTGGACAACCAGGCTTTTTGTAGTTCGGGTGTCAGTAAGAAACGTGGCGTCATACCCATGTCGATGATCGCCTGGGTAAAGAAGTTATCACTGGTCATTACCGAGTTAGTTATGACCTCCAGTCTGAAATCAGGGTTCTTGCTCAACATCTCCAATGTCTCTTTGGCACCATCGTAAACCACCTCGCCCTCATCATCATAATACATGCCACTGAATAGATACGGCGATACGATCTGCAGCGAACCGGTCAGAGGACCTTCTCTTACGGCTTGATCCATAATTTGATGAATTAGATACTGGATAGAGTTTGGATTTTTTTCCAGGTTCTCCACAACATTGGTTGTTACATTTTTACTGGTAAGGTTACTCAGCTGGTGTGACAGGCGCACCTGTGTTTCATGAAAGTCATCACCCATATAACGCGGCATATCATCCATGCGTTTTTTTATTTCAGGAAAGCCCTTTAATGTCGCCAGGCTTTGCTGCGCCTTATTGCGGTGATAGATATATCTGTCTTCATACTCACCTTCATCGAATTCATCACTTGCTTTATAAGGTGTGATAAGCCGGTTGCCTGAATGCGCAAACAATAATGAGTAATAGATTTCACTGACACTGCCAATGGAGTACTCCTCTTCTTTGCTACCTTTACCCGCCTTGATCAATATCTCCAGGTCACGAAATGCATCCAGGTCTTCTGAACCATCTTTATTGATACCGTAATAGTCGAGGGAGATATTACGACCACCGGTCATAACTGCTGTCTTACCAGGGAAAGAGCCATCTACAACTAACAGCTTGTCATGCGAACGCCGGTTAAACTGGAACTTTGTAAGTGCATTAAAGATAACCACCTGCACGCGTGCTTTTTTCGTCGTTAACTGGCCATCAGCATTTCGAATAAATCCGGCATCGGCAGCACATGTCTCTACCGCTCTAAATTCGGAGTGCCCGGGGCTGAAGGAACCGAGCGAATCGACCATGATACGTACATCGACGCCACGTTTTACTGCATTACACAGCGCACCGAGTACCGAATAACCGACGAGGTCAGGCTTGAAGATATAATAAACCACATCGACCGTATGCTGCGCATTCTCGATTAGCCATATCTTTGCGGCTAGTGAATACATGGCTTCGTCATGTGCTGGCCCGATAATTTTTGCCAGTGCCGAGTTGACCGGGATCTGTGCTTCTGCGCCGAGTGCTATAGGATCAATGGTCAGTCTGGAAGGTGGCAGCCATGTCCGTATCTCATATATATCGTTGATCTTCTCATCTTCTACTGCTTCTGCCGGCGGACAGTCAGGTTTATCCAATGTACCAGCCGGGCACTCCTGTTGCGGCAGACTGCTACAGGCATTCAGCCATAGCGCTGATAAAATAATCTGTGCGATTCTTGAATATTGCATATCCTTTTCCGAAATTGTGATATTTGAATTTACTGACCGCAGCATTGCCCATAGCAGGCTTAAGACTTTAGTCATTATCATATCAAATACTTAGTTTTCTGTTAATAAATCAAACACGGTACAATACAGCGATGAGTAAAACACAGAATTCTTTACTAGATGTAGACAGAAATCACGTCTGGCACCCTTACAGTTCAACAAATTCTGATGCACCTGTTTTTGCTGTTAAATCGGCGAACGGCGTCTATTTAACCCTTGAAGATGGCAGCCAGCTAATCGACGGTATGTCATCGTGGTGGTGCGCCATCCATGGATACAATGTCCCCGATTTAAACAGTGCTATCACACATCAACTCGATGATATGGCTCATGTCATGTTCGGTGGGCTCACACATGCACCGGCAGTTAATCTTTGCAGGAAACTTGTCGAGATCACTCCAGAAAAACTGGAAACTGTCTTTCTTGCAGATTCTGGCTCGGTTTCTGTAGAGATCGCGATGAAGATGGCCATACAGTACTGGCAGGCAAAACTACAGCCGGAGAAACAGAAGTTTATCAGCCTGAAGAATGGCTACCATGGCGACACGCTCGGTGCGATGTCGGTGTGCGACCCGGTTACCGGCATGCATTCCCTGTTCTCAGACGTGCTGGCGAAAAACTATTTTGCGCCCTCACCTGAATGCAAGTTCGGTGAGACCTGCCAGCCGCAGCATATCGAAGACCTGAAGGAAATTTTAGACACACATCATCAGTCGATCGCGGCCTTGATACTGGAACCCGTGGTACAGGGCGCAGGCGGCATGAAGTTTTATTCTGCTGATTATCTGAAGCAGGCAAAGGCTTTATGTGAACACTACGATGTATTACTTATCGCCGATGAGATCGCTACCGGCTTTGGACGTAGCGGTAAGTTATTTGCCTGTGAATATGCAGGTATCTCACCTGACATCATGTGTGTTGGTAAATCTCTGACCGGGGGTTACATGACACTGGCGGCGACACTGTGCACGAAACAGGTCAGTGACACTATCAGTAATCATCCACCATATGTTTTCATGCATGGCCCGACCTTCATGGCTAACCCGCTCGCCTGCTCGGTCGCACTGGAAAGCATCCGACTGTTACTCGCCTCAGACTGGCAACAGAAGGTTGAGATGATAGAACAGTGTTTGAACGATGGACTGGCGCCATGCAAGGCAATAGATGATGTTGCCGATGTCAGGGTGTTGGGCGCGATAGGTGTGGTCGAGTTAAAACAGCCGGTCAATATGTCGAAAATTCAACAAGCGTTTGTCGATGCCGGGGTGTGGATCCGTCCCTTTGGCAAGCTGGTTTACCTGATGCCGCCCTATACCATCGAGACCAGTGAAATAAAGATATTATGCAACGCGGTTATCGACATACTTAACGATGGAAAACACCTATAATTTGATATAACCTTATTTAAAACTATCACCACCCCCGTCACTAACCAGGACAACAACCATCGAAGTTACAAGATCGCTCTGCCGTCCGTTATTCCTCTCCCTTGCGGTTGTTACTGCGTGCATAATTTTTGTTTTTAATTACCTGCCGAAACTCAGCAGTGAGTCATTACTTGAACAGATCAAAAATGATGGCCAGCTGGTTGTCATCACTCGCAATAGCCCAACGACTTATTATGAGGACGCTGATGGTCCAGCTGGTCTCGAATACGAGATGGCGAAGATGTTTGCTGATGAACTCGGTGTTGAACTGACCCTGCTGGTGCCCGATTCTCTCGGCGATCTCCTCGAACAAGTATCTAATGATACTGTACACATCGCAGCTGCAGGGCTAACCATTACAAAAGAACGTGAACAGCTATACCAGTTCGGCCCTGCTTACCAGGAGATTACCGAACAACTGGTCTACAACATCAATAACAGACGGCCGAGAAAATTATCCAGGCTGGATGGTACTCTAGAAGTAGTGGCAAATTCGAGTCATGAAGAACGGTTGGAAGATCTACAGGATAGTGTCGAGGACCTGAACTGGAAAGCTAATGACGAACTGGAAAGTGAAGACCTGCTACAGATGGTATCTGACAATATTATCGAGTACACCATCGCAGATTCCAACGAGCTTTCTTTAAACCAGCGCTTCCTGATAAATCTGCGTGTTGCGTTCGATATCAGCGAGCCTCAAAAACTGGCCTGGGCAATGCCTAAGACAGAGGACAAGAGCCTGTTCCGTGAGGTTCAAAAGTTTTTCAAAAAGATTAAAGAGAATGGCGAGCTGACGCGTTTGATCGAACGTAATTATGGCCATGTTGATGATTTTGATTACGTTGGTACAAAGATCTTTATGCGGCATATCGAGACAAGGCTGCCAGCCTACCGGGCCTTCTTTGAAGAGGCCGGTGCCAAACACGGAGTGGACTGGCGTCTGATCGCAGCGATGGGCTACCAGGAATCACACTGGGATCCGGATGCCGTTTCGCCAACCGGCGTGCGTGGAATTATGATGCTGACTTTAAAAACAGCAAAGGACATGGGCATCAAAAACCGACTTGATCCGGAATCCAGCATTATCGGCGGCGCTCGATATTACAAGAAAACGCTGGAGCGCATCGATGAGAACATAACTGAGCCAGACAACATTTGGATGGCGATGGCGGCATACAATGTCGGTTATTATCACTTACAGGATGCCAGGACAATCACACGGAAACGTAACAAAGATCCTAATCGCTGGATCGACGTCAGAGAATCACTTCCGTTACTGGCGAAAAGGAAATGGTATAAGGATACACGTTACGGCTATGCTCGCGGCTGGGAGCCGGTTCGTTATGTTGAGAATATCCGCAGTTATTACGACATTCTCAAGTGGGTCGATAACGGCGATAACGAGGTCACGCCGGTTCCGCAAGAGTTTTTAAAGATACCGAATAGCCTGTAGTTGATTTAACTGCTGGCTAGCTTTTCTGCCGATAAAATACGCCGGCCGGGTGATCAACACGTTCAAACCCGTCGGAGAATGGTGCGACTGCCTGGTTATGACCGGTTAGAAAAATACCGCCTGGTTTTAACTGCGACGAAAACCGCTTCAGGATTCCTGCTTTTACGCCATTAGAAAAGTAAACCAGCACGTCTGAACAGATGATCAGGTCCATCTTGCCTAGCGAGTCAAAATCTTCGGTCAGGTCACATTGGCTGAACCTGATATTACGTCGAATCTTATCTTTGATGACCCCACTATCCGCAGAGTCCCCTGCTGCGGTGTACAGTTTTTTGTATCCATCACTAAGCCGGGATAACTGGTGACTGCTGTAGGTAGCCGATTCTGCCTGTTTGATATCACTTAGAGAACAGTCAGTAGCAAGCAGATGGAAATTTTTAGTATCGCCTTTTTTATTCTCATATTCAGCGATCTCCATCGCAACCGAATAGGCCTGTTGCCCCTGCCCGCAGCCGACGATCCAGATGTTTGCGTTGCCTGGTAACTGTTCGAAAACATACCTTTTCAACACATTGATGATCGTTGGGCTCAATACCCAGTCTGACTGGCGTTTGGATATGGCTTCGAGTACAGATGATTTTACCTCGTCAGCCTGCTCGCCCTTCAGACTCTGCGCCAGTGCGGCCACTGATTCCAGCGAGTATTGCGTCAATAACGGCTCAATCCTGTCGAGCAGGAAGCTTCGCTGTGATTCCGGAACGACTACGCCTAACACGTCCTGCAACGCTACCAGTAGAGATTCATAATCATCGATGTTGTGTGATGCAGCAGACGGCATATTTAGACCTTCAAGCAGAATAATAAAAACTTCTACTAAAGCATAGAAGGAAAATGCCGAACTTCAATAGTCAGCCTCATTTCAAGGACAAAATCTAGGAAAAATCCGTCTCGGACATGGCTTTTGTGACCGGTCTGAATAAATCTCTGCTTTTTAGCTTTTTATGACCGAGATGAAAGTTGATGACAAAACGCATTAAACGCTTTAATTCGCCCATATACTTGGCATTTACCGACAGTTCCTGATAGTTCTCATTGGCTAGCGCCTGAAGACAGCGACCGGATACCAGCGGCATCGAGGCGTTATCAGACCGAGTAGATACATCGGTACACAAGACAGCGCCGTGCTCGTGATGGTAGTGATATTTCGCATCAGCAATAATAGGTTCTCCAGTATCAGCTTCCGCCAGTAAATTCAGGCCAAACCCCAGTAATTCGAGCAATTTGATCTCGAATTGCCGTAGCGTAATTTCCAGCTCATTTTCCTTTTCGAGTGAATACAGACAGTGATGATAATGCTCAAAAATAGTTTCTTGAACATCATCTTTATGTAGCAGGTACATCAATAACTCGTTGATATACATTGCAGAAAGTAGTGATTTGCTTTTCAGCGAGGGTGCTTTCAGGTCTGCGCGTTCGACGCTTTTAAGATAGGGCAGATTGCCTTTACCCTGCCAGCTGATCACCAGCGGCGTAAATGGCAGTAAATTCCCAGCAATTTTAGATTTGGCTCCACGAGTACCCCTGGCCATCAATGCGATGCGGCCAAAATCCTTCGTTAACACTTCCAGGATACTACTGGTTTCACGGTAGGCACGTTTGTGCAGGATATAGGCAATCTGCGTATTAACGACATTCATTGCTTAATACTGTGTTGATTCAGGACGAATATCCCGATTTACTCACTATAGCCAAGCCCGCGCAATGCCCGTTCATCATTCGACCAGCCCTCTCGAACTTTGACCCATAGATTGAGGTATACCTTGGTATCAACCATATTGCTGATGTCTACACGGGCAGCGGTTCCGATACTTTTTAACCTTGCGCCTTTTTTGCCGATAATAATGGCCTTCTGTCCGGCGCTCTCGACATAGATCGTGGCATGTATTCGGACCATACCGTCTTCTTCGACATATTTGTCGATATCCACCGTCGAGGTATAGGGCAGTTCCTGACCTAGCTCACGGATCAGTTTTTCACGTATGATCTCAGACGCCAGAAAGCGCATACTTCTATCGGTAACCTGATCATCCGGGTAAAAGTGGGCATTTTCAGGAAGCAGTGGCGATATCTTCTGTTCGAGCACGTCGACGTTCATGCCATTCATTGCTGATACCGGTATGATCTCGGCAAAATCGTAATGCGATGCCAGCTCACCGATGAGTGGCAACAGTTCTTCTTTACTGGCCAGCTTGTCGACTTTATTGACGACCAGAACCACAGGACAGCTCACCGATTTAAATTTTTCGACGATCGCCTGGTCTTCCTCGGTCCACTTTTTAACCTGCACTACAAAAATAATAATATCGACATCATTGAGAACTGATGTGGCGGCGCGGTTCATGTACTTATTGATGGCGGTACCGCGACGCTGGTGAATGCCCGGTGTATCGACATAGATGACCTGGGTATCGCCTGTGGTTTTTACACCCAGAATCTGGTGACGTGTGGTCTGGGGTTTGCGAGACGTAATACTCAGTTTCATACCGAGGATGTTGTTGAGTAAGGTCGATTTACCGACATTTGGCCGACCGACGATGGCGACATAACCACAGCGCTGTTTCATTATCTCATTCACTTTGTCTCATCCTCAAAGCTCTGTTTGACCCTGGTGATAGCTTTCTGTGCCGCTATCTGCTCAGCTTTACGACGGCTTTTACCCTCGCCTGTGACTTCGATCTTCATCTCATCGATACTACATTTAATGTGGAATACCTGGGCATGCGCCTGACCTGTAACGTTTGCTACCTGGTACTCCGGTAAGGGAAAGTGGCGCGACTGCAATAGTTCCTGCAACTGTGTCTTCGGGTCTTTCAGGCTCTGCAGATCCATGGAGGATGCAAGCCGGTCTGCATACAGGCGGATGATGAGCTCACGGCAGGCCTCAAAACCACCGTCACAATATACCGCTCCGAAGATACTCTCTACAGCATCAGCAAGGATAGAGGGTCGACGAAAACCACCGCTCTTGAGTTCACCCGAACCTAATTTAATAACTTCACCAAGCTGCAGATGACCAGCAATGACCGCGAGTGAATCTTTGTTTACCAGGTTCGCACGCAGGCGGCTCAGATCCCCTTCCTGAACGTCGGGGTATAACTTGAATAACTCGTGTGCGATGACAAAATTCAAGATGCCGTCACCGAGAAATTCGAGTCGCTCATTATTCCTGGACGCATAACTACGATGGGTTAACGCTTCATCAAGTAGTGAAAGGTCAGTAAACGAATACCCAAGTTTTTTTAATAATGCATCTATGGCATTTGACTGCGCCATAGGGTTACTCAAAATAGATGGTCACGACTGGATCTTCAGAATTATCTGGTAGCAATTCGCGCTTCATGCTTGAAGGTGACGATATAATCGAGGCTGCCGATCAACGTGTCACGTGGCTCGTATTCGATAGTCACGATAAGTTCACCGCGGCCCTTTTTAATCTTTATATGATCAGGCTTAACAGTATATATATTGTTAATCTTCAAACGCTTGGCGACTAACATTTTAAGGTCTTTAGTTGTAGAATTTTGCGCCGCAGCATCATTAGGTAATTCCTGCATGATGGTTTTTACGGTGGAATCTGTCATGTATACCGGGAGGACGTTCATCGCGATCACCACCTGAAACAATAAAAATACGATGACAATCAACCAACTGATCATGGTGAGTCCACGCTGGCCTGACCAAGGGTTCTTAATAGATTTTATTATTGTTTTATTCATCATGCGTTTACCCCTTTTATCTCGAGAGTTTACTTAATTATGTTACCGATGCGATCAAGATGCCACTCATCACTGTAATGCATCCAGATCATGAATGCCTTACCTAACAGGTTACTTTCAGGCACCGGGCCCCATACGCGACTGTCATTACTGTTATCACGATTATCACCCATCACGAAATACATGCCTTCCGGTACGATGTATTCACCTTGCAGGTTATTAGGTCTTGCCGGCAATAACAACATGGAATGCTCAGACTCATTTAATTTTTCAGTGTATTGGTTAGCAAATGTTTGTCCTGGACCTTTGTACTGGCCGATAAATTCTCGTTCGACCGGTTTACCGTTAACATATAACACCTTGTTGTAATATGCGATATGGTCTCCGGGCAAGCCGATAACACGTTTGATGTAGTCGAGGTTCGGATCACGCGGATAACGGAAGACGACGATATCACCACGCTCAGGCTCGCCTAGTTCGACAATCTTTTTGTTTATTACCGGCAGCTTGATACCGTAGGCGAATTTGTTGACCAGGATAAAATCACCGATATAGAGAGACGGTAACATCGAACCCGATGGGATCCTGAACGGCTCTACGATAAAACCCCGCAATAGAAAGACGATGAGTAAGACCGGAAAAAATGATTTGGAATACTCGACGATGACAGGCTCTTTACCTTTCCTGCTGACTTCAACACCCTGATGTATCTGTGTCGAAGTTTGTATGATCTCATTACGTTTTGGCGCAAGAATCCACTTATCGATTAACCATACAAGGCCGGTAAAAACGACCGCAATAAATAAATAAAAAGAAAAATCTAAAATCATTACTCGTACACTATAAAAATTCTTGGTTAGAAGTTTAGGCTGTAATTGTTAATTATCTACCCTAATTGTCTACTTTAAGTACCGCGAGGAAAGCTTCCTGTGGTATTTCGACCTTGCCGAACTGCTTCATGCGCTTCTTGCCTTTTTTCTGTTTCTCCAGCAATTTACGCTTACGTGAGACGTCACCGCCATAACACTTTGCCGTGACATTTTTCCGCAGTGCCTTAACAGTGCTGCGCGCGATGATGTTCCTTCCTATGGCAGCCTGGATGGCTATATCGAACATCTGACGCGGAATCAGTTCACGCATCTTCTCCACGACTTCTCTACCACGCCTGATACTGGCATCACGGTGCGCGATGATAGACAGTGCATCGACACGTTCACTGTTGATCAGGATATCTATCTTCACCAGGTCAGCAGCCTGAAAACGGTCAAACTCATAATCGAAAGAAGCATAACCACGGCTGACAGATTTCAGACGGTCGAAGAAGTCCAGCACGACTTCACTCAATGGCATCTCATAGTTCAGCGAGACCTGGCTACCCATGTACTGCATGTCCAATTGTACACCACGTTTTTCGACACACAGCGTGATCACGTTGCCGACATAGTCCTGTGGTACCAGAATATTGGTCTTGATGATAGGCTCACGCAGTTCTTCGATAAAATTTACTTCCGGCAGGTCTGCCGGGTTATGGATCTCGTAGACCTTACCCTTGGTATCCAGCACTTCGTAGACCACCGTAGGTGCTGTGGTGATCAGGTTTAGATCATACTCACGTTCCAGGCGCTCCTGTACGATTTCCATGTGCAGCATGCCGAGGAAACCGATACGGAAACCGAGGCCCAGAGCCGATGAGTTTTCCGGCTCATACTTTAGCGACGCGTCATTCAACGTAAGTTTATCGAGTGAATCACGAAAATCATTATAATCGTCAGAACTCACCGGGAACATGCCGGCGAAAACACGCGGCTGAACTTCCTTAAAACCCTCTAACGCCTCGGTCGACGGGTTATCCGTCATGGTGATGGTATCGCCCACCTTGGCAGAATCGATCTCTTTCAGACTGGCTATGATGTAACCCGCCTGGCCGGCAGATAAAACGTCGCGGTCTTCCCGCTTCGGCGTAAAAACACCGACTTTATCGACCAGGTAACTACGCTGAGACGACATCACGGTCATCTTTTTACGTGGTGATATCTGGCCCTGCATGACCCGGACCAGGATGATGACCCCGACATAGGAATCGAACCAGGAATCGATGATCAGTGCCTGTAATGGTGCATCTGGATCTCCCTTTGGCGGTGGTACTTCGGCGACGATCTGCTCCAGCAACTCATGGATACCTTCGCCTGTCTTTGCGCTGACACGCAACGCATTACTGGCATCGATACCGATGACTTCTTCGATCTCTTCACTGACTCGCTCAGGGTCAGCGGCCGGCAGATCGATCTTGTTCAGTACGGGGATCACTTCCAGTCCCTGCTCGATCGCGGTGTAGCAGTTAGCAACGCTCTGTGCCTCGACGCCCTGTGATGCATCAACGATCAACAGTGCTCCCTCGCAGGCAGCCAGCGAGCGGGATACCTCGTATGAAAAATCCACATGGCCCGGCGTATCGATAAAGTTTAACTGGTAGATCTCACCATCATCCGCCTTATAATTTAACGTCACACTCTGCGCTTTAATGGTGATGCCGCGCTCACGCTCCAGATCCATTGAATCGAGCACCTGGGCTGACATCTCACGGCTACTTAAACCCTCACATGACTGGATCAGACGGTCGGCCAGTGTCGATTTACCGTGATCGATATGCGCGATGATAGAAAAGTTTCGAATGTTTTTCATTTGTTATATATTCGGAGCGGGCTTCTTAATTATTGTCTTTAATGGTCTTATGTAAAATATCTGCATCAAGAAAATAGTGACATAAAATCTCATCATTTAAGGTCAACACTGGCACCTTGTCACCATACAAAGCCTGTAATGTTGCCTCGTTATCAATATATTGACGCTGCACCGTTATATTATATTTCTGGATAAAAGGCCTTAACTCATCTTCCATAGCTTCACAGAGTGGACAGTCACTGCGAGAATAAAGTGTGAATTTCAAAGGCAGACCCAAAATATGAAGTTATATCCGGTTTAATGTGTTCCTGTCAGACAGAAAAAAACCGGCAAAGCCGGCATATAACACGAACCTTTTTCTGCTTAACAACTATCTGGGCTGAAGTTTACCATGTCCAACGATTTTTCTCAGTACAACCGGCCGAAACCTGTGCACATTATCCCTGCGTTGAAAATACCATCTGGACAGCAGAGAACCAGACACGAGTCCCGCGATACCTGACCCGGCAATCAGCAGATCACGGTTTTCTGCCAGTAGATCTACCAGCTGCTCTGAAACCAGGGCAAAAATCAGCATGCCCATGATCGGAATGATATACATCACCAGTGATCCTCTGAGCAAGGCATCTTCAGAGATACCCACGATCACCATATCGCCCACTTCGGCATCGACACTATTATCTGCATGAAAACGGGTGAATTTTCGTCCAACGACTTTTGCCAGGACTGACGTACCACAACCTTTACTGGCCGCACAGCTGCCGCATGAAGACTTGGTCTGCGCCTGCAGCACCAGCTGATCTCCACTCATCTCAATAACTTGTGCCTGTTCTTCTATCATCTGCAGTTATTATACGATTTTGTTACTTGATTTTTACCGCTGATTGCGCCATTGACCGTACCGTTTTTTCCGGCACTTCGCCAACGACAGTGACGAAATAACCCTCTACAGAATTACCAAACGCATTGACTGCGCCCATAGTAGCAGCACCCTGCAGGTGTTTTTCACCTTCCTGCTTCTTTTCGATAAACACCGAAACTGATGCCAGGCCATCAGAGTAGACCAGGTGCAACAAATCAGGCTTTGCGTTCATCTGACCGGTCTGTCCCTGGGACTCAGCATTCTCAGCCAGTGATGATTGTGTATAGCGCATAGTACTCTGTGTCAGCATAAAACCTTTTGGCAGGGTGTTTATAACCCACTGCAAAGGTGCGCTGCGACTGGCATCAGCAGCAGGCCCATCCAGTAACTGCTGATCGTAATGCTCATACTGCTTCAAGTCAAAGGCAGAAGCGGGTGCCTGAGGAAGATATTCCAGAGAGGTGAACATCATCTGCTCCACTACCGAATCATCTTCAGCCACCAGGTCACAACGAAGCAACAAACCAGTACTCTTGTCTACCCAGTAGCGGTAACCGTAACGAAGCTCATCATTAGGGATCAGGTCAACCACCAATGCCGGGTAATTAGCAATACGATCATCAGGTAACTGGTTTATGGAGTAAAAGAGCTCCAGCTGCTCTATGTTCTCGGGCAACTGTGGATACAGTGGCTGCCTGGTCGCATTACGTCGGATCGTGACTAATTCACGATTTGGAAAAACGGAAACTACCTTATTATTTCGTCTGACGACCTTCCTGGGCTCACCGTTCAGTGCCTCAAGGCTTTCCCAGACGCCATTTTCATCTTTGCCGTGCGTTACTTTCAGGGTCGAAAGACTGTCTGACTTTCTTAATATGAAAATACCCTGGTAACTATGCTCCTGGTCGGCATCTGACATACGCTGCAACATGTCAAACAGGTCGCCTGCAAAAACGCTCGTACTTGATATAAATAGAAAAAATGCGACAGATACAGGAGTTACAGGCATCACTTTATAGACATGTTTACGCTTAATAACCTGTTATTCAGCTTTGGAGTCATCTTATAGATTAAACTATTTTTTCGACTCGAAACTAACAGCCCTGACATAAGGCAAACGCCCCTGTAAGGCATCCTGTGTTGCAAATTCCAGATGTTGATTGATATAAGGATCGAGGTCTGTGTCTTTATTGCCTACGGTGGTCTGAACCTCCGTTTTGTCGTCAACAGCCAGTTGTACTGAGGGCTGTGATTCGATGTTTGTTGCGATGGGTGCGATACCGGAACTATCCTGCTGTGTCACACTGACGACCATCACCACTGCGACGGATGCCGCCACTGCCATACCAGCGACAGGTTTCAACCAGGCTGACAAGTCAAAGAACCCGGATTTTTCTATAGACTGTTTAGATAATGATTCAGGTTCAGCAGCTATCTGATCAGCAATATTCTCATTGGCAAGAGCTTCACTCACTGCGGTACTGACATCCACAAAAGATGAATCACTCATCTCGCCTCGCAGGGCATCACCTATCATCTGGTAACGCTGCGCCATCTTTGCATCGTCTGGCTCAGCTGACAGCGAAAATGACATTAGCTCATCGCGATGCATATCATTATCAAGAAAGGCTGAAATTTTTTCTTTACGCTTGCTCATATTTTTTATTACTCATCACAATGACTACGAATTATGTTCTAGTCCTTCGACTGTTTATTTATCTATAAATTCACTATTAATTAAGCAAAATTATAATTAAGCGAAATTACTTGATACATGATGACTGTCATCATCGAGTATCGGTTCCAGCTTGCCGTCAATAGCTTCACGGGCACGAAATATACGTGATCTCACGGTTCCGATTGGACAATCCATAACCGCTGCGATCTCCTCGTAGCTCAGTCCTTCGATCTCACGTAATGTAATCGCTTCACGTAAATCCGAGGGCAGATCGCCCATCGCCTTATGGATGGTTGTCTCGAGCTCACTAGCTAATGCTTCACGTTCTGGAGATGCATACTCTTTTAACCACTCACTGGCACCATAATCTTCTGCATCCTGTACATCGATGCTATTTACCGGACTCTTACGTGACTGCGCTACCAGGTGATTCTTAGCAGTATTTATCGCAATACGGTATAACCAGGTATAAAAAGCGCTGTCACCGCGAAAGTTTGGCAATGCACGATAGGCTTTTATAAACGCCTCCTGCACCACATCCGGAACATCAGACTGGTTCCTTAAAAAACGGGAAACCAGCTTTGATACACGCAACTGATACTTCAGGACCAGCATATCGAAAGCTTTTTTATCGCCCTGCTGTACCCGTTTGACCAGTTCATGGTCTATTTCACGTTCGCTCATTGAAGCACCTTGTATCTGAGCGAATCTTCACCCTGCGTGCTGTGACCGAAAAATTCCATTATAGTTCCCGTTGTTTTTTAAGTTTTTGAATTATGTATAATTAAGACAAATGTAATCTTGTAAACTTACCTTATTTCGACAAATTCTTAAAGCCAGATTAGCCTGAGACTATAAAAAGCATGCCCATGACCTACCAACACGATGTACTGATTATAGGCGGTGGCGCAGCCGGCCTTGGTCTGGCTCTGCGCATCGCTGATCAATACAGCGTGGCCATCATCACCAAAGGCCCGAGTAAAGATGGCAGTACGCATTATGCCCAGGGCGGTATATCAGCAGTACTCAGTGATAACGATTCATTTCAATCACACATCGAAGACACATTGAATGTGGGCGGAAGCTTGTCTAACAAAGAAACGGTCAAGTTTGTTGTCGAGCATGGCCCTGAGAATATACGCTGGTTGCAGGAATTAGGCGTACCGTTCAGCAGTGACATTTTTAAATCAGGGAAACAACTGCACCTGACACGGGAAGGCGGACATTCTCATCGCCGTGTGGTACATGCTTCTGATGCTACCGGCAAAGCCTTGAGCGACACCCTGGAAAACCATGCCCGCCATCATGACAATATCACCTTTTATGAACATCATATCGCGGTCGACCTGATCACCACGGAAAAACAGGGAATCATAGATGGTGAAAATACATGTATCGGCGCCTACATGTTCAACAAAAACAATAACCATGTAGAAACCTTCCAGGCACGTTTCGTGATATTGGCCACTGGGGGCGCGAGTAAAGTTTACCTGTATACCAGCAACCCCGATGGTTCTACCGGTGACGGTATCGCGATGGCATGGCGTGCGGGCTGCAGTGTCGGCAATATGGAATTTAACCAGTTTCACCCGACCTGCCTGTATCATCCGGAAGCAAAATCGTTTCTCATCAGCGAAGCAGTTCGTGGGGAAGGCGGAAAATTATTGCTACCTAATGGCAAACGCTTCATGCACAAGTTTGATGAACGCGGCGAACTAGCACCACGTGACATCGTCGCCCGCGCTATCGACCACGAGATGAAACGTCTCGGTGCCGCATGCGTCTACCTCGATATCAGCCATCGATCTCCCGCATTCATCGCATCGCACTTCCCTACTATCCATGAGCGCTGTCTGCAATACGGTATCGATATCACCAAAGAACCGATACCTGTCGTGCCCGCCGCACACTACACATGTGGCGGTATAGTGACTGATCTGAAAGGGCGCACGGACATCAGTAATTTATATGCAATCGGTGAAACCGCACACACGGGGCTTCACGGATCGAACCGGATGGCGAGTAACTCCTTGTTAGAGTGCCTGGTGTTCGCACAGGCAGCAGCACAAGATATTAACTCACTTATAAAGAAACCTTATAAACAACATAGCATCTCTAACTGGGACGAAAGTCGTGTCACAGATTCAGATGAAGACGTAGTGATCTCACATAACTGGGATGAACTACGCCGTTTCATGTGGGACTATGTCGGTATCGTCCGGACCAATAAACGTCTGGAAAGAGCGATGCACCGTGCCAGTCTGTTACAACAGGAAATCGATGAGTATTACAGCAACTTTCGCATCAGTAATGACCTGATCGAACTACGTAACCTGACACTGGTAGCTGAACTCATCATCCGCAGCGCGATGTTACGTAAAGAGAGCCGTGGCCTGCATTTTTCACTCGACTACCCTGTCGCTGATGAAAATGTCCCTGCGAAAGAAACGATATTAAAACCACAGCACAAGTCGACCACCGAAAAAATAAAAATCATTAAATAATTTAAAACGAGTTATAAGTTTTAAGTTGCACGTTATATGTTGCAGGCAAAAAACTTATAACTTACAACATACAACTTAAAACAGATTTACACTATGTCACAAGCAAGTTACTTCATCGAACCTGATCAACTGGAAACATTACGAAGCAATGAGAATATCGTCATTGTCGATCTGTGCAAAGCCAAACAGTATGCACAGGCGCATATTCCCGGTGCACACTTCGTCAATTACATGGATATCGTGCAAATTGATAAACCAGTGATGGGCCTGCTACCTGAGAACGAAAGCTTTTCAACTCTACTGTCTAGCCTGGGCGTTACAAAAAAATCGCTCATCGTTGCCTATGATGACGAAGGCGGCGGTTGCGCAGCACGTTTTGTCTGGACCTTGAACGTATTCGGTCATGAGACCGCGGTGGTACTCAATGGCGGTCTGCATAGCTGGGCGAATGAGGGGCACGATTTAAGCAACACCGTGCCAGACAAGCCTGAACCCAGTGCTTACAGCCTAAAAAAAACACATCGCCATACAGCAACACGTGCATTCATACAGACCCACCTGGATGATGAAAATGTTGTTGTTCTCGATGCGCGTACTTTAGCTGAATATAATGGAGAGAAAATTTTTGCAAACAAAGCAGGTCATATCCCCGGTGCGATTCATTATGAATGGACTGAATCGATGGACCAGAGCAACAACCTGCGCCGCCTGCCTGAAGAAGATATTCAGCCACGCCTGGATAGCCTGGGAATCAGCAAAGACAAAGAGGTGGTCTGCTACTGTCAGTCACACCACCGCTCTGCTTATTCCTGGCTGGTTTTAAAATCTCTAGGTTATGAGCACGTCCTGGGCTATCCGGGCTCATGGTCCGAATGGGGCAATCATCCTGACACCCCTGTTGAGAAATAGTGATAAGTTTTAAGTACTGAGTTGCAAGTAACT
Source organism: uncultured Gammaproteobacteria bacterium (assembly GCA_963807625.1). Taxonomy (GTDB): domain Bacteria; phylum Pseudomonadota; class Gammaproteobacteria; order SZUA-229; family SZUA-229. The sequence goes on from CAWECN010000006.1 coordinate 526,032, forward strand.
TACTGCCTGGTACTTAAAACCAACCGGTTATCGATCAGCTTGAAATCCTTACTGCTCGGGACCGAGGGTTTCATGGCCATCGGCTGTGTACCGCTCCTGTCAAGATATTGGACAGTGATAGTATCTTTTAAGACTTTTAGCGAAACGATATTGATCCTGTCTCCCAGGAAGTAAGACTCTATCAGTCTGGTACTGTCGGCTGCAACAAGATAATAAAATGTACCGGTACCACCGGTATGTTGCATCACTATAGAAACGGCCTCTTTTATGCCATCCCCTGTTATATCTGCGTAAACTGGTCTTCGAATTATTTCAGTAATGATTACCGCCGTGGTGCCGGGGATTTTTTCTCTCGCATGACCATCGCGTAAAATGACTTTTTCTTTTTCTATAAGGTAAGAATGGTTGAGTGGATCGATACCATGAGCTGTTGCAGCGTCTCCGGTTCTCTCATCAGCGAGGCAAGCGCCTTCATGTAAATAACGACCTGCAACCCAGCCAGTTGTCCCCCGGTAACTTACTCGACACCAGCGCGGCCGCTGTCGTGTTATCTGCTGTTTTTCAGATTCTGACAGCGTACTGAATTCCTGGTAGGTCAAACCGCCTATGCAACCCATGTTTTTGATACATCGGGCATCATAGGGTATCTCCCCGATCTTAGGTGCTTTAAAACCAGCGTTGCTGCGCATGTTGAGCACATCATTTTTTGCAACATCACGCACCTGCCAGTAATCGGGCCCATCTGCCTCGGCCGGTAGTAGATCAGAATATAGCAGCAGTAACAGTATCAAGCCGAGGTTGATGACTGGCTTGTTATATTGTGAGTATGTTCTCACGGTAATGCTTGAGCTCAGCAATCGAGTCTTTAATGTCATCCATCGCCAGGTGGCTGGATTCCTTGGTATAGACCATCTTCTTCTCAGGCGCCCAGCGGCTGGTCAATTCTTTCAGGGTGCTGACATCGAGGTTGCGGTAGTGAAAAAAATCTTCCAGTCGAGGCATATAACGTGCCAGGAAGCGCCTGTCCTGGCAGATACTGTTGCCGCACATCGGTGATTTTTTCTCAGGCACATATTGTTTTAAAAATGCCAGCGTAAGGTTTTCCGCAGTCTCTTCTGAGATAGAGCTGTTAAGAACCCTGTCGGTCAGGCCCGACTTGCCATGCTGGTTAGTGCACCACTCATCCATGTTATTCATAACATCATGAGGCTGATGTACTACGATTGATGGCCCTTCATCCAGTACCGCGAGGTGCTTGTCGGTAATGATCGTTGCGATCTCGATTATGACATCGGAATTTGGGTCCAGTCCTGTCATCTCGAGATCTATCCAGATAAGGTTTTCATCACTTATTTTGGGCATAGTAAATTGATTTCCATAAGACATTTAGTAATCGAGCTGTTTTTTTAGTACGGCATCGATGGTATATTCAACAGATATTACAGACATCAACCGATAACACAAAGAGTTTTTAATGGACCAGCTACATAATTTCACACTTTTATTCCTTGCCATGCTGATCGTATCGACAGCGATGCGCTTATACCTGTCTCAGCGCCAGATAAACTTTGTCGAGAAGAATCGTCACCGTGTCCCTGATTCATTTGCAGACAAGATTTCACTTGACGACCACCAGAAGGCCGCTGATTACACCACGACAAAGGTGAAGTTTGGCCGCCTGCCATTATTTTACGAAGTAGCGCTGATTCTTATCTGGACTCTCGGCGGTGGCCTGCAGATACTGGACCAGTACGTTTTATCCTTAGACATCAACCCGATACTGACTGGCATCACGGTAATACTGGCATTCACTTTAATCTCGTCCTTGCTCGACCTGCCATTTTCTATCTACAGCACATTTGTTATCGAAGAAAGATTTGGTTTTAACCGAACGACAGTTAAGACTTTTATCATCGACATATTCAAAGGCAGTCTGTTAGGACTGGTCATTGGCGTCCCCCTGCTTTACGTCATCCTGTGGTTGATGGAACAGACAGGTGATCAGTGGTGGATATACGCCTGGTTAGTGATCAGCGGATTCAGCCTTTTCATGATGTGGGTCTACCCGACATGGATCGCACCTATCTTCAATAAGTTTGAACCACTCGAAGAAGGCGAAACATTAAATCGGATAACCAGCTTATTAAATCGTTGCGGTTTTAACAGTAATGGCATCTTCGTGATCGACGGATCGAAACGATCCTCGCATGGCAACGCTTACTTCTCAGGATTCGGCCGTAACAAACGCATCGTATTTTTTGACACCTTACTCAAGATGTTAAGTGATGACGAACTGGAAGCCGTGCTCGCGCATGAACTCGGGCACTTCAAGAAAAAACACATCATCAAAGGCATGGCCATATCATTTGGCACCACACTCATCGCTCTGGCAATACTGGCCTGGTTAATGAAGGTTGACTGGTTCTACACTGCACTGGGTGTCAGCCAGCCATCTACCTATATGGCATTACTGCTGTTCACGCTGGTACTCCCTGTATTTACCTTTGCGTTCCAGCCACTTTTCAGTATTTTCTCCCGTAAGAATGAATTTGAAGCAGATGCGTTTGCTGCCGAACAAACCGACGCGAAATACCTGGTACAGGCACTCGTTGGACTGTACCGGGAGAATGCGAACACTTTGACACCAGATCCTATGTATTCTGCATTTTATGATTCTCACCCGCCGGCACCGGTAAGGATCGCACATCTGAATACACAGGCATAGCCGCTAACCAGGATCACAAGAGATGAGGAAAAAACTATGAAACTATCAACCAGGCGATCACTTAACAGCATCATGTTTTTATCAGCTATAAGCTTTAGCAGTATAAGCTTCGCTAGTGGGGGTGACACCATCGACCCGATAGTCCACGGCGAACAAGCACATAAAAACCACTGTTATAAATGCCACAGTGATGATATCTACACACGCGAAAACCGGGTTGTTAAATCGATCGATGCTTTAAGCAAACAGGTCTTACGCTGCAAAGATAATATCGGAGTACCCTGGTTTGACGAAGATGCTGATGCAGTGGTGCAATTCCTCAACCAGAAATACTATCGTTTCTAATGACGGACTCACACCACATGCCAAACACATCCGACTAATGACCGAACGTATGGATAACCTGAGTGCGCAGCAATGTAGCGACTTACCAGCAGATGATCGCGCACTCGAACAGAAAGATATCATGCGAATTAGTCAGGACCTGGATCCACCCTGGCAGTTAAATACCGAAGAAAAAAGCATCAGCCATACCTACTCGTTTAAAAACTATTACCAGACCGTGGCATTTGTCAATGTCATCGCACAGGTCGCACACCAGCAGGACCATCACCCAGACCTGCTTGTAAGCTACAATCGCTGCACTGTAACCTACAGCACTCATAGTGTTGGCGGGTTATCGATAAAAGATTTTATCTGTGCTGCCAAGATCAACGCCGCACAAGATCTATAAGTTTCAAACATGGCAAAACGCAGATTATCAATACAACAAAAACGCCGGATCGATTCGAAACAAAAAAGCAAGATCAGTGACGATCTGCTCAGCGATAGCAAACTGCAACTGGATGAATCAAGCACACAGACTGCCCGCGTCATAAGCCATCATGGTCGCCAGCTATATGCCGAAACCGAAGGCTTAAAAAAGATAAAATGTAAAATACGGCAAAACCTGGGAGACATCGCCTGTGGTGATTATATCGTGGTACAACAGGCAAACGACCTCGAGAACAAACCACCATCAGACGACTCACATTCAGATGCATCTCAATATGTCGTAGTAGCAATCAAAGAAAGATCCAACCTGCTGGTGAAAACCGGTTTTGCAGGCGCAATAAAACCTGTTGCTGCAAATATCGGGCAACTGGTTATCGTTACCGCATTGAAACCAAAACCTAACCCCTACCTGATCGACAGGTACCTGACTGCGGCCGAAAACCTGCCAGCAAAAGCACTGATCGTGATAAACAAAGTGGATATGATGGATATTGAGACTAAACGTATCGTGGATGATTTAACCACGTTATATAAAGGTATCGGTTACGATGTGATCAGCAGCAGCATGAAGCAGGATACTGGCTTAGATGCCCTGTCAGAGGCTCTGAGCAACACCACCAGCATCCTGGTCGGCTTATCCGGTGTCGGCAAATCTTCAATCGTAAAGGCAATTTTACCAAAAGAAGAGATCAAGATCGGAGAGACTTCCGAAGCCACTGGCGAAGGAAAACATACCACCACCGTATCCGCACTGTACCACCTGAAAGATAATGGCATCATTATCGACTCTCCCGGGGTACGCGATTTCACCCCTATCAACAAGAGCATCAGTGAGATCACCCACGGGTTCGCAGATGTAAGGAAATTTTATGGCGCCTGTAAATTTAGTAATTGCAGTCACACTAACGAACCCGGATGCGCGATGAAACAGGCTGTTAGTGATGGTCTTTTAAATGAGCAGCGCTTCAACAACTATCAGCGCATGCTTCAGGAGTTTCACGAACAGCAATAAGTCGTGATTCGGGCTTCAGCTTGAAGGTTACCGATATGGGGTTATGGTCAGAAGAAGAGACCTGCCAGACCTTCTTGCTCACCGGCTGTAACTGCCGGTAAAAAACATGATCGATAGCATTGCCAAAAATATGTGTTTTATTATTTACCTGGTATTCAAGAGAAGACATCGATAATTTTTCGACTAACTGCATGACTTCTGCCATACGGTCATCACTCCAGCTATTAAAGTCACCGGCGACAATCATCGGACCATCATGATATTGTATTGAGTCAAACAATTGCTCGAGTTGTTCACGATACGCTGTTACACCTAAGGTGAAATTTATTCCATGTATATTGGCAACAAGCAGTTTACCGTCATGGCCATCTATATTGTAATAACTGACCAGTGTAGCTTTTGGAACTCGGATGACCGGCTCAATATTCTGAAAACCGCAGCTTTGTATAGCATTTGAATTTGCAACTGTCATCACTCCTGCTGCAGTTCCGTTCAGGTGAAATGCAGTATTCATTGCCCAGTTAAAATTATTTGTTTCCAGCAATCCAGATAACTTATCATCCAGGTAAGCTTCCTGTATCGTCATCACATCATGACTTTGTGCGAATGAAGTCAGGTCTTTCTGCCATCCATCATTATTACCCTTATAGATATTCCAGTTTAGTATTGAGATATTTTCGGGATCCAGGCCCTTTTTGTCTGAACTTTTATTATTCACTACTGTAAGTGCCTGGCATACCTCAGGCTTTTGTTCATCATGAAATGCACGTGATACATCATCACTTTTAGTATCCACATTAACGCATGATGTCAGTATCAGAGGTAATAAAATCAGGAGAAGGCTCTTAAACCTGTTTAACATATAAAAATCCGGTAGAGTCGATACATCATTGCTGAAATGATGATACCTTTTAAAATTAGTGTTTTTCAAATTGTATTGAAAACACCGGTAACAACTTGACCATATGCGACAAAAATTTGGCTGGCGTACACAATGAGTTCCGTGTTGATTAAAGAGTATGCCACTAAAAAACGCTATTTCAAGTCAGTTCATAAATGATAATGTAACATCAAGTACTTACTAGCACTACACGCCTTGTTATTTTGGATACTAAAAATAAAAAATCTGGTTTTTATCTATTGAGCGACAATACTGATGCCTTCGTCGCACGCTTCGCACTGGCGACTATCGCCGAAAAAACACTGGATATCCAGTATTACATCATGCATAGCGACGCCAGTGGCCGCTACCTGGCTTATGCAATCTTATCAGCTGCAGACCGTGGTGTTCGAGTACGCATCCTGGTTGATGATATAAATATGTCTGGCCGTGACAGCAACTTCAAGATGTTGAGCCAGCATGAAAACATCGAGATACGGATCTTCAATCCCCTGTCTAATCGCGACTGGTTCAGAAACCTCGAAATGCTGATCAATCTCGACCGTGCAGGACGCCGTATGCATAACAAGGCATTCATAGCAGACAACGCTTCCGCCATCATCGGCGGCAGGAATATCGGTGATGAATACTTCGACGCCAGGAACAATCTGAACTTTGTCGACCTGGACCTATTGACCGTAGGACCGATCGTCAATGACGTCACAAAGAGCTTCGATGATTACTGGCAGAGCCAGTGGGCGACACCGATCGAAGACCTGAGCAAGACCAGGGTCATGCAAAAGCAGCTCATGACACTTCGCATCAATTTAAAAGACAGATGGCATCGCGCCAAAAACACAGACTACTTTCAATCCCTGAAAAACGCCTCCTTCACACAGAAAATAATTAACCGGAAGATTGATTTCATCTGGGCGGAAGCAAATTTATTTTACGACAGGCCGGAAAAGATCAGTAACGATGATTCGAAAAAAATGGTCCATATCGGCCCACAGATAATACCCTATTTCGAACGTGCGGAGACAGAACTGCTGATCGCAACCCCCTACTTCGTACCGGGAAAAAGGGGCACGCGCTGGTTAAAAAACAAATGTAACCAGGGAGCTGATATAAGTATATTGACCAACTCGCTGGCAGCAACTGATGTCATCGCGGTGCATGCTGGTTACAGAAAATATCGCAAGAAACTTCTCGCTTCTGATATCAGGCTATTCGAATTAAAACCGACTGCACAATCTGGCCAGTCAAAAACCAATAAACTTATCGAGGGTTCCAGGCATGCCAGCCTGCACGCAAAATATATGGTCGTCGATCAGCGCTATGTTTTTATAGGTTCAGCAAATATTGATCCCCGTTCAGAACTGCTAAACACCGAGATAGGCATCATGGTAGATAGCCAGGAACTGGCGAAACAGACCATCGAACTATTCGATAGAAGCACCTCGTCAGACAATAGCTACCGCTTACAGCTTGATGAGAAAAGTAACAGGCTGAGCTGGCTGACCAGAAAAGCCGGTGGTGAGACCCGCTATAGCACTGAACCGGAGGCTGGCCTGATGAGAAAACTTGGTGTCGAGATCATGAGCCTGCTGCCGATAGAAAGCCTGCTGTAAGCACTGCAGCCACATATCTATCGCCATGCATGGCCAAACTGCAGATAGAAGGCCGTATCTTCCGGGCCCCTGGCGACATCGAAGCCCACATGCGCACCAAAACGACGGGCGATAAAGTAGCGCAGACCAACACCCTTGCTGTATAGGGTGGTGATCTTATCGTTATCGGCAATACCTGTAGTACGGCCTGCACCACCAAAGCCAAGCACACTCCAGCGACTGGTAAAATTCCAGCCAAGCTCTGCTTCTGCTACTCCAACAGACTCACCCTGGTAGCGCATGACCGGGATACCCCTAAGGCTTACATCCGGATACATGTAGAACGGTATATCTTCGTCATTACCATTAATGGTTTGAATATCACCTCGTAAACCTAAAACGAAAGTATTTGAGAACGGTGTGAAATAATATATTTTAGCTTTGTATTTCTCAAAATCAGTGTCACTGCCTACCGCTTCACGGAACAAGGTAGCTTCAATTGAAGAACTGATACCGTCGGTTGGTGTAAAAATAGTGTTACGGCTATCGTATTCGAGACTCAATATCACCGCAGCATCACGACTATTCGTCTTGAAACCTGGGTTGATCGTAGAAAATCCAATCTCGCTGCTGGTATCCAGTAACAGATAACTAGCACCCGCAAAGAACTTGGAGCCGGCCAGTCTGAACTTTAAACCCTGGTATAAGATATCAGGCTCGATGGTTGTGTCTACCGTAATATCCTGACCCAATATATTTCGATAGAATTTTATATTGATAGAACCGGTGGCGAGTGCGCCGGTATAACGGATATTGTCATTTTTCCAGACGCCCATATGAGCGCCGCCGGCCATCCAGGTATCATTCTCGGTATACATACCGAAGAGTGCCGAAACACTCGGAGGAATCAACTTGCCTTCGGCATCCGTTGACTGCGGGTCAAAAGTTTCGCCGTCAGGTACACGTCCCGCCAGGGGATCATGCAGAAAAACCAGTGCAGCACCTGCACCATAACCGATTGCAGGTTCCGTGACGATGATCGGAACAGGGAAAAAACCTTTTTTCTCAGCCAGCCAGTGACTGACATCGAACATGCCATCTTCAGGATCGGTAAAACCGTCCATCATCGATGCTGCCTGCGCAACAGCTGTAGCCATTAGCAGAAAAGTTGATACAACTGTTTTCAGGAATGTTTTTATAGCAGCAGTTTTTATATCGATCACTTTCTTCGCGACTGAAAAAAATTCTGTAACATGGCTTTGCTCTCTTCCGCCAGCACACCCGATACTACATCAAAGTTATGATTGTGGTCATTAGCTTGCAGCAGGTTAAACGCACCACCCAGTGCACCCGTTCTCGGTTCCGATGCAGCATATACGACTTTGGCAACACGTGCATGAATCATCGCACCGACACACATCGAACAGGGTTCTAAAGTAACGTACATAACGGTATCGATTAAGCGATAGTTGTTGAGTCGTACCCCGGCTTCGCGCATCGCCATGATCTCTGCATGAGACGTCGCATCATGACTACTGATCGGCTGATTCCAGCCTTCGGCGAGCAACTGGTTATCTTTAACAAGAACAGCACCGACAGGAACCTCACCGGCAGCCTCCGCTTTACGCGCTTGATCCAGTGCCTTTTCCATCCAGTATTGATCACTTCTTTCAACCATAGAAACGATTGAACCGCAGAGGCGCAGTGGCACAGAGAAAAAACATCATAAAAGCAAAGAACGAAAAAAGCTTATAACATAAAAAAACTTTTCTCTGCGCCACTGCGCCTCTGCGGTAGAATGATTTGTTTAAAATCACTCCCATTCTATGGTAGCGGGAGGCTTTCCTGAGATATCGTAGGTAACGCGTGATATACCATCAACTTCATTGATGATACGCGTTGAGACATGACCGAGAAAATCGTATGGCAGATGCGCCCAGCGTGCAGTCATGAAATCAATGGTTTCTACTGCACGAAGCGCAACGACGTAATCATAACGACGACCATCACCCATCACACCGACAGACTTGACCGGGATAAAGACAGTGAATGCCTGGCTTACCGTGTCGTATAGATTGTTCTTGTATAACTCTTCGATAAAGATGTGATCAGCAAGACGCAACAGGTCTGCATACTCTTTCTTAACTTCACCCAGGATGCGCACACCCAACCCTGGACCCGGGAAAGGGTGACGGTACACCATGTCGGAAGGCAGACCGAGCTCGACACCGATCTTGCGCACTTCATCTTTAAACAGTTCACGTAAAGGTTCGACAAGTTTCAACCTCATGCCTTCCGGCAGTCCGCCGACATTGTGATGTGATTTGATCAGGTGTGAATTTTTGCTGTCGGCTGACTCGATCACGTCAGGATAGATCGTACCCTGCGCCAGCCAGTTAGCATTAGTTAGCTTGTTTGATTCTTCTTCAAATATCTCAACGAATACACGACCGATAATCTTTCGTTTTTTCTCGGGATCGTCGACACCGCTTAACTCATCGAGAAAACGTTGCTCGGCATCAACACGGATGACTTTGACACCCATGTTCTCGGCAAAGGTCGCCATCACCTGGTCACCTTCGTGATAACGTAGCAAGCCATTATCGACAAACACACAGGTCAGCTGTTCACCGATTGCCTGATGCAACAGGGCTGCAACGACTGAAGAGTCAACGCCGCCTGACAGTCCTAATACCACTTCGTCACTGCCCACCTGCTGGCGGATACGTTCGATGTTGTCCTGAATGATGTTGCCTGCATTCCAGTCAGCAGCACAGCCACAGATCTCGTGCGCAAAACGCTCGATGATCCTCTGCCCCTGTTTGGTATGGGTTACTTCGGGGTGAAACTGCAGGCCATAAAAATGTCGTGACTCATCTGCCATGCCCGCGATAGGCGCATTATCAGAACTCGCGATACAGACGAAATTCTCTGGCAGCGCTTCAACTTTGTCACCATGCGACATCCACACATCCAGCATACCGAAACCGTCTACAGTCACATGGTCTTCGATATCTTTTAATAAAGCACTATGGTTGCGTGCTCGCACCTGTGCGTAACCGAATTCACGATGTGTCGAGGCTCCCACTTTTCCACCCAGCTGCGCAGCCATGGTCTGCATGCCATAACAGATACCCAGTACCGGTACACCCGCTTCAAAGACATACTGTGGTGCGATCAGGGTATCGTCAGCCGTTACTGACTCCGGCCCACCCGACAGGATAATACCGTTAGGGTTAAATGCCTTTATTTCATCACCGGTCATCCCGGTATGATGGACTTCACTATAGACACCTGCTTCACGAACACGCCTCGCGATGAGCTGGGTGTACTGTGAACCGAAGTCGATGATTAAGATGCGATCTGAATGGATGTCATGCATTTGTTTGTTTTCTTCAATTTTTAATATCGTTGTATTAGACGCAGAGGCACGATGAATAATAATAGAGCTATGTCATTCCGAGAATAATAGAGCTACGTCATTGCGAGGTACGAAGCAATCTCTGTCAGACTATTCAGCCGCTTAAAGAGATTGCCGCGCTTCGCTCGCAATGACAATAATATTTATCTTCGCCGCAAAGACAATAATCTGTATCTCCGCGTCGCTGCGGTTCAATCTTTTTTAAGAAGAACGGTAGTTAGGTGCTTCTTTGGTGATAGTAACATCATGTACATGTGATTCAGACATGCCGGCACCTGAGATTCGAACAAATTCAGGCTTGCTACGCATCTCATCCATATCTTTACAGCCAACATAACCCATGCTCGAACGCAGGCCACCCATCATCTGGTGAACGATGGCACCCATCGGCCCCTTGTAAGCAACGCGGCCTTCGATACCTTCCGGCACCAGCTTCTCACTGCCTTCTGAACTGTCCTGGAAATAACGGTCACTGGAGCCCTGCTTCATGGCACCGATCGAACCCATACCACGGTAGGACTTGTAAGAACGTCCCTGGTAGAGGATGACATCACCCGGTGCTTCTTCGGTTCCAGCAAGCATACCGCCGACCATGATGCAGTAACCGCCGGCGACGATGGCTTTTGCCATATCACCCGAGTAACGGATACCGCCATCAGCGATCAGGGGCACACCAGTACCTTCCAGCGCTTTTGCTACATTCGCTACCGCAGTAATCTGCGGCACGCCGACACCGGCGACGATACGTGTTGTACAGATAGAACCGGGACCGATACCCACTTTGACGCCATCAGCACCGGCGTCAACCAGCGCTTTAGCCGCAGCACCGGTAGCGATATTGCCGCCGATCACCTGTACGTCATAATTCTTCTTCACCCATGCCACGCGATCGAGCACCGCCTGTGAGTGGCCATGCGCAGTATCGACAACGATGACATCAACACCGGCGTTCACCAGTGCTTCCACACGCTCTTCCGTGCCGGCACCCGTACCGACTGCGGCGCCGGCGCGAAGACGGCCTTTGTCATCTTTCGCTGCAAGCGGATAATCGGTTGATTTCTGTATATCTTTTACCGTGATCATGCCGCGCAGCTGGAAGGCATCGTTAACCACCAGTACACGCTCGATGCGATGCTCGTGAAGCAAGGCAAGAACCTCTTCCTTGCTCGCACCCTCTTTGACGGTTACCAGTTTTTCTTTCGGTGTCATCACATCGGTAACAGGTTTATCCAGCCCGGTCTCGAAGCGGACATCACGGCTGGTCACCAGGCCGATCAGCTCATTACCCTTCACCACTGGCATACCTGAGATCTTGTACCTCTCACGCAATGCCATGACATCACGAATGGTCATATCGGGTGGCACGGTCACCGGTTCAGTGATGACACCGCTCTCATATTTCTTAACGGTATTAACTTCGGCCGCCTGCTCACTGGGTGTCAAATTCTTATGAATAATACCAAGACCGCCTTCCTGCGCCAGCGCGATAGCAAGGCGAGATTCTGTCACCGTATCCATAGCGGCAGACATGAGAGGTATATTCAGGGCAATATCACGGGTGACTTTGGTTTGTAGTGATACATCTTTAGGCATCACAACCGAGTGCGCAGGAACAAGTAAAACATCATCAAAGGTTAAGGCGTCTTCGATTATTCGCATAACAATTCCCGCATGGATTTGAAAAGCGGCTAATTATAAGCTTTAGCGGCATTTGTAACAAGATTACTATGTCCTTATATGGTAAAAAAATATACAAAATCAGTCTTTTGGGGTATAAATATTCACTCTCTAAAAAAACCCTCAGGAGAAACTATGAAAATTAAAAATATCAGCCTGATCTCGATCATCAGCGCATGCCTGTTTAGCCCTGTGCTGGCGCAGGCCACAAGCTACTAAGAAGCCGTCAAAGAAGCAAACGCATCAATCGATAATGCAAAAGCGGTAAACTACGAATGGCGAGACAGCCGTAAATTGCTGGAAAAAGCTGACAAGCTAAACAAAGAAGGAAAAAGCGATAAAGCCATGAAACTGGTGGCAGCAGCTAAAAAACAGGGCGAGATGGCCGTTGCTCAGGCAGAGCTGCAAGCCAGCGTGACTGGACCTCATAACTAACACGTTATGCCCTAGACAACGGCCTGCACTTCCATGACAGGGGATGCAGGCCGTTTTTTATGCTGAAGAAAACGAAAACAAGATGCTAATCATACGAGACAAAATATCCTGATCATGTTCTCTACCACAGAAAACGATAACGTTTACAGTGTCAGTACACTAAACCGGTCCGTGGCCAACCTGCTTGAGCATGAGTTCTCCTGGATATGGGTCGAGGGCGAGATATCTAACCTGGCGAAACCTGCCTCAGGCCACATCTACTTCAGCCTGAAAGACAGTTCTGCACAGGTTAGCTGTGCCATGTTCAAAGGACGTACCCGTGGACTCAAATTCCAGCCGGAAAATGGCAACCAGGTACTGGTTCGCGCCAAGGTCAGCCTGTACCAGCCACGTGGTAACTACCAGCTGATCGTCGATCGCATGGAAGAAGCCGGTGATGGCGCACTTCGCCGTCAGTTTGAAGCCTTGAAGATCAAACTGTCGGGAGAAGGCCTGTTCGATGAAGCCGGTAAACAGGAAATACCTGAGCTACCTGAATGCATCAGCATCATCACCTCAAAATCAGGGGCCGCCATCCACGATGTGTTAAGCGTTATCGCAAGACGTTTCCCCTCGATACCGGTGAAGATTTTCCCGGTACCGGTACAGGGATCAGAGGCAGCACCGGCGATCTGCAACGCCATCAAGCTGATCGACCAGGCGGTTGCCAGTGGCGACCTGCAATGCGATGTGATCTTGCTGGTACGTGGCGGCGGTTCCCTGGAAGACCTGTGGTCATTCAATGAAGAATCCGTGGCACGTGCGATCTTTGACTGCCGCGTTCCCATCGTCAGCGGTGTCGGCCATGAGATAGATATCACCATCGCCGATTTTGTTGCAGATATCCGTGCCGCTACACCCACTGCGGCGGCTGAGGCAGTCACCCCGGACCAGTCGACCTGGCTGCAGTCATTTGACTGGTACCAGCAGAGACTGCAGCAGCTGGCTAGCGACAAGATCGCACGTCAGCAGGAGAAAACTCACTGGCTGCTCCGCCGACTGCATCAGCAGCATCCGGAAACACAACTGTTACGTGATCAACAGCGTAGTTTCGAGCTGACTAAACGCCTGCTCCGAACCAGCCAGTCGATGCTGGACTATCGTCGCAGTGACCTGGCTACATTCAATGCAAAACTGGCTGCACAGAACCCGGTACAACTATTGAAACAAAAACGGCAGACAGCAAAGTATCTGGCTGCACGATTACAGCAAACATTATTCAACCTGCTGACACAGAAAAAATCGCAGTTGAGCAATGTGGCAAGGACCATGAACGCCATCAGTCCCTTACAGACACTGGAGCGCGGTTATTCGATAACGTTAAGTGAGGATGGCGAAGCCATAACCTCAGCCAAACAGGTGAAAACGAACGATATGATCGAAACACGACTGCACAGCGGACGTATCATCAGCCATGTTAGCTCCTGCATCGAGAGTGATTAATTCCTGCCCTGCAACGCGGCTGTAAGCATAAAACTAAAAATAGATAAGTTCTATTTTTTATAAGTAATGTGATCTTTGATAAAAATTAAACAGGATTAGTCATTTTACCGGTGCAGATAGTGATTTTTTTAATTTGCAATGGGCGACAGATTTATGGTAAAAAGTCGCTCGCATTATTATATAGAAACAACCATTTTCACCTAAGTCTTTGTTTTTAAACACATTTGGAGTTTTAGATGGCAAATACAGCGCCAGTCGAACATAACGCTTTCAAGCCTTACAAAGCTAAAAAGGGCGAAGAATATATGAGTGAAGGCCAGATTCAGCACTTCACCGAAATTCTTGAAGCATGGAAAACCGATCTAATGTCTGAAGTTGATCGTACTGTAGATCATATGAAGGATGAAGCAGCAAACTTCCCGGATCCTGCCGATCGAGCAACACAGGAAGAAGAATTCAGCCTCGAACTTCGTACACGTGACCGTGAACGCAAACTGATCAAGAAAATCGATGACACCCTGACGCTGATCAGCAACGGCGAATACGGTTACTGTGAAACCTGTGGCGTCGAGATCGGCCTACGCCGTATGGAAGCACGCCCGACTGCCACACAGTGTATCGACTGCAAGAGCCTGGACGAGATCAAGGAAAAACAGACACGCGGCAAGTAAGTCCCTGAAGACGACTAATCGCTCTTAAATAAAAAAGCCGGGCCCATTATTAGGCCCGGCTTTTTTTTTGCCTTATTAACCCTGCTAACCCATGCGTCGACGCAGTGCCGGCAAGTACAGAAGTTCGGGCTTTACCACATTTTAGAACGTGTATTATTGGGTGATTGATTAGCATTAAGGGAGATTATTTCTATGAAGGACCACATATCATACGGACGCAGGGAACATCGGTCTCTTAAGAGATCACATGCTGATATCCGCTCAAATCGGCACTTCTTTATACTCTCATTTTCAGACGTCTTTTAAACTTAAATATCTCAATATGAAATTGAAGGGGACGGAGAGATTATTTATTAAGCATTTTTTTGAATTAATCAATTTTTAATCTCTCCGACTCCTTTAACGAATTGCCAGGTAACCATATTTTTGTTTCTGCCTATCTCTTCTATATAAGCCTCTACATCCTCGTGAGTAATAGCAGCCAGACGGTGCCCGAAACCAGAACGAATAAAAACCCCAACATGATAAACATACCAGCGCCTGGCACCATCGGGCACGTTCTATTCAGTAATTTTAAAGATATATCTGTCCCAGAAACGGGTAATAGAATCAGTCATATGCATCTCCTTGCAAACCAATATAATTCCATGTAAAAAACATTTACAATAATATTAAGATAGAACTACGTCAAATGATTGATTTTTTTTCTGCCTATCCCAGAACGTTTTTTCTGCCTAATAAACTGTTAGCACCTCTACAAATAAACCAATTACTTATCGAGACATATGGGAGAAAAAATAAACAATTCACTAAGTAACGTGTTGTTTATTCCACATGGGAATACGGGGACAGTATACCTATTAATAATTTAAAGAGAATTAAAGGGTCGGTGACAAATGATAATCAATTACATAACCAAACAACTATTATTTGTCACCGCCCCCTTATTTGCGCTACGCTTCATTGCCGCCGGTGAGCTGAGTCGTTAGCATTACTAGCCGAACCAGAAGAGGAAAAAAAGATGTTTAAATTATTTACTTTTTTATTCGCCGTTTTGACAGGTGGTTTCGCGTTCGCAGACGCGGAAGAAGTGGGAACTGTTTCAAGATTGCAAGTTGAGGGGTCAACTTTGATCATGGTCTGGTTGAACGGGAAAGATGATCTTAGTGAATGTTCGGCGGGAACATTTTGGACAATTCATGTGTCCGATGCCCTTTTTAAAGAAAAATTGTCAATGTTATTGACGGCGGAAGCTACAAAAAGACAAATTAAACTAAGGCACCTCTCTAGTTGGGGTTGCGGCACATGGGAATCAAATAAAATATATTCTATCAGCACCATTTCAATTAAAGAATAAATAGGGTTAAACAATGGGGGTCAGAGAGCAATTGTTTCTAATATTAGAGTTAATTGCTCTCTGACCCTGATTATTGTTTTTTGCTTCATTTATCTCTTCGAAGGTTGATATCCATTATGAAAGCCATACTGTTCACGTTATTGCTAATTCATGTTTCGTCAACATTGGCAGCCAATCGTTTCGATTTCGTTGTGCTGGGTGATACCGCCTACACCGACTCTTCTTACGCGGAATACGAGCGATTGATCGATAGTATCAACGCAGCCAAGCCAGATTTCGCCATCCATGTCGGCGATACCATGGGGTACCAGTCATGCGAAGATGAGACCTACGACAGAATCGACGGCTTCTTCAACAGGTTTGAAATACCGTTGATCTACACGCCGGGGGATAATGAGTGGACGGATTGCGAAATACCTGGTTCGGATGCCAGAGACCGGGGCGACTGGGAAGCTGTTGCCGACTATAAGCTGAATCGACTGGCCGAGCTTCGCTCCCGCTATTTTTCTACTGATCAGAGCCTTGGTCAGCACAAGTTCAAGCTAAAGCGCCAGAGCGAAGTCGACAAGAAAGAGCATAAGACATTCGTCGAGAACGCCTACTGGATCCATGGCGATGTGCTGTTCGCCACCGTCCACATTGTCGGTAGCTCTGACAGCTTCCATCCTTACATCACTGGGCAGACGCTCGAGTCCATCGACAGGCGTGGTGCCAATTACGCCTGGATCATACGCATGGCTGAGATCGCTAAAGAACAAGATGTGAAGGCGATAGTACTGGCTGGCCATGGTGATATGTTCGAGCGCAGGGAGAAGTCGCCGCACGGCAGCTCATTCTCAGGCACCATGATCCGGGGCGGCAGGTATGGACCATATGTCGGTTACGTATACGCCATGGCTGTGCTAGCAAAGAAGTTTCCCAGGCCCATACTCCTCGTGCATGGAGATTCCCATCGCTTCGTCATCGACAGGCCGCTGTTGACCAAGGGCGATGAAGACGAGCCAGATAAACTTCGATTCCACAACCTGACCCGTCTCCAGGTATTCGGTTCACCGGAAATCAAGTCGATGAAGGTTACGGTGGATACTGATACCGAGAGTGTTTTCGGGTTCACACCGCTTTACTAAACTTGTAAAAATCAATGGGGTCAGACTCCATTGATCGAGTTAAAGTGGTCGATGAAAAATGATAATCATTTATAAAATTAAATAGTTCTCGTTTGTTACCGACCCTTATAACTTTTCCATATCTGCTTATTAATCCTAATCATGAAAAACAAATGACGCTTTAATAACAGCTTATGACAGAAATCTGACATTTTTTATTAACATCCATTACATATACTCCTACAACCATCTTCATAATTCACAATAGCAACTCATCATTAAATCTCATTGAAACACCGATACGAATGGCTTCCAACTACTAACACAGTTTATAAATGCTTTATGGTGTACCTTGATACACCAGGTGGTAATAAGGCTATAAATCTGGCGTGTATTTTGCATTGTTAAAGTTAAAGAGTTTTCACACACATAAAGGAGCAAAGGAGTATTACGATGATCTTAGATACAATGACATATTCGGTAATGACTGTCGTAGCGGTATGGACTTTTATCGTTATTTTAATAGCCTGGTTTTCTCAAGGCCGACAAAATAACAGCGATAAATAGAGATCTGCAATTAATTACTTTTAATCATTTATCGAGCAAAAAGAATCAAGGAGCCTGACCCCTTGATTCTTTGACCCCTAATAATAATGAATAATAGGGTACAGGCCACGTTTTTATAGTAATGTTATCAATGTCGATTTTAATCGTGTTCTGTCTCCTATTACCTCACTAATTACAGGATGCTTAATCTGCATGACTAAAAGAAAAGGTGTATTACAGAAGGCCTCACTGTTTTTTGCTGCAGTAAGTTTTGTGCTAGCGTTAACTTCGGCCGTTATGCTGTACTTTCGCTTGGAGAGTGCGGGTAGCGATGATCTCATGTCAGCCAGCTTTATGGCATCGACGTTTTTCTTCATATCTGTTGGGGTCGTTCTTACCATCATTGGGAAGACCGATTTACCCAGTTTTAAAATTGATACCTCTGAAGAGAAATGAAAAAACTGGACACGCATTACGCGAAGGCCCGATTGATCCTGACAACACCTTTAAAACCTGAGTGACCGCCATACATATACCTTGGTTAACAACCATTATCGATTACCCAGCTTTGTTTGTTATGGGGTGATCACCCTAAATTGATGAATCAGATGACTACCAGCAAGCAGGATATAAAATATATCGGCCGCTTTGCCCCTTCACCCACCGGCCCGGTGCACTTCGGCACGCTGCTTGCTGCTGTCGGCAGTTACCTGCAGGCGAAAGTCAATAATGGCCGATGGCTGTTAAGAATGGAAGATGTGGATACCACACGCAAAGTCCCCGGTGCCGATAGCGAGATATTAAATACGCTGGAAACGTTTGGTTTTGAGTGGGACGGTAAAGTAATCTACCAGACCGAACAGACTGACTGCTACCAGCAGGCGCTGGAAATATTACAGGCCAATGCATTGATCTTCCCTTGCCTGTGTTCACGTAAACAGCTCGCTGAATCCGGCAGTGAGATTTATCCCGGCAGCTGCCGTCTGCGCACATTTCCAGAAGCACAGCAACACGCGATCCGGCTCTTCGCTGAAGACCGGGAGATTGGTTTTACTGACTGTCTGCAGGGCGAGCAACAACAGAACATAAAAACACAATGTGGTGACTTTGTTATTAAACGCCGCGATGGCCTGTTCGCCTACCAGCTTGCTGTTGTAGTTGATGATGCGCTACAGGGTATTACGGAAGTGGTGCGTGGCGCTGACCTGCTTGACTCAACACCAAGGCAGATTTATTTACAGCAACTGCTGGGGTATGCCACCCCCACATACTGTCACCTGCCACTGGCGGTAGATGAATCTGGCAACAAGATCAGCAAATCTGCCGGCGCAACGAAGATAGAGTTACAGCATAAGGAACGGCACCTGGTACAGGCACTGGCCTTTTTAGGCCAGCAACCACCACCGGAATTAGCTCGAACCAGCATCAACGACATCTGGTCGTGGGCAATAAAACACTGGCAGCTGGCAGCAGTGCCATCAAAAACTCATATTCAACCTGTCATAAGTCAAAATTAAGTTCTGCGAAACATGTTAAAACCCGTCTCGTAACGGCTAAAACTATCGAAGTTTATAGTAACTCCGTGTATGCTAAGAAAATAACTTATAAGTAATTCTAAAGGGGAAATCACCGTGTCAGGTAATGATATTAGCTCTACCTTAACCGAAAACCGTTTATTTAAACCCAGTGCCGAATTTACAGAAAAAGCACGTCTGAAAGCCGATGATTTAGCCGCACTGCAAAAACAGTCTGATGAAGACAATGTTGGCTTCTGGGCAGATCAGGCCAGGCAGCACATCAGCTGGCACACACCGTTCACCACCACACTGGATGACAGCCGCGCCCCTCTTTATAAATGGTTCCCCGACGGCACGATGAATGTCAGCTATAACTGTATCGACCGTCACCTGGCAGACAAGGCCGATAAAACTGCCATCATCTTTGAAGGTGAAGCCGGCGATACCAAAAACATCAGTTACCAGCAATTACATGATGATGTCTGCCAGTTTGCCAATGCATTAAAAGACAAAGGCATAAAAAAAGGCGACCGCGTTATTATCTATATGCCAATGGTGCCCGAAGCCGTGGTGGCGATGCAGGCCTGTGCACGCATCGGCGCTGTTCATTCCGTGGTGTTTGGCGGTTTCTCCGCTGAAGCACTGCGCGACCGTATCGAAGGTGCTGAAGCAAGCATGCTGATTACCGCTGACGGCGGCACACGCGGTGGCAAGGTGGTCGGACTTAAAGGCGCTGCCGATAAAGCCCTGAGCAAAGGTTGCAGCAGCATTAAGAATGTCATCGTGCTAAAACGCAGCGGTCAGGAAACCGCCATGCAGGAAGGCCGTGACAGCTGGTGGTCAGATGCCATTGCCGGCCAGGAAAAAACCTGTGAACCGGAATGGGTCAATTCAGACGCGCCGCTGTTCCTGCTCTACACCTCGGGTTCCACCGGTAAACCCAAAGGCATTCAGCACTCCAGCGGCGGCTACTTACTAAATGCCATTACCACCAACCTGTGGGTATTTGATTTACAGGACGATGATATTTTCTGGTGTACCGCTGACATCGGCTGGATTACCGGCCACACCTACGTCGCATTCGGTCCGCTGGCCGTCGGTGCAACGATCGTTATGTATGAAGGCGTACCGGTTATCCCCGATGCCGGCCGTTTCTGGAAGATGTGTGAACAGCATAAGATCACCATTTTCTATACCGCACCAACCGCAATACGCGCATTGATGAAATTCGGTGACGAGTTCCCCAACAAATACGATCTGTCCTCGCTGCGTTTACTCGGCACCGTGGGCGAACCCATTAATCCGGAAGCATGGATGTGGTACCACACGGTCATCGGCAAGGAGAAATGTCCTATCGTTGATACCTGGTGGCAAACCGAAACCGGCGCGAATGTACTGGCGCCGGTTCCCGGCGTTACCGCCACCAAACCCGGATCATGCACCTTTGCCCTGCCCGGCATGGCGGTTGATATCGTCAATGAAGAAGGCGAACCCATCACCGAGCCGAACAAGGGCGGCTACCTGGTTATTACTAAACCATGGCCTTCCATGTTAAGCACCGTGTATGGCGATGACCAGCGCTACCTCGATACCTATTTCCCCAAGTTTGACGGCAAGTATTATCTCGCCGGTGACAGCGCACGCCGTGACGAAGACGGCTATTTCTGGATCATGGGACGTATCGATGATGTGTTGAATGTTTCGGGCCACCGTCTAGGCACCATGGAGATCGAATCTGCGCTGGTTGCTCACGAGGCCGTGGTCGAAGCAGCGGTTGTCGGTCGTTCGCATGAAGTTAAAGGCGAAGCGGTTGTGGCATTTGTCATCTGCCAGGGTGAACGGCCGGTAGGTGAAGCGGCTAAAAAAATGGTAACGGAATTACGTAACTGGGTGGCCGAGCAAATTGGCCCTATTGCCAAACCGGATGAAATTCGTTTTGCCGACGGTCTGCCTAAAACCCGTTCCGGCAAGATCATGCGCCGCCTGTTGAGGACCATTGCTGCCGGTGAAGAGATAACCTCGGATACTTCTACCCTGGAAAATGAAGCGGTGGTTGCGCAGTTACAGGGCAAGGCATAAGGCAGAACGAGAACTCATCAATATATAACAGGTCTTACTGAAGCTCACAATTTATCGTTGGAGGTCTGGAGATGAACGACTGTTGCGACACGAAAGAGATGGCTGGAGAAAAAACACATGAATCTCATACTGAGAAACATGCCTGCCCTGTCAATGGCAAAAGATACGCCAGTGTGCACCGTAAGACCCTGTTGCACCATATCCTGCACCCGTGGGAGCACGCGATAGCCGAACAGGAATACTATTTCTGCACGGACCCGGATTGTGACGTGGTGTATTTTGGTGAGGACGACAGTGTTATCCGTACCGATGAGCTAAAAACCACTATCTGGCAAAAGTCCAAAGATAAAGCGGACGCCATCTGTTATTGCTTCGGTGTGACAAAAGCTCTAGCAATGCTGGATAAAAACATTAAAAACTTTGTCACCCAACAAACGAAAGAGTCACTCTGCTCGTGTGAGACAAGCAATCCTTCGGGTCGCTGCTGCCTGAAAGATTTCCCCAGGTCGTAACTCTCGCACACTGAATGAAAGATAAATTATTACAGTACCTCGGGGTCGAGCGATACCGCGTCGGCCATACCGAAAAGCTGGTTTCCGCCCTGGGGGCTTTCCTCGGTATATTCCTGGTCTTCTATACCAGTACGTATTTCATAAAAGATGATGCATCTTATCTGATCGTCGCCTCGATGGGCGCCTCGGCAGTGCTGCTGTTCGCCGTACCGCTCGGCCCCCTGTCACAACCCTGGCCCCTTGTCGGCGGCCACCTTATATCTGCTGTCATCGGGGTGACCAGCGCTAAATTTATACCTGATATATTTATTTCGGCACCGCTAGCCGTAGGCCTGGCTGTCGGTGCGATGTATTATTTTCACTGCATACACCCACCGGGTGGTGCCACTGCCTTGTCAGCAGTCGTTGGCAGCAGTGCCGTGCATGAGCTGGGTTATCAATTTATATTAACCCCGGTCCTGATCAACGTTATCGCCATACTCAGTGTCGCCATCATTTTTAATTATCTTTTTAAATGGCGACGTTACCCGTCATTCCTCGCGCAAAAAAAATCGGCAACCGTCAACACTGGCAATCTCTATGGCACGATCACGCATGAGGACTTCGTCTACGCGCTGAGCGAGTTTGACTCGTTTATCGACATCTCTGAGAACGATCTGCTGAAAATCTATGACATGGTGACACAGCGCCAGCAGGAAACGGTAATCCCCTATAAGCAGTTAAAACATGGTCACTACTACTGCAATGGCGAAAACGACCATCTCTGGTCTGTTCGACAGATCGTGGACTGGGCCGAGACGGAAGACTCCGGTGATGAGAAGCTGATCTATAAAGTTATCGCCGGTGCCAACAGGCGCAGCTCCGGCGTCATGACAAAAAACGAATTCTCCCGCTGGGCTAAATATGAAGTCATACGCGATGAAAACAACTGGCGGCGGGTATAGACAAAGACGGTTAACAGCCGGGTGACAGACAGACTGGTCACGGAACACATTCGCCGCTAATGAAACTTCAGATAAAGGTCATCCCGTCGTCATCGAAAGACTGCATCGCAGGCTGGCTGGAAGACACGCTGAAAGTAAAAGTTAAAGCCCCTCCAGAAAAAGGCAAAGCCAATAAAGCCGTTATCAAAACTCTCGAAAAGACACTCGAGCTGCCAAAAGGATCGATTACCATCAGCAGCGGAACCACATCAACCAGGAAAATTATTGAAATAAACGGCGTAGATGAAAACAGCATCAATAAGAAGCTGTCTGCAGTCTGTAGTGGATAGGACTAACTTTAATGTATAAGCGTAACCACAGAAGCACAGAGGACACAGAGAAAACAGACATCAAGAAAATATATTACCCGTCATTGCGAGCGAAGCGTGGCAATCTCCTGCAGACGATGACATTGCCTAGGTAGATTGCCACGCTTCGCTCGCAATGACAGCAATAAAAAAACTCGACCTGGCGAAAGGATCAATCAATATTACGAGTGGAACGACATCAACTTTAAAAATAATCGAGATAAGTGGTGTAGACGACAGCCTCATCGAAAAAAAGTTAGCAGACATATCTAATAAAGAATCTCAGTATTAAGTTAGTCCAATATATCTAATATATTTAGAAGCTTAGCGAACCTTCATAAACGTCCCGTTAGAATCAGGCGTTGTCTTTAATCGCTACCGGCAGTAAAATAATTCTCGTTACTGGAGCAATCATGTCAGCCATACTCTTCGATCTCGATGGTGTTTTGTATGAAGGCGACAGGCCCATCGATGGCGCCGCTGAGACGATCGGCTGGTTCAATAAAAACCGCATCCCGCACCTATTCCTGACGAACACGACATCTAAA
Source organism: uncultured Gammaproteobacteria bacterium (assembly GCA_963807625.1). Taxonomy (GTDB): domain Bacteria; phylum Pseudomonadota; class Gammaproteobacteria; order SZUA-229; family SZUA-229. The sequence goes on from CAWECN010000006.1 coordinate 549,675, forward strand.
TCACGCTCGGAGCTTGTCAGCAAACTTGCTACATTTGGTATTGAAACAAAGATAGATGATTTTCTGACGCCACCGGTAGCAGCAAAACAGTGGTTGCAGGCAAACGCATTAAACCGCATCGCCCTGTTCGTGCCCGAGTCAACCGGCGAAGAGTTTTCGGATTTCGACCTGGTTGCAAATGAGAACAACAATGTCGATGCCGTCGTGGTCGGTGACCTGGGAACACAGTGGACATTTGAGAGAATGAACCAGGTGTTCAGGACCATGATCAATAATCCCGAGGCGAAACTGGTCGCACTGGGGATGACACGTTACTGGCGTGCAGACGCTGGCCTGCAGCTCGATGTCGGTCCGATGATAAAAGCTTTCGAATACGCGACTGGCACACAGGCGGTAGTCACAGGAAAACCGGCAAAAACATTCTTCGAGGCGGCTGTTAGCATAGTGGGAGCAGACGGGAACATCATGATGATCGGTGATGACATACGAGGTGATATCGAGGCATCACAGCAAGCCGGACTAAAAGCGATACAGGTGCGCACCGGCAAATTCACCTTCTCTGACCTAGAACTCGGTATAACACCGGATGTGGTACTCGATTCGGTCGCAGACCTGCCGGCATGGTGGCAGTCAAATATGTAGTTTATATTCAAGATTCCAGTAATGTGATCTTATCCAGGCGGATACATAACGCTTCACCGTTTTCTGCATCAGCAACCAGGAACTCCTGCTTATCTTTGACCAGGATATCTTTTGGCAGCACATCTCCCGTATGTTGTTCACCCTTATCATCCGGCCATTTAATCCTGAGGTGTTTTTTGTGCATGATGGCGATTTCGTATTCGTCATGCAGGGCGCAGGGGATTGGTTGGTAGGGTTTGGTCATGGTTCTATCTTTGAATTAGATTGATGTGGTTTTCTATTAGATTGCTTAAATAAAAGGGGCCGGTATGAACCAGCCCCCTTTTTAATTCTTTACATTATTCAAATTCTGCCGCCTGGATTTGCTGATAGACGAAGCTGATCAATCGTCCAATTCCGTCGTATCCCGACCAGTCGGAGAATTCCTTAAGATCAGCGACCACCTTGTCGCGCATCTCGAAATCTTCAAGCCCTTCATCATAGTGATTTTGCACACTGCCATAGAGAACTTCCAGGAAACGTTTGGTCGCCTCTGGTATCTCGCGGCCACCCGTAGGACCGTGACCCGGCACATAGGTATCGACAGGCAATTTCAGGGCATACTCAACGGCAGCGATCTGTCCTTTGGCGCTGAAATCTTCTGGTCGGGCAGCCGATACAACGCTACCTGTGATAACGATATCACCAGCAAACAATGTCTTGTCAGATGGGTATTCGATCATGATGTCACTATCAGTATGTGCGTGTCCAGTGTGATGTGTGTTGTAGGTGTTGCCGGCAATCTCGATCGTCTCGCCCCCCTTGAGTGCTGTGTCGGGCAATACGGCTTTCGCCCCCACGACAGACTTGTCCATCGCCTGGCTAAAAATATCCATCCATTGATCAGCTTCACCCGCCTTCAGACGTTCTATGGCGCGCTCGTGTGCATAAATACGCACATCCGGATAAGCTTTGCGTACTGCCGCATTACCGAGCCAGTGATCACCATGGAGATGAGTATTGAAGACCGCGAGTACTGGTTTGTCGGTTACCTCTCGTATCTTCTGCAGCAACATCTCAGCAACTTCCATACTGCCACCGCTATCGATGATCACGACACCTTCATCGGATACGACAAAGCCTGAATTACTGATAAAGCCTTTATTACTTTTGTCAGGCATCCCCTGAATACCATGGATGACATAGACGCTATCAGTCACCTTGGTCAGCATCAGCTCATTGATGTTCTTGGGTATGTTGACATTATGTGCATGCCCAGAAAAAGGGGTCATGACCAGACAAATTATAGTGATTAAGAATAATTGCTTCATGATTGATTTACCTCGTTTCTGTATTAAGCATCGTTTATTTTATCGAAGTCTGCCAGGTTTATAACCTGAAGTATTACATTGAAATAACGGTTCTTACAATGCATGCGTATTTACCGTTTTTGACTTTAATTTCCATTCTACCTCAGCAAGCCATTCAAATTATTATTCAATATGAACACTGGCTTTCTGCCCGATCAGCATCATCGTATCCTTAGAAGCAAACTCCGCAGCAACCGCAAACAACTCCCCCTCACTACCATCAATTGCACGGTAATCGATACTCGAAACCTTACCTGGATAACCCTCACCCGCCACATTAATCGTGACAGGCTGATCGATCTTGATAGTATCCAGCTGTGCCAGCGGCACATTAAACCGGGTTTGATATTGCCCCTGCCGGGCAACTGCATACTATCTCTCCAGGCTTCATCATGACGGATGTCGCGAGGATATTTCCTATCAAAAATGAAGAAAAATTGCAGGCTATTTTCCAGCAGTTAAGACTGGCTGGCCTGAGCTGATAACCGCAGCAACATTCTCATCTATCCAGAAATGCCTGTATTAGTACTTGTTGATTTCATGATATAGTTTCTGCTACTACTGACTCTGGTTCAGGCGGATCATTATGAAGCTGGAACGACTTGCTACCATGACCGGGTCCATGCGTCACGGCATGACCTTACGGGATTTTTTTCAGGAGACCGTGCACTGCAATGTGCCGGGACTGCCTTACGTTGACGAGCACGATCAGATCATCGGACGGATTTCCATCCGTGATGTCTACAAGTGTATTGCGGTACCTGACAATATCCTTCGTATTGCTGATGCCATGGGTGACGGTGATCAGATGGGCAATCTTGATATGCCAGAGATGAAAGCCCTGGAGATCATGGCGACACCGGTGGAGAATTATCTGCTGGAAAAAATTCCGACCGTCTCACCCAGCTCTACAGTGGTAAAAGCCCTCGCCCTGATGGAAGTACATAACAGCAGTTATATCTTTCTGATCGAAGATGGTCAGTACAAGGGTGTCGTTACACGGATGATCATCGCAGAACGCATGCTGGAATGTGTCCTGGAGATGGAACGCAAGAAAGGTATTTCACAATAATAGAGCAACGTCACTCGATCCAACGTAATTTATATGACTATCACCTCAATCTCATCGTCGAGCTGGTGCGGTCGTAAACGGCTATGTATTCGGTTTCTTCCCGTAAACAGCCGAGTAATCAACAAACACTGGTGTGTCAATTATGGAAACGGTCTCTAACACGGTAACAACTGAGATGTGGATCGCGGCTGCGGTCCTGGTGGTGGCTTATACCCTGATCTTCAGCGAGGTGATACACCGCACCATCGCAGGTGTCATCGGCGCCGTGGTGATGGTCCTGACGGGTATGTATTTCGGGTTTTATTCACAGGCCGAGGCCGTTGCAGCCATCGACGCCAACACCATGTTCCTGCTCATGGGCATGATGACCCTGGTAGTGATGCTGAAGCCGACCGGTGGATTCGAATACCTGGCGATCCGCATGGCAAAACTTTCCAGGGGAAGCCCGAGACTGCTGCTGATCTACATCTCGACAGTGGTCACAGTCATCAGCCTGTTCCTGGACAATGTCACCACGGTACTGGTATTCGCCCCGCTGACGGTCGTCATCGCACGGCTGCTGAGCATCAATCCTATTCCCTACCTGATGGCCGAGGCGCTGCTGTCCGATACCGGTGGCGTGGCGACGCTGGTCGGTGACCCGCCCAACGTCATGATAGGCAGTGCTGCCGGCATCGATTTCAACCAGTTCCTGTTCCATATGGGACCGATCATCTTAGTCTGCTGGGTAATCACCCTGGGACTGATGCTGCTACTGTTCCGCAAAGAACTGTCGCAAAAGATCGAAGGCGTGCTCGACCTCGATGAGACCAAGGTACTGAAAGATCCAAAAACCCTGATGGCGGTAACTGCATCGATAGCTGTCGTCATCCTGCTGTTTTTTATCCATCATCATTACCACCTGTTTCCAGGTTTTGTCTCCTGGATCGGGGTAGCCCTTGCACTTGCCCTGGTACGTCCGGATACGGAAGAACTGCTCAAGGGCCTGGACTGGTCAGTACTGTTATTCTTTGCCGGGCTCTTCATCATCGTCGGCGGTGTCGAAGGTTCAGGCCTGCTCGATCTGATGGGCCTGGAACTCGCCGAGATCGCCAAGAACCCTGAAAACCTTCTGATGACGGCGCTGGTCATCATGTGGGTATCAGCCTTTCTGAGCGCCATAGTCGATAATATCCCTTTTACCGTGACCATGATCCCGATCATCTCCCACCTGGAAACACAGGGGGTGGACGTGATGCCATTATGGTGGGCCCTGGCACTCGGTGTGGGTCTTGGTGGAAACGGTTCGCATATCGGTTCCACCGCTAACGTTATCTGCGTCGCCGAAGCTGAACGTACGGGAATAGCAGAGTACCGTATCACGCCGTTGTACTGGTTACGCAAGGGCACGCCGGTGATGATCTCTACGCTGATGGTATCGAGCCTGTTGCTGATAGTGTTTTTTGACTATTATCGCGGCTAGTCAAAGCGATCAGTAACTGAGGGTTAGATATATTTGAGATTCATGCGTTGATCATCTAGATGATTACGGGAGCAGAACATAATATTGCTAGAGGTAAGAAAAAGCAGCAGAGGCATCCAGTGGTGATTGCCGCGCTTCGCTCGCAATGACAGTTACATTGATGACGGTTTCATTTTTTGTTAATAAGATATTTCACTGAACAAGGTTCAATATGGCCGTGGCCAGGGTTTATTCATCATCACGCAGTATCATTAACTGACAATCACCTTCAAAATCGATGTTCACCTGAACACGTATCGGGCGACAGCAGACCGAGCAGTCCTCAAAGTAATCAGACTCTTCTACTGAATCATCGATTTGTATCTCGATCCCTTCGCCACAATACGGGCAGGTAATATTACGATCCAGTAATTTCATGCAGGCTTATACTAGAGAGGGCGAAGATCAAGCAAGGTCATGGTCAACGCTGGCCAGTAGGTAATGATCAGTACCGCGATAAACAGGATCAGCATGAATGGAATGGTTGCAAAATATAATTCTGTTATCGGCTTGTTAAAACGGTAACTGGCGATGAAGAGGTTCATACCAACGGGCGGTGTGAAGTAACCGATCTGCATATTGGCGAGGAAGATAATACCGAAATGAATCGGGTGGATACCATAACCCACTGCTATCGGTAACGTTAATGGCACGATAATGACCAGTGCAGAGAACACATCCAGCATCATGCCTAGCAGCAGTAAGAATATATTCAGCAGCATCAAAAATGTCAGTTTGCTGTCGATATGCTCACGGATAAATTCAAATAATTTTGAGGGTATCTCTGCATCGATCATATAGTTAGTCGAGGCCAGTGATACGCCGAGGATGATCAATACTCCGCCAACTAGAACCATGGAGTCACGCATGATTGATGGCAGCTGTCTGATTTTAATCTCGCGTAATATAAACACATCTACTACGAGAACATATAATACCGCTACAGCAGCCGCTTCAGAGACGGCAACATAACCTGTGTATATTCCGGCGATCATGATTACAGGTAACGGTATCTCCCATACTGACTCGCGCAATGCACTGATTAATTTAGCCTTGTCAAATTCTGTCGTAGGTATCTTGTCGCCGACGCTCTTGTACATGCTCCATGAGATCAGAAGTGCCAGCATCAACATGCCGGGCAACAGACCGGCGATAAACAGGTCATCGATAGCTACAGGCTCATCGAGGTCCATCTGCTGTGCGATCACGCCATACAGGATCAGAGCAATAGACGGCGGGAATAAAAGCCCCAGGCTACCCGAAGAAGTTATTAGTCCGAGATTAAATCGCTCCCCGTAACCAGCCTGTTTCATCGCCGGGTACAGTATTGCTCCTAGCGCGATGATGGTAGCACCGGAAGCACCGGTTAGTGCTGTAAAGAAAGCACAGGCAAGTAATGAAACGACGGCGAGGCCACCTGGCATCCAGCCGAGCAATGCATCTGTCAGCCTGACCAGTCTCTCAGATGCCTTACTCTCTCCTAATACGTAACCGGCGAAAGTAAATAACGGGATAGCGAGCAATACAGGTGTATCGACGATACGATAGATCTCGATGGCGATGACTGACAGATCGATCTCTTCTCTGTAAAAACCTATCAATGCACTGGTCGCGATGATCGCGAACAGTGGCGCACCAAGAATAACCAGCAATGTCAGTATGATCGCAGCTGCCATGACTAATTTTCGGTTTCCTTCACTATCTTTCTTTCATAAGGGGAAATAAACAATAGTGCGTAACGGATTGCGATTAGAGAAAAACTGAGCGGGATAATCAGACCCGTCAGCCAGGACGGTACCCCAGAAAATGCGATGGTGCCGTATTCATATTCGCTGTAGATAAAACGCCCGGCATGCCAGGCTATCAACATGCAGATCGACAAGGTAAACAGATAAACGATACGCTGTATGTATGGCAGGAAATGTTTCGGCAGGTATTTTGCAAAGACATCGATGCGGATATGATTATCGGTCCTGGTTGCGACTACTGCACCGGAGAGACCGACCCATAAAACCAATGTCCTCAATAACGGGTCTATCCATACGATACCTTCACTGAACAGGTTTCGTGAGATTATCTGGTATACCGCAAGGATGATCATACTGGTCAGTATAATGACGAGTAATCCATCTTCTATCTTATTGATGAATTTTATAAATTTGTTATCGTTAACATTCATTATGCGGATATTGCCAGACCATCTTATCCAGATACGACCCGGCCTGGTACGGATCGGCCAGAGCTCAGTAAGTATTAAGATTACCTGGGCAGAGCTGGTGCATCTGGATTATTGACCGTTACTGCCTTGTACAGGTCCTTACTATATTCGTATTTCTGGATCATGTCATTAGTCACGGAGATACCCAGTTTGTCCCACTCTTCTTTTTCCACATCGCTTAATTTTACGAATTTCACACCCTGCTTGATCAGGGCCTCACGGGCCGCATTATTATCCACCCTGTTCTGCTCATCGATACGTTTATATACATTACCCATTATTTCTCTCACGATTACCTGATCTTCCTCGCTCAGCTCATCGATGACTTTTTTATCGACTACCATCATGGCAGCCAGGTAGTTCAAAGGCAGATCTACGACGTATTCGACATGCGTGTGCCACTGCAGCGCCAATGCTCCGATGGGTGATGTGATTATAGTGTTGATCAACCCCGTCTGCAGCCCTGTCAGCACGTCAGATAATGGCAAGGAAATCGGTGTGACACCGACATAACTATATACAGACAGACCGACATCACTTTTCTCAGGTACCCATGACTTCTGTTGTTTCAGGTCATCAAGGCTGTTGATCTGTTCTTTCGACATAAGGTAAGTGAAACCGCCCTGCGCGATACCTAAACAGACGAAACCGCTTTCCTCGATTTTTTTATTCAACATCGGGTCGCTGGTTTTTCTTATCGCTGCAGCATCATCGAGGTTTGAAAACAGGAACGGCAGGCCGTAGATAGTCGTATCAGGTGTTGATTGGGAAAGTGAGCCAATCGTAACTGCACCGCCATGTAACTGGCCGATGCGGACTTTCCTCAATACATTGTCATCGTTACCCATGACGCCACCGGGATAGAATTTAAACTTAACCCGTCCCTGTGTTTTTTCTTTGATCTCTTTAGCACCGGCACGCATCTGTTTCATCCAGTATGTCCCTTCCGGTGAGAGGGTTGCTATCTTGATCGTTTTCGCCTGCACTGCTGGTGAATTGACAGTCAGCAGAGACAGCGCCAGTAATGGGAAAAGTTTTTTAAATATGTTATTCATTTTTTCGTCTTTGATTTACGAACAGTATTCACCGTTAAAAGTAATCGTCAGCATTTAATAACAACTCAGCAGCTTTTTGTTTTGCAAGTGTATTTATAAGGGTTTGATCTTTCGGACCATCATCTGAATTAACTACCTGCTTTAATAGCTCATCATGTAACTCACGATCAAATAGCATGCGTGCATATTTTTCTGCATACAATACTTTTGCCATCTGGTTAGTGCCTTTGGAGATCTCGATGGCACGGTCATAATGTTTTTTAGCTACTTCAGGTTTACCACCCACAGATGGCGGCAATAATGATTCCATTACCGCCATGTATAGATGTGCATTACCATTACTGACTGTCTCATCAAGCTCTATGACACGCATTATTCCTACTTTAACTTTTGGCAGTTCAGCAATTGCGTTCCAGTCTGTGCTGTTCGCTTCGATAACGCCTGCCCAGCCGCTAACAAAGATCAGCAGGTGTTCGGCCTGATCTTTCTCAACTGAAGCGAGCAGCTTTTCAAATTCAAAATATGAGATACTCTTTATCTCACAAAAGCGGGAATCTCGAATACACATAGCTCGGCTGGCATAACCAAAAGCGCGGTTGGCAAGTGCCCGTTTACTCTCTGCACTACTGGTAAAACTAGAAGCATAGGCACCATATAACTTCGCGCCAGATTCAAGTAGATCAGGATTATCCGGATCACCTTTGATCATACTGCTGATCAATATCAAATAAGCAGGAACGCCTTTTTTGATAGTTTCGGGGTCATCAAACTCTAAGATCGTTGCTGCCAGATCCTGCGAAAATTCTATCTTAGCGTTGGTAATAACGCGCCCACACGCAGTGATACTCAGCACCATCAATAATATAAACACCTGCTTAAATAAGCGACTTTTTATTGCCTGGCTTTTCATGTGATTTTATGCGTTTTAACAATTACTGAAATTGGACAGATACTACATCAAATTAGTTGCAAGGTCTGCTATCAATTGAATGTATATACCTTGATTACGTGATACAAAACCGACGATACATTAACACATACGCTTTATCGACTGACAAAAAAAAGGCCGGAAATCCGGCCTTTTCATGAGAAAACATAGCGTTTATTCAGATACGATCTTCTGCAAACCTGCGATAGAACGAACCCATGGTTTTGAACCGGTTTTGATTTCCAGATCAGATGCTGCTGCGTTTGCAGTGGCACGGTCCGGATGCACATCTACCAGCACATACACGATGGAACCAGAACGATCAGTTCTCACAGACATTAGATTCTCCAGGCCTTTTTCGTTCTTGAATTTTTCGACACTATCAACTGTATTACTAGCGAATACCTGAACAGCATAATTACTTGATGGCATTGCCAGAATTTCCTGTTCAGGCGTCATCTCTTCGACGACGACGGCAATAACTTCCGGTGCTGGCGCCATATCAGGCTCCTGCATCATGATTGGTTCTGGTTCAGGGTCGGCCAGTAATACCGGGTCGCTATACGAAGTATCAGTTACCGCATCATCCGATGGAATGCTACTTGTCTCAGCTTCACGCTTGGATTCCCAAGGAGAATCATCAGCTTGTGTCCATGGTGCAGGCGAACTAGAGCAGCCAGCAACACCAAGTATGATTAAATTTGTTAGCGCGACGTTGCGAATTATTTTTGTTGTTATATCCATGCTTTTCCCCCAAGGTCAAATTGTTTAAATGATTGTAGCCTATATAAATAAATTGTCAGCTTTCTACCAACTATTTTGCAATGTCTGTTGAATACATTGGCGACCCGTAGAACCGCAGCACACGAGACGTGGACAACAAAAAAGGAGCCGAAGCTCCTTTTTCACCAAACTTGTTTGCCTGTTTTCATACTACGTGATCAGGCAACCGCTTCTTCCGCTTCTTTCATGCTCAAACGGATACGACCCTGGCGATCAATCTCCAGTACTTTAACTTTGACTATGTCGCCTTCAGAAAGCTTATCGCTCACGTTCTCAACACGTTCTTCACAGATCTGAGAGATGTGGACCAGACCGTCTTTACCAGGCAGGATCTCAACAAAAGCACCGAAATCCATGATTTTCTTCACGGTACCGTCGTAGACCATACCTACTTCAGCGTCAGAAGTAATCTGTTCGATACGCCTCTTGGCTTCTTCGGCAGCTGCCAGGTCACTTGAAGAGATCTTCACGTTGCCTTCATCATCGATATCGATGACCGCACCGGTCTCTTCGGTCAATGAACGGATCACGGCGCCGCCTTTACCGATAACATCACGGATCTTGTCTGGGTGAATCTTGATATTCAGGTAGCGAGGTGCATACTCAGACATCTCGGTATTAGTTTCAGAGATGACTTTATTCATCTCACCAAGGATGAAGTTACGTCCGCCTTTCGCCTGTTCCAGTGCTTTATGCATGATCTCTTTAGTGATGCCTTCGATCTTGATATCCATCTGTAACGCACAGATACCGTCTGCTGAACCAGCCACTTTAAAGTCCATATCGCCAAGGTGATCTTCATCACCGAGGATGTCAGAAAGCACAGCAAAATCATCGCCTTCCTTGATCAGGCCCATCGCGATACCGGCAACAGGTGCTTTTATCGGAACACCAGCATCCATCAACGACAGGCTGGTACCGCAGACAGAAGCCATAGAGCTTGAGCCGTTAGATTCAGTAATTTCAGAAACGACACGGATGGTGTAAGGGAAATCTTCTTCCGAAGGCATAACACCTAAAACGCCACGTTTCGCCAGGCGGCCATGACCGATCTCACGACGTTTTGGCGAACCGACCATACCTGTTTCACCAACACAGTATGGAGGGAAGTTGTAATGCAGCATGAACGGTTCGCGGTACGAACCTTCGAGCGCGTCGATGATCTGTGCATCACGTGCTGTACCTAATGTGGTAACAACCAGCGCCTGTGTTTCACCACGGGTAAACAGTGCTGAACCGTGAGTCCGTGGTAGAACGCCTGTGCGCACTGTGATCGCGCGAACATCTGATGTGGTACGGCCGTCGATACGTTTTTCACCAGCAATGTAGCGAGAACGGACGATTTTCTTTTCTAACTTACCAAAAGCGCCTTTAACTGCGTCTTTTGACCAGCCATCATCTGATTGCAGTGCTTCGACAGCAGCTCTTCTCGCCGCCTTTACTGCATCCTGACGTGCCATTTTTTCTGCAACCTGGTATGCATCTGTAATCGCTGCTGTACTTGTTTCTGCGACTTTAGCAGCCAGCTCTTCATCTGCGACAGGAGCGCTATATTCCCACTTAGGATTGCCTACTTCAGCTGCAAATTCACTCATAGCAGTAATAGCCGCCTGCATCTGTTCATGGCCGAACATCACAGCACCCAGCATCACTTCTTCCGAGAGCAGTTTAGCTTCAGACTCAACCATCAACACCGCTTTATCAGTACCGGCAACGACCAGATCAAGATCTGAAGTTTCCAGTGCTTCTTTGTTTGGGTTTAATAGATATTCGCCATCTTTATAACCGACACGCGCAGCACCCAGGGGACCTGAGAAAGGTACGCCAGCTATACAAAGCGCCGCAGAAGCACCAAGGATCGATGGGATCTCAGGATCGATGTCAGCACTCATAGAGACGACGGTAGCAACGATCTGGCATTCATTAGTGAAGCCTTTAGGGAATAAAGGACGGATCGGACGGTCGATCAGACGACAGGTCAGGATCTCTGCTTCGCTCGGACGTCCTTCTCGACGGAAGAAACCACCCGGGATTTTACCTGCAGCGTAAGTACGCTCCTGGTAATTAACCGTCATCGGGAAGAAATCTCTGCCCTCTTCTGATTCTTTAGCACAAACAGCAGTAACTAAAACAACTGTGTCGCCCATGCTGACCATTACTGCACCGGATGCCTGACGAGCGATTTCACTCGTTTCCATCGTTACCGTTAGATCGCCATACTGAAATGATTTTTTAATTGCTGTAGGTATCACTATATTTATTCCCAAATCCGATCCAATGATGTCATTGGCCTGATATTTGTGTAGTTATTAGATGGTAGAAGCATAAAAATCACTGAATGCTTATCCGCTATCGACTGCAGAGTGGCATGTCAGTGATTTCTATCACACTTCGTTATATCGGCCTGGTGTTATCGTCTTAGGCCAAGGCTGGCAATCAGCGCTTTATAACGATCTACGTTTTTACCTTTTAGGTAATCAAGCAGTTTACGACGCTGATTAACCATGCGTAATAAACCACGACGTGAATGATGGTCGTGCTTGTGATCTTTGAAGTGCTCTGTTAATTGCACGATGCGAGTTGTCAATAAAGCTACCTGAACTTCCGGAGAACCTGTATCTCCTTCTTTTTGCTGGTATTTTTCTACAACTTCGCCTTTTTCTATGGTCGATAAAGACATGTATACTCCGAACTGAATGTAACCCTTAAAATGGGCATGAATAAAAGGATGGCGATTTTATCACTAATTGAAGCGACACAAAAGCATTGTTTATAAAAGATTATTCCGCTGATGAACAGCCCGATGAGCGATATTGGTCAGGCACATTGTTTGATCATACGGCGAGGTGCTACCAGACCATCATCCTGAATTTCGCCAAGACCTAAAAAATGGTCCTGATCATATATCCGCACCCAGCCCTGAGTAGGCGCCTGTGGCACCATCACTGCCTGCCCCTGCTGAACATAAAAAGCTGCATCAGGGGTAAGATGCACATCTGGCCAGTCAGAGACACCGCTATCCACTGGCTGTAAACAGCTATCAAGGGCTTCTTCACCCTGCTCTGCAAGCGCTTCCAGCTGATCGATCGTCAGCATATCTCCATCATATGGACCAACACTGAGGCGGCGCAGACTGGTGATATGCGCACCACAATTGAGTTTTTTTGCGATATCTTCAACAAGTGTACGAACATAGGTGCCCTTTGAGCAATGCACTTCCAGTTCCAGGATCAATCGCTTTTGATCACTAAGCTGTTCCCAGTCCAGTGAGATATAGTCGATGTCATAAATCGTTACCTGACGGGCCTTGCGCTCGACTTCGATACCCTTTCGCGCCAGTTTGTAGAGGCGCTCGCCATTGTGCTTGATAGCAGAATACATCGGCGGTACCTGACTGATTTCACCGATAAAATCTGGTAGCACCTTTTTGACATCAGCTTCTGATATCGCAGACACATCCTGGGTATCGATCACCTCACCTTCTGCATCACCGGTCGTAGTATTGACGCCTAGCTGGCATTTTAGATGGTAACGTTTGTCCGCATCGAGTAAAAAAGCAGAAATCTTTGTCGCCTCACCAAAGCACACGGGTAGCATACCGGTGGCCAGTGGATCCAGACTGCCGGTATGACCGGCTTTCGCCGCACCAAACAGGCGTTTTACTCTCTGTAAGATGTGGTTTGAACTACCGCCCTGAGGTTTATCTAACAGCAGCACACCGCTGAGATTACGACCCTTGTTTTTACGTCTGCCCACTAGTTATTCTCTTCTTCATTGTCACTGTGACCTTCTGTGCTGTCCTCGCCACTTCTCTGGTCACTTTTAATGGCTTCACTGATCAATTCATCCATCGCTTCACCACGTATGATGCTTTCATCTGCGACGAATTTCAGCGTTGGCACGATGCGCGCACGGATGCGCCGGCCGATCGATTTACGGATAAAACCGGCGGCGCTATTCAATATCTCGATAGATTCTTCTAGTTGTTCGGAATTTAAAACAGAACAGTAGATAACAGCATGACTCAGGTCACGACTCATGCGAACTTCAGTAAATGAGATAAAACCCACACGAGGATCTTTGATCTCATCCTGAATTATTTCAGCAAGCTCGCGGCGAAGCTGCTCCGCCATGCGGTCGCTACGTGAAAACTCTCTAGGCATCTAAAAAAACCTTATAACCTATAAAGTACGTGCGACTTCCACTCGTTCGAAGACTTCGATCTGATCGCCAACTTTCACTTCGTAGTTCTTCACCGCGATACCGCATTCGGTACCACTGTTAACCTCTTTCACATCGTCTTTGAAACGACGCAGTGATTCGAGCTCACCTTCGAAGATTACAACGTTGTCACGCAGCACACGGATAGGCGCATCTTTACGCACCACACCTTCGGTAACCAGCGAACCAGCGACCTGGCCGAATACCGGCGATTTGAACACTTCCTGCACTTTCGCCATACCGATGATCTGCTCACGGTACTCAGCTTTCAGCATACCGGTAAGCGCTTTGGCGACTTCATCGATAAGCTCATAGATGATGCTGTAGTAGTTCAGTTCGACGCCGCGCTCTGCAGCCGCACGCCTGGCTGCGGCATCAGCACGAACATTAAAACCGATGACGATAGCATTAGATGCTGCTGCCAGGCTGATATCAGTCTCGTTGATGCCACCGACACCGGAAGCGATGATACGCACATCGACTTCATCATTATCGGCTGCCAGTTTTGTCAGTGAATCACTGATGGCATGCAAGGTGCCCTGTACGTCGGCTTTTAATAAGATATTAAGTTTCTTGACCTCACCAGCCTGCATCTGGTCGAACATAGACTCCAGTTTATTCGCCTGCTGAGTCGCAAGACGCATATCTCGTGCTTTCTCCCGTCGATTTTGGGACACCTCACGAGCAGTACGCTCATCAGCCAGTACCTGCATCTCATCACCCGCGTTAGGTGTGCTGGAAAGACCGATGACGACGGCCGGCATAGATGGCCCGGCACTTTCGATGGCATGACCGAACTCATCAAACATCGCCCTGACACGACCGAAGTCTTCGCCGGCAAGCATGATATCGCCTTTTCTCAATGTACCTTCCTGTACCAGTACCGTGGTTGTAACACCACGGCCTTTATCCAGTGCAGCTTCCAGAACCACGCCTTTGGCGAGACCTTCTGGCGTCGACTTCAGCTCATTCAACTCAGCCTGTAGCAAGATGGTATCGAGTAATGAATCGATGTTTTCTCCGGTCAACGCTGAAACATTGACGAAGATATTATCACCGCCCCACTCTTCCGGAATAATTTCATAATTACCCAGTTCATTTTTCACCCGATCAGGATCAGCACCTTCTTTATCGATCTTATTAACAGCGATAATGATCGGAACACCTGCTGCCTTAGCGTGCTGAACCGCTTCGATGGTCTGTGGCATGACGCCATCATCTGCCGCAACGACGATAATAACGATGTCAGTCGCATTGGCGCCACGTTCACGCATGCTGGTAAACGCAGCATGTCCTGGTGTATCCAGGAAGGTGATAACACCTTTCTCTGTCTCTACATGGTAGGCACCGATGTGCTGGGTAATACCACCAGCCTCACCAGCAGCGATTTTGGACCTGCGGATATAATCCAGCAGCGAGGTCTTGCCATGGTCGACGTGTCCCATGATGGTCACGACTGGCGGACGTGGCTCTACCTTCAGGTCGGAGGTATCACGTGCCAGTAACTCCTTCTCAAAATCGTCTTCGTTGACGACGACCGGGTTATGTCCCAGCTCTTCGATGACCAGTACCGCAGTATCCTGGTCGATGACCTGGTTTATCGTTGCCATCACACCCATCCTCATCAATGCTTTGATGAGTTCACCAGCTTTCATCGACATACGTTTAGCAAGATCGTCAACGGTGATCGTGTCGGGGACCGTTACATCATGAACGATAGCTTCTACCGGCAGCTCGAATCCGTGTTTGGCATCAGCAGAAACCGAAGATCGCCTTGCCATCTTACCTTTCTTCTTCTGACGTTTACCGCTGCGGTCGCTGGCAACATGCAATTGTTTACGACCGTATAAGGTGCTCTTGTCTTTATGTTCGGGCTTATGCTTTTTAGATGCTGTTTTCTGGTCACGAGCCTGCTGTGCCTGCAACTCTTCAGGGGTCAGAACTTTTTCTTTCGCTGGCGTTGCTTTCGGTTTTACACCCTGCTTTTCTTTATGTTTATGTTTATGTTCATCTTCAACTTTTGCTTTGGCTTCTGCTAAACGAGCATTTTCAGCATTCTGTTCCTGCTCACGTTTTTCAGCACGCTCCTGCTTGAGTTTTCTTTCTGACTCACGCTCTTCTTCACGACGTGCCTGATCTGCACGGAGTTTCTCCAGTTCTGCCAGTTCAGCAGGCGGTTCCTGTGCTCCAGCTGATTCAGCCGACTGGTCCGCACCCGGTGCGACTGGACGTGTAATTGTGCGCTTGCGGCGAACTTCGATCGATACTTTATTCCTGCCAGAACCGCTAACTTTTACTTCACTGACCGATTTACGCTTCAGCGCAATCTTTCGAGGCTTGTTTTCTGCATCGACATTACTGTCTTTACCATGCTGACCTCTCAGGTAACCCAGTAACGTCATCTTATCTGTATCAGATACCAGTGAGTCGGGCGTCTTTATATCCAGACCCGCATCTTTGATCTGTTCGAGTAGACGTTCGACCGGTGTGCCAACGACACCTGCAAGTTGTTTTACTGTTACTTCAGCCATGTGTTATCTCAACTATTTATCTTGGTGATATTTCAGTCGTTCTTTTTTACTTCTGTTCTTCTTCGGCAAACCAGGGAGCGCGCGCAGTCATGATCAGATCAGACGCACGTTTTTCATCCATTCCCTCGATCTCCATTAATTCATCAACTGCCTGTTCTGCCAGGTCTTCCATCGAGCAGACACCTTTCACCGCTAACGCATTGGCGAGTTCGATATCCATGCCTTCCATGGTCAACAGGTCTTCCTGAGGTTTATTGTTCTCCAGGACTTCTTCTGTCATGATCGCCTGTGTTAACAGGTAATCACTGGCACGGTTGCGTAATTCGGCAACGATATCTTCATCGAATTCTTCGATACTCAACAGCTCTGACTCAGGTACATAAGCCACTTCTTCGATGGTCGTAAAACCTTCTGAAACCAGGATCTCAGCGAGTTCTGTATCGACATCCAGGTGCTCGGTAAAGACCTCGAGGTACTTGGCGCCTTCTTCTGCAGACTTCTCTTCAGCTTCCTGTTCGGTCATCACGTTAAGCTCCCAACCGGTCAGTTCACTGGCGAGACGAATGTTCTGACCGCCACGGCCGATAGCCATGGCAAGCTTGTCTTCTTCTACTGCGATGTTCATGCTGTTAGCTTCTTCATCGACCACCAGGGAAATCACTTCAGCAGGCGACATCGCATTGATAACGAACTGCGCAGGATCTTCGTTCCACAGGATGATGTCCACCCGCTCACCACCGATCTCATTAGATACCGATTGCACCCGCGAGCCACGCATACCGACGCAAGCACCTACAGGATCGATTCGATTATCCAGTCCTCGTACAGAAATTTTTGCTCGTGAGCCAGGATCGCGGGCACCACCGATGATCTCGAGCATCCCCTGATCAACTTCAGGTACTTCCAGCTTGAACAGCTCGACGAGGAATTCCGGAGCAGTACGGCTGATAAATAATTGCGGCCCACGTGCCTCGGATCGCACTTCTTTTAAATAACCGCGTAAGCGGTCACCGGGACGCACGGCTTCTCGAGGGATCATGTCTGATTTAGGGATAAAACCTTCAACGCCATTACCCAGGTCAACATAGACGTTGCCGCGTTCTACGCGTTTAACCGTCCCCATAACCAGGGTACCTTCCAGGTCCTGGTAGGCTTCGACATCACGTTCACGTTCAGCTTCACGTACTTTTTGCACGATGACCTGCTTGGCAGTCTGCGCAGCGATACGACCGAACTCGACAGATTCGATCTGCTCTTCGACATAAGCACCGGCTTCGATATCAGGCTCATCGATCTGAGCAGCTTCCAGCGTGATCTCACCGAGAGGGTTTTCCATGGGCTCATCATTATCGATCACTAACCAGCGACGGAACGTATCGTAATCACCGGTCTCGCGATCGATATCAACTCTGACCTCGATATCTTTACCGTTTTTCTTACGTGTCGCAGTTGCAAGCGCTGACTCAATGGCCTGAAAAATAATCTCTTTATCAACGCCTTTCTCGTTAGAGACGGCATCAGCAACGTAGAGTATTTCCTTGCTCATGATATTAAACCCTCAATAAATAACTAACTGTTAATTAAACAAAAATAATCTTAAATCGTTCTATCGTCGAATGCCCGCTAACACCTGGCGCGCATCACAAGCTGTTCTCGTCCTGCGTTCTAGTACTCAGGAACGATACGAGCTTTATCGATAGTCGACATCGGCAAACTGATCTCTTCATCATCGGTTTCGATGATGAGCGTTTCTTCGCTGGCTTCAAGTAGTCGCCCTTTGAAGTTGCGCTGTCCTTCCAGCGGCATCACTGTTTTCAACTTCACCAGTGAACCCACGAATCGCTGAAAATCAACCAGTCGCCGCAATGGGCGATCTGAACCTGGCGATGACACTTCCAGGTTGAACTGTCCACTAACCGGGTCTTCCACATCGATCAAGGCACTGATCTGGCGACTCACACTGGAACAGTCATCGACGTTTACGCCGCCTTCTTTATCGATATAAAGACGCAACACCCCGTGCTTGGGGTTTGGAAAATGCTCGATCTCAATCAAGTCATATCCCATACCTTTCACCACCGGTTCAAACAGTTCCCACAAATGTGTCTGGTCTCTTCTCATTACGCTGGCGCGGTTAAAACGGCCTTCCCACTCAATAAACTATTGCAATAAATTATTCTCAGTAACAAAAAGGCCCCGTAAACGGAGCCTTTTCCAAAATTCTTGTAACCATGTAGAACTCCGAAACAACGCTCCGGTATATCTATGCCACCAAGAAAACAAATTTTGGTAGCGGGGGCAGGATTCGAACCTACGACCTTCGGGTTATGAGCCCGACGAGCTGCCAGACTGCTCCACCCCGCAACAACAAGTGGCGAATATTACGGAGTTACACGGGGAATTGCAAGGTACTAAACGGAATAAACAGCAAATATTGCTATTGATAGCCAAAGACGTGGAAGAAAAAATATTTCCTGCTTGTATTTGAGCAGGAAATGACCAAAATCTTATATCAAGTTTAAAATCGGTTAACTAAATACTGTCACACAGAGTGACATTAGTGCCGCCGGATAAAGACCCAAAGCCAGGATAGCCAGACCGTTGGTGCTCAATGCAATCTGCATATCACGACCACAGACCAATGGCTGAGTCTCTAGCGCATCATCGAAGTACATGACCTTGATGATACGCAGATAATAGAAGATACCGATAATCGAGAAGAATACTGCGATTATTGCCATCCAGATCAGGTCGACATCAATGACGGCGTTCAGCACAGCCAGTTTTGCCCAGAAACCCACCGTTGGCGGCACACCTGCCATAGACAGCATCAATATCATCATGATGAAAGCAAACCACGGACTGCGCTGATTCAGGCCTGCCAGGTCAGTGATGTTATCGGCTTCAAATCCCTGGCGCGCCATCAGCATGATGACACCGAAACCACCCAGTGACATCATCGCATAGGTGATGGTGTAGAACATGGCAGATGAATAACCTTCGTTGGTACCAGCCAGGATACCCAGCAGGATAAAGCCAACGTGAGATATGGTCGAATAGGCCAGCATACGTTTGATATTGCTCTGCGCGATAGCGATGATATTACCAACTGCCAGTGACAGTACAGATAACACGATAACCATCTGCTGCCAGTCTGCCTGCAGACCACCCAGGGCTTCTACCATCAGGCGCATGATCATGGCAAAACCCGCCAGTTTTGGCGCAGTACCGATCAGTGCCGTCACTGCTGTGGGTGAACCATGATACACATCCGGCATCCACATGTGGAAAGGAACCGCACCCAGTTTGAACGCCAGCGCGACGACGATGAATACCAGCGCGAACACCATGCCGATATTCTGAGGGTTATCAATTTCCTGCCCTGCTGTAGTAGCGATTACAGCATGTGCGATCTCAGATATCTGTAGGCTGCCGGACAGGCCATAGAGGATAGACATGCCGTAAAGCAGCATACCTGAAGCGATCGCGCCGAGGACAAAGTATTTCATGGCAGCTTCTGACGCGTTACCATCATCACGGCTGAATGCCACCAGTGCATACAGGCAGAGGGATAGAAGTTCGAGACCCAGGTAGAGCATCAGCAGATTGTTGGCAGACACCATCAACATCATACCGACGATGCTGAACAGGGCCAGGACATAGAACTCACCCTTGAAGATATTCCGTTGCTGAAGATATTCTCTCGAGTACACGAATACACCAAAACTGATGATGATGATAAACATCTTCAGCGCATCGGCCATCGCATCCTGTACGAACAGATCGTTGAACGCGAGAACACGGGTATCGGTCTGATTTCCTAACAGCAGGACAAGCGTGATGATCAGCGAGAACTGAGAAAACACGTAAGTAAGGTTTCTTTTATCCTGTGGCAGATATACGTCTATCACGAGTACCAGACAGGCCATCGCCAGCAGAAATACTTCAGGCAATGCGATGGCTATATTCAGTGATTCAAATGTCATTTGTTCTATCCAGTCTATTTTCTAGTCTATCTATCGGCTACTACAGTTTTGCCATTAAAGCTTGGAGACGGCAATATGCTGCAGGAAGTTTTCAACAGTAGCATGCATAACCTCAGTCACCGGCGCTGGCCATACACCCAGTACCAATACCGCTATTGCCAGAATAGTCATGATGGTAAATTCGCGTGAATTGATATCTTTTAAAGCACGAACGCCATCGTTAGCAATCTCTCCATAGAAGACGCGCTTTACCATCCACAGGGTATAAGCCGCGCCGAGGATCAGGGTCAGTGCGCCGAGGAAGGCATACCAGAAATTGGCCTTGAAGCTGGCGATAATAACCATGAATTCACCGACAAAACCTGAAGTACCTGGCAGACCGGCATTCGCCATCGCAAAGAACACGGCGAAAGCAGCAAATATTGGCATGGTATGAACCACGCCACCATAGGCATTGATCTCACGGGTATGCATGCGATCATATAACACGCCGATCATCAGGAACATCGCACCGGAGATGAAACCGTGTGAGATCATCTGGATCATGGCGCCTTCAACTGCCAGCGCTGCACCAGTACCGTCAGTATTAGCAGGGTTTTCCCATATCTGGAACACGACGAACAGGCCTAAAGTAACAAAACCCATGTGCGCGATCGATGAATACGCCACCAGTTTCTTCATATCTTTCTGCACCAGCGCGACGAATCCGATATAGACCACCGCGACCAGTGACATGAAGATGATCAACCAGTCGAGCGAATGCGCAGCATCAGGTGTAATCGGCATGCTGAAACGAAGAAAACCATAACCGCCAATCTTCAACATGATCGCGGCCAGTATCACAGATCCACCGGTCGGCGCTTCCACGTGTGCGTCAGGCAGCCAGGTATGAACCGGCCACATCGGTACTTTCACGGCAAAAGCAGCGAGGAACGCGAGGAAGATCAGGATCTGCTCGTCGAGCGTCAGGCGCAGCATATGCATATCTAAAATCGCAAAGCTGCCACCTTTGTAATACATGTAGATCAATGCCACCAGCATGAATACTGAGCCGATGAAGGTATAGATGAAGAACTTGATGGTGGCGTAAACGCGACGTTCGCCGCCCCAGACACCGATCAGGATAAACATCGGTACCAGCATCGCCTCCCAGAACACATAGAAGAAAATGGCATCCAGTGCAGCAAACACGGCCACCATCAGACCCTCCATGATCAGGAAAGCAGCAAAATACTGTGCCGGTTTTTTCTTGATCACTTCCCAGCCAGCCAGCACTACCAGGATAGTGGTAAAGGTGGTGAGAATGATCAATGGCATAGAGAAACCATCAACACCAAAATGATAATTGATATCAAACGTCGGGATCCATGCCGTTTTTTCTACGAACTGCATGGTCGAAGTCGAGGAGTCAAAACCCGCATATAGACCCAGGCTTAAAACGAAGGTCGCGATGGAGATGACCAGCGATAATACACGAACACCATTGGCATCACCTTTATCGCCAGAAAGCAGCACAGCCACGCCACCGAATATCGGTAACCAGACGATCAAGCTCAATAATGGTAAATCAGCAAACATAGTGTTTCCGTATAGATATAATTATTTTTAAATAAATAAACCAAGCGCCAGCAACATCAATACACCGATGATCATGGCAAACGCATAGTGGTACAACATGCCCGTCTGCAGGTGTCGTGTCACCCCGGCGAACCAGCCAACCAGCCTGGCCGAACCGTTCACCAGCAGGCCATCGATAAACATCATGTCACCAACCTTCCACAGACGATCACCCAGGTTTCGGCTTCCGGCACCAAATACAGCCGAGTTAAAATCATCAAAGTAATACTTGTTATCCAGTAACCTGTATATGATGATGAAACGATTCTTCATGTTTTCGGCGATACTGGGCTGCTTCATATAGATGAACCAGGCAGAGAAAACGCCTAATGCGGCAAGATAGATCGCCGGCCCGGCGAAACTGTGCTCGACGAAAGCCCATGCACCGTGGAAATGCTTACCTACTTCTGCGAGACCCGTATGGTTCGCTGCAATATAGACAGCACTGCCGAAGTAATCACCGAACAGCATATCGCCTATGGTAAAACCGCCGATAAAGACCGAAGGAATCGCTAGCGCGATCAATGGCCCTTTAACCACCCACCCAGGCTCATGCAGATGTTCTCTGGTATGTTTATCCATGCGTTCTTCACCATGGAATACCAGGAAGAACATACGAAAAGAGTAAAATGCAGTGATGAACACACCTGATAGTACTGCCATGTAGGCAAACTCATGGCCAGGGATATTAGAATGATGTACCGCTTCGATGATGGCATCTTTCGAGAAGAAACCGGAAAAACCTGGGAAGCCGATCAACGCCAGTGAGCCCACCAGTGAAGTCCAGTATGTGATCGGCAGATATTTTTTCAGGCCGCCCATCTTGCGAATATCCTGCTCATGATGCATTGCGATAATGACCGAGCCGGCAGCGAGGAACAGCAGCGCTTTGAAGAAAGCATGTGTCATCAGGTGGAACACCGCGGCAGAATAAGCTGATGCACCCAGTGCCACGGTCATATAACCGAGCTGTGACAGTGTAGAGTAAGCAACGACACGCTTGATATCGTTCTGCACGATGCCGATCAACCCCATGAGGAACGCCGTCAGTGCACCGATGACGATGATGAAACTTAAAGCTGCATCAGACCATTCATACAGCGGTGACATACGTGTCACCATGAATATACCGGCGGTCACCATGGTCGCGGCGTGGATCAGGGCAGAGATCGGTGTCGGACCTTCCATCGAATCGGGCAGCCACACGTGCAGAGGAATCTGTGCTGATTTACCCATGGCACCGATAAACAGCAGGATACAGATGACACTGATCACGCTCCACTCACTACCGGAGAAAATACTCATGGTTTGCGATGACAGCACTTCAGCCTGGGCAAACACATCATAATAATCAAGACTGCCGGTATACATGACCACAGCAGCGATACCCAGGATAAATCCAAAATCACCTACGCGATTGACCAGGAATGCTTTGAGGTTGGCATATACCGCGGTCGGGCGAACCGACCAGAATCCGATAAGCAGGTATGAGACCAGGCCAACAGCTTCCCAGCCGAAGAACAGCTGCATAAAGTTATTAGACATCACCAGCATCAGCATGGAGAAGGTAAATAGTGAGATGTAACTGAAGAAGCGCTGGTATGAATTGGTGCCTGCCAGGCTCTCCTTCGGCCAGTTATGCAGGTCATCTTCCATATAACCGATGGTATAGATATGCACCATCAGTGAGACACCGGTCACCACCGACATCATCATCACTGTCAGATTATCGATCAGGAAACCAATTTCGAATCGAATACTATCCGAGACCATCCAGACATAAACAGAATCATTATATGCTGCGGCATCATTGAACACATGATGGTTCAGTGCCACTAGCGAAAGGATGAACGAGATACCAACACCCAGGATGGTAACGCTATGCGCACCCTTACGACCGATCTGTGCACCAAAAAATCCGGCAACGATGGCACCAAATAATGATGCGAGTGGAATACCTAAATATAAAATTTCCATCAGGCTTATCCTTTTAAGCTGTCGAGATCTTCGACATCAATTGTTTGACGGCTACGGAACAAGGTAACGAGGATGGCCAGACCGATAGCGGCTTCTGCAGCGGCCACGGTCAAGATAAAGAACACAAAAACCTGACCAGAAAGATCGTTCAGGTAATGTGAGAACGCCACAAAGTTAATATTAGCCGCCAGCAGCATCAGCTCGATACACATCAACAGAACCACGATGTTTTTCCTATTTAGAAAAATACCTGCCACGCTGATGGCAAACAGTATTGCACCCAGGGTTAAGTAACTGGTTAAACCGATCATTTCAACACCTCGGCATCCGACTTGATAATTTTCAGCCGGTCGTCACGTTTTACTTTAACCTGTTCGCCCGGTGTCTGGTATTTGGTGGCGGGACGTCTGCGCAAGGTCAATGTGATAGCAGCGACGATCGCCACCAGCAGGATGACCGCAGCGACCTCAAATGCCAGCACATAATCGGTATAGAGGACTTCACCCAATGCTTCCGTATTACTGTAATCAGCCGCGTGCCTTACTGCATTATCAAGCGCCGCCGTTCCCATGACATCCGGACCGACCGGGCCGACCACGTAGACCATGACCGCAAGCATCAATAGCGCAAACAGGATTCCAACCGGCAGATAGGAGACAAAACCTTCTCGCATCTTGGCGACATTGATATCGAGCATCATCACCACGAACAGGAACAACACCATCACCGCGCCGACATAGACCAGCACCAGCGTGATAGCGAGGAACTCTGCTTCCAGCATCAGCCATATCGCAGAACAGCTGAAGAATGTCAGCACCAGGAATAATGCTGAATGCACCGGGTTCCTGGAAGCAACGACGCCTAGAGCAGAAGCTATTACGACGCCCGCAAATGCAAAAAATAAAAAATCAGTAATCGTCATTATTCAGTTAATCCTATATCGCCCTTAGCCAAACTAGCGGTAAGCCGCATCCGCCTGTTTATTGGCAGCAATTTCTGCTTCGTATTTATCGCCGATTTCCAGCAGTTTTTCTTTTGTCATAATCTGCGTGCCGTGTTCTTCAAAGTGATACTCAAAGATATGAGTCTCTACGATAGAGTCAACCGGGCAAGCCTCTTCACAAAATCCACAGTAGATACATTTGAAAAGATCGATGTCGTAACGTGTCGTACGTCGCGTACCGTCTTCACGCTCTTCTGAATCGATAGTGATCGCCAGCGCCGGACAGACTGCTTCACATAATTTACAGGCGATACAGCGTTCTTCACCGTTGGCATAACGGCGCAGCGCGTGCAGGCCACGAAAACGTGGTGACATCGGTGTTTTCTCTTCCGGGTACTGAACGGTAATCTTCTTTGCAAACAGGTATTTACCGGTAACGCTCAGACCCTTTAGCAGTTCCCAGAAAGTGAAGCTCTTAATAAAATGTTTTATTCTATTCATATCAAACTACACCGCCCAGGGACCGACTTCAGCCACGACCATCACCGCCTCAACAAACAGCCAGACGATCGTTACAGGAATAAACACTTTCCAGCCCAGACGCATGATCTGGTCATAACGATAACGCGGGAAAGTCGCACGGAACCAGAGGAAACAGAACGCGAAGAAACAGGCTTTAGCGAAGAACCAGAATAGACTAGAATCGCCCAGCCAGTGATCAGCACCGACGAATCCTTCGAATGGAGATAACCAGCCACCGAGGAACAGCAACGCGGTCAGCGATGAGATCAAAATAATATTGGCATACTCGGCAAGGAAGAACACAGCAAATGCCATGCCCGAGTATTCAACGTGGAACCCGGCAACGATCTCAGACTCACCCTCTGCTACATCAAACGGTGCACGGTTAGTCTCTGCTACACCTGATATAAAATAGACAAAGAACAGTGGCAGCAAAGGCCAGATGTACCAGCTGGAAATACCACCGGCCTGCCCTTCGACGATATCACCCAGGTTCAGACTGCCACTGGCCATCAGTACGCCCACCAGGGCAAAACCCATCGCAATCTCATAAGCAACGATCTGCGCACCGACACGCAGTGAACTCAGGATCGCGTATTTGGAGTTTGATGCCCAACCAGCGATGATGACGCCGTAGACACCGATAGATGTCAGCGCCAGAACGTAGAGCAGTCCTGCATTCACATCAGTCAGAACGACGCCACGGTCAAACGGGATCACAGCCCAGGCAGCAAGTGCCGGCATGATCGATAGAACCGGTGCTATCAGGAATAAAAACTTGTCGGACTTCGTCGGAATGATGACTTCTTTAAACAGGAGCTTCATGGCATCAGCGATAGGCTGCAACCAGCCACGCGGGCCAACACGGTTCGGGCCGATACGGATCTGCATATAACCGATGATCTTGCGCTCTGCATAGGTGATGTAGGCAACGCACAACATCAGCGGCACAAGAATCAGAACAATCTTACCGAGTATCAATAAAAAGGTCTGCCAGTCTGCAGGGAACCAGGCCCAGATCTCGAGACCGGTCGCTAACAGCTTATCTATCATCTCACTCATGCTCCCACTGCCTCTGAAGTCATGGCCTCGATACTTATCTCAGCAAATGTCACGCCCAGCAGATCAGAACCTTCGACAGCCGTCGGGATCCAGGCCGAAGCATCAGGAATCGTGTCATCGATCACCAGCTCCAGAACAGCACTGTTATCACCTTGTTTAACGGTGACAGTGGACGCAGCACTGACACCGAGCCGTGCCGCTTCATCGCTATTCAGCCGCACACACATCGATTGCGCATCGATGGTTTTCTGCAATGAAGCTGCTCGACGGACAACGGCATCACCGGCATACATCGGAACATCTGATGCACGATGCAGGCCTGTTGCTGCGCTGATTGCTACCGGCGCAGCGCCTTCGATGGCATTTGATAACTCGATCGATTCACACAGTGAACGTACTTCGTTTTTAACATCTTCAGAAGAGTGATAATCAAAACCGTCTACACCTGTCAGGTTGCCCAGTACACGCAACACTTTCCAGGCAGGACGAGCGCCGCCTTTTGCTTCGACCACGCCCTTGAAACCCTGCCAGAAACCTTCCGCATTAACATAAGTGCCAGAGGTTTCCATAAAACTCGCTGCAGGCAGCAGAACATCAGCGACCTGTTTTACCGATGCCGAGTTATAGGCAGAAACAGAGACGACAAAATCAGCTTGATCCAGCGTTGCTATCAGCTCTTTTGCATTTGCCGCATCTGTATCAGGCTCGATATCTAACAGCAGACAGGCTGCCAGTTTTTCACCTGTTAACTCGGCGACATTCTTGCCAGTGATAACATCTTCAGTAGAACCAGCGGCACCACGATGAGGCACCGCACCGGCCAGCCAGGCACCGGCCGCGTTAGCGCCATCTGTAAGATAACCAAACGTGCTGCCGGTTTCTTTTGCAATGGCTTCAGCCAAAACACGCAGTGCAGAAAACTCTGCATGCATACCGGCAATAATGCCAAGTATCACGGTCGCTGATTCTGCATCGTTCAACTGTTGCGCGATGGCTTTATGCGAATCACTGACTTTAGCTTTTGAAATAGCGTCAGATATATTTGCTGGTGCCGAGTTGTCATTCAGCTTGAATGCTGCGGCAGCGACAGCTGCCAGTTCTGCCACCATGTTTTGCTGGGCGACAGCGATATTGTTCGCTACCGGATAATTGAAATCATATAAACGCGGATTTACAAAAGAGATCTGCGCGTTGTTGTTGACAGCTGCTTTGCGCAGACGAAGGTTTGCGATCGGCTGTTCTTTACGTACGTTTGAACCTACCAGTAATGCCGCATCGAGTTTTTCCAGCTGTTCGATATTCTGACCCAACCACGGCATCACCGGCGCGATATCCTGATCTGAAAAATCAGACTGGCGCAAACGAAAATCGATGTTGCCGCTACCCAGACCACGCAGTAGTTTCTGCGCGAGGTATTGTTCTTCTAATGTCGAGCTTGCAGAAACCAGCGCGGCCATTTCTGCACTCACCGGTTCAACAGCTTCAGTTTCTTCTGCATCAGCAGGTGCTTCGTCCGCCTCGTCGTCGACCTGGGCCTCTTCGGCTGCTTGCTCAGCTGCTAATTGTTGCGCCTTTAGTTCGGCAGCAGCTTTAAATTTATCCGCCACCAGTTGCAGAGCCGTATCCCAGTCTGCAGCCTGCCATTCACCATCACGTTTGATCATCGGTGTGGTCAGTCTATCTTCGGCATCTACACCCTCATAACTGAAACGATCGCGATCTGACAACCAGACTTCATTGATCGCTTCATTCTCGCGAGGCACTACACGAACGACTTCACCGCGTAGTGTATGTACATAAATGTTCGAACCGATGCAATCATGCGGTGCGATGGTTTTATGCTGAATCATCTCCCATGCGCGTGCGGCGAAACGAGAAGGTTTTGCCGTTAACGCGCCCACGGGGCATACATCGATGGCATTACCTGACATCTCTGAATTTACACATTCATCAACGAAAGTCGAGATCAGAGCATTTTCACCACGTCCGGTCATACCCAGTTCACGGATACCAGCGATCTCACGACCGAAACGAACACAGCGGGTACAGTGGATACAGCGGGTCAATTCTGTGGTGATCAACGGACCGATATTTTTATCGAAGACGACACGTTTAGCTTCAACGTATTGAGAAACGTCCTGGCCAAATCCGACCGCTACATCCTGTAATTCACATTCACCACCCTGGTCACAGATCGGGCAATCTAATGGATGATTGATCAGCAAAAACTCCATCACCGATTTTTGTGCATCTTTGGCGTACTTTGATTGTGTATGGACGACCATGCCATCCATCACAGGAGTAGCACAGGCTGGCAATGGTTTCGGTGCTTTTTCGACTTCGACCAGGCACATGCGACAGTTGGCTGCTATCGGTAATTTTTTGTGATAACAAAAACGTGGGACTTTGATATTTTGCGCATCGGTAACTTCGATCAGCATGGCACCTTTAGGTGCCTGCACTTCCTGCCCATCGACAGTGATTGTTACCATGTCTTGAGTATTCGCTTCTGACATTACGCTGCCTTCACCATGCTGTGTTTATGTTCGACGTAATATTCGAATTCATTGCGATAATGTTTGAGAAAACTACGTACCGGCATTGCTGCCGCATCTCCTAGAGCACAGATCGTTCTGCCTTCGATCTTGCTGGCAACATCATCCAGCTTATCGAGATCAGCCATGGTGCCCTTGCCTTCTACGATGCGTGTCAGCATACGATATAACCAGCCGGTACCTTCACGGCATGGTGTACATTGACCACAGGATTCTGAAAAATAAAATTGTGAGATGCGACGCAGCGACTGCACCATATCGGTGGTGTCGTCCATCACGATAACCGCACCGGAACCCAGCATCGAACCGGCTTCGACGATGGAGTCATAATCCATATTGGCTTTCATCATGATATCACCCGGTACTACCGGTACAGAGGAACCACCCGGTATAACAGCCTTCAATTTACGACCGTCTTTCACACCACCAGCCATCTCCAGCAGGTCAGCGAAAGAAGTGCCCATCGGAATTTCAAAGTTTCCGGGGTTGTTTACATGCCCGGAAACCGAAAACAGCTTAACGCCGCCGCTGTTAGGGATACCCAGGTTCTGGAACCAGTCACCGCCGTTGCGCATGATCGCAGGAATCGATGAAAGTGTTTCCGTGTTATTGATCGTGGTTGGTTTTCCGTACAGACCAAAGTTGGCCGGGAATGGCGGTTTAAAACGTGGCAGACCACGTTTGCCTTCCAGTGAATTTAACAGCGCAGTCTCTTCACCGCAGATATATGCACCGGCACCGAGTGACGCATGTAAATCGATATTCACTCCGGAACCCAGGATATTGTCACCCAACAGGCCATTATCATAAGCTTCTTTTAAAGCCTGCTTGAAGTGGATAGCCGGCTCGTCCATAAACTCGCCACGCATATAGTTATAACCTGCGGTAGCGCCCATGGCATAACAGCCAATCGCCATGCCTTCGACCAGAGCATGCGGGTTATAACGTAGAATCTCTCTGTCTTTACAGGTGCCTGGCTCGGATTCATCTGAATTACATACCAGGTATTTCTGCACTGGCGCGGTGCGCGGCATAAAACTCCATTTCAGACCGGTAGGAAAACCTGCACCACCACGGCCGCGTAGACCAGACTTCTTGATCTCTTCGACCACATCTTCTGGCGAAGTCTTGTCTTTAAGAATTTTTTTCCATGCCTCGTAACCACCGGTTTTCAGGTAGTTTTCATAGGACCACGGTGTATCCTCAAACTGCAGCGTGGCGAAACACACCTGCTCGTTTTTGGTATTAACCATTGGTTTAGTCCGTTCCGCCATAGTGGCCGGTTTGGCTGTATTATTACCTGACATAAGACCAGTTACTCCAGACCGTCTAATATCTCATCCACTTTTTCAGGTGTGAGATTTTCGTAATAAACGTGGTTGACCTGCATCATCGGGCCACCTGCACAGGCAGCCAGACATTCTTCTTCTTTTTTCAGATAGATGCGGCCGTCATCGGTGCTATCACCGATCTTTATACCGAGTTTTTTCTCGACATGATCAACGATGCTCTGTGACCCCATAAGCATGCAACTGATGTTCGTGCATATCGCGACATTGTTTCGTGCGACAGGTTTTAACTCATACATCGAATAGAAACTGGCGACCTCATAAACCTCGATCTTTGCCAGCCCCAGATAATCAGCCACCAACTCCATCAACTCGTCAGTCAGGAAACCGTTGTTTTCATGCTGTACGACGTTGAGCGCACCCAGCAGCGCCGATTTTTTCTGATCTGCCGGAAAATGCGACAGTAATTCGTCGATCTCTTCACGTGTATGAGCTGATAATTGTGTCATCGCTATAGTGCTATCTGTCATAGTCTTGGCAGTCATTATCGATCAACCTCGCCGAAAACAATATCCTGTGTGCCGATAATAGCAACCACGTCAGCCAGCATATGGCCACGTACCATCTCATCAAGTGCAGAAAGGTGAACGAAACCAGGAGCGCGTATCTTCAGACGGTAAGGTTTGTTAGCACCATCTGAGACCAGGTAACAACCGAACTCACCCTTTGGATGCTCGACTGCAGCATAGGCCTCGCCTTCAGGCAAACAGAAACCCTCGGTAAATAATTTAAAGTGGTGGATCAGCGACTCCATGTCCGCTTTCATCTCTTCACGTTTCGGTGGTGCGATCTTATGGTTTTCAGTGATAATTGCACCATCATTTTCACGCAACCAGTCGATGCACTGCTTGATGATACGGTTGGACTCGCGGAACTCCTGGATACGTACCAGGTAGCGGTCATAACAGTCACCATTGGTGCCGATCGGGATATCAAATTCCATACGGTCATAGACTTCATATGGCTGTTTCTTGCGCAGATCCCATGGGATGCCGGAACCACGGATCATCGGGCCGGTAAAACCGAGCGCTTTCGCACGTTCCGGAGAAACGATGCCGATATCGACGGTACGCTGTTTCCAGATTCGGTTATCTGTCAGCAGGGTCTCATACTCGTCGACATAACCGGGGAAGCGATTAGTAAAATCTTCGAGGAAGTCCAGCAGCGAACCTTCACGGTTCTCATTCAGTTTATTGACTTCACGCTGGCTGTGCCATTTGGACTTTTTATATTGCGGCATGGTGTCAGGCAGGTCACGCGCGACACCGCCTGGACGGTAATATGTGGCATGCAGACGTGCGCCCGATACTGCCTCATAGGCGTCCATCAGGTCTTCACGCTCACGGAATGCATACAGAAACATGGTCATGGCACCGACATCGAGTGCGTGCGCACCGATCCACAACAGGTGGTTCAGTATACGTGTTATCTCGTCGAACATGACGCGGATATACTGCGCGCGTTCCGGCACAGAGATGTTCATCAGGTTTTCCATCGCCATGACATAGCCGTGCTCGTTACACATCATGGAAACGTAATCGAGCCTGTCCATGTAACCGATGCTCTGGTTATATGGCTTGGATTCAGCCAGTTTTTCAGTAGCACGATGTAGCAGGCCGACGTGCGGATCGGCACGCTCTATTACCTCACCGTCCATCTCCAGCACCAGGCGCAATACGCCGTGTGCAGCCGGATGCTGCGGGCCGAAATTCAATGTGTAATTACGAATTTCAGGCATTAGCGCTCTCCCCGCTCATATCGTCCGACGCCATATCGTCAGCCACAGAGGCCTCTTCATCAAAACGGCCGTCATCACGGATCACTCTTGGCACCAGAACACGCGGCTCGATGCTGACAGGCTGATAGATGACTCGCTTCTGTTCTTCGTCATAGATCATCTCGACATGGCCGATCAGCGGAAAATCTTTTCTGAACGGATGACCGACAAAACCGTAATCGGTCAGGATACGACGCAGATCGGGATGGCCATCGAAGATGATACCGTACAGATCAAATGCCTCGCGCTCGAACCAGTTGGCTGACGGCCAGATATCAATAACAGAATACACCATCGGCACTGCTTCACTCTCACAATAGACGCGAACACGTAAACGATGGTTATGAGTCACCGACATGAGGTGATACACGGCAGCAAATCGCGGGCGGTCCGTGTTGACATATTCAGGGTCTTCGCCAAAGCGCAGACGGGCACCAACGGCCGGCTCCACACCACGACTGAAACCGGTCGATGACGACTCATCGGTGGCCCACTCGACGTTACCGTATTCAGAATAATCGACACCGCAGACATCGATTAACTGCTCAAACTTCAGTGACTCATCATCACGTAACAGCTTAAAAACAGACAGCGCATCGTTTACCGAAACCTCGATGGTGACTTCAGCAGACACATCATTTTTAGTAACGACATTTGTCTGCAGCTTTGACCCAAAGATGGTGGTTAGCGCCTGTGATAATTCTTGTACGTTCATCAGTCCTGCCTATGCCTCAGCTTTTACGCTATCTTCTAGCTGTTCCGGTTGACGAGCGATAGTATTGGTACGCCGAATCTTGTTCTGTAACTGCAAGATACCGTAGAGCAGAGCTTCGGCAGTCGGCGGACAGCCCGGTACATAGATATCGACCGGCACGATGCGGTCGCAGCCACGCACGACAGAATATGAATAATGATAATAACCACCGCCATTGGCACATGAACCCATGGAGATAACCCAGCGCGGCTCAGCCATCTGGTCATAGACCTTGCGAAGTGCTGGCGCCATCTTGTTGCACAGGGTGCCGGCGACGATCATGACATCTGATTGACGGGGACTGGGACGGAACAGCATACCGAAACGGTCCAGGTCATAACGCGAGGCACCTGCCTGCATCATCTCGACCGCGCAGCAGGCCAGACCGAAAGTCATCGGCCACATCGAACCGGTACGTGCCCAGTTGATTAATTTATCTGCCGAGGTGGTAACAAAACCTTTTTCTAAAACGCCTTCTATTCCCATTCCAGTGCTCCTTTTTTCCATTCGTAGATGAAACCGATCACCAGGATACCGAGGAATATCCCCATCGCCAGGATACCGAACAAACCGATCTTGTCGAGCACGACGGCCCATGGGAATAAAAACGCGATCTCGAGATCAAAGATAATAAACAGGATAGCGACCAGGTAGTAACGCACATCGAATTTCAGACGCGCATCTTCAAATGCTTCGAAACCACATTCGAAAGGTGAGTTTTTTGCTTCATCCGGTTTTGAGGGGGCCAGTACGAAACCACCGACAAACATGGCACCAACACCGACGAGCATGCCAATGACAAGGAATATCAGTATTGGCAAATAATTTTCGAGCATATCTTGGACCCTTTGGTTATAACGCCTGGTACATAATACTTCCAGGGTTATAGATTAAGCACATTTATACCAACGCATCCTGCGCCACATTTTTATTTTTACGTGGCATCCTGCGCCGTCAATCCCGCTATAATAATTTGGTGCCGATGGCCGGAGTCGAACCGGCACAGCTTTCGCCACTACCCCCTCAAGATAGCGTGTCTACCAATTCCACCACATCGGCCAGCCGTACATACAAGCTGTATTTGTTTCTACTCACCCGCAGGTGGTGGCATATCCGCTGCTGGTACGCCATCTATAGCAGCGTCACTCTCATCAACAGGTGCCATTGCTTCAGGCGCTGGCACATCGTCAGCGACTGGCACTTCAATCGATTGTTCTATAGCAGCAGGTTGCTCGATCAGTGCATCCAGCACACTATCAGACTGCACTTCCCGGTTTGCTGCCAGGTAAGCCAGTACCAGGCTATTCACGAAAAACCCGATAGCAAAAATTGCAGTTGTTTTACTCAGAAAGTTGGCCGAACCCGTTGCGCCGAAAACACTGCCAGCACCACCGCCACCGCCGCCAAAAGCTGCACCCGCTGACGCGCCCGCACCTTTCTGTAATAACACCAGAGTAATGATGCCCAGTGATAATACGACATGTAAAACAAGAAGAATAATATCCACTAAATAAACCTGCTCAAAAAAAACCTGTAATCAAATAAGCTGAAATTATTCAGCTGCCTGGCAGATCGCCAGAAAATCTTCGGCCTTCAGCGATGCGCCGCCGATCAGACCGCCATCAATATCAGGCTGACCGATCAATTCTTTCGCATTGCCCGGATTCATACTGCCACCGTAAAGAATACGCAAGCCTTCGGCCACATCAGCATTTAGCGCAGCTATCTTGCCACGGATAAAAGCATGCACTTCCTGCGCCTGCTCTGGTGATGCGGTCTTACCAGTACCAATCGCCCAAACCGGCTCATAGGCGATAACGCCGTCAGCCAGTGCTTCAACGCCTTCCAGAGCAATAACTGCGTCTATCTGACGAGCACAGACATCGTTGGTAATGCCAGATTCACGCTCATCGAGTGTTTCACCGATGCAGAATATTGGTTTTACACCATTACGGCGAGCAGCAGCAAAACGTTTTGCGACAAGCTCATCACTCTCGCCATACAGTGCGCGGCGCTCAGAGTGGCCGATAATAGCGTATTCACAGCCAACGTCTTTCAACATGTCAGCCGAGATTTCACCAGTGAATGCGCCACTGTCCTGGTCACAGATATTCTGTGAACCGACCTTGATCGCAGTGCCATCAGCAGCACCAGAAACACGAGGAATGTAAACTGCAGGAGGACAGACGACCACTTCAGCCTTCGTTATCGAAGCCATACCTTCTTTGATACCCGTCATTAATTCTTTGACCGAATCACTGGAACCATTCATTTTCCAGTTGCCAGCTACCATCACCTGACGCATTACATTCTCCAACCGTGTTTTAAAGGGTGTGAAGGATACCTGTCAGGGACCAATAAATCAATGAGGATAAAGGCAATTTATTGAGGAAAAACAGTAAGAAACGTTGCAAAAATGTGTTTTTTACGTTTATCAACGACTTACTGAAGCATCTGATAGGCAATACTTATTACACTATAGAAATTATAAAGGCCTTAACTCAACAGCGTACGCCATCTCGACGTTAGATGTGATCCTCAGCAGCCAGTGTGAAAGAGTTCTATCCTTTCGTCGAGATGATAGTTTGTAGATGAATACTTATGCCGCCTGCGCGGCCTGCTCAACCTGGGCTGCAATCTCATTGGCTAATTGAGTGACCAGCAGCTCATCTTCACCCTCAACCATCACCCGGATCAAAGGTTCGGTTCCTGATGGCCTTAATAAAACACGACCACGACCTGCAAGCCTGGTCTCAGCCTGGACAACCGACTGCTGTACCGCCGATGACTGCATAGGGTCAGCATTACCTTGTAACGGAACATTAATCATCAGTTGCGGAAACTTTTTCATACCGGATTTAGCTTCGTGCAGACTGATTTTTTCTGTGACCAGGTAGGCAAGTACCTGCAATGCTGAAACGATACCATCACCCGTAGTGGTACGGTCCAGGCAAATTATATGACCGGATGATTCTCCACCGATGGTCCAGCCATTTTCATTCAGAGTTTCCAGCACATAGCGGTCACCCACTTTGCTGCGCGCAAAGTTGAGCCCCAGCTCTTTGATCGCCAGCTCCATCCCCAGGTTCGTCATCAGCGTACCGACCACGCCGCCGACATCCTCGCCTTCTTTCAAGCGTGACCTGGCAATGATATATAACAACTCATCACCATCGATGACCTCACCCTGGTTATCGACCATGAGGACACGGTCACCGTCACCATCGAATGCGATACCCAGATCAGCTCCTTCCACCTTCACCCGCGTGACCAGGTGCTCCGGATCGGTCGATCCGCACTCGTAATTGATATTTAGACCATCCGGTTTATCACCCGTGGATACGACATTTGCACCTAATTCCGCGAACACTTTGGGGGCGATATCGTAAGTTGCACCGTTGGAACAGTCGATCACGATTTTCAGGCCTTTAAGGCGGACACTGATCGGAATCGATGCTTTGCATGCTTCTATATAACGACCCTGTGCATCAACCATACGATGCGCCTTACCCAGTGATGCGGATTCGGCGATCTCCATCTCCGAATCAAACATCGCTTCGATCTCATGCTCGAGTTCATCATCCAGCTTCGTACCCTGGGGAGAAAAGAATTTCAGTCCGTTGTCATAATACGGGTTATGCGATGCACTGATCACTATGCCAGCAGAAGCACGTAAGGTACGCGTCAGATAGGCGATACCGGGTGTAGGCATCGGACCCAGCAATTCAACATCAACGCCGGCAGCGGATAATCCGGCTTCCAGAGCAGACTCAAACATATAACCTGAAATACGGGTATCTTTACCGATGACAACGCGATTACTCTGATCACTTCCATTCTCATGCGAAGCTAGTACACGGCCAACCGCCCAGCCTAACTTGAGGACTTTCTCCGGGCTCATCAAACCAGTGCCAACCTTGCCGCGAATACCGTCTGTACCAAAATATTTTTTTGTCATCATAATCCCTACTAATTTGTTTTTAATTGACAGCCGCACACAACTTCAAAGCATCACAGGTCTCTGCTACATCATGCACCCGAAAAAATCGCGCACCTTTCTGATAGGCAATGACCACCGCGGACGTGCTCGCAACCAGCCTGTCTTCAATACCTCTATCCAGTAGCATGCCAAACATACTCTTTCTGGAAACACCCACTAGCACCGGGTAGTCAAGCGCACAAAACTGCTGCATGTCTCTCAATAAAGATAGATTATTTTCCAGTGTTTTGCCAAAACCAAAGCCTGGATCTATACATATTTTTTCTGCAGACATTCCAGACTCGATGCAGACATTTGCCCGCTTGATCAGATATTGTTTTATTTCTTCCACCGCGTTCGCATAATGCGGTCTGTCCTGCATGTTCGAAGGGTCACCCTGTTTATGCATCAAACACACGGCAATCTGATGTTTCACGCACAACTCAACCGCCCCCTCAGCATGCAGCGCATTCACGTCATTCACCATGCCGATACCTGCTTCGATCGCCGCCTGCATCACCTGCGGTTTGCTGGTATCGATAGAAATAGCAACATCGGAATGTTGCCGAATCTTTTCAATGACCGGGATGACACGTTCGATCTCTTCTTCGGCGGATACCGGTAAAGCCCCGGGGCGAGTGGATTCGCCACCAATATCAATAATTTCTGCCCCGTCCTGCTGCATCTGCAGAGCGTGTTTTAATGCGTTATCCAGTTGATTGAATCGACCACCGTCTGAAAACGAGTCTGGAGTGGCATTGAGGATACCCATTATCGCCCATTGGCCTGAACGGATCTTAGTCAGTATGTGCTGCATGATTTATTGATTATATTCCGCATGTAAACACAATAAAAATATTATAAGAAATTAACAGGGACAGAAAAGCAAATTCCCACGCGAGCGTGGGAATTAGTATAACTCTATAAAATTAGCGTCTATCCGCCAAAAAACAATCAGTGCTGACTGGCGGGTCCACCAATAGTACCGTCACCAGCATCCTTCTTGTCCTTTTTACCAGACACAGAACTGTTGGTATCATCGTCATCATCCAGATCAATCCAGTCTTTTGGTGCAGGCACTTCTCGCTTTTCCATTAGTGCGTCGATCTGCTCAGCGTCAATCGTTTCATATTTCATCAAGGCATCTGTCATGTTATGAAGTACATCCATACGCTCTTTCAGAATAGTTTCAGCACGATCATAGTTGCGCTCGATAAGATCACGAATCTCTTCATCGATGATACGCGCCGTGTCATCACCCATGTTTTTATGCTGCGTTACCGAACGACCAAGGAAAACTTCACCCTCATCTTCCGAGTAAGTCAGTGGACCCAGACGATCAGACAGCCCCCACTTGGTGACCATGCTACGTGCGAGATTGGTAGCACGCTCGATATCATTTGATGCACCCGTGGTAACGCTATCTTTGCCGTATATCAGTTCTTCCGCGATACGACCACCAAACAGGCTGGAGATCTGACTTTCCAGATGTTTCTTACTGAGACTGTATCTGTCTTCTTCAGGCAGGAACATGGTCACACCCAGTGCGCGCCCACGAGGAATAATACTTACTTTATAGACCGGATCATGCTCAGGCACGATACGACCAACGATCGCATGACCAGCTTCATGATAGGCAGTGAGTTTCTTCTCTTTCTCAGACATCACCATGCTGCGGCGCTCTGCGCCCATCATGATTTTATCTTTGGCACGTTCGAAGTGAGCCATGGTTACCGATTTGCTGTTCTCACGCGCAGCAAACAGTGCCGCTTCGTTCACCAGGTTGGCCAGATCAGCTCCCGAGAAGCCCGGCGTACCACGTGCGATTATCGCCGGTTTCACGTCTTCCGCTTCCGGTACTTTTCGGATATGTACTTTCAGGATCTGTTCACGGCCACGGATATCCGGTAACGGTACGACCACCTGGCGGTCAAAACGGCCAGGTCGCAACAACGCAGGATCAAGCACATCAGGACGGTTAGTTGCCGCGATGACGATCACACCCTCATTACCCTCGAAGCCATCCATTTCGACCAGTAACTGGTTCAATGTCTGTTCACGTTCGTCATGACCGCCACCCAGCCCGGCACCACGATGACGACCTACGGCATCGATCTCATCGATGAAGATAATACAGGGAGAGTGTTTTTTTGCTGTCTCGAACATATCACGCACACGTGAGGCGCCGACACCGACAAACATCTCGACGAAATCAGAA
The DNA here is from genome assembly GCA_963807625.1 of uncultured Gammaproteobacteria bacterium. Classification (GTDB taxonomy): domain Bacteria; phylum Pseudomonadota; class Gammaproteobacteria; order SZUA-229; family SZUA-229. Next base: position 588,714 of record CAWECN010000006.1, read on the forward strand.
CCCGAGATGGTGAAAAACGGTACTTTCGCTTCACCGGCAATCGCTCTTGCCAGCAATGTTTTACCGGTACCCGGTGAGCCAACCATCAGTACGCCACTGGGAATCTTACCGCCCAGTTTCTGAAATTTAGTCGGATCTTTAAGAAATTCAACCAGTTCCACCACTTCTTCTTTGGCTTCTTCTGCACCGGCAACATCTTTGAAGGTAACCTTGATCTCATCTTCACCGAGCATGCGAGCCTTGCTCTTACCGAACGACATGGCACCACGACCACCGCCACCACCCTGCATCTGGCGCATGAAGAATATCCAGATACCTATAAGTAACAGGAAGGGGAACCAGGATATGAAGATTGTCATCAGTAACGACTGACCTTCAGGCGCCGCTGCAGTGATTTCTACGCCACTATCCAGCAGATCACCGATCATCGCGGTATTGCTTGTTTCTGGACTGAAAGTTTTGAAAACGCTGCCGCTATTCGTTTTTCCCTTGATATCACGACCTTCGATCGTAACCTGGGAAACCTGGTTAGATTTCACCATCTCGACAAAAGTTGAATAAGGTAAGGTTTGGGCGCTGCCCGACTGTTTACTGAAATTACTGAAAACTGACAGCAGAACTACTGCTATAACAGCCCATAAAACCAGATTTTTTGCTAGATCGTTCAAAAGATCACTCCAGTTAACATCCGTCGATTATGACGGACAAATATATGCTTCTAACTTACAACAAATTAAGACGCATTACCAAGAAAACCTGTCGCCAGGGCGTAAATCTCGCGGCTTCTCGCTCTAGATGCCTTGGGTTTTCGCATCACTACTTTGGAAAAACTGGATTTCAGCTCTTTGTTATAAGCCTCAAAACCTTCACCCTGAAACAGCTTTACCAACAGACCACCACCCGGCTTTAACACCTGCCGAGCCAGATCCAGCGCCAGTTCGCATAAATAATATGCTCTTGGCATATCCACAGACTCCATTCCGCTTATATTGGGGGCCATATCGGAGATTACAAGGTCTGCACGTTCATTGTTCATTTTTGCCATTAATTCTTCAAAAACGGCATCTTCTCGAAAGTCACCTTGTATGATAGTGACATCATCGATTGGTTCCATCGGCAGGATATCGAGTGCCACCATGGTGCCATTTTTGCCAAGCTTTTTAACGCAGTACTCCGACCAGCCACCGGGAGCAGCACCGAGGTCGATGACCGTCATCCCGGGTTTCACCAGATGGTCTTTTTTATCGATTTCTATGAGTTTATAGATGGCGCGAGAACGGTAACCATCCTGCTGTGAACGGCGTACATATTCATCATCGAAATGTTCTTTTAACCAGCCCTTACTACTTTTGCTTTTTGCCATGAGTGAAGTGGGAAGAGCTAATTAAGGAAACTTTTGAAGCCGTAAATCTACTCGTTAGGTAGAGTGATGACAGCTTTATCAGGATTTACTCGATAGACAGACAAGGTTTTACCGATCGACTGTATCTCTTGTGAGTGAGTCTTATCACAGATATCAGCAATCATCTGTTTACGCGCGTCGCGATCATCGACAGATAATTTGATCTTAACGAGCTCGTGGTGAACCAGCGCATTATCTAACTCGCTTAAAACTTCATCGGTCAGACCTTTTTGCCCCAACATAATTACAGCCTTTAAATCATGACATTTGGCGCGCAGAAATTTTATTTGTTTTTTAGAGAGGGGCATCTAATTTAGGCCATGTTATGTGAGCGTAAAAAACGCGATATAAAGATTAAATATATTTAATCTGGACGATTTCCAGTGAGCGCAAGCCGCCTGGAGTCTGGACCTCAGCGACATCACCCTGTTCTTTACCGATCAGGGAACGGGCTATCGGTGAACCGATTGAAATCATATTGTTTTTTATATCGGCTTCATCTTCACCGACGATCTGGTAGGTCAGCTCATCGCCAGTCTCTTCATCGGCAACATCCACGGTGGCACCGAATACGACCTTGCCATTGGCATTAACCGTAGTGACATCGATGATCGTGGCATTACCAAGCTTGCCTTCGATGTCTTTAATACGGCCTTCGATGAAACCCTGCTGTTCGCGCGCCGCGTGATATTCAGCATTTTCTTTCAAGTCACCGTGCTCACGTGCAGTCGCGATAGCATCGATCACCCTTGGTCGATCGACACTCTTTAACTGAAACAACTCATCCTGTAATTTCTGTGCTCCGCGCACAGTAATTGGCGCTTTATTCATGCAACGACTCCTTTAGTGTTTTCATGAGTGTCTCTACGAATCTCGTCATGTAAATCCTGCAACCTCGTCACATCTCTTAGCTCCAGGTAATCCAGTGCCCGAACGGTCGCATTCGCTCCAGCGATGGTAGTAGTGTAACTGACCTTATGCTGCAAGGCCGATGCACGGATGGTGAACGAATCCTGGATCGCCTTTTTACCTTCTGTAGTATTCATGATCAATGCTATATCGCCATTTTTGATCATATCGACGATATGCGGACGACCCTCGTATACCTTATTGACCAGTTTACACTCGATACCCGCTTCCTGTAATGCTATGCCTGTACCACTGGTAGCCACCAGGTCAAAACCTTTCGCTGACAATTCTCGACCCAGCGATACCGCGTGATCACGGTCTCTTTCACGCACACTGATAAAAACCCGGCCCTTGGTCGGGAGGTTAACCCCGGCACCCAGTTGTGCTTTGGCAAACGCCATACCGAAGGTTTTACCTACACCCATGACCTCCCCGGTGGACTTCATCTCGGGACCCAGCAACGGATCCACACCAGGGAACTTGACGAACGGGAAGACCGATTCTTTGACAGCAAAATTCTTTGGCACGGTCTCTTCTGTAACACCCTGCTCAGCTAGCGATTTACCTGCCATACAACGGGCCGCTATCTTCGCCAGCGGTACACCGGTGGCTTTAGACACAAAAGGTACTGTGCGTGATGCTCGAGGATTGACTTCCAGCAGGTAGATGTTTGCATCATCTTTCGTGAACTGGATAGCAAACTGGATATTCATCAGGCCGACCACACCCAGTTTTAACGCTAATTGACGGGTTTGCACACGCAGCTGGTCCTGCACCTCTGCCGATAAAGAATATGGCGGCAGAGAACAGGCCGAGTCGCCAGAATGCACACCAGCCTGCTCGATATGCTCCATGATGCTACCGATCAATACCTGCTCACCATCACAGATGGCATCCACGTCGACCTCGACTGCATCATCAAGAAAACGGTCAAGTAATACCGGCGCATCATTTGAGACACTTACTGCATTTTCCATGTAGAACTTGAGGTCGGTCTCGTTATAGACGATCTCCATTGCACGGCCACCGAGGACATACGAAGGCCTTACCACGAGAGGGAAGCCGATCTCATCAGCACCTTTTACCGCTTCCTCTGTCGAACGAGCCAGACGGTTGGGCGGTTGTTTCAGACCAAGTTCATTGACCAGCTGCTGGAAGCGTTCGCGATCTTCCGCAAGGTCGATGCAATCTGGCGTGGTGCCGATAACCGGCACACCTGCCGCTTCCAGGTCACGCGCCAGTTTTAATGGTGTCTGACCACCATACTGCACGATGACGCCTTTAGGTTTTTCTTTGTCCAGTACTTCGAGCACGTCTTCCAGGGTCAGCGGCTCAAAATACAGACGGTCCGAAGTATCGTAATCGGTCGAAACGGTTTCCGGGTTACAGTTGATCATGATGGTCTCGTAACCATCGTCACGCATGGCAAACGCCGCATGTACACAACAGTAATCAAACTCGATGCCCTGACCGATACGGTTGGGGCCGCCGCCCAGGACAACGATCTTATCCCTGCCGTCGACATCCGCTTCACACTCTTCTTCATAAGTGGAATACATATAAGCCGTCGAGGTAGAAAATTCTGCCGCACAGGTATCAACACGTTTATACACGGGACGGATATCCAGTAAGTGACGATACTCTCGCACCGCTTTTGCATTGGTACCCAATGCTTTGGCCAGCAAGCTGTCTGAGAAACCTTTACGCTTCAACTGGTACAGCTCATCTTTAGAGATACTGTTTAATTCTTTACCCGCCAGAGACATCTCTTCTTTGATCAGGTCCTCGATCTGCACTAAAAACCACGGGTCGATCTTAGTGAGATTGAACATTTTTTCGTTCGAGTAACCACGCCGATAGGCATCGCCCACGTATAACAGGCGGTCTGCACCAGCCAGGCTCAGCTCCTGGTTGAGGAAGGATTCAACTTCATCCTCTGCCATACCTGGATCTAGTACCGGGCTTAGACCTTCGATATCGACTTCCAGTCCACGTAATGCTTTCTGCAGCGACTCCTGGAAGGTACGACCGATTGCCATCACCTCACCCACAGATTTCATCTGGGTGGTAAGACGGTTTTCAGCCTGCGGGAATTTTTCGAAGGTGAAACGTGGAATCTTTGTTACCACGTAATCGATGGTCGGTTCGAACGATGCCGGTGTTGCACCACCGGTAATCTCGTTCTGCAGCTCATCCAGCGTGTAACCGATGGCCAGTTTGGCGGCGATTTTTGCAATCGGAAAGCCGGTCGCTTTTGACGCCAGTGCCGATGATCGTGATACCCGCGGGTTCATCTCGATGATGGTCATACGACCGTCTTCAGGATTTACTGCAAACTGTACGTTAGAACCACCGGTCTCAACACCGATCTTGCGCAATACCGCGATCGAGGCATCTCGCATGTGCTGGTATTCTTTATCGGTAAGCGTCTGCGCTGGGGCTACAGTAATAGAGTCACCCGTGTGGATGCCCATCGGATCGAGGTTTTCGATCGAACAGATGATGATGCAGTTATCGTTTTTATCACGCACCACTTCCATCTCGTATTCTTTCCAACCGGAAATGGATTCCTCAACCAGTAACTCACTTACCGGAGATAGATCCAGCCCGCGAAGACAGATCTCATCGAACTCTTCTTTGTTGTAAGCGATACCGCCACCGCTGCCACCCATGGTGAAGGATGGACGAACAACGGTCGGGTAACCAACCTGCGCCTGCACCTGATATGCCTCTTCCATGCTATGCGCGATCGCTGCACGTGGCATATCCAGTCCTAATTCTTCCATGGCCTTCTTGAAGCGCTCACGATCTTCTGCCATATCGATAGCATCTTTGCTGGCACCGATCATCTCGACGCCTAACTTGTCGAGAACACCCTCACGATCCAGATCCAGTGCACAGTTCAACGCTGTCTGGCCACCCATGGTTGGCAACAGGACATCAGGTTTTTCTTTTTCGATGATCGCGGCGACGGTCTGCCAGGTGATCGGCTCGATATAAGTTGCATCAGCGATTTCCGGGTCGGTCATGATGGTCGCTGGATTCGAGTTCACCAGGATGACACGGATACCCTCTTCTTTCAGCGCCTTACATGCCTGTGCACCGGAATAATCGAACTCACAGGCCTGGCCGATAACGATGGGCCCTGCACCGATGATCAAAACACTGTTTATATCGGATCTTTTAGGCATGGGTCAACAACCTTTTTTTCCACAGATAAACGCAGATGGACACAGATAAAGGCAGATTTTAATTGCGATTTGTTTCATTATGATTCCAGATCATGCGTTTTATACCCAGCTTCGGGGTACCAAAATTTAACAGTAAACCGTGTGATAGCCCTGTTGCTTTCAAATAATTTATTAACTGAGCCTGATACACAGCAGGCATAACAGAAACAGCCTTGAGTTCCAATAAAAGACTGTCCTCAACAATAATATCAGTAACATAATCACCAACAATTACATCTTTATACTTCACAGCAACTGGCTTCTGGCAGTAAAAAGAAAAGCCCTCATTTTCAAGCTCAACACAAAGTGCTTTTTCATACACCTGCTCCAGAAAACCAGCACCTAGCGTATTGCTAACCTCAAAAGCACATCCAATTACACGCTGTGATAATTCGTTATCCATAACAAATCCTCTCCAAAAAAATAGTTATCCGTTTTTATCCGCGTCCATCTGCGTTTATCTGTGGAAAAAATGCTTTTAGTTTTTTTCTTCCATCAACTCGATAAAGTGATCAAAAACCGGCGCTATATCATGCGGACCGGGGCTTGCTTCAGGATGCCCCTGGAAACCAAAAGCAGGCTTATCAGTGCGATGGATTCCTTGCAGCGAACCATCAAATAATGAACGGTAGGTCGCTTCCAGGTTAGCTGGCAGGCTAGCCTCATCCACAGCAAAACCGTGGTTCTGACTGGTGATCATGACTTTCTTGTTAGCCAGGTCCTGCACCGGATGGTTGGCACCGTGGTGGCCAAACTTCATTTTCTGGGTTTTTGCACCACAGGCTAAAGCCAGCAACTGGTGACCAAGACAAATACCAAAGGTAGGCAGTTCTGTCTCTAATATTTGCCGAATAGCCTGGATGGCATAATCACATGGCTCTGGATCACCCGGGCCATTAGATAAAAATACACCGTCTGGCTGCATCGCCAAAACTTCGGCAGCCGGTGTTTTTGCCGGTACCACGGTGACTTTGCAGCCTCGCTCGACCAGCATTCTCAGAATATTACGTTTGACGCCATAGTCATACGCAACAACATTAAACTTTGCTTCGACAGGCACTGCCGGTTTATTTGCTTCCAGGTCCCAGACACTTTCAGTCCACTGGTAAGTCTCTGCTGCTGTCACCTCTTTGGCCAGATCCATGCCTTTAAGACCGGCGAATGCCTTTGCAGACGCTATCGCCGCATCACTATCGATAGTGTCTCCAGCAACGATACAGCCCCCCATGGCCCCTTTGTCACGTAACAGACGTGTCAGGCGACGGGTGTCGATATCTGAAATAGCAACCGTGTTATTCTCAACCAGGTACTCGTGGAGCGTTTTTTCGCCACGCCAGTTACTCATGATCATGGAGCTATCACGGATGACCAGGCCACTGGCATGAACGCCATCGGCTTCTTCATCACCGGCGTTAGTACCGACGTTGCCGATATGGGGATATGTAAGGGTAACGATCTGTTTGCTATAGGATGGATCTGTAAGGATTTCCTGATATCCTGTCATCGCTGTATTGAAGACCACTTCACCGATGGTTTCACCGGAAACGCCAATGGACTTGCCATAAAACAAGCTCCCATCTTCAAGCGCAAGTACAGCTGTGGTCAATACATTCTCCAGAAAGCGCACAATATAGAAAGAAACATACCTGATTTAGCTTAATCCAGATATGAAAAAGGCCGGTTCAAATCCTGATGAATTTGTCCAGCCTCTTACTAAGAGCACCGAAATAGATGGTGCCCGAAGCATAAAAATAATGGCGTCCCCAAGGGGAGTCGAACCCCTGTTGCCGGGATGAAAACCCGGTGTCCTAGGCCTCTAGACGATGGGGACACGCTCGTTGCAACATCATCGTTCTAGGCCCTGTCACAACGGGCGGGAAGTCTACGTGGGAATTGATATTTCGTCAACACTAAGAGCGCGAAATGACCAAAAAATAATTAGAAAAAGCTAATATGCGTTTTTATGAACGAGGCCGCGGAAAATCGTCATGATGATAATTTTAATATCCAGCCAGAGCGACCAGTTTTCGATGTAATAAAGATCATGCTCAATCCGCGTATGCAGACAGGTGTTTCCACGCCAGCCATGTACCTGCGCCCAACCGGTAAGACCAGCTTTAACCAGGTGTTTTTTCATATAGTGAGGCACTTCATTTTTGTATTTTTCTACAAACATCGGGCGTTCTGGTCGTGGCCCGATCAATGACATTTTACCTTGAAGCACATTAAACAACTGCGGCAATTCATCGAGGCTGGTTTTACGTAAAAATGATCCAAACCTGGTCGCCCTGCTATCAACATGACTTGCCCAGACAGGCCCTGATTCTTTCTCGGCCTCTACCGGCATAGAACGAAATTTATACATAGTAAACTCATGCCCATTCCAGCCAACACGACGCTGGCGATACAATACCGGGCCCGGAGAGCTCAATTTCACACCTAATGCGATAAGCGCCATCAGCGGACTGGCCAGCAACAGTAAGACAGCTGAGAGCACATAATCCTCACATGTCTTTATAACCTCATTCATACCATCAATGGCTGAATACGAGATATTCACAACCGGCACACCAGCGATCTCAGATAATGAATGATGCATTAACTGGTATTCAAAGATATCTGGCACATAACGGATTTCAGCTACAGAACCATCCAGAGCAGTGATAACCTGTCGAATCGTCTTTTCTTCACTATGCGGTAAAGATATCCACACCTGGTCAACACCGCCGTTATCGACATACTCACGCAGCTCAGCCACATCGGAGATTATCCTTTTATCCTGCAACCATGAAGGCAAGTTCTCTGTATGCGTACCAAACAAAGCAGAAATTTCCAGACCAAACCAGGTAGAGCGACGCAGACGGTCGGCAACGACGGCCGCCTGGTCGCCTGTACCTACGATAACGATATGACGATGATTAAATCCACTGGAACGCATCCAACGCAGCAAAATCCGCAGCAATGCTCGCGAACCGACTAATGACACCCAGGTAGAAGCAAACCAGATCCCCATCCATGAACGGGAGAAATCAGCGCCTGATTTTGTTGCAAACGCCAAACCGGCCAACAATAGCCCTACCATGAGCCAGGCCATGGTCAGGTACTTGATTTCAGTTAGTGTGGATGAACCGCGCCATACACGATAGACATTGAACAGGGGAAACAGTAAAAGTGAAAATATAGTCGCAAGCAAGATAACCTTGATGTAATGCTCAGGCAGGCCCTGAACACCCGCCGCTGTATAAGTATCGTACGCTGCCGAAAAATAATACGCCAACACACCACAAGACAGCACTACTGACAAGTCAATCAAGCGTAAAACAAAATTCAGGGCATTTGAATGCCCTTTAAGAAACCCTTTTTTCAACATTGATTCTAATTCAACTTCCTATTTCACATAGGAATTATACATAATAAATTCAGTATTATCGCTTAAAATACCTTTTATTCATTGCCAACTTTCTTTTTAACCAGAAAGGAAGCTTTTTTTCAACCAGACCGAGCCGAAAACCTGTGTAACGTAACAGCGTTCTCAACAGCACTTCAGGAACTCGCCAAAACTCATGTTTGGATAAATATTTAAGCTCTGAAACAACAAACTTAACACCCTCTCCTTCAGCTCTTCCCAGCTCCTGCCTGATCCAGGGCTCACGTGCATGAAACACTCCCATATCAAAATAGCGCTTCATTTCCTGCCAAAGCGTATAACCGTGAGAATGGTACACACTGGCCTCAGCCGCATACGCTACCTTGTAACCTACTTTCAATAACTTTGTAGCTACATACATATCTTCTCCAAATATGACATTGTCGGGAAAGCCCCCAATATCAAGTAACGATGATATTCGGTATGCAGCGAATGAATTTGATAAAAATGCAGCTTTCAGCCCTTTTACATCGGCATCCTTTATTGAATTCACAATCGACCTTTGAGGATAATTAAACAGGCGTGCATGTCTTTCTATAAAACCGGCTTTTACACGTGGCAGTTGTCTGCCACAAACAGCAGCCACCCGTTCTGAAGAAAAAGGAGACAGTATATTATTTATCGAATCAGAAGCAGACAGAATCGCATCCTGCGTCAGAAAAACCGAGTATTCATAACCAGCCAGAATATTCACTGCCCGTTGCCGGGTACCACCATGATTAAATTCACCCGGCTCTATCAAATGAACATTAAATCCAGCATCGCGCGCCTGATCAACGGTGCCATCGCTTGATCCAGAGTCAATGATATAGACATCTGCAGGATCGATACCTGTAGCCAGAACAGCCTTTATCCAGCCCTCCCACTCCGGACCAGCATTCAGTGTAGGGACCAGTACTGCAGCTTTCATATGATAAAAGCCATTGATGAATGTCCGACTCTAATGATCATGCTGCGTCATTCCTATGAAAAACCAAGTTAAATCATTGCAGGCAAAATTACCGTGTTGCGCTTACGGTCAGAAACTCTCGCCGTCTCTTTGATGACAGCTGGACGACCTCAAGAGACAAAACACGCAAAAGCTTCAATATATTTCGAACGATACACTTTAACCAGGTCCCACAAGGTTCCGACTTACTCAAGATCCTTTCACTCGACAGACCCATATATATTCCTGAGAGGCCATGATTTTTTTGTTCGATCATTTGAAACCCAGCTGTCAAGAACACTTCATTGAGTGATTTTATGTTGAACAGCATAATATGCCTCGGCGGTTCCAATCCTCGCCAGTTCGATTTGTAATACGCATAACCCATACTTTCGATGTTCGGCGTTTCCAACCACAGTACACCACCGTGGTTGAGCAGGCTATAACAGGAACGCAATAGTTCAACAGGATCATAAACATGCTCTATTACATGGCTCAGCGAAATAAAATCGTACCGTTCACCCCTGTCTATGACATCAATATCGCCCAGCCTGGCATCAAGACCACATGACCTTGCCTCTCTAACGGCTTCACCGTCAAAGTCAACACCGACTACCCGCCAGCCATAACGATCCGCAAACTTGAGAAACTCGCCATTACCGCAACCGATATCAAGCAGCTTTCCCGGCCGCTTGTTCAGACTAAAGATGTGCCTCGATTTGGCATCAAAATACAGTGATAACGGAAATAATAACTTGATTAGCAGGTATACAGCACGATCCGAAAAACTGCCAGAACCACTTGCCGTAGCATAGTATTTTTCAGCGAGGAAACTCCTTATAGACCTGAAACAGCTGTGAACCAGATCATCCTTCTCCGAGCTGTGCGTATAATAATGACGGTACGCCTCACCGATTGACTCTCGATCAGGACGAGGGGTAAGGTATGCCACGCCACAACTCGTACATGAGTTTATCGTCCACGGACCTGTCGCTGGTTTTGACATAAGGTCACGCAGCCCCCCTTCGAGTCTTTCAGCATACGCACTTCCACAGACAGGACAGGCATCGACTTCCTCAAGCCTGTCACTCGGCCAATTCTTCAGCTCAGTATCATGACTCTGAAACGTCATACATCACCGGGATTAACAGAAGATATCACACTAGCAACTGCCTCAAGGTATGCATACCCGTTTTTTTTATCCGGCTCAAGATAGGCACACTCAGCCCACTCGTTCCAGGCATTTAAAAAAACGTAGTTCATATCTTCAGGCCGATCCGACATCAGATCAACCAGCCTGCTTAACCAGTATTTAAACCGTTCGGGTGACGCCCCTCTGAAGATGGTCGCCCTTCCACCGTACCTTGCCGTGTTATCCCAGTCGACAAATGCCCCTGGAAATTCATTTATCGGAGAACAACTTGCGTTATCGATGATCTGCTGCCATACCCTGTCATAACTATGTACGGTATGATGTTTTTTATGAGATGCCCAGATCGACCAGATAGCGTTCTGAACAAACCTCGGCATCTTATCTATCAAAGCACGTAGCCTCTGCTTTTTTATAGCCGCGGAAGAGTATCCAGAAGAGTGAATCGCTTCGAATGGCTGGAACTGAAAAGAGGCATCAAATGGCTCCAGGCATGAATTATCAGACGGCTCATATTGTTTCTGAAATACAAAATAAACACCCTCAAGGCCACTCTCGATTGCCTTTTTATTCCAGAATTCGAGCATCTCAGCCAGCTTCTCAATCTTCTGAGGACGGTATATTACAAATACGGGTTTACCACTTATCTTAATCGCACGTCTATCAGACCATGCTCTTATCAGGTAATCGAAATGCTTTGACCAGCTCTCTATGGTAGGCGGATGAGTTTGCTTTATAAGGATATCGTGATCGCGACCATCCCATCGTCTCGACCAGGTTTCATTCGCCCATGACAGGCAGAAGGGAAAATCGATATCTGAATTCTCAAGAAATAAATTAGTCGGTGTTTCCAGTAACTGCTTACCATCAAACCAATAGTGATAGTGACAGAAACCATAAATCCCATACTTCTTTGCGAGTTCAACCTGATGACGAATCACCTCGAGTTCTGACTGGTCGTAATAATCAGATGATATAGGAATTCGCGGCTGGTGATGCCCCTCATACAGTGGCTGCGCTGCTTTGACGTTAACCCAGTCTGTAAACCCGGCTCCCCACCACTCATCATTCTCTGGAATAGCATGCAACTGGGTAAAGTACATAGCTAATATTTTAGTTTTAGTGTTCATGTATAGACATTCATAGGCTGACGACACATTGCGATCCCATATATTCACCTCGTCAGATTGATACGCTCGCCTTCACCAGGGAGTAGAACTTTACTTTTTTCTTTTAAAGACTGATCTTACGACGAGATAGATCATATTATACAAACCTGAATAATGTTTTTTTATAATCGCCGGTTTATCCGAAGAGAAGGCTGCATCTACTACCGTCGAGCTCAGGCCGCTCTCGTTATCATAGCGTGCAATAAGAAATGGGATATACTGGAATCCATACCTCTTGTCTGAGAAGAGTTTCAGATTTAACGCATAATCTGCAACCGCGATGTACTTAACATCGAAAGAGTACTCGTCAAAAATTGCCCTTGAATACAATATTGCCTGATGCGGGATATTTTGTAAAAACAACTTGAGCGCATAAAACCTGCCATCGTACACTTCATTATCTTCAGAGAGAACCACACTCCCATAATAGCTGCGTGCCTTTTCTACGAGCGAACCAGCAAGCTCATGAAAGACATCGAACAAAGCATCATCACTCCCAAGGAACAGCACATAATCACCCGTAGCTAACTTCACCCCCTTATTCATCGCATCGTATACGCCGCTATCAGCTTCACTGATCCAATAATCTATGGCTGAATCGTACTTTTTGATGACCTGCAAAGTGACATCCGCTGAACCGCCATCAACGATAATATATTCGACATTATCATATGTCTGGTTGATAACACTCTGGATCGCCTGTTCCAGATGCGCTTCTCCGTTATAGACTACAGTTATGACACTGATAAGGGGCTGACAAGGAGCACTGCGCTTAGAAAACCCACGAGTTCGCAAGCCGCCTTCTGCAACTCCGCCAGATTTTCCAACGTAGGGCACATCGCTCTTAATCACCCTACGTGTTGTTGAAAACCTCTCATTCAATTCGAATGCAGTCCCACTATCTATATTATCTTTCATAAGTGGTCGCCATGGCGCCCTCATCACGCTAACTAAAGTGCATTATCGGACAATGATAATAGAACCATACGAATGTGGGCTTAAAATGAATTGATATAACTCTTCGCGTAGTCATATATTTTATAATCCAGCTCGAACACTTCCTTGAATCTGGAAACTAGCTCCTCATCCAGATCATGCGGATCCCTCTCCGTAGCGTTGTACACCGGGATCTCAAACTTTGGCTTGTCAAGCACACCCGCTAGAACATCTAACGATTTTTGATATTCCTCCATGATACCGATGAACACAAACTTAGATTCGACATATTCAGAGACAGGGACATTACCGGCATCATCAGGAAAATGCGCCATATACCATGATGAAGCTTCTTCGATCACCCCCTCGATGTATTTATTCACATCCATCTTGAGATGATACCTTTCACCATCCCTGTAAAGCACCTTTTTGTTAACAAAGTAATAGTTTGACAGATGAATCTCTAAGGGATCACGCAAAAATGAAATAAACTGGCTTGCGCGCGGATAATAATCCCTGACACCGAAGCCCCTGTACTTATTAAAATGCCCATGCACACAGTAACCACCTGACATCATGCTCGATAACCTTAACCTGTAGGAAAGCGACCTGGATGGCATAGCATTTTTTTCTTCATCAAAATAATGATAATACAGCTTTTTACCGAACCAGCGCTTCAACGCAGCCTTTAACGAAGAGCCTCCGCATTTTGGCAGATGTATAGAGATCAGAAGGTCAGAAGGATCATATGCTTTCATCAATCATCTCCAGTTTATTCAACCTGACGGCCTCTTTGTTATACGAGTTGTATGATTTCAACAATGTTACGATCTCATTTTCTCTAGCATCACCACCGGCGCTTGTTTTCGTCTCACCGTAAACACGGTAACAGGAAAGTATGTTTTTATTCTTTTTAAGCTCGAACTGTCCAGAAATACGAATCCAGTAATCCCAGTCAAAGACGTAATGATAGTCCTCGTTTAACATCCCGACATCCTCGTAGACCTTTCGTCTCCAAAATGCAGATGGTTGTAATATAAAATCAACCAGTTTAATCTTTACCGGCCTGAAATTATTCACATAAGACTCCTCCCTGACAAATATACCTTTACGGTCTACTCTTACGCCCCTCCCGTAGAGAAAGTTTGTGGATTTATCTGAGAAGTCTTTGACAACACTGGAAAGCGTATCTGGCGAGTAATATATATCATCTGAATTTATCCACCCGAGCAGACTGCCTGCCGCCATATCAAATCCCTTGTTTAAAGCGTTCGCCTGCCCTTTATCTTCTTCCGATATATACCTGAAACTGATACCAGAACAATGGATCGAGTCGTTTTTATAGTACTTCAAACCATCGATCTCTTTACACTCGCCTTTAGTGCAGCAGGACAGGTTAGATTTTATTATTTCTACCGTATCATCATCGGACAGGCCATCGACAATAATATAGTCGATATAAAAATCACCTTTCTGTTCAAGCACAGATTTTATTGTCTCATCGATGAATTCTGCCTGGTTATATGAAGGCGTAATGATTGATATCACAGGTACATGTTTAACTTCATCAGCACCCTTCATCGTAAACACTGATGATGCTTTTTTACTTGCCGCAGCAAGTCGACCTTTCACCCTGCCCAGGGAGACACTGCCATCCAATTCACCAAAATCATATTCTTTACGCAACCCTGATGTGAACTCTTCATCCATGCCAGAGAACACTTCATTCTCTACCCTGAATATTTTATGATTCTTGAGACAGTGCTTTTGTTTAACCCTTAGATCATAACCGTCAAACAGCCCTTCAAAATCAATCTTGCGCTCGACATCATTACGATACTCGACATCTGTAGAGATCCGGTTCATGTTGATAATAAGGTCAGCATATAACGATGAATGTTTGTACGCCTCGACCCATATGCTTAAAAATATCTTGTAATGCATATCAAGCGGGATCGATTTAGTTATTTTAGAATAATGTTTTATTTCGTGATTGATGACATCAGATTTATATTCACTTAATAATAATTCTCGAGTCAGTTTTGCAAATGGGTTAAGCGGTGATGATCTGGATATTATTATTAGATTCATAATCAGAAAAACGTTATTACCAGTACTGACATATGAATCAAACTGATCGCGCGGATTCCTGATCAATGTCACATTCAGACCCGCACTTCTATTTTTCGCAAACCAGTCAACCCTCAGGCTTGTCCTGTTGAACTGCAACACCGGATGCTGCCCCGCTGGTACTGACTGCAACAGGTTTTCGATATAATCATCAAACCCATCATCAGTCACCTGATAGAACTGGTCGTAAGAATATCCTTTATCAAAATATGGAAGACGGCCCTGTTCAGCAGCAAAACATTCTTGAAATTCATAGAAGTGAGGTTTCGCCAGCTCAGGATGATTGACACTTCCTGTTGTTTTCGGATCGAAACCCCATAGATCGAGCTTGTTTCGTCGCAGCCTGATCAGATCATGATGCAATGGTTCATAGTACGTATAAAACCGATCACTGGAACGAAACCTGTTAAATAAAAACGTGCTCCCACACCTGAACTGGCCATGTAGAAATATTGGCCGTGTAGAATTATCTATATCTTCGACTTCACTTTTCATATACAAGATGAATTCACTGTTAATAACACTATAATTGGTCCACTATTGCCAGATAAGCTTAGATTCTTCGCAGTATCCAAAACAGAAAATGGAAAGCGTCATAGTCGCTCTCTAGACCAGGAGATATTTTTTTTGACGACTCTCGCAGGATTTCCCGCATAAATCACATTCTTTTGATCAACTGACCTGGCTACAACCGAACCAGCGCCGATGATGCAGTCATCCAGAATATTAACACCCTTCAATATCATCACATGTGAAGCCACCCATACATGGTTTCCTATCCTTACATCTGCTGCATGATTTATACGCTTACCAGAGTCAACATCAATTATCGAATGAGAATCACCGGTTCGAACATCAATGTCATAGGCGAACATACAGTCCCGGCCAATTGATATTTTCGAGCCAGACTCAGTCACCGCAAGATGTGCGGATATGAATGATGTTAAGTCACCTACATCTATCTCACATCCGTTGTCTTCTATCCATAGACTGCCACCTTTGACAAAACGACACTTCTCCCCTATTTTTATCTTATTGTTATTACCTCTGATATAAACATCAAGACCAGTTATTTTTGATCCGTCACCGAATACGACCTCGTTCTCTCTGCCTGAAATATCAATTCCGACAGACGACAGTATCGATGTATTTTTAGTAATCGTATTATCACGCCCTCTGACATTGTAGCTACTGTAGTCATCACCTTTTATGAGGCCACTTATCATTCTCGGCATTTTTCTACCGCCGAATACTCTGGATAATGAACGTTTAATAAAAACTGTATCGAAAATAGACATTGTGAATAGAGGTGCTCAATAAACGAAAAAGCTTAATATTTTATGGCGATAATCAAAGTTATCTTCAATAAATTTTTCAAAAGCACGCTTTGTATCAGGAGCCACTCTTTCAGAAAAAAGTTTAATATTGGCATTGTATATTTTCTTTAGCCATTTGTAATGGACATGTCTCTTTACCGACGACAAGCCACTCTGATGCCTCCTGTATGCAATACCGTCAATACCGGTATAAACAAACCTGTACCTGCTGGACATGCGGATCTTCAAATCCCAGTCTTCATACATCTTGAGCGCCATATTAAATCCACCAGATTCAGTAAACTGGTCTTTCGTGAACATAAAATCTCTAGGTGTTTTACACGTGCGAGATAATATGCATGAAAAAAGATCCCCATCTTCAACAGGTCTGTCATCTTGTTGTTTGAGTGGTACGCCGGTTTTATTTACCAGGATAAAATTTGAAAATGCCAAAACACTATCTTTAGCTGATGCGTTCATTATTTCATGCTCGCGTTCTATCTTGGATGAGTCATAAAGATAGTCGTCAGCATCTAATGTCGTGATATATGTGCCATTGGCCAGCATAATGCCCTTGTGCCTGTTAGCCGATATACCCAGGTTCTTATCATTGAATACCGGCAGTATCCGCTCATCAGACTCCGCCATTTCTTCTATGATTTCGATCGAAGAGTCTGTTGAACCATCATCGATTATCAATATCTCCAGATTCGAATATGTTTGCTCCTGGATACTCTCTACACACTTCCTGATATACTGCTCATTGTTGTAGTTCGGAACTACGACCGTCACCAAATCGTTCATCTTCACAGCCATGTACGTATCCGATTTTTTACCTTTATCATAAACTGCTTACCCCTGTCACAGATACTCAAATCTGGCGTGCCCGCAAGGCTTCTCGTTACCAGTGAATAATAGTGCTTATCAACAGTCTCATCACATATGCCTGCCCTTTTAACGATGAGCCAGCGTTCCAGGGTTCTTTCGAGAAAATTTAAATCAGAAAATCCACCTGCTTCATAGACAGCAACGATCGTATCTACCTGAAGAAAGCTATAACCGCTAAGGTACAGGTTCAACAAAAACTGGTATTCACACTGGATACGGTAAACCTCATGCTTGAACGGGTACCGTTTTACGAGGTCAGACCTAACAAAAACAGACTGGTGGTTAAAAGGCATGCCTTTATAAAAGTGCTCCAGGGGTCTGGGCTTCTGCAGCAGCATTTTGTTATTTTTGTAGTAATAATTACTTCCATACACTACATCATAAGCCAACACCCCGGCATCACAGAATATTTCGCTTAGACAATCATCAGAATGGTAATAATCACCAGCATTCAGAAATGTAATATACTCGCCCGTGGCATAACTAGCGCCTTTATTCATCGCATCGTATATACCGTCATCACTCTCTGAAACCAGCACAGAAACGACATCGTCAAAATCTTTTATCTGTGAAAGCGTTGAATCACCCGACCCGCCATCAATCACGATAAATTCGATATTCTCGTAAGTCTGCCCTCTTACCGAGATAAGAGTTTTCGAGATCGAGTCTGCAGCATTATAAACGACTGTTATTACTGATATCTTAGGAAAACCACTCATTACCAATCACAAATTAACCGAATTCATTATTTAACTGCGTCAGGACAGCAGCTTAGACTTAGACGTTCATCTTACTTTTTCTTTAACACGCCTAAAAGTAGAACGCATTCTAATACATCTGCGTAGCGTATTACAGTCGATAATAGATGCGTACCGCCATCCCAACGCTCTAAAAACGCAGATTCAAACTAAACCCTAATACGAAGGAGGCTTTGTATCAAAAATTAATCGAGATACTCTTTATTACCAGATATTCTTAAACAATAGCTCAGCTGATATACTAATATATGCGCACAAGAATCGGCAAATTCAGGAACAATATATAGATAATGAGACCACCAAAAGTCAGCATAATAATTCCTGTCTATAATTCGGAAAATTCCTTGCGAACATGTCTTGATTCTGCAATCCAGCAATCATTGGACGATATCGAAGTCATCTGTGTAGATGATTGCTCAACTGATAGGTCATCTGATGTATTGAGCAGCATTGCTGACACTGACAGACGGATCAGAATCATAAAACATAGCAGCAATCAGGGTGAAGGAGCCGCAAGAAACACCGGCATAGACAACGCCGAAGGCGAATATATATTCCACCTGGATGCCGATGACACGATCCCACTCGATGCGATAGAAAAACTCTATAAAGAAGCACATGAACATGATAGTGACATGGTAAAAGGAAGGTATGACCTGCTTCATACAGACGGACAGATCCAGCCCCAGCTCTGGTCAGTCCCCGAGCACAAAATAACTAACACGAATATAGATGAATCAGCGTTCCTTCAACAGATACCGACCAGTCATTGTACTTACTTATACAGACGGCAGCTCCTCGATCAGCATAACATAAGGTACAGAACAGATTTAGCCGTTGGCCTTGATCTGATAGCACTGGCGACAGCCTTGTTGCACGCCAGTACCGTCACATTAATACCTGAATTAGTTTACTACTACCATCAATCAGAAGCATCAGCAACCAGGGGCAAGATCACTGCACAGATAACCAAAGATGCAATCCTGTCAAAAAAGATCGTCTCTGACATGCTGAATAAAAGAGGAATGCATGATGCTGCAAACACACGATTACAAAAATGGGAATATATCATTGATACATTTTTTCGAGAGATGCCAACAAGCCTTACACTCGAAGAGAGCAGACTAACATTCTCCAACTTCAGGGATCTGATTTCTGAATATAATCTCACACCCTGGATGGCTGACACGCCGCATCATTATAGGTACACCCTGGCGTTAATAATCGCTCGCAAAGATGAAGAAGCACTGTCCTTTCTTCGTAAGGATGCCGCATTTGAGGGGTTTTCCGACCAGGACGAGCTCAAAGAGAGCCTTGACCTTGTATTAGAACAGGTACCAGGTGACATTGGCGCTTCAATTGAGCTAGGTCGTATCGCCAGAAGTAAAGGCAGACTGGAAGAAGCACTGGATATATTCGAAAAGATTATCCAGCGCGACCCCGGTAACTTTGATGCCCGACTACAGGCGACTGGCACATTAATCCAGCAGGGAAAAATTGAAAAGGCGCGAGAAAAACTCGATTCAATACTTGAAATTCTCACCAATGGACTAGACTTGCGTCGACAGATAAAAAACGCAGCAACACTAAAAGAACATCTTGCTCGAGGTGAGTATTCCTTAAAATTGGACGCAGTTCGCAGCGAGTTAAAAAAGACTAACACTGAACTAAATATATCTCGTACGGAGCACTCCAGGACTAGCAATCAGTTAAGCTCAGCTCGTAATGAGTTAAATACTGTTCGCGAAGAGCTGGATGCAGTATATACATCAACATCATGGCGTATAACCGAACCACTTCGCAGGCTAATGGCCAGCATCAAACGACTTAGATAAAACAACCGCATGGGATATCTAAAGCAATTAGTAACCACTAACAACCAATATGAATGTTCCGCTGACTTTTTTCAGATGGGCCGCCAATAATAACTTGAAATCCAACCTCTTATAATCTAATACCTGGTCGCAACAACAGTTGAGATATTTAAAATGATAAACCTGAAGGACAAAGTTAAACACATTCTTCCAGAATACGTAAAAGCAGTAATACGACCATATTACCAGAAGATGCGACAAACTCCTCCAGACACCCTGCATAAAAAACCATCGATGTTAGCCATCCACTCATTTGGCGGCTTCGATGTCGCTTATCGTAAAAGAACGGCAGATGATGATGTTATCGCACACAGCTTCGACAACGACATTTTCTTCACCGGCACACCCGAATACCAACCCAAAGAAGGTGATGTAATTATCGATATGGGAGCTCATATAGGCACATTCTCACTATTAGCTTCAGCTAAAGTCGGAAGCGGAAAAGTTTATGCTATTGAAGCCTGTAAAGAGACCTTTAACCTGTTACGAATCAATGTCGCATTAAATCAGTGCAACAACATCTCAGTTCATCACACAGCTATGTCAGACAAAGAAGGCATGGTCACCCTGCACTACGATATGGCAGAAGGGAACTGGGGGCACTCAACAGTTAAAAAGCTATCTGAATTTAATGAAACTGTAAATTCCAGCACCCTGCCCGATTTCATGAAAAAGAACCACATAGACAAATGTCATTTTATGAAATTGAATATCGAGGGAGCCGAGTTCCCGGTTTTATTGAGCACCCCCAAAGATGTCCTCCAGCGATTCGGCACCATTTTAGCCTTGTATCATTGTGACTTATGGGGCAAAAACACAGAAGATGACTTGACGTCCCACCTGGAATCAAGCGGCTTCGATTGCATTATCAGGAATCAGACAGAGAGTCGCGGCTGGATTATTGCGACAAATACAATGCAAATTTAATCAAGCAGGATCGAATCATAGTGGCCATGGACATCTATCGCGAAGCACATAAAACTTATTCAGCACCACTTTTACCCTGGCTTTTGCATTTAGCCTCATGCCGTGCCTTTGTACTTTCCTCATAGCTCCAGACAACCGTATTAGGATCCCCTTCCATCTTGGTTTTCATATCCTCGATCCAAACAACCCTGTCGCAGAGCCGCCTAATCATATCACTATTATGGGACACTAAAATAACCGTTTTATCGGACTTCATGATACTTTTTATTGTTGCACACGATTTATCTCTAAATTCGATGTCGCCAACCCCTAAAACCTCATCAAGTAAAATCACATCTGGATTGACGTATATTGCTATAGAGAAACCAAGTCGGGCACGCATCCCTGATGAATAACTGCTAACAGGTTGATCGAAAAAGTCTCCAATATCAGAATACTCCCGAATATCATCCATGCATTTAAGAACGTCATCTTTAGATAAACCTAGCATCATTCCACTTAATATCGCATTTTCTCTGCCAGTTAAATGGTTCACAAATCCAACCTGCAAAGAGAGCAAAGAGGCTGTCACACCATGATTAATAACTTTACCACTGTCCGGATTAACGATACCTGCCAAAACACGTAGCAGGCTGCTCTTGCCAGTACCATTACGCCCAATAACCCCTAAAGTTTCCCCATGATAAACCTTGAAGGAAACGTCTTTTATTGCCCAAAACTTTTCTTGTCGAAAAAAGCCACTCTTTCGCCTGTATGCAACACCAACATTTTCAACACTAATTGCTAACTGATTCAATTGAGTCTTCCGCAAGTTGTTAAATTATTTTAGGGTAAACGCGATCAAAGCGATTCAGAAGATACCAGGCAATAGCCAGACAAACCAGAGAGCCAACAAATATATAACCGACCAACCCCCAATCTGGCCAATGCCCATAAACCAGTACAGCACGATAACTTTCGATCATTCCTAACATGGGGTTTAAATAAAGGATATTCTTCACTTCAGGTGAAACTGCACTGAAATCAAAAAACACGCCTGATAAAAAAAACAATAACAACATGGCATTATCAATTATGAATTTAAGATCAGGAAAAAAAGGAAGCATCGCAGCAAGTATGCTACCGATGGAAAGAATTACTGCAAACTGAACAAGTACAAGAACAGGTAAAGAAAGCCACGTTATATTGACATCATACCCGAGCGCTAATAAAAAAGTGACTAGCAAAAGGAATACAATTGAAAACTTAAACGTTGTAGTAAGAACGGTTATGCCTGGTAAAACCACCTTTGGTATGTATATTTGCCTGATTAGTCCAACATTAGCCGAAATACTATTTGAACATTTAGGGATTGATGAGCCAAACCACTTCCATATAACCAGACCTATCAAAAGGAATGCGACATCGTCCCTTCCGCCCCTATTAAATACGACCACAAATATAAAATAAAAAACTGAAAGATAAAGCACAGGCTCAATAACCCACCATAGAATACCAATATATCCTTGACGAGCTTCAGCAACCAGGTCAGAAATTGACTTTTGCAAGGTTAACAATAAATATTGCTTTTTAAGAAACATAATCGATCATTACCGTTCGACGGGATACAACTCATCCATACATAATTGTAAACCAGTTTCCCAACTAGGCAGCACAATCCCAAATTCATCCAGCATCTTATCAGTGGACAAACATGAGTTCAGGGGCCTGTTTGCCAGCGCATTGTATTCAGCCGTTGAAACTTGCTTTATTGAAGTAGTTTTTATATGAAAAACTGGACTCTCTTTCGCCTTTGTAATAGCCAACTCAGCAAAGCCATTCCAGGATATTTTATCAGAAGCTGTAAGATGGTACATGGCTGAAGTAAAATCACCTTGTGTTTTTTGTGTAACAACATGCCGCATACATATTAGTGTAGATTCTGCTATCAATCTCGCTGAAGTGGGAGATCCAAGCTGATCAGAAATTATACTCAGTTCATCTCTTTCTTGCGCAAGTCTTAATATCGTTAATAAAAAGTTATTTCCTCTCGAGGCATACACCCACGATGTTCGAAAAATCAAATGATTACAGCCTGAATCACGAATTGCTGCTTCACCAGCAAGTTTTGTTCTACCGTATGCATTAATGGGAGCGGGCATATCAGATTCTGTGTATGGGCGATCTTTTGTGCCGTCAAATACATAGTCTGTAGAATAATGCACTAGCAAGGCATTTATTTTCAAGGCTTCTTCTGCGAGTGCTTTCGGGGATTCAGCATTAATTAATAACGCCAATTCCTCCTCCTCTTCAGCTTTTTCAACCGCCGTATATGCAGCAGCATTAACTATCACATCAGGCACGATAACCCGAATAATTTCTCGAAGCATATCAGGCTTAGAGAAATCCGCGTCTTCTCTACCAAGCGCTACCACATCACCTAGCGGCTGCAGTGAACGATTAAGCTCCCATCCAACCTGTCCATTCTTACCAAATAATAAAATCCTCATTCGAACAGATCAGCTTCATTTAACGATGCCCCTGAAGCATCTTTGGCCGAGACCAGGGGACTTGAGCTATATTTCCAGTCTATAGCAAGATCCGCATCATCCCAGCGAATACAGCGCTCGTATTCAGGTGCATAATAATCAGTGGTTTTATATAAAAACTCTGCAGATTCAGACAATACGACAAATCCGTGCGCGAAGCCTTCTGGAACCCATAATTGACGCTTATTATCTGCCGTAAGTAAAGTTCCAATCCAAAGTCCAAATGTTTCGGAAGATTTTCGAATATCCACTGCAATATCAAAAACCTCACCGCTAATTACGCGTACCAGCTTTCCCTGTGGCTGCTTTATCTGATAATGAAGGCCGCGTAGAACACCCTTAGAAGATTTAGAGTGATTGTCCTGTACAAACTCAGCAGTAACGCCAGTAGCTCGTTCAAATTTCTTTTTATTGAAACTCTCAAAAAAGAACCCTCGCTCATCACCATAGATCTCTGGCTCGAGGATTAAAAGGTCAGGAATATTCGTAGAAAAAGCTTTCATCCAGTCAAAACTTCTTCATTTGCACGGCGGAGTAAATATTGTCCATACTGATTTTTTTTCAATGGCTGAGCCAATTGAATTAATTTTTCTTTACTGATATAACCCATCTCAAATGCAATCTCCTCAATACATGCTACTTTCAAACCCTGGCGATTTTCTATTGTCTGTATGTAGTTTGATGCTTCTAGCAAACTTTCGTGTGTACCGGTATCGAGCCATGCATAACCACGCCCCATTAGCTCGACTTTCAAATTACCTGCCGCAAGAAAGGTTTGATTTACCGTGGTAATTTCCAGCTCACCACGTGCGGAAGGCCTTATTTTCTTCGCAATTTCAATCACAGTATTAGGATAAAAATACAGGCCGACAACTGCATAATGACTTTTTGGATTTCCCGGCTTTTCCTCAATACTTAAAACATTACCTTCTGCATCAAACTCAACCACTCCATAACGTTCAGGATCTTTCACATAATATCCAAAAACAGTTGCTTTATCCTCGTCTTCAACATTTGCAATCGAACTAGCCAACATTTTTGTTAAGCCATGGCCATAAAAAATATTATCTCCCAATACCAGGCAAACATTATCATCACCGATAAACTCTTCACCTAAAATAAATGCCTGGGCCAAGCCATCGGGAGATGGTTGCTCTACATAGGAAAATGACATGCCAATGCTTTTCCCATCGCCTAATAACGCTTTAAATTGCGGTAAGTCTTGCGGTGTAGAAATTATTAACACTTCAGTTATGCCAGATAGCATCAATACCGACAAAGGATAATAAATCATCGGCTTGTCATAAATTGGTGTCAGCTGTTTGCTTACACCTTGAGTGATCGGATAAAGTCGAGTACCGGAGCCCCCGGCGAGGATTATTCCCTTCATTTTTTAAGCGATACAATTTGTTTATTAAAATAAGACACTTTATGCATGTTTAGATATACCTACTTGGCATTATACATTGACAGAGATCAGCCACCAATTGCTTCACTAAGGACAGATACGACGTATTCCTGTTGCTTTTCTGTTAAACCAACCCAAAGCGGTAGCCGAATCAGTTGCTCAGATTTTTCATTAGTAACATCAAGTGAACCATGCACGCGGCCATATGACTGACCCGCCGGCGATGAATGCAGGGGCACATAATGAAAAACCGACATGACGCCATTTTTTTTGAGTTTGTCCAATACAGTCTGTCTATTAATTTCAGCATTCAGGATCACATAGTACATATGCGCATTATGCTGGCAATTAGCAGGTATAATCGGCCTGGACAGCAAACCTTGAGACTCGAGAGGTTCAAGTAATGTATTGTAATACTCCCAACTAGCCAGACGTATTTTTGTTATGCGCTCTGCCTGCTCAAGCTGAGCCCACAAAAAAGCCGCGATTAACTCGCCAGGTAAAAATGATGAACCGACTTTCTGCCATGTGTATTTATCAACTTCACCACGAAAGAATTGACTGCGATCAGTGCCCTTCTCCCTAATAACTTCAGCCTGTAATGACAGACCTGCGTCATTCACCAATAAAGCACCGCCTTCACCAGAAATGACATTTTTCGTTTCATGAAAGCTAAAGCATCCCAGATTACCTATAGATCCTAGCTGCAGGCCTTTATATGTAGACATAATCCCTTGAGCTGCATCTTCGATCACATATAAATCATATTTATTAGCAATACTCATGATGGCATCCATTTCACATCCAACACCTGCATAATGCACCGGAACAATCGCTTTGGTTTTTGCTGTTATGGCTGCCTCTACTTTTGTCTCATCAAGATTTAGCGTATCTGGCCTAATATCTATAAACACGGGGACACCACCACGCAATACAAAAGCGTTCGCAGTAGAGACGAAGGTATAAGATGGCATTATTACTTCATCACCCGGCTGAATATCTGCAAGTATTGCAGCCATTTCTAATGCTGCAGTACAAGAATGGGTCAATAACGCTTTATCACAACCAGTCAAATCTTCAAGCCATTTATGACAATACTTGGTAAACGAGCCGTCACCAGCCAAATGCCCCTTTGCATGCGCCTCGGAAATATACCCGAGCTCCTTACCAGTCATATATGGCCGATTGAATGGAATCATTAAATACTCCTGCTTGTTATCACAATTCCTGCAACGATTAAAATCAACCCTATGATTTTATGTATCGTGATCTGTTCCTGAAACAGAAAAACTGACAAAAGAAATACGAGTACAAAGGCGCTGCTCATAAACGGATATGCATAACTGATCTCAAATTTCGTCATAGTTGCCATCCAGAAAAATGATGCAATGAAGGCAGACGCAAAACCGCTAAATATCCACGGATCAAATAGCAGCTGAATTAAGAATAAGATCTTTTCAGTAAGACCATCAGGCAAGGACCCCACGTCGTTTATGCGCCATTTTAAAACTATTTGCCCATAAACCGTGAAGAATATCGTACCAAAAATATAAAAGTACCCCATAACTATTGATTCACTTATTTAAATATTGTTTTTCTAACTCTAACAATTTTCGACTTCTACTTTTCAGCTTAACGGCAGGGTTACCCAAATAAATACTCCAGGCCTCAGTGCTTTTCCTTACCAGTGACATAGCACCGACAGCTGTACCTTCCGCGACTATGACACCAGGCATTATCATCGAACCGGCACCAACGATCACATGCCTGCCTAACTCAACTTTTTTCTTGGATTCAGCCTTATATTCTGTAGGTACGGTTGGATTCGTCATCGTGGCGCCGCTATAGTCATCTGATTGTGTAAAAACCTGCACCTGATAAGCCAGACCTGCAAAATCTCTCAACACGATACCCTCTTCTCCTCCAGCCAGAAGGCAGAATGGTGCAATGTGTACATTTTTTCCAATGCTTACTCTTCCTGAAATAACACAGAAATCATCTATGCGAGAATTATTGCCTATCTCGATTAGTTCGCAATTATAAATACTCGCTTTATTACTTATCTTGACGTTATCGCCAAGTCGCCTGAAATTCATCGACTCCAGTTCTTTGTCAGTGTAGTAAGCCATGTCAGTTTATACTTTAAAAAGTTTTTTCTTTAATGATATATAAAGGTCTGTTTTTGGTTTCATCAAATGTTTTTCCAATATACAAGCCTAAGACGCCCATGTTTGCGAACAATAGACCACCGATAAAATACATGGAGACCATAACACTAGTCCAGCCCGGAACAGGAACAGAATAAACCAGGTAACGAACCACCAACCATAAAGCAAATGACAGAGATGAGAATGATAGTAAAAACCCAAATTTAATTGACAGCTTCAAAGGTTTATTTGATTGAGAAATAATGCTATCTATTGCCAGGTTAATCATTTTATTCAAGGTATAAGAGCTTTTCCCGCTTAACCTTTGCGCATGCTCGATATCCACATACGCTTTTTTAAATCCGAGCCAGTTTACAAACAATGGATAGGTGCGATTTTGCTCTCGCAACAATCGAAGCTTATCAACCACATTCGATGAGATTATACTGAAGTTTGCTATAGTATTATCTGTTTTACTTTCGGTGAAGTAATCATATACTTTATAAAACACCTTCGAACCAAGCCTCTTGAAGTAAGAATCTTTTCGCTGACTCCTCCTTCCAAAAACGACATCATATCCTTCTATTGCTTTTGTATATAGCTTTATTATTTCTTCAGGTCGGTCCTGTAGATCGCAATCCATAACAACCACCCAATCACCACTAGAGTGATCCAAGCCGGCTGTAATAGCTTGATGCTGGCCAAAGTTGCGCGACAGATTTATCGCCTTAACTCTTTCATCATGACTGGAGAGCGCTTTCATCATCTCCCAGGCATCATCCGGGCTATCATCATTAATCAAAATAATTTCAAATTTATCTGAAATGTCTGATAATGAACAAATCAACCTATCATAAAGATCCCGCAAACTTGCAGAGCAAGCATATACTGGCACAACAACAGTAATGTGATTTTTACTCATAAAAAATATCCTGCTTCCAGCCCTTAACCAATCGATGTAAGCCAAACACTATATTCATAATCACATACCCGCACTTTCACCGACTAATGATATTTCTTTATATGGCCATACTCCGGTATTATAAAACTGCAAGTTTTGAGCCAATAGTTTGTTTTTTGTATCCTGTAAGGGGTGATAGAAAATTAAGTAGTCTCCTTTTACAAGATAATCTGTACTATCTAATGTATAAATACCTTTTATTCCGCTAATTTTATAACCTAGCTTAAAATTGTACTTAGGTACTTTATTGATGCGAATTAGTACCTGAAGGTGCGCTTTTTCCTTTATATATACTTCTTGGATATCAAAAAGGGTAACCACATTTGAATAATTGACTAGCTGTTCAAAAGTCTCATTTTTTTTATTTAACGCTAAAGCCCGCTCTTCGTTTAAAATCTTATCGGTCGGTAACTCCGGAGAAAATGCGACGAATGGCTCATCTCCAACAAAAACATTATTTATATACTCCACATAAGACCCTGCACCATTCCCCTCCTTTACAATCAGGGGAGGATATTGCTCATTGGAGATATCATATAAGTGCCATACAAAACGTGGAAAACCTCCATTATTAACTGTCGTCTGTAGTAAATATTTTACACGCTCGATTCCTTTAGAGGTCCTGCGAAACGAGATGACAGGTTTCGCGACATCAAGATTCTTCATTGGGTTCATCCAACTTCCTGAAGTGCCAAATGGATCTAACGGAAACCTGTCATTGCCTATTAAAGCACGCAAATCATTTCTTCCGGTCAGATAACGAACATAACCAGAATTAACTTTATCCACACCTTTATGCGGCACATCTACTCCGAGAATAATCAGCTGTGAACCCTTTGGTAATTCTAGTTCTGACAACAACAGCCTCAACTCATTGGACGTATTTTCTGCTTTACTTATTTCTGCAGAATCATAGTAGGCATAAATACGCTGAGAACCAACAAAGAGCACAGCAACAACTATAAACAGAACCCCTTGCCTACCATTAAAAATTCTAAAAGGAAGATAACGCCCCAACAGATGCAGGCAGGAAACCGTACCTATCAGCATTAATAAAACACTGCCATAATTAAAAACATACGCGTAATCATTCGGTCTAAATGAAGGCGAAAAAATCAGGTATGCCACACTGTTTGCGCCAAGCCATAAGAGAGTCCAGACGATGACAAATAAACTGTGGGCTTTAGGTGTTTTGATTGCAAAAACTGCGACATTGTGCTTATTGTCAAACATGACAATTAAACCTAATACTGATAGCGCAAAAATAACCCAAACCCCAAGATCGTCATCTATAAGTAAAAAGTTTGCCATCTCGATAAATTGATAACCCCTATCCAGGATAACGTCAATCGAGTTTAAAACAGGTTCTTTATGCGAATACTTACTGTGTTTATAAAGATGATATATACCAATTAAAAGAAAAGGCAGTGACTTGATGAAGGTTTTTTGTATTTTTTCTTTCTCAAGAAACAAGATAAAAATGAGGATAGCGCTCGGTATGAGAAATGTCCCAGCAACAGATATATTCAACGTAATACAGAAAAGCAGAAAAGCAGACCAATATAGCGTGCGGGGCATCAATGATTCAGTCTTACTCGACTCATACAAACAGACTAATGAGAGATAAAATGGCGCAAGCTGCCAAATTGCATAAGATGCGTTAAAACCAAGAGGGATCATTAATGATGGCAATATATTCGGAATAACTGATGCAGGTACTGCAATGACATCTTTGATTAATAACACATTGCGATAAAAAAAATACGCACTTACCGAAGCAAGGGCCATAACTCCTATGTAAATAAAACGTAATAAGTCTGTCCCTAAATACATCATCCCTTTGGCATAAAGACTATCCATATAAGGCACTAATACCGAAACGTTTCCTCGCCCCCCTGTGAAAATATCACCTTCAGTGGCTTCATAAAACCAGAATGCATCATCATGAATGAGGCCATCGAAAAATACATAAGGAAGATTAAAAAGATAAACAGCAAAAAATATAAAAAACGACCATACAACTAACGGTCTTGAAATCAACCCGATGTTAGCAAGTTGCACTTTTGTGTTTGATTTCATTTATATACCCTGGGCAGTATCAGTTAAAAACTCGTACAAACTATAATATTCATACTAATCGCATGAACAAGTATTGACTTATATACGTTAACAACACTATTAGAACTTATAAAAAACCATGAAAAAACAACATCTACGTTTTAACACCTAAACGTTCACGTTGATACGAACCATCCTGCACATGCTGGCACCATTCACTATTATTCAAATACCAATTTATAGTTTTTTCGATCCCTGATTCAAATGTTTCATCAGGAACCCAGCCCAACTCTGACGCGATCTTATCCGCATCAATTGCATACCGTACATCATGGCCTGGACGATCAGCCACATAAGTAATCAATGATTTATGGGGGATATATGGCGAGTCAGGCACAAGGTTGTCCAACAAGCCACATATGATTTTCACTACTTCAAGATTAGTTTTTTCATTGTGGCCGCCTATATTATATGTTTCCCCGGTTTTCCCTGTTTCTAGCACTAGCCTCAGTGCACGCGCATGATCATCCACATGCAGCCAGTCCCTTATCTGGTTTCCTTTACCATAAACTGGTAAAGGCTTACCTTCTAATGCATTGAGTGTTACCAGAGGTATCAACTTTTCCGGAAACTGATAAGGGCCGTAATTATTTGAACAATTAGTAATGACGACCGGTAAACCAAATGTGCGATGCCAGGCTCTGACCAGATGATCGGAAGATGCCTTACTTGCCGAATAAGGGGAACTTGGTGCATAACTAGTCTCTTCAGTAAAATAACCGGTCTCCCCCAGATCGCCATACACTTCATCGGTAGAAACATGGTGAAAACGAAAACGCTCTTTTTTCTCACCCGTTAACTCATCCCAATATCTTTTTGCTACATCGAGAAGGTTATAGGTGCCAACGATATTAGTCTGGATAAACTCTGCAGGACCATCGATAGAACGGTCGACGTGCGATTCAGCCGCCAGATGCATAATAGCATCAGGCTTATACTGACTGAAAACGCGCTCGAGTTCATTGATATCACATATGTTCACATGCTCAAATAAATATCTTGGACTTTGATCGACAAGCTTCAACGATTCAAGATTACCGGCATAAGTCAAGGCATCAAGATTGATGACATCATGCTTTGTATCTTTAATATACTGCCGGATGACAGCAGAGCCGATAAAACCTGCGCCACCAGTAACGATGATTTTCATCTTGGACCTGTAAATTGTTGGAGTGAAGCAGGATTGAACCATTGACCTCAACATCGCAATTTATATATTGATAATCAAATACTTAATAGATTACCAACCATGTATATAGAAAAAACGACCATACTATAGATGTAGCAATCAGCTCTCAGCTCACAGTAATCAAATATTATTATAAGGGGGACGATTCTAACAGGGTTTGGAGCCAGGATACACTCCTTAAACAAGCCGTCCCGTTCAAATATTCCATTACGAATACTAAGCCGGATAAAGGACGATACATAACTAACAATGTCTATTGATACCCAAATCTAGAGATATAACTTAAGAAAAAATTAGTAATTTGGCAACTTCAAACGCATACTTCTCAAATATCCATAAAAGAAGTTGGTACTGATTTATTTGAAACCTCAGTTCCTACATATTCACAATGACAGAAATTATCATAGGCATGCAAATACGAACCTTTTGAATATGTGCCTTTTTAGGAATATATAGATAATTAAGATAAGCAACTATTGATATGCTGTAAAATAATGTGAATTGAGAAAAAGATATATAGAAGATTGCGTCAAATACATGCCTTCCTACAGATAAACTATACGACTAAAATGAAAGAAGAAGTTGCATTAATCATAATTTATAATCATAGATACGATAAGAACATTGAAATATTGGAGCGGATATATAATAAGCGATTCTCCAACATCTATCATTTAATGCCGTTTTACAACGGGGACAAACCTAACGTAATTCCTGTGTATGAAAATTCACATTATTTTCAAGGCTATATTGCACAAGGATTAAAAGTATATTTCAAAGAGAAATTTTCACATTATTTTTTTATTGCAGACGATTTAATACTAAACCCTGTTATAAATGAAAATAATTATAGTGAACATTTCAAGCTGGATGGAAAAACCTCGTTTATAGCAGAACTAGTAACATTACATGAAAGAAAAGTGTTTTGGCGTAGGCTTAAAGAAGCTTATGACTATTCCCCTAAAATGATTGGCGTAGAAGTAATGAATGAGTTGCCGACATATGATGAAGCAATAAAAAAATTCAATAGACTAAATCTTACAATAAGCCCTTTAAAGTTTGATCAAATATACCCCCGAATAGAACCATCATTGCAAACATTTACTTCAATAGCTAAAGCAAAAACGTATTTACTATACTTATATTCCAAATTAAAATCGTCTGCGAAAAATACATCATATGAGATGTCTTACCCACTAGTAGGCTCTTATTCCGACATCGCAATTGTTCCGGCAGAATATATAAAAAAGTTCTGTCACTATTGCGGCGTATTTTCTGCCACGAATTTGTTTGTAGAATTAGCAATCCCAACGGCTATAGTTTTAACTACTGAAAAATTAGTCATTGATAATAATTTACAACTTCAGGGAAAAGCCCTTTGGACAACTGAAGAACTCAAAGAATTAAAAAAATATGGCAAAAATTTAAATGAATTAATGTCAAACTTTCCCAAAAATTATATCTATCTGCATCCTGTAAAATTATCCAGCTGGAACACAGAATCATGAAGAAACATATAGTTATTACATCTATTCACAATCCTACTGAAGCCGTTAAATCTTTTTCAAAAAAAAAGGATTATCAATTAGTAGTAGTAGGCGACAAAAAAACGCCGGTTAACTGGTCTTGTGATAACACCGTATATCTTTCAGTTGAAAAACAAAATGAAGTTGGCTCATATTTAAACAAGGTACTACCATATAACCATTATTGCCGAAAAATGATGGGATACCTCTATTCAATAGCAAATGGTGCTGAATTCATAGTTGATACAGATGATGACAATATTCCATATGATGATTGGAAGTTTCCCGACTATAAAGGTTCTTATTCAACAATCAATGAAGAAAAAGGATTTATAAATATTTATCAGTTATACACTGAAAAAAAAATATGGCCTCGAGGCTTGCCTGTATACCTAATAAACAAAAACTTTAACCTCGAAAAAGAATTAGACAGGAAAAATTGTAAAGTAGGTATATGGCAAGGTCTGGCAGATGAAGATCCGGATGTAGATGCTATTTACCGTCTAACAAACGATAAGCCTGTTTTTTTTGAAAAGCGTGGCCCAATAGTTCTTGGTAAAGGTACGATTAGTCCATTCAATACACAAAATACCGCAATTACGAAAGAGTTGTTTCCATTGATGTATTTACCCACTTTTGTAACATTCCGTTTTACAGATATTTTAAGAGGCCTTATTGCTCAACCTATAATGTGGTTATATAACTATCAATTAGGTTTTACAAATGCCACAGTAATTCAAAAACGTAACCCACATGATTATTTCAAAGATTTTTTATCAGAAATACCGATGTATGAACATTGTGAAAAAATCATAGATATTACAAATAAGGTTATTTCTATAAATGATTCTCTTCATAGTAACCTCTATAACACATATGACGAACTTCACAGAAATAAGATAGTTGAAGCAAAAGAGCTTATTACTTTAGAAGCATGGATTAAGGACTTAGACCATATAGCTACAAACAAAGGCTGAAATTTACTTCTCACTCTAAAATCAGGTTAACTTAACATTTCATATAGTGATTGCTTTACGTCCTAAATCCTCTATGCAATTGATACATAAGGGGGAA
>CAWECN010000007.1:0-10308 GCA_963807625.1 uncultured Gammaproteobacteria bacterium
ACTCTAATATTAGAAACAATTGCTCTCTGAGTCCTAATTTTGTGACAACAACCTCATACAATACATATAAATATGTCTATATCACACTGTTTTTAAATATATTAATAACCCTACATCTTGTGTCATTGAAATTAGAAGCCAGAGCGTGCATAGTAATACCTGACTAATTTAGTCGGGATTTATCTGGAGGCTTTTAAACTCATGCGTTCGACACAAAAAACCGTTGATGATCTTATCGCGTCGACCTACGAACACGGCTTTGTCACTGATATCGAGTCGGATACAGTAGCCCCCGGCCTCAGTGAAGACACCATCCGCATGATTTCAGCAAAGAAATCGGAACCGGAATGGCTGCTGGAGGCCCGCCTCAAAGCCTATCGTAACTGGTTGACCATGGTCGATCCGAGCTGGGCGCACGTCAAGCATCCCGAGATCGATTTTCAGGCGATTTCCTATTATTCCGCACCGAAAAATAAAGATGACGGACCCAAAAGCCTGGATGAGGTCGATCCGCAATTACTCGATGCCTACAACAAGCTTGGTATTCCGCTCGATGAGCAGATGGCGCTGGCCGGTATCGCGGTGGATGCCGTGTTCGACAGCGTTTCGGTCGCCACCACGTTTCGCAAAAAACTCGCCGATGCGGGGGTGATTTTCTGCGCCATGTCGGAAGCTGTGCGCGAATACCCCGAGCTGGTACAGAAATACCTCGGTTCTGTGGTGCCGCACACCGACAATTATTTCGCCGGGCTCAACGCCGCAGTGTTCACCGACGGCACTTTTGTCTACGTGCCCGAAGGCGTGCGCTGCCCGATGGAACTGTCGACCTATTTCCGTATCAACGAGGCCAACACCGGCCAGTTCGAACGCACCCTGATCGTGGCTGAAAAAGGCAGTTACGTGAGTTACCTCGAAGGCTGTACCGCACCCATGCGCGATGAAAATCAGCTGCACGCAGCGGTGGTCGAACTGGTCGCGATGGAAGATGCACAAATCAAGTATTCCACGGTACAGAACTGGTATCCCGGTGATGCGCAGGGCCGTGGTGGCATATATAACTTTGTCACCAAGCGTGGCCTGTGCCAGGGCGATCGCTCACACATTTCCTGGACCCAGGTCGAGACCGGTTCTGCGATTACCTGGAAATACCCCAGCTGTATCCTGCGCGGTGATGATTCGATCGGCGAGTTTTATTCCGTCGCGGTAACCCGCGGCAAACAGCAGGCCGATACCGGCACCAAGATGATACACATGGGCCGTAATACCCGAAGCACCATTGTGTCAAAAGGCATCTCCGCCGGTGAGGGACAGAATACCTATCGCGGCCTGGTGCGCATGGCCAAGCGTGCAGAGAACGCGCGCAATCACAGTCAGTGTGATTCCCTGCTGATCGGCGACCAGTGCGGTGCGCACACTTTTCCGTATATCGAAGTGCGTAATCCGACGGCAAAGGTCGAACACGAGGCCACCACCTCGAAACTCAGCGAAGACCAGCTGTTTTACTGTCGCCAGCGTGGCCTGTCCGACGAAGACGCGGTGTCGATGCTGGTCAATGGTTTTTGCAAGGAAGTATTCAAGGAACTGCCGATGGAATTTGCCGTTGAAGCACAGAAATTACTCAACCTGACGCTCGAAGGCGCAGTTGGTTAAACCATAACTGGAGGCTCATATGTTGTTATCGATTAAAAATTTACACGTTGCCATAGAAGATAAAAAAATCCTGCAGGGCGTGGACCTGGAAGTAGGCAAAGGTGAAGTGCACGCCATCATGGGACCAAACGGTTCCGGTAAAAGCACTTTATCGAACGTACTCGCTGGACGTGAGGGGTACCAGGTGACTGCGGGCGAGGTTCGCTACGATGGCACTGACCTGCTGGCCCTGGCGCCGGAAGAACGCGCCCATCAGGGTCTCTTTCTCGGTATGCAGTATCCGGTCGAGTTGCCGGGTGTCAATAACATGACATTTATGCGTGCATCGCTCAATGCCGTGCGTCGTGCACGCGGCGAAGAAGAACTCGATGCTGTCGCGTTCATGAAACGGGTCCGAGAAAAAGCAAAACAGGTTGAGCTCGATGAAAAACTGCTCAAGCGTAACGTCAACGAAGGTTTTTCCGGCGGTGAGAAAAAGCGCAATGAAATTTTACAGATGAGTCTGCTCGAACCCAGGCTCGCCATTCTGGATGAAACCGACTCTGGCCTGGATATCGATGCCTTGCGCATTATTGCCGGGGGTATCAATGCACTGCGCAGTCCCGAACGTTCGATAATTCTTATCACCCACTACCAGCGGCTGCTGGACTTCGTGCAGCCGGATAAAGTACACGTGCTACTCGATGGTCGCATCGTGCGATCGGGTGATAAAAAACTGGCGCTCGAACTCGAAGACAAGGGCTACGGCTGGCTGGGCGAGGAGGAAGCGGCATGATTACTGCCGAATTACAGCACGACTGGTTGCAACAGCGCCTGGCCGGGAAGGCAACGTCATCGGCGCACTATCCCGCCTGGTTAGTGGCTGCCCGCGACCAGGCCAGCCTGGCGCTCAAGGCTTTACCGGTGCTCGACCGCAAACTCGAGGACTGGCGTTATACCAGTGTCGAGAACCTGTTAAAACTTCAATTCGAGCCGGCGGATGTAACCACGGCCCCCGCCAGCGATGTGCAGCCGGCAGATATTCAGCAGCATTTCATCGACGGTCTCGACACACACCGCATCGTGTTGCTCAATGGACGCTATGCGCCCCATCTTTCAGGTGATGCGACACTGCCAGCCGGCCTGAAGCTGGAGAGTATACGCGATGTACTCGCTGCCGACCCCGACATGCTGGCAACCTGGTTCGGACAAACCGCGCAGCATAACGAACAGGTGTTTACTGCACTGAATACCGCGTTGATGAACGATGGCGTGTTGCTTCATGTTAACAGCGGGGTGGTACTGGAGCGTCCCATCGAGATCATTTATATTGGCACAGACAGTGAACACACCCTGTTGCTGCAGCCGCGCAACCTGGTGGTACTGGATGAAGGCGCCAGCGCCACACTGATCGAACGTTTTATCGGTAACACTGACACAGTCTACTTCCACAACCATGTATCCGAAATTGTTGTCGGCAGCCATGCGTCGTTGAAGCATTACCGCATCCAGTATGAAAGCCGGCAGGCGTACCACCTGAGCAGTGTCTACCTGTCGCAGCAAGCTGAAAGTTATTATCACGGTACCACTTTGTCGTTTGGCGGCGCCTGGAATCGCACCGAGTATCACACCGCGTTCAAACAGGAAAACGCGGTATGTAATTTAAACGGCCTGTGCATGGTCGGCGATAAACAGCTGAGCGATTTTCATCTGAAAGTGCATCATGCCGTCCCCGGCTGCACCAGCCGAGAACGTTTCAAAGGCATCCTCTATGGCAAGGGACGCGCGGTGTTCGACGGCTACATCCACGTCGACAAGCTGGCCCAGCGTAGCGATGCCGAGCTTACCAATGACAACCTGATGTTAACCCGCGATGCCGAGGTGGATACCAGGCCGCAGCTGGAGATATATGCCGATGACGTCAAGTGCAGTCACGGCACCACCATCGGCGAACTGGATCAACAGCAGATTTTTTATTTACGCTCGCGTGGTATCGATGAGGAAACGGCACGCAAGATGCTCTGCATTGGCTTTGCCAATAACATCATCGACAGTATCGATATACCCGCGTTGCACGATGATGCCATGGTAAAACTCAACGATACCCTGAATACAGCAGTAATCAGTAGACTGTAACGGATAGTGCGATGGCGACAAAAACGGTCAAATTTACCCACGGCACGGACAAGGTCAATCAAGCGACAACGCTGGACGAAGAGGCTACATTAGAGCAGCGCATCATCGCCGCGATACGGACGATATATGACCCGGAAATATCGGTGAATATCTATGACCTGGGGTTGATCTACGACATACAGATCAACCCGCAGAACGAGGTACATGTCGACATGACATTAACCGCAGCGGCCTGTCCGGTGGCGGGCAGTTTGCCGGGCCAGGTAGAATGCACCATCAAGGCCGTCGAAGGTGTGAAAGACGCCCACGTCGAGCTGGTATGGGATCCGCCGTGGAGCCAGGAAAACATGAGCGACGAAGCAAAACTGGCACTGGGCTTATTATAACAATTGAGGATTATAAAATGGCTATTGAATTAACTGAAAAGGCAGCTGAACATATCAGGACTATGCTGCATAAACGCGGCCATGGTGCCGGGCTGCGACTCAGTACAAAGGCTGCCGGTTGCAGCGGATATGCCTACGTGGTCGATTACGCCGATGACATCACGGATGACGACGTGGTGTTCGAGAACCACGGCGCAACCGTTATCGTCGATAAACAAAGCCTGGCACTCATCGATGGTATCGAGATCGACTTTGTCAAACAC
Source organism: uncultured Gammaproteobacteria bacterium (assembly GCA_963807625.1). Classification (GTDB taxonomy): domain Bacteria; phylum Pseudomonadota; class Gammaproteobacteria; order SZUA-229; family SZUA-229. The sequence continues at coordinate 4,415 of CAWECN010000007.1, forward strand.
AACACACTCGACCAGGGCTTTGAGTTCCGCAACCCCAATGTCAAAAACATGTGCGGTTGTGGCGAGTCATTCACCGTGTAACCGGAAACAGAAAATATTAATGACCACTTTAGATGACATTGTCGATACCTTTGAGCTGCTCGGTGACTGGGAACAGCGCTACCAGTATCTGACCGAGCTGGGTGAAAAATTGCCGGTCATGCCCGAATCGCTCAAGACCGATAAAAATAAAGTCAAGGGCTGCATGAGCCAGGTATGGGTAAGTGCCTATACCGATGAGCAGGACGCAGCACTGATCCAGTACCATGGCGACTGCGATACCAGTATCATCAGGGGAGTACTGGCTGTATTGATCCAGTTAGTCTCCGGCAAGGAGCCGGAAGCTATCGAAAAGCTTGATGTCGACGAGATCTTTACCCGCCTGCAACTGGACGAAAATCTCTCGCCTAACCGCCACGTCGGTGTCTATGCGATTATCGAACTGATGAAACAACAGGCACGTGAGTTACAGTCTTCGCATCATAACCATGACATCGCAAAACAAAAATGTTGACAGATGGGATACCGAAAAAGGGGTCAGTGACAAATGAGAATCATTCATTATTAACTATTCTGGTTTTAAAAAATCATAGACACCCATTAATTTACCCAGCGCTTAAATTCAATAATTAATCATTAAATCAATAAGATAAGAACCATCTAATTTATGGGTCTCCATGTTTATGGACTTGTCTTATTCACAGAAAAATCGCGATTCATTATCAATATTTTATAAAAATGCTAGAGTTATTTAATGGCAACACCCACCAATAACCCCAGCAACAATCCATGCGCAATAATGTTCGCCGATATCGCCGGCAGTGCTCGACTGTATAAGCAGCTGGGCGATGACAAGGCGGAATACCTTATCTCCACACGGCTGGCGATAATGTGCGACATCACCTCGTACAATAATGGTCAGGTGATAAAAAAGATCGGTGACGAGATCATGTGCCGGTTTGCGAGTGCCGAAGATGCAGCACTTGCCGCTACTGAGATGCATGTAAAAAAAGTGACCAGCGATGATTCAGCGCCGCTCGATATCCGTATCGGATTACACTATGGCAACATCATCGAAAAAGATAATGATATCTTTGGTGACACCGTCAACATCGCCGCACGTATGGCCGCTATCGCTAAAGCCAATCAGAGCATCACCAGCGAAAGCTTTATTCAGCAACTGGGCAGCAATGCCCGATCTAAAACGCGTTTATTTGATAAAGCCCGCGTCAAAGGCATCGATGAAGAGATAAAAATCTATCAGATCCTCTGGGAAGAAAACAATGTCACCACCTTTGCCAGCGCACAACATATCCCGCTGATCTCACAGGCAAACGTATCCATCGTTTTAAGATGTAATGGCGAGGAACGTTTTTATACGGATAACGACATCAACTCGGCGATCAGTATCGGCCGCGACGATAGCTGTGATCTGACCATCGACACAAAGTTTGCTTCCCGTTCACACGTCAAGCTGGAGTTTCGCCGTGGCAAGTTTGTGCTGATCGATCACAGCACTAACGGTACTTATGTAAAATTAAAAAATCAGGATGATGTTTTCATCCGGCGTGAAGAACTGCCATTGATCGGTGAAGGTTTTATCAGCCTGGGAACGAGTCATGAGCAGGGAAACAGCAGCAACATCTACTTTAGCGTCTTACAAAAACAGTAGTTCTCTACTCGTCTGACACCAGGGTATCGTGATTCATTTCATCCTGTAACGAATCATCTACCGGTTTTACCCGCGCGTCTTTGGCTGCAGAGATTACGATTACCGATATATTATCTCTACCACCATTTTCGTTGGCAGCAGCGACAAGTTCTTCAACAAGTTCCTCATCATTATCTGCACGCACAACAAGTCCGGCAATCTGCTTATCGTCAACCTCATCAGACAGACCATCACTGCATAAAATGATTTTCTGATTCTGATACAGCATGCCATTTTCTACTGAAACCTGAAGATCATCAATTTTGGCGGCACCCAGATTCTGGTAGATAATATTTTTCCGTGGATGCACACGCGCTTCAGCTTTACTGATCTGGCCGGTATCGATCAGCATCTGCACCAGCGAGTGATCTTTGCTGATCTGCGACAAACCCTGATCCCACAGATAAGCCCGGCTGTCACCCATCCACGCCAACGTATATTCATCACCATGCAGCTGGAGCGCGACCACCGTTGTACCCATGCCCGGTTTCCCTGCCCCCGTTTCAACTCCCTTAACAATAGCCAGGTGCGCCTTTTCGATAGCCTGCTCGAGGCTATCTCCCTGCGCGACCTGCTGCTCGATGGTATTTACTGCAATCTCACTGGCAACCTCACCACTGGCGTGGCCACCCATGCCATCGGCAATGACATATAAAGACAGATCCGTATTTACCCGGTAACTGTCTTCATTATGATTTCTTACTTTTCCAACATTAGTCCGTGCTGCGTAATTAACTGCCTGCATAGGAGTCCTTTTTTCTCTTCGGTGGCTAACCCTTAGTTGCTAACCCTAAGGGCACCTCTATTAATTCTTAAATTATAGTCACATGACAAACAAACAGACAATAAAAGCAAAAATAACACTTGATTCAATATCAGCACTCCACTTAAACTATCCTTTAATGAGAACGTTTTGAGAACATAATGACAACGACACAACAGCTCACCGATAAACAGAGACTTACCCTGGATTTTATCGAGCGCTACATCGCGATACACACCGTACCACCCAAGCTGCAGGAGATCGCAGACGGTATCGGCATTCGCTCTCGCGGCGTTGCACACCGCTATGTGCAGGCGCTGATCGATCACCACTATATTGCCCAGGATAAACGCAAACATCGCGGCATCCGGCTACTGAAACCCAACACACAGCGCAGCGAGTCGGTGTTACCGCTGCTCGGGAAAATTGCTGCCGGCAAACCCATCGAAGCCATTCCCGGTGAAGACCAGATCGATCTACAGGATTTTTTTGGCCACAATAATTTTGCGATACGTGTTCAGGGTGACTCCATGATCGAAGCCGGCATCATGGATGGTGATACCGTCATCATCGAATTTAGAGAGACCGCCAACGATGGCGATATCGTCGTCGCACTGATCGACGAAGCAGAAGTTACCTTGAAAAAGTTTAAACGCAGCCATAAAGGCCGTTATATCAAATTAATCCCGGCTAACAAAGAGTTGGAAGAGATGGTGTATGAAGCTAGCCGGGTGAGGATCCAGGGAGTGTTGATCGGGCAGCTGCGGAAATATTAGGTGTTTAAGATCTCTCACAACAAGCGTTCGAGATGACAGGCTGTTTATTGCGCGAGGTCTTAAACCCTGGAACTGTCATCTCGACCAACGGGAGAGATCTTAAACCCTGAAACTGTCATCTCGACCAACGGGAGAGATCTTAGACCCTGAAACTTTCATCTCGACCAACGGGAGAGATCTTAGACCCTGAAACTGTCATCTCGACCAAAGAGAGAGATCTTAAACCCTGGAACTGTCATCTCGACCAACGGGAGAGATCTTAAACCCTGGAACTGTCATCTCGACCAACGGGAGAGATCTTAAACCCTGAAATTGTCATCTCGACCAACGGGAGAGATCTTAGACCCTGAAACTGTCATCTCGACCAAAGGGAGAGATCTTAAACCCTGGAACTGTCATCTCGACCAACGGGAGAGATCTTAAACCCTGAAATTGTCATCTCGACCAACGGGAGAGATCTTAGACCCTGGAATTTTCATCTCGACCAACGGGAGAGATCTTAGACTCTAAACAACAAAAAAGGACTTTAAAAAAATGGACAAAACATACTACGTTTACCTATTAACCAACTGGAGCAACAAAGTCATGTACATAGGCGTAACCAACAATCTGGAACGTCGAATTTACGAACACAAAAACAAGTTAATCAAAGGCTTTACTGAAAAATACAACATTACAACACGCCCTGAGGTGGACAGCAAGTAAAAAATCAGCTTTCTGCCGCAAATTTTAAAAGTGGTGAACCTCGTTTTTTCAGTGCTTTGAGATAGGTTGATTCATCATAGGGTGTGTTTGTTTTCCAGCACCTAAAAGCGATTCTTATCCATTTAAAAGCCAATGCTCTAATCACTGTGTTATGTGGTTTACCTTTACTGATTTGTTGTTCGTAATACGCTTTTGCCCAAAATGAATAACGTATTGACAGGCCAGCCCATTCGACAAAGGTTTGCCTTAGAAAAGTCGGGCAACTGTATCGCCAATGGGTCCACTTCTTTTTGCCGCTTTGTTCTATCACCGGTGCGACACCAGCGTACTTTTGCAAATCTGCAGCGGTACTATAGCGTTCCCTGTTGGAGCCAAAGGCGACAAAAATACGCGGTGCTAACTGAACGCCTGCACCTGGAAAACTATCAAAGATAAAGCGATCATCCTGACCTTTGTAATATTTTTTTATTTCCATATCGAATCGTTCAATGGCTTCAATGAGTAGCTTGAGTTGAGGGATCAATACTTCAATCAAGATCCTGTTAGGTTCAATGACACCCGGATCATTGGTTAATGCACAGGCTGCTTTGATGTCGGTGAAGCGTTTTTCATTGATTGCCGGGTAACGTGAATTATGTTGATTAAAAAAGTTCATTAAGGTTTGTTTTCTAACTTTCTGTATCTCAGGTAATGAAGGCCACCTGGCAACAAAATCACAAAAAATAATCGTGTCTTTTTCTTTAAACCAATCAAGTACTTGCGGGTAATAATTCTTAAGCGTGGCAGTGATGCAATTGGATAAATCCACTCGATCCTGAACGATCTTACGTCGGTATTCAACCAATTGAGCCAGGGCTCTTACATCAGCGGATTCTGGTTGAATAGGGGTTAATTTATCCATGTGGAGCGTGAGTATTTCTGTTTGTATAAACGCATCACTGGGATCATTTTTAGCACCACTTTGTGTGAATGCCTTACGATATTTTGCTACGGTAGAAGGATTGATAGGAAAAATAGTGATATGCTTATATCGGCTTAATGCATAAATCAGCGGGCCTTTTTTTAACTCACAGGCAATAGCGACAGGCTTGTCAGGATAGCGCTGTTTTAAAGACAAGGCCCAGTCATGCAATGCCTGAGGTTTACTGGAAATAACGGAAAATTGATAATCGTTGGTAGCTACAGGCATTTCACAGATATCGTGTTTTTTATCGGCCCAGTCAATACCAATTAGTGCTGCAAAATCATCGATGGTTGGCTCTTTCATCTGACACCTCCAAGGAGTAAAGTATGTTTTGGAATATGCTTAAAACTCGTTTCTCGCAGGTCTTATAGATAGTCGGTACGACGACAGTCCCTGAGTATGCGTTTTGAAACAGAGTGACTTCTGCTGGCTCGAACGTCTTGTTATGAACATGGTATGTTTGGCGCGTCAATATTCGTAACCAGCAGAAGCATGTTCCACTTATTTGATTGAAAGGTAAATCAATAATTAATGGAACGGTCCTACTATAAGCGCCTAAACACGCTCGCTTCGCGCGCTGCGACGCAGCAATGCGGTGCTCGATGTGGTTGTGGTTCTTACTGTCAATCAGCCTGACCGGATGCTCGTCATACATTATTTTGTCGATATACTAAGCGTCGTGAACGCAGTATGCTGAAACTTGTCTTTCTTCAAGACACCCGATTATGATGAGTGTACACCGGCATATAACGAGATAGACCCTGGAGTCATCATGCTGCAACTGATCCGACTGTCCAAGACGTTCCATCAGCCCGACGGCGATATCCGCGTCCTCGAAGGTATCGACTTCAAGCTCGACTACGGCTGCTCTGCCGCCCTGCTTGGCGAGAGCGGCAGTGGCCAAAAGCACCCTCCTGCATCTCATCGCAGGGAGGT
>CAWECN010000008.1:0-3885 GCA_963807625.1 uncultured Gammaproteobacteria bacterium
ATAATTAACTGATCACGAAGGAAATCTGTGCTGAATACATAATTACCCATCGCGGCCAGGCACATATCAGACTGACCAGGTATGGATTTGGGCACAGCGGGTTTCTCCACGAAACCGATGACACGGTTATTCGCGTCGATCTCAATGACGCCAAAATTGTTAGCAGCTTCACTGACTGGAACCTCAATACAGGAAATCGTCAGGTCGGCCTGTTTTTCGCTATGGAAGGCCAGCATGGGGCCATAATCCATTTTGTACACATGATCGCCCGAGAGAATCAGCACGTATTCGGGATTATGCGTATTGATGATATCCAGGTTCTGATACACCGCGTCAGCGGTACCCTGGTACCATTCAGTGTCGATACGCTGCGAGGCTGGAAGCACTTCGACAAACTCCTGTAGTTCGCGCTTGAATCCGCCCCAACCTTCGGATATGTGCCTGACAAGTGAATGCGCTTTGTACTGGGTCAGAACACCGATACGGCGGATACCCGAATTGACTGCATTCGACAGGGCAAAATCAATAATGCGGAACTTGCCGCCGAAAAAAACCGCGGGCTTGGCTCGCCAGCTGGTCAGCTCATGCAGCCTTGAGCCACGACCGCCCGCCATGACAAGCGCAAGCGTCTTTCGGGTCAGCAGGCTGACGAAACGCCGTGGGTTTGATTCGTGCATGATCTGTATACCTTGGTGGCTTAAAGTAATTTTCCCGGTTTCAACGTGATGAATGTCATAGTGGAACTGATGAAGTCCGGGTGAGCTTTACACATTAACATGTCATTCTTTCGAACGTGCGGCATGCTTTATGGTTAATCAAGTAATATTTAGTCATATCGAAGAGCATATGAGGTTCGCTCAGTGACATTTAAGTAAACGTCAATTTATCGCTGTCGCGATGGCGATCCGGCGATCCACCAGGTCCTTTTCGATCTGAACAAGCTGGGAATCTCTCAGGGGATAATAAATAAACGCAAGACCAGCGATAAACGCGAAGATGGCCGGCAGCCATGTAAAGATAAAGCGGATACCCATCAGGGCTGTTTCCGATTGTGCCATATTGGCTTCGTAGCCAACATAGGTCAGGACAGCCGTGGGCAAAACTCCCCCAATAGTCAAGCCAAGCTTCTGGGCAAATTGCGCCGCTGAGAACACAAGTGCTGTAGTTCGTCGCTTGTATTTCCACTCGCCAAAATCGGCAACGTCACCATACATCGCCCAAACCAGGGCCGGGGTCGGCCCTGCCAGCAAGGACGCCAGTGCATTTACCATCAGCATTGTCCAATAATCATCGTTTGGAATATAAAACATCAAGCCCATTATGATTGCATTGGTAAGCGTCAAAAACAGCATCAAGAAACGCTTGTCATAGATATTGCTGAGGAATCGTCCCGCGATGACACCGATGACAAATACGATAGCGCCTGTTGTAATAAAGAAGCTTGTTCGATCCCAGATCCAGATGAAAGCGGTGTTGTCATCAAGCATGTAGTACTTGAAGAAATACACAGTCGCACCACCACGAATCGCAACACTTGCCAGAGTAAAAATCCCGGCGACCACCATCACTAGCCAGGCTTTATTCTTAAACAGGGTTATCAGGTCTTTACCGATATGGCTATCCTGGTTCGGCGGCGGGGATACCCGTTCCCGGGTGCCTCGAAATGTCTGCAAGAACAGCAAGACTGACAACACCGCAAAAATTGCCATCGTATACTGGAAACCAAGCATCTCATTCTCGCCTCCTAATAACCTGACCAGTGGCCGCACAGACATGCCAAGCACAATAGCCGCGCCGAAAGCGCCTACGAAGCGGAACGTTCCCAGAGTCAATCGTTCGCTGGATGAAGTCGTCATCACCCCCATTAACGCACCGTAGGGAACATTTATCGCCGTGTAGGCTGTCATCATCAAAATGTAAGTAACATAGGCAAAAATGAGTTTGCCTGCATCCCCTAAATCGGGGTTAATGAACATCAGGTATCCAAATACACCGTACGGAACCGCCATCCACAACAGGTAAGGTCGAAACTTACCCCAGCGCGTGTTGGTTCGATCGGCGATGATGCCCATGATTGGGTCCGAAAGCCAGTCCCATAGCTTTACCGTTAACAGCATGGTTGTCACCGCAGCCGGGCTCAGTCCGTAAACATCCGTGTAATAGTAAATGATGAAAATGGCGAAAAACTGGAAAAAAAGGTTGGAGGCTGCATCGCCCAGGCCATAATTGAATTTCTCGTAGAAACTTAGTTTGCTGTTTACATTTTCCACTCTGGCGATTATTCGATTTAGCGTTTACAGGTGTGCAAAAATATCCTGCATCACCAGCTTTGGTTTTCGATCTACGGTAAAAATACCCCAGTGTTTTTCCGGCTCATGCGGATCAGGCGACCCTTTCCAGGGCTCATCAAAAGCTTCAAAAACAAAAGCAAGGATATTGGCATCCTTACACCAATCCAACAGCTCACGATAGTACGTAGCCTGGAACTCCTGTGAAGCATTCCAGGGAGGTATGCCACGGCCGTTTGAGCAGGTCGTCCAGCCCGCTTCGGTTATCACCACTGGTTTGTCAGGGTAATGATCTGCAACGCTGTAATAATTTTGCCTGGTATATTCAAGGGCGCCATCAATTGTCTGGTATTCCCATACTGGATAAGTATGTAATGAAATAAAGTCCAGTTCCGCAGCCAGAGGTTCCAGTTTTTTAGTCCATGGCACATAGTTTTCACAAAAAGTGACCGGTTGGTCCACAGCTGCCTTTATCCTGCGAACATAACTGATCAACTTATCGACCAGTACCAGATGGTCACTCCAGTCAACAGTTGCCTCATTACCAACAGATACTGAAGAGACAATATCCGGGTATTGATTCGCTAACCTGATCAGCCTGTCTACTTCAAGACTGTTTTCGCGCCTGTTTGCAATAAGTATACTCTCGTCATAGATAGCTCCCCAGGGACAGTTATAGTTACTCTGCTCGGCCAACATATCAGCACCAAGCATCACTTTAAGATCTAACGATTCATTACTAATAACTTCGAGTACAAATTCAGCATGCCAGCTACAATCGTAAAGCCTGAGCAACTTCCAGTTATCTTTAAGGATATTTAGATCTTCATGGATCTCCTGATAAGAAGGAAAGACACCATCAACCGGAGATTGTCCTTCTCTGTAGCCGGAATAACAAATAGCATGTTCGAAGCCTAATTCTAATGTTTTATTATTCTTCATCGTTTATCTCACCCAAAGTTTAAGCGTATTTAAAGCTGCCATCCTTATCCCACAATCCCCAGTAGGCACCGACATCACCTTCATCACCGGTTTTCCAGGCTTCATCAAAAGATGAGAAATAAAATATCTCTATATCTTCCTGCTCTGCCCACGACATATGTATTAATAAAATATTGCATAGCGTTTTCATAAGAAGGCACAGCTGCACCAGAAGCAGCACCGGAAGCTGGGCCAGCCTGTTTCGCTGATAATGACTTTTTTACCATTTGCGGCTATAAGCGCACGATGATACATGTCTTTCATGTAGAGCAGAGCGTAATCAGCAGGGCATTCTTCCCAGAACGGGTAGCAGTTAACCAGTAAAATATCGCAGGCGTCCGCTAATGCAGGATGGTCTTCAAACAGAAAATAAGCATCAACATAACTAACATTCAAGCCGGGTACTGCCTGCTTTGCACGGGATATATAATCGATTATTTCCTGCTCGGTTAATTCCCCTCGAAGCAATACCTCGTTACCTACCGCAAGAATATCGGCATATCCATGGCGAGCAATGTCAATTCCATTATCGAGTTCGATTTCATTTTTGGCCTTGTCTTCACTCAAGCAAACACCGACCATGGTTTTTAAATTATGTGCTTTAGCAATACGGGGG